>NZ_MKEQ01000002.1:0-600000 GCF_001875655.1 Enterobacter hormaechei ATCC 49162
ATACCTGTTCTGGTCGCCGGTTTGTTTTACCTCACAGCTTTCTATTGCGGCGGGCTCCGTCTCTGCAGATCCCCACGCCGGGCACGACATGTCTGCCATGCAGATGCCAGCAGATGAGAATTTCACTGAGATGACGTCAATGGAGCCCATTGTAACTGAGAGCAGAACGCCAATTCCGCCTGTTACCGATGCCGACCGGAAGGCTGCATTCGGCAATTTACAGGGGCATGCGATCACGACAGTGCGATTAATTATCTGGTTCTGCTGGATCAACTGGAATGGCAACGGTCGGATAACACCAACAATTTCAGCTGGAGTTAACAGCTGGATTGGAGGCGACACAGATCGGATTTGGCTAAAGAGTGAAGGTGAACGAAGCAATGGGGAAACGGAGGCGGCTGAAGCGCAGTTACTCTGGGGACATGCGGTTGGCCCATGGTGGGATTTGGTTGCGGGTGTCAGGCAGGATTTCAGACCTGCTTCTGCCCGGACCTGGGCTGCTGTCGGTTTTCAGGGGCTGGCACTCTATAATTTTGAGTCTGAAATTACGGGTTTTGTCAGTAATGGCGGAAAAGCAGCCCTTCGTCTGGGAGGAGAATACGACGTTTTACTGACTAACCGGCTCATACTCCAGCCATCCTATGAGGTGAATTTCTACAGTCAGGATGATGAATCGCGGGGTCGCGGCAGGGGACTGACTGACACAGAGCTGGGGCTCCGGCTGCGCTATGAAATACGCCGTGAGTTTGCACCCTATATAGGCGTTTCCTGGAATCAACTTTACGGGAAAACATCCGATATGGCGAAAAGAGAAGGTGAGAAAGACCATCAGGTAGTATTCCTGGCGGGAGCCAGAATCTGGTTTTAACGCACTGATATAAAACACTCAACTAAACAGGTAAATAAAATGTCGATTTTAAATAAAGCCATTCTTACAGGTGGCCTCGTTATGGGCGTTGCTTTCTCTGCTATGGCCCATCCGGAATTAAAAAGCTCTGTGCCACAGGCTGATTCAGCCGTAGCGGCCCCGGAAAAGATTCAGCTTAATTTCTCGGAAAATCTGACCGTGAAATTCTCAGGTGCAAAATTAACGATGACGGGTATGAAAGGCATGTCATCACATTCTCCGATGCCGGTCGCGGCAAAAGTGGCGCCAGGCGCTGACCCTAAATCGATGGTCATTATTCCGCGAGAGCCTTTACCCGCTGGCACTTATCGTGTTGACTGGCGCGCGGTTTCTTCAGATACGCACCCTATTACCGGTAATTACACCTTTACAGTGAAGTAATATTATGAACGACCTGATTATGATTGTTATTCGTTTTCTTCTTTATCTGGATTTGATGGTAATATTTGGATTGCCATTTTTTCAGATATATGGAATAAGCGGTGTCAGACATGAAACCTATAACCTGACTAATTTCAGGTCGTTTATAACTTTTGCTGTTGTTACAGGCATCATTCTTACTGGCATTAATATGCTCCTGGTATCTAATGCCATGAGTGGAGTAACTGACCTCAGAGAATTATCCATCCATGTTATCGAGATGGTGATAGAAGAAACTGATGTGGGTATTAGCTGGATTGTCAGGCCTCTGTGCCCTGTTTACCACACTCGGTGCTTTGTTCCTTTACACTAATAAGAGAGTATTGTCCTGCCTGCTGATGACGATGAGTGGGGGCGTGGCGCTGGCTACACTTGCCTGGGGAGGACACGCCGTTATGCATGACGGTCTGCATTACTATCTCCATTTTACTGAGCGATCTGACCCATCTCGGCGCTGCAGGTGCCTGGACAGGTGCTCTGGTTGCATTTGCTATCCTGCTGATGCGCAGAAACGAGCATAATGCACAGAGCGTCATTGTGATATCTGACTCCCCTGGCAAAATTTGCCACGGCAGGAACGGTGATTGTTGTAGCCCTGATCCTGGAGTGCGCTGGTCAACTATCTGTATATTGCTGAGGGTAACTTAACTCCCTTATTCAACAGTTCCTGGGGGAGGATATTGCTTGCCAAGACGGCTCTGTTTGTTCTGATGCTTCTTCTGGCTGCAGCAAACCGGTTTCACCTGGGTCCCCGGCTTGAAGTTATGGTCAGGGAAGGGAATTATGATCGCAGCGTTGCCCTGATGCGAAACAGCATCCTGACAGAATTCGTTGTTGCGATTATCATTCTGGGCGCCGTAGCGTGGCTCGGAATGCTTGCTCCGTCTCAGGTCAGCTAGGGGACAGCCAAAGCTCATGCGTGAGATTTTTACTTTCATATCAGCGAGTTGACCATGCAGCGTATTTTAATCGTTGAAGACGAACAAAAAACAGGTCGTTACCTGCAGCAGGGACTGGTTGAGGAAGGCTATCAGGCCGATCTCTTTAATAATGGCCGCGATGGTCTCGGGGCCGCGTCGAAGGGACAGTATGATTTGATAATACTGGACGTGATGCTGCCTTTCCTCGACGGGTGGCAAATCATCAGCGCACTGAGGGAGTCCGGGCACGAAGAACCGGTCCTGTTTTTAACCGCAAAGGACAACGTGCGGGACAAAGTGAAAGGACTGGAGCTTGGCGCAGATGACTACCTGATTAAGCCCTTTGATTTTACGGAGCTGGTTGCACGTGTAAGAACCCTACTGCGCCGGGCACGCTCGCAGGCCGCAACAGTCTGCACCATCGCCGATATGACCGTTGATATGGTGCGCCGGACCGTGATCCGTTCGGGGAAGAAGATCCATCTCACCGGTAAAGAATACGTTCTGCTTGAGTTGCTGCTGCAACGCACCGGAGAAGTGTTACCCAGGAGTCTTATCTCGTCCCTGGTCTGGAACATGAATTTTGACAGTGATACGAATGTGATTGATGTCGCCGTGAGACGTCTGAGAAGTAAAATTGATGATGACTTTGAGCCAAAACTGATCCATACCGTTCGCGGTGCCGGATATGTCCTGGAGATCAGAGAAGAGTGAGGTTCAAAATTTCCCTGACCACACGCCTGAGCCTGATTTTTTCTGCGGTGATGCTTACGGTATGGTGGTTATCAAGTTTTATCCTGATTAGCACCCTTAATGGCTATTTCGATAATCAGGACCGCGATTTTCTGACAGGTAAACTTCAGCTCACCGAAGAGTTTCTTAAAACAGAGACGTTCAGGAACAAAACGGATATTAAGTCATTATCAGAAAAAATAAACGATGCGATGGTGGGGCACAATGGCTTATTCATTTCTATAAAAAACATGGAAAATGAAAAAATTGTTGAACTCTATGCCAAAAATTCTGTTGTTCCAGCGGTCCTGCTTAATAAGTCGGGTGATATTCTCGACTATATGATCCAGACGGAAGAAAATAACACCGTGTACCGCAGTATCTCGCGGCGGGTTGCCGTGACGCCGGAACAGGGTAAAAGCAAACATGTCATCATTACGGTTGCCACGGATACTGGGTATCACACCCTGTTTATGGACAAACTCAGTACCTGGCTGTTCTGGTTCAATATCGGTCTGGTCTTTATTTCTGTTTTTCTGGGCTGGCTGACCACACGTATTGGTCTGAAACCGCTACGGGAAATGACCAGTCTGGCTTCCTCCATGACCGTACACAGCCTGGATCAGCGTCTAAATCCCGATCTGGCTCCGCCGGAAATCTCTGAGACCATGCAGGAGTTCAATAATATGTTTGATCGCCTGGAGGGGGCATTCCGGAAACTGTCAGATTTCTCGTCTGACATCGCGCATGAGCTGCGCACACCAGTCAGTAATCTGATGATGCAGACGCAGTTTGCACTGGCTAAGGAAAGGGATGTTTCGCATTACCGCGAAATTTTATTCGCTAACCTGGAAGAACTGAAAAGGTTGTCACGAATGACCAGTGACATGCTTTTTCTGGCACGTTCAGAGCATGGTCTGCTGCGGCTGGATAAACATGATGTGGATCTGGCAGCCGAACTGAATGAATTACGTGAGTTGTTCGAGCCCCTGGCAGACGAAACAGGAAAGACAATCACGGTTGAAGGAGAGGGCGTTGTTGCCGGAGACAGCGATATGCTCCGACGTGCTTTCAGTAACCTGCTTTCCAATGCAATCAAGTATTCTCCCGATAACACCTGTACAGCGATACACCTTGAGCGTGACAGTGACTGTGTGAACGTGATGATTACGAATACGATGTCCGGCCAGGTTCCCGCTAATCTGGAACGTTTGTTTGACCGGTTCTATCGCGCAGACTCATCAAGGTTCTACAACACGGAAGGCGCGGGGCTGGGATTATCAATTACAAGGTCGATCATTCATGCTCACGGCGGCGAGCTGTCAGCAGAACAGCAGGGGCGTGAAATTGTGTTCAAAGTGCGCCTGTTAATGGATTAATCCCGTTGTTCAGGAGAAACCTGGAAGGTGACAAAATTGTCATCATTCAGTCACGCGATAAACAGAGGCGGTTTTTTATAATTATTCATAAATCAGGAGCAGCGTGATAACACAATCACCTGGTTCCTGGAGTGATGATTAACCCGCCCTGAGATCAACTGCTTTCTCTGTTATAAGCCATTGATTGTTTGGGTATGTAAACACCGGAGACCCAACCATGAAAAAGATTCTCGTATCATTTGTTGCCATTATGGCTGCCGCTTCATCTGCCATGGCTGCAGAGACAATGAACATGCATGACCAGGTAAATAATGCACAGGCACCTGCCCACCAGATGCAGTCATCTGCTGAAAAAAGTGCAATTCAGGGAGACAGCATGACAATGATGGATATGAGCAGTCACGATCAGGCCGCAATGTCCCATGACATGATGCAAAACAGCAATTCTGCTGCCCACCAGGACATGGCTGAAATGCATAAAAAAATGATGAAAGCTAAACCCGGAGCTACCAACGAAACAGCAAAGTCATTTTCTGAAATGAGCGAGCATGAGAAGGCCGCAGCTGTACATGAGAAGGCGAATAATGGTCAGTCTTCCGTTGTTCACCAGCAGCAGGCTGATAAGCATCGCAGTCAGATCACCCAGAATTAACCCGCAGCTCCACTTGTTAGACCCTCATTTGACGCCGAAGTCACTGGCTTACGCTCCCGTCCGGGAGCGTTTTTTTTCCCATATATCAAACTTTAACTCTGAAGAGGTGGAAGTATCTGACCAACACTGTCACGTAACGCCAGATAACTACAAAAACACCTTTTTCCTCCTGTAAATTGCAGTTCCTGCAAGAACATCAAGGCATAATGTTGGAACAGCGTGTGATACACACTTAGCATCATGTTTTGTATGTGTTTTTTTAAAACTTTACAACTTTAAAGTCTTTTTCAGGTTAAAGGATACAACTTTAATGTCTCTACACAGCTGAGGATAAATGACAGGTCATTCATCATTGCGTTTCACGGGCTGACGGTGGCGCCGTCAGTCACGCGTATAACGTCCAGAATATTGCTGGCGGCCACGGTTCCCATCTTGATGTATGACGCTGCGCTGACGCCGCCAATATGCGGCGAAATGATGACGTTATCGACGGTTTGCCATATGTGCGGGGCGGTCAGTGGCTCGCTGGTAAAGCTGTCGAGTGCCGCGCTGTGCAAGGTTCCATCCTTCAGAGCGTGTAACAGGGCTTCATCGTTAATTAACCCGCCGCGCGCCGTGTTAACCAGAATCGCGTTACGTTTACAGTACTTGAGTGTGTCTGCGTTGATCATCTCTCTGTTGTCGTCAGTGAGCGGACAATGCAGGGAGATAACATCGGCACGGGATAAAAGGTCGGGTAAGGTGTTTGCCCGTTCACAACCAGAAGGCATCGTTTTAGCGTAAGGATCATACGCCACAACCTGCATGCCGAATGCCTGCCCCACCTGCGCAACCCGCGAGCCAATTGCCCCCAGGCCGATAAGCCCCAGCGTCATGCCGTCCAGCTCGATCGATTTGTGCGTGGCTTTATCCCAGTACCCGTCGCGCAGACGTTTATCCAGGGTGACCACGGATTTGGCACAGGCAAGAATCAATGCCCAGGTATGTTCTGCAACCGCTGCTGCATTGGCGCCAGGGGCGGAACGAACGGCGATATCACGCGCCGCTGCCGCTGGCTGGTCTATCACGTCAATGCCGCTTCCGTGTTTCGATATAACCTGTAATGCAGGGGCGGCATCCATGATCCTTGCCGTTATCCTGCCGTAACGCACCAGGATGGCCACCGGGTTGTGCTGTTCGCACAGCGTAACCAGCTGATCTTCTGTAGGCTGACGGCCAGCATACACCACGTCAAAGTCACGCAGCATGTTTACAGCCTGGTCCGCCAGGTCGCATCCCGTGACCAGTACAACGCGTTTGCCTTCCATTACAGCGTCTCCCCGTCAGATAACATGCCCGCCTTACGCAGCGCGTCGTTAAGCCAGTGTGGACGTAAATCACCCTCACGAATCGCAGCAAGACGTCGGGTCTCTGTTTCGAGTTTCCCTTTGGCCATGGCGATAACGGCCTGCACTTCATCACGCGGGATCACCACCACACCGTCGATATCCGCGACCACCAGATCCCCGGCTTGCACCGTCGCGCCAGCGATTGAGATAGGGTGATTAACCCGGCCAGGAATTGATTTTGTTGGGCCACAGGGGTTAAGACCGGCGGCGAAGACGGGGTAATGCCCTTTACTCAGGGTATCGGCATCACGTACCGCCCCGTCAATGATGATGCCCGCAATACCGCTTGCCTGGGCCTGCGTT
Organism: Enterobacter hormaechei ATCC 49162; assembly: GCF_001875655.1. Lineage (NCBI taxonomy): Bacteria > Pseudomonadati > Pseudomonadota > Gammaproteobacteria > Enterobacterales > Enterobacteriaceae > Enterobacter > Enterobacter hormaechei. The sequence goes on from NZ_MKEQ01000002.1 coordinate 6,702, forward strand.
GCCATAATCTCACCGAGCAGCGCACAGGTCAGATCGCCTTTCCCGTCAACAACCAACACATCGCCAGGCTGTGCGACGGCCATGGCGGCATGGATGGCCAGATTATCTCCCGGGCGCACCTCCACGGTAACTGCCGGGCCTGCAACGGCCATGTGAGGCGCGAGCGGTTTGATACGACCATGCAGGGTACCGCGGCGACCGGCAACATCCGCCAGTATGGCGGCCTGATACTCGGCAGCCTGGTGAACCTGTTCAGTCGATACGCGCTCGACCTGACGATTAATCAATGATGTTTCAGATGCGGACATTTATGCCTCCATATTGTTTTACTGTGTACAATGCAGGTGTACATTACGAAACAACTATAGCGGTGTTGCTTTCCCTTTAGCCAGATCTGCAACGGCGTTTGTGATGTAAACACGAAGTGACTCACAAAAATTGAGGTACACTCACTGCCGAGCAGAAAAGGAGATGATGATGGGTAACGAAGGCGTTGTAGCGGTCGAAAAGGCGCTGGCTTTACTGGATTGCTTCCGTCCCGGCGATGAGAGCCTGACGCTGACCGCGCTGGCGCAGCTATCGGGTTATCACAAAACCACGGTTTACCGGCTAATGAATTCGCTTGAGCGAATGAACTATGTCGTCAGGCATGATGACGGCAATTATGCGCTTGGCCCACGTCTGCTTTACCTTGGCAAACTTTATGAGCAATCTTTCCATCTTTCCCGGGTGGTGCAGCCTGAGCTTCAGGCGTTATCACAGGCCTCTCAGGAGAGCGCAAGCTGGTATGTGTTAGAAGGCGGGCAGCGTCTGTGCCTGTTCCGGGCAGAAGCATCGCACGGGTTGCGTCACAGCAATCTGCCGGGTACTCAGTTTCCGCTGGACGATTCTGCCATCAGTAAAGTGCTTCGCCACTGGGGCCTTAATGACGCGCTGCCTGAAGGGGAGCCCGCTGTTCCGCTCTATACCGCAGGCGCCCGGGACCCGCATACTGCGGCGTTCGCGATGCCCGTCTTCGGCGTCAATGACAAGCTGATTGCGGCGCTGGCGTTAACCGGGCCTATCTCCAGACTGACTGAAGATCGTCGTGAACAGGGGATCAGCCAGCTAATGCACGCTACCGCCAGCCGACTGTCGCAGAAAATGGGGGCCAGTAAGCCTTTCTGCCAGCAGTTTTACGGGGAAACGCAGGATACTGCGGAAGAGAGCCTCTAAGCATAAAGCGGGACGGGCGTCCCGCTTTTGGTCTGTCTAATGGGTGACCTGCTTTTCATGCAACTGCGCATTGCGAGCCTGGCGTCCCATCACCAGCACCGCGATCCCCCCCGCGACGCACAACCCCGCCAGAGGCAGCATCGCCAGCGTGTGGCTACCCGTCCGCTCGTTGATGATGCCGTAAGCGTTGACCATCACCGCACCGCCGATAAGGTTGGCGATGGCGCCAATTGCGGCCAGCCCCGCAGCAGCCGACGTGCTGCTCATCCAGCCTGACGCCAGTGCCCAGAACGGCCCTTTCATTGAATACGCCCCGATCAGCATGATGCTCAGGATAACAATGGTGGCGGAAAGAGAGACGCTGACAAAGGCGGCAAAGACACCTGCGGCAATCATGAACAGCGTCAGCGCCGTATGCCAGCGGCGTTCGTTGGTTCGGTCAGAACTCCGTCCCCACACAATCATCAGTACGGATGCCAGGCCGTAAGGAATGGCGTTGAACAGCCCCGTCTCCAGATTATCAAGGTGGAACGATTTCAGCAGCTGCGGTGACCAGACGCTGATGGTCGTGCCCGCTGATGACGCGCCTGCGTAAATCAGCGCCAGCAGCCAGATTTGACGGTGCCTGAGCAACTGCCATGTCGTCTGGTGCCCGATATTTTTTTGCTGTTGACGCTCGGTTTCAAGCGTCGTTTCCAGCCACTTTTTCTGTTCCGCGTTAAGCCAGTTAGCCTGGTGCGGACGATCGCGAAGCACAAACCAGGCAGCGACACCCAGCAGGACGGCGGGTAAACCTTCAATGATAAACAGCAGATGCCAGCCGCGCAGACCCAGCCAGCCATCCATTGACAGAATCAACCCGGACAGCGGCGAGCCGATAAAATTGGCCAGCGGGATCGCGACCATAAAGGACGCGATAATTCGCGCACGGTAGCGGGAAGGGATCCACCAGGTCAGAAAGAGTACGACGCCGGGGAAGAAGCCCGCCTCCGCGGCACCCAGCAGAAAACGCACGATATAAAGCGACGTGGTGTTTTGTACCAGCGCCATACACATGGACACCACCCCCCAGCTGATCATAATGCGGGGGATCCACAGACGTGCGCCCACTTTCTGCATCGCCAGATTGCTGGGAACTTCAAACAGAAAATACGCCACGAAATAGAGGCTGCTGGCGAAGCCAAACGCCGCTTTGCTGAGACCGAGATCTTCATTCATCTGTAGCGAAGCCATGCCGATATTGCCGCGATCGATAATGGAGACCAGGTAGCTGACTATCAGAAACGGGAGGATGCGCCAGATCACCTTGCGCATAGTCTCTCTTTCTATGTCCTCAATGGCGGCAGCGCCATTACGAATATGTTCTGTCATGTGTTCCTCGCAGGGGCTGTTCTTGGTTTTATCAGGTACAACTCGGTTTTATTAAACAAAACCACTATAGCGTCGGCGCCTTCTTTTTATCCAGTTAATGGAAGGTTTAAATGATGTAAATAAGACGTGACTCACAGTTAACGGGCTTTACGTTATGAGCCTAAACGACAGATGCGCCACCCCCCGTTGTGAGGTAAAGTACACACCTTGCGCAGCCTCAGAGCTGCGGTTTTGTGGGGTATATGCGAATAACACGTTCCCCCCATTCTCACTTCTGGTTTACGCCAGCCTGCATGGTGTTGTGGTTTGTTTTCTTAAAAGGGTTGTCTATGTCTGCTGCTCATCTCGGTTTCCCGACGGAAACCGTTGTTGTCTTTGTGGTGATGGCCATTGGGGCGATGTTTATCGACCTCTTCATGCACCGTCACGATAAGCCGATCTCGCTGAAAAGCGCGGTCATGTGGTCCATCTTCTGGGTCATGATGGCGATGGCCTTCGCCGGATTCTTATACGTGCACCACGGCGCGGAGATGGCCAGTCTGTTCCTGACCGGCTATGCGCTGGAAGAGGTTCTTTCCGTCGACAACCTGTTTGTGATGATGGCGATCTTCGCCTGGTTCGGCGTACCGGATAAATATCGTCACCGCGTGCTCTACTGGGGCGTGCTTGGGGCGATTGTGTTCCGCGGTATTTTTGTTGCAATCGGCACCAGCCTGCTGAGCCTGGGGCCGTATGTTGAGGTGATTTTTGCGCTGGTCGTCGGCTGGACGGCAGTGATGATGCTAAAGCGCAATGAAGAGAGCGATGAAGTAGAAGATTACTCCGGCCATCTGGCGTACCGCCTGGTGAAACGCTTCTACCCGGTGTGGCCAAAAATCAGCAGCCATGCGTTCATCCTGACCCAGAAAGAGGTGGATGCTGAGCTGGAGAAGCCTGAAAACAAGGATGTGATGGTGGGCCGCGTGAAAAAGGCGAAGCGTTACGCAACGCCGCTGCTGCTCTGCGTTGCGGTGGTGGAGCTGTCCGACGTGATGTTCGCCTTCGACTCCGTTCCCGCAATCATTGCCGTCAGCCGTGAGCCGCTGATTATCTACAGCGCCATGATGTTCGCCATTCTCGGCCTGCGTACTCTCTACTTCGTGCTGGAAGCGCTGAAACAGTACCTGGTGCATCTGGAAAAAGCGGTGGTGTTACTGCTGTTCTTCGTGGCGTTCAAGCTGGGGCTGAATGCGACCGACCACTTCTGGCATCACGGTTATAACATCGGTGCCACGGCAAGCCTGTTTGTGGTGCTGGGGGTGCTGGCGCTGGGGATCATTGCGAGCGTGATGTTCCCGGGGAAACGTGAGGCCTGATGTACCGCTTTTCTCCCTCTCCCTGTGGGAGAGGGCCGGGGTGAGGGCACCGGGCCGCACCTAACCCTTAATTGGTGAATTCCGGCGCTTGCTCGGATGATGGAAATGCCGCCAGTGGGGATCCTGCGCCGCTGCCAGCAATTCATGGTCGCCGCGCGTGTCGCCCCAGGCGCGCAGGTGATACGCGTTCAGGTCGCCATACACCTTCTCCAGCCTCGCCACCTTCTGTGCACAACGGCAGTTATGGCCGGTGATCCGCCCGGTCAGCTTGCCGTCTTTCACTTCCAGCTGCGTGCCAATCAGCTTAATGCCGAGCTTATCGGCCCACGGCTGTAACACCAGCGCCGGGGAAGCAGAGCAAATCGTCACTTCTGCACCGGAATTGACCTCATTAGCGACGGCCAGCACGCCTTCCGGGCGCATCAGCTTGTTCCAGTATTTTTCACAGAAGGCTTCCGCCTGCTGACGTAACCAGTGCTCATCCACCCCCGTCAGGAAGGTTTTGATCAACACCTCTTTCAGTTCATCACGCGTCAGCTTGCGGCGCACGCAGTGCAGCGTAGGCAGGGCCATGCGCACCAGTCGGCCAGCAAAATAGCGCTTGCCAAAGGCAAAGCGCAGGAACGGAATAAAACTGTCGTGGTGCGTCAACGTACCATCAAAGTCAAAGACAGAGAGCACGCTGGACTTCGCCACGGCTTCGTCGGCAATCATATTGGTCATAAATACGTCTTAACTGAAATACACATTCTGTTCACTAGTTTACCTGCTTTACCTGCACAGTCCTTAGATCCGATCTCATTTTTTCTCGAACCTGGGGCCTGACGGATCAAACAATGTCATCCACCACGCCGCCGTCAACGCGCAGCGCCGCGCCGGAAGTCGCGGAGGCCTGCATGGAACAGACATACACCACCATATTCGCCACTTCTTCCACCGTGGCGGCGCGCTGGATCACCGAACTGGGGCGATTCGTCATCACGAACGCTTTCGCCAGCTGCTCCAGCGATTTACCGGTTCTCTCGATCTCGTCTTTCATCATCGCAGCAAAACCGTCCGACATGGTCGGGCCGGGCAGCACGCTGTTCACCGTGACGCCGCTGCCGGCCACGAACTTCGCCAGCCCGCGCGCCAGCGAGAGCTGGGCAGTTTTCGTTACGCCATAGTGGATCATATCCGCAGGGATATTGCAGGCCGATTCTGACGAGATAAACACCACACGACCCCAGCCTTTTTGTACCATGCCAGGCAGCAGGGCGCGGGAGAGGCGCACGCCGGACATGACGTTTGTTTGCCAGTAGCGTTCCCAGGTCTCGTCGTCGGTGGAATAAAAATCCTGCTGACCATAAATCCCGGCGTTATTCACCAGAATATCAACGTGCGTGGCAACCCTGAGCAGTTCGTCAACGCCCTCCTGCGCGCTGAGATCGGCGATGGCGGCGCGGACCTGAACGCCAGGCACCACCTGCTGTAACGCCTGAATGCCTTTGTTCACTGAGTCGATGCTGCGTCCATTCACGATCACTTCCGCGCCGCTTTCCGCCAGCCCGCGGGCGATGGCAAACCCAATGCCGCCGGTGGATGCCGTCACCAGCGCCACTTTCCCCGTTAAATCGATTTTCATCGTTCGCTCCTTGTCGTCTTAGGTTCAAAACTTAAAGCGTAGCAGTTGACGATGACGGCTCCTGCTTAAAAAGGCGCAACAGCGTCTCAACCTGCTCGTCCAGCGGGCTGAGGGAGCGTTTGACGATGAGGTGCAGCGGCGTGGCGCGACGTACGCCGTGGCTGAGCGGCAGGATTTTGAGGATACCTTGCTGGAGTGGGGCCTGAATGCGTTCTTCCGGTAACCAGCCGTACCCAACCTGATACATCACCGCTTCGATTGCGGCATCGATGGTGGAGAATGTCCATGACTCCCCGGTGGGGCGAACGGTGGGCTGGCTGTCTGCGATCTGAATGCGCGGCCACGGGCGTAGCATCTCGTCGTTAAGCGGTGTATCCAGCGCAAACAGCGGGTGCGCGTGATGCGCGACGGCAACAAAATCGATATTCATCAGCCATTCGCCCAGGCCGGTTATGTCCTGGCGGCGGGTTAAGACCATCACGTCGGCTTCATCATTGAGCGCATCCGTACGGCTGTTTTCCAGCACCTCTGTGAGCCGCACCTGCGTTTGCGGGTACAGCTGCTGAAACTGGCGCAAAATCGCGAACAGCCGACTGCGCGGAAAGATACTGTCGACCATCAAATCGATACGGGTTCGCATCCCGCTGCGCAGAGTCGCCGCGCGCGTTTCAACATAGGCGAAGGCTTTCAGCAGCGGTTTAACCTGATTCAGCAACAGCTCGCCCGCCGGGGTCAGCACGGCCCGTCTGCCTTCTGTCATTAAGAGCGCCACCCCCAGCCGCTCCTGCAAAAGCGACAGGTTATAGCTGACCGAGGACTGGCTGCGGTGGGTCTCTTCCGCCGCCTTAGCGAAGCTGCCAGCCTCGATGACTTTCTCCAGCAAGGCCCACTGTTCGAGCGTCGTCTTATGCATGATTAATCTAAATTTTGGATGAATTTGATTTAAACATAGCGTTATTCATTCGATTTTTGAAGGGGTACGATCGTCTCATCAAAACAAAGGAGACATCTTATGAACACCTTCGACAAACATGATTTAAGCGGCTTCGTCGGCAAACATCTGGTTTATACCTACGATAATGGCTGGAACTACGAAATTTACGTTAAAAACGAAAACACGCTCGACTACCGTATTCACAGCGGTCTGGTGGGCAACCGTTGGGTGAAAGATCAGCAGGCATACATTGTTCGCGTTGGGGAGAGCATCTATAAAATTTCCTGGACGGAGCCAACCGGTACCGACGTGAGCCTGATCGTGAACCTGGGCGACAGCCTGTTCCACGGCACCATCTTCTTCCCACGCTGGGTCATGAATAATCCGGAAAAAACCGTCTGCTTCCAGAACGATCACATTCCGCTGATGAACAGCTACCGTGATGCCGGTCCGGCGTATCCGACAGAGGTGATTGATGAATTCGCGACCATTACCTTCGTGCGCGACTGCGGCGCCAATGATGATAGCGTGATCAATTGCGCGGCCAGCGAGCTGCCTGCAAACTTCCCTGAAAATTTAAAATAAGATCGGGAACAGGTGAACGGGACATCGGCCATGTTGGTTTTAACCGGCATGGCCGTTTTTTATGCCGCAGAAATGCCGGAGTAAGAAACAGAGTCCGCCGTTAAGGTGAAAGGCGTAGGGGTACAGACCGCCAGGCTCAGCGAGCCGAAACGTAGCTGGCTGACCGGGAGCGACTGGGCGGTACTGTCAATGCTGACAATCTGCCACGCGCTGCCGCCGCGCTGTTTGACGATCGCTTCTTTGCGCGTCCAGATACGCCAGAATGCGGAAAGCTGCTCTTCAGGCGCTTCCCGCTCCAGTTCATCATGTTCGGTGAGGCTGAAAACGGCATTCGCCAGCGCCTGCCAGTTCTCGCGCGGGCGGATCACTTCGATATCGCAGCCCACTTCACCTTCATCGCTCATCAGCAGGGCAATGTCGTCCCCGCTGTGACTCAGGTTAAACCACAGCGGATGACCGTTAGCGAAGGCCGGTTTTCCCTGCTCGCCGTAAATTATCTCGGGAAGCGGTGAGGGGGATAAGGTTCTGGCGAGCAACGTCCGGCCTGCAAGCCAGGAAGCGTGTCGTGCACCCTGCGGTGCTCTGTCTGCGAGCGTTGACGCCAGTGGGTCCGCGCTAAGGGTGGAGATTTTTCCCAGTACAAACTGGTACATAGTTACGCCCAGCGTTTGATGATTATCGAGGTATTAATGCCGCCAAAGGCAAAGTTATTGCTCTGAATAAATTCGCAATCAATCGGGCGGGTTTCCCCCATAATATAATCTAAAGCGCCGCATTGCTCATCCGGTTGTCTTAAATTGAGCGTCGGCGTGAACCAGCCCTCCCGCATCATGTGCAGACTCAACAGGGCTTCCAGCGCGCCACAGGCGCCCAGGGTATGGCCGAAATAGCTCTTCAGGGATGAGATGGGCACCCTGTCGCCGAAGATAGCGGCGGTCGCCTGACTCTCGGCGATATCCCCGCGATCGGTCGCCGTACCGTGGGCAGAAATATAACCAATGTCCTGGGGGCCAAGGCCCGCCATCGCCAGCGACTGTTCCATACACACCTGCATGGTTTCACGCTGGGGCTGGGTGATGTGCGCCGCATCGCAGTTGGTGGCAAAGCCCACGATCTCGCCATAAATTGTCGCCCCCCGCGCTCTGGCGTGATCCAGCGCTTCCAGCACCAGCGTGCCCGCACCTTCACCAATCACCAGACCATCTCGCTGAACGTCAAACGGCGACGGCGTGGTTTTCGGCGCGTCGTTCCGCTGGCTGGTGGCAAACAGGGTATCGAAAACCGCTGCTTCCGACGGACACAGCTCTTCCGCGCCGCCTGCCACCATCACGGTCTGGTAGCCGTGACGAATCGCTTCCCAGGCATAGCCAATCGCCTGGCTGCCGGAGGTACAGGCGCTCGACGTGGGGATCACCCGTCCGCGCAGGCCAAAGAACAGCCCGGTATTCACCGCCGTGGTGTGCGGCATCATCTGCACGTAGGTAGTGCCGGTGATGTTGTGGGTGTGCTTTTCGGTGAGCATGGAGGCAAACTCGCTGACCGGCCCGGTGCTGCCCGTTGACGAGCCGTAGGCGATCCCGGTCTGACCGTTGGTCAGCACGGCGTCGTCGATCAGTCCCGCCTGCTCCAGCGCCAGTTCGGTCGCGCGGGTGGAAAGCAGCGACACCCGGCCCATGGCGCGAATGCGCTTTCGCGTGTAGTGAGCGGGGAGGGTAAAGTCTTCAATCGGCGCGGCGAGCAGGGTTTGCAGGCCGTCATACGCCTGCCACTCCGTCATGGTACGCACCGCGTTTTCATACCCGCGCAGACGGCGCGAGATGGTCGGCCAGTCCTCGCCGAACGCGGTGACGCCGCCCATGCCCGTAATCACTACCCGGCGGGTCATAGCATGCCTCCGTTAATCGAAATCACCTGACGCGTCACATAGCCTGCTTTATCCGACATCAGGTAGCTCGCCAGCCCGGCGACTTCCTCGGCCTGGCCCATACGCTGCATCGGGATCATCGACATCGCCGCATTCAGCGCGGCGTCGTCCATCTCGATCATGCCGGTATCGATCAGCCCCGGCGCGATGCAGTTGACGGTGATTTTGCGTTTTGCCAGCTCGGTGGCGAGCGCTTTGGTGGCGCCGATGATCCCGGCTTTCGCCGCGCTGTAGTTCACCTGCCCACGGTTGCCCATGATGCCTGATACCGACGACAGGGTAATGATCCGTCCGCCCTTGCGGGTGCCGATCATCGGCATAATGCAGGGATGAATGACGTTATAAAAACTGTCGAGATTGGTGTGGATCACGCTGTCCCAGTCCTCGTCGCTGAGCGCCGGAAATGCGCCGTCGCGGGTAATGCCAGCGTTACTGACCACGCCGTACCACGCGCCGTGATCGGCGATCTCCTGTTCCAGCACCGTGCGGCACTGCTCACGGTTGCCTACGTCGAAGGTGAGTAAACGGCCCGCGCCGCCCGCCCGGACAATCGCTTCCAGCGTCTCCTGCGCGCCCGCTTCATCACGATGGTAATGCACGCCGACGGTGAAACCGTCCGCCGCAAGCTGAAGGGCGATAGCGCGGCCAATGCCTTTGCTGGCACCCGTGACCAGTACGGATCTCATGATGGTGTTCCCTGGTTGAAAAGTGTGGTTAATTCTTCCTCGCTCGGCTGGAAGGTGTTCACGCGGCCCGTGGCGAGGGAGGCGTTATCCGCTTGAATGGCGCATTCGAAGCTGCCGAAGCGGTCATCCTGCATCAGTCGTTCGATGGTGATGGTCAGCGTGCTGCCTGCGGCAAAATGCCCTGCGTCGCACACCAGCTCGCGCGCGCCCAGCACCATACCCAGCGCACAGTGCGGCAGCCCTTTTTGCATCCGGTGCCACTCTGACCAGACGCCCACGGTCTGGGCCATCAGCTCCAGCGCAAACCAGCCAGGCAGGTTGCCGTCAGCGTCCAGAAACGGGGCCAGAACACCCCGATCGTTCACCGTGACGCGGCAAACGGCGCGGTCATCGGTGACGCTTTCCACGCTTTCAAGCAGCAGCATCGGCGTATCGTGAGGAAGATAATCCCCGGGGGGTAAATAGCGCATTATGCCCTCCCCAGCAGAAGGCTGGCGTTGTTGCCGCCAAACGCGAAAGAGTTCGACAGGATCACCGGTTTTGTCAGCGGTGCGCTCTGGTGCAGTAGGCCGAAGGTGGGCAGGGTGTCGTCCGGCGCGTAGCGGGAAAAATCCTGCGGTGGCAGCGGCAGGTCTCGGGTCAGGATCAGCCAGCTCAGGGCGGCCTCGGTGATCCCGGCGGCGCCCAGCGTGTGGCCGGTAAGGTGTTTCGTGGAGCTGCACGGCACGCGGTCGCCAAAGAGGTCGTGGATCACCTGCGCCTCAATGCGATCGTTCAGCGGCGTGGCGGTGCCGTGCAGGTTGATATAGCCGACGTCCGCCGCCGTCATGCCCGCCTCGTTCAGCGCCTGGGTGATGGCGCGGATCGCCCCTTCGCCCTGCGGATGCGGGGCGGAAATATGGTACGCATCGCTGGATTCCCCCGCGCCCAGAAGGGCAATCTCGCCCGGCTCGCGGGTCAGCACCATCAGGGCCGCCGCTTCGCCAATGGTGATCCCCCGACGGTTGCGGCCAAACGGCTCGCACAGGGTCGGGGAGAAGGATTCCAGGCTGTTGAAGCCGTTGACCGGCATGCGGCTCAGGCTGTCGGCCCCGCCGACGATGGCGACATCCACCAGCCCCGCCTCGATCAGACGACGACCGCTAATGATCGCCCGCGCGCTGGAGGAGCAGGCGGTCGAGATGGTATACGCCGGGCCGTCCAGCGCCAGCCAGCGGGCAAGAAAGCGCGACGGATCGCCCAGCTCCTGCTGCGGATATTGCCACTGCGTGCTGCGCTCGCCGTTCTGCGCGCGGCGCACGTACTCATCCCCCTCGTCCAGCCCGGAGGTGCTGGTGCCCAGCACAACCGCCACGCGGTCGCGCCCCACGCGCGCAATGGCCGCATCAACGGCGGGGCGGATTTGCGCCAGCGCCGCCAGCAGCAGCTGGTTGTTGCGGCTGCGATGGGCGGAAAAAGACTCGGGGACAGGGGGAAGTTCACCCTCCACGCCCCCCAGCACGGCCTCGGGGAAGCCCTGTAGCCAGCCCGCACGGTGACGCATCCCGGGGGCCACGCCAGCGATCAGGTTCGCCGCAATGTCATCAGCCGAGTTGCCGAGCGCGTTGACCATGCCAACCGCAGAAAGGTAAATCATCTCAGTCACCCAGATATTGAATGGTGATGTGGTAGTGAAAAGCGTGCTGCGCAATGCTAATCGGTTCGCGCCTGCCGTTACGGTTCAGGTAGACAATTTCCGTGACCAGTTTGCCATCGGGGTTGCGCAGTTCGCGTCTGGTGTCAGTATCGTTCAGCGTCCAGCCTTTCGGCAACTGCGGCCGCCAGGCGCTGAGCGGCCAGTGGCTGAGCATCACGTCGGCCAGCACCTGGCTGGCGGGCGGCAGCTGCGGCATCACAACCGACTGCTCGGTGTGGATCCCGGTGTCGTCGTAGGTGGCGAGGAACAGGCGGATCCCGACGGAGGAGAGACCGGCAAGCGTCACTTTATCTCCGTCGGCGTTCAGCATCACCACCAGCGACTGGGTCTGGCCTTTAAAACTGCCGGTAAGCAACTGCTGCGCGCGGAGAGCAGGCGTGATGCCCGGCGGTGGCAGCGTGACGCGGGTGCCCGGCTGGAGCCAGGCCTGAGGGCGCGTGTCATCGCGGTTCGTCGTATGGCTACAGCCCGCCAGCAGCAGGGCCATCATCACTGCCGCCAGGCGAATGAAACGGGTCATGGTAAGTTCTCTTTGTTAGTCGGCATCGCCAGCGGGGCGAGCAGGAACGCGGTGAAGATACCGCTCACCAGCACAATGCCAAAGCTGCTGATGGCCTGAGTGGTGCTGAATACCAGCATCCCCAGCGTCAGCAGGGTGGTCATCATAGCGAGGGTAATCGCCAGCATGGAGGTCAGCGGCGTGCCGCGCGGGTTGCTGAAAAACAGCGTGTAGTTGATGCCAATGCCGAGGACCAGCACCAGCGCCAGCAGGGAAAACAGATTCACCGGATGACCCGTCAAGGCCAGCATTGCCAGCCCGCCACCCAGCGACAGCACGGACGGCACCAGCGCCACCAGCCCTTTTCGCCAGCCGAGGCGCACCATCGCGCCGCAGGCAATTACCGCCAGCGCCACGCCCAGCAGTCCCGTCAACAGCGAGCGGTAGAGCGCAAACAGGCTGTCAAAGCTGGCCTTACGGTCAACCCAGACGACCCCGGGATGACGGGCGGCCAGCTCGCCAAGTGCGGCGCTGTTTTTCACCCCATCGACCGGCACTAACACGCCGCTTGTGCCGTCCGGCAGCGTCAGCCACAGCAAACGCCAGCCCTCGCTGGCCGGGCTGGCGAGCCACGCTTCCACGCTGACAGGCATGGCGTTCAGGTTCGGTTCAACGGCGTTCAGCCCGGTGCTTTTCAGCATTTTCATCACCGTTGGCGCGGCGTTACGCAGCAGATGCAGATCGCTTTTCTGCCGCGCCAGCGAATTCAGCGGCAGGGTACGCCAGCGGGTAAATGCCCCCGCCTGTTGCGCCTGCGCCAGCGCCGGGGTAAATGCCTCCAGCCGCTCCAGCGTTTCCTGCGCCGACGCGCCGTACACCACGAACCACTTCTGATCGACGTTCTGCCCGGTCAGGGCGGTGATGGTTTTTTCCTGCGCCAGAATGTCCTGCGGCAACGCCTGAAGCCGGGCGATATCGTCATCCACCCGCAGGCTGGCGATCCCGATGGCGGAGAGCAGCGCCAGCGCTACCGGCAGCCCGACAGCGAGGGCTTTCCTGTCGCGCCAGGCGTTCAGCCAGCGCTGCATCATCCCTCTCAGGGGAACCGGGCGGATCGGCATGCCCCGGCACAGCCACGGATGCCAGAAAATTACCGTCAGGCACGAGGCGCTCAGCCCTGCGGCGGCGAACACCGCCATCTGACGAATGCCGGGGAAGGGGGCCAGCATCATGAAGAGATACGCCACCACGGTGGTCAGCAGCGCCAGCAGCAGCGCGTTACGCACTTTCGCCAGGCTTTGCCAGGGCGAGTGTTCCGCGCCGTGCACCATCCGTTCCGTGAGGTAGTAAATCGTATAGTCCGCCGAGATGCCGATGATGCTCATGCTCATCACCAGCGTCATCAGGTGCAGTTCACTGAACAGCAGGAGCGTCACGACCGTCCCCGCCAGCGCGCCGATGGCAATGGAGAGCAGGCTCAGCAGCAGCGGACGCACGGAGCGAAACACCGACACAATCAGCAGGATCACCCCGAGCACCGTGGCGACGCCGAGCGTGGAAATATCTTTTTTAGCCTGCTGGCTGGCGTAATCGCTGTAGAACACCGTCCCGCGCGAGAGCAGCTGCGCCTGTGGATACTGGCTTTTTAGCGCCTTCTGCAACGTGTTAAGGGTGGTCACGAACTGGTGGGTTTGCTGCATATCGAACGACGAGCCTGCCAGCTCGCCGTGCAGCAGATACCAGTAGTTCCCGGCCTCGTCTTTTGTCACCAGCCAGCCGTCCATCAGCTGCATCTTCTGGCTGTTCTTCGCCAGCGCGAGCTGCGCGCCGCGCATCAGCATCAGCGGATCGTTTTGCAGCTCCTTGCCGCTCACGCCGGAAAAGGCGGAGTAGAGCTGGGACAGGATCCACTGGGCCTGCGCTTCACCGCCGTTTTGCAGGCGGGCGCGGGTGGCCGGATCGATCAGGCCATTGCGGTGCTGCCAGAAGAAATCTCCCCAGGCCTGTTGCCCAGCGGCGTCCAGCGGACCTTTTACGACATTCAGCGCCTGGCTGCGTTGCAGCAGGGTTAACCACTGCTGCGCCACGCGCGGGTCCGGCTGTTTGCCGGGGCTGACCAGCCAGATAAGCTGGCGGTCGAGGCGCTGCATAAATCCGTCGTTGAGGGCGGGAGGGATCGCGCCGAGCGTCTGTTTCGGCAGCATGGCGAGCACGCTACTGTTCAGCCGTGCGCCGGGCAGCAGCGACAGCAGTACGCCCAGCAGGATCAGGCATACCGCGGCCCACAGCAGCGCCGGGCGCAGGGCGTTACGGTGCGGTAAAGCGCTGGCGTTCTGCATCGGTCAGGCGGGCGTCAGTTGGTGGCGGGAGAGGGCGATATCCGTCGTGTCGCCCTGCTTATCGTTCAGGCGAATGGATTCCAGATAGATCGCGCCCTTCAAATCCAGGGAGGTAAAAATCTTGTCCAGCGGCGTGGTGATGGGGGTGAGCACCAGCGACCAGCGGCCTTCGCCCAGGTCTTTGAAATCGATGCGGAAGTTCTCTTCCAGCACCTTGCGGTCGGCCTGGAACAGCGCCCGCAGCAGGTGGTTGAACTGGAACATCTGTGGATTAGTGTCGGCGGTAATGGTTTGCGGCGGCTGACCGTTAACGATCTGCACCATCCGTTGGTCATCCAGCAGCAGCGTCATCGGGAACGGCGCTTTTTGATCCCACAGCAGGCCATTGTCACGGGCGATCAGCATCTCCCCCTGCGAGCGCAGCGGCTGAGGCATGTCCTTGATGGTGCGGGTCTGCTCAAAGTGCGCGCGCACCACCGGTTGCTCCGCAAACCGCTGTTGCAGTTCATCCAGCGTCACCGCGCTGACCACCGGGCTTATCAGCAGCGCGAGTAGCGTTATCCATTTCATGGCGCGATCCCCATACGTTCGAACAGAATGGCCGGGCTGACAAAGCACATCTCCCGGCTTGCTTCCTCCACCGCCACCTGAATGGTGTAGCCGGTGGTGGTGCGTTTCCCGGTTTGCGCGTCGAAGATTTGATAGGCGATGCGCAGGCGGTTCTCAACCTCTTCAATGTGGGCGCGGACGCGAATGCGCTGCTCGAAAGTCACCGCATCGCGGTATTTCACCCGGGTATCCACCACCGGCCAGACGTAGCCGGACGCTTTCATCTGGCGATAGCCGTAGTCAAACTGGTTGAGCAGCGCTTCGCGGGCAATCTCAAAGTAGCGGAAATAGTTGCCGTGCCACACCACGCCCATCATATCGACGTCGTGGAACGGAACGGTGATTTCAACTTCAGCCGTAAAGCGGGGATCGGTCAGCACCCTTTACTCCTTCTCGTTGATCTCTGGCAATTGCCAGAAATCGAAAAAATTAAACCAGTCGAGCGGCGACATGAGCGCGTAATGCTCCAGCCGCTGCGCATAGCGGTCGACGGTCTGCTGTAGCGCCTGCTGGCGTTCGCCGCGCGGTAGCAGCAGCGGGTCGGCAAACGGCTCGCAGTGTAGGGTCAGCTTTCCCTGCTGGCAGAGGGCAAAAATCAGCACCACCGGGCAGCGCAAAATGGAGGCCAGAATAAATGGCCCCTGCGGGAACGGGGCGGGCTGGCCCATAAATTCGCTCCATATCACTCGCCAGCTGCCGCCGCGCTGCGGGGTAACGGCGATGCGATCGCCCACGATCGCCACCCATTCACCGCGATCCAGCTTCTCTTTGATGAGGATGGCGGTTTCCGGGCCAATGTCGGTGACCGGCATCAGGTGAATGCCCGCCTGCGGGGCCATCTCCTCCATCACCTGCTTAAAGCGTCTGGCGTTGTCGCTAAAGACCAGCGCGTTAATGGTTTTCGCCCCTTCGCGCTGGGCCAGCGCCCGGCAGGCTTCCACATCGCCAAGGTGCGACGCGAGCAGCAGTTTGCCCTGAGGATCGTCCAGTCCCAGCGCCTCCTGCGCGCCTGGCGCAAAGACCAGATCGCGATGGAGTTTCATTTCGCCCCGCCAGCTGGCCACTTTATTCAGCATGGCATGACCGAAGCGCAGGAAGTGGGAAAAACTGTTAAGCCGCGCGGGTTGCGGCATTTGCCGCTGTGCTATCACCGTTTTAACCCGCGCCAGCCACTGCTGCGACGCCAGACGCGCAGAGCGGGCGGTCAGCCAGTAGACGGCGGTAACCGGCCACAGCAGGATGGTGAACGCCTTTCGCCCCAGCAGCTGCCAGACGCGCAGCATCAGGCGCATGCCCCATAACCCTTTCACCTCCTGCTGCTGCGCCCAGTGCTGCGAGCGGCGACGCATCAGCAGGGAAGGAATGCGCGGCAGCATGCCGAGAAACAGACGGGTATGCATCCATGAGATGCGCACGTTGTCTTTCAGGGCATCAAAATGGGATACCCCATCCGGCGGATAGGTCACGCGGGTGGGCAGAAAATAGCTGGTGTTGCCCTGCCAGTAGAGGCGCACCATCACTTCGGTATCAAAATCCATCCGCCTGCCGAGCGGCGTGTCCGCCGCAAGGCGCAGGACCGGGGCTATCGGGTAAATGCGAAACCCGCACATGCTGTCTTTGAGTTGCAGGGAGAGGGTTTCAATCCAGACCCAGACGTGGGTGATCCAGCGTCCGTACAGGCGCGAACGGGGGATCGAATCATCGTAAACGGGCTGCCCGGAAATGAGCGCATCGGGATGGCGTTCAGCCAGCGCCAGCAGTCTGGGGATGTCTTCGATAGCGTGCTGCCCGTCAGCGTCCACCTGAACGGCGTGGGTGAAACCGCGATCGGCGCAGGCTTTCAGCCCCTGCATCACCGCCGCCCCTTTGCCGCTGTTTTCGGCCAGCCGCAGCAGCGTGATTTGCGGATGAGCCGCCGCCAAATCCTCAAGCACACGGCGCGTGGTTTCATCGCTGCCATCGTCCACCATCAGACAGGGCAGATCGAAAGGCGCGAGGCGCGCCAGCACCGAAGCCATCATCGCCCCGTGGTTGTAGCACGGGATCAGCACGCAGGGACGGAAGGTTACTGACATAAGCGAATCTTCCCGCTGCTGGCGGTGTGGCGCGCGTTACCCGCATGGCGCTGATAGCTAAAGGTCAGCATCTGGCGTTCAGGCTGCCAGGCAAGGGCCAGCGTGACCGTGTTCTCCGGCAACAGCGGGGCGGCGAACTTTACGTTCTGAATACTGTGAAAACGGTAGCCCGGCGCCAGCGCGCTAGCGTAATGCATTACCCAGTCGAGCTGGGCGACGCCGGGCAGCAACGGCTGTACGGCGAAATGTCCCTTAAACCAGAGCAGGCCAGGATCAAGATAAAGGGTTATCTCCAGATGCTGTGGATCGGGCTGGAGGCGCCCGATTTCAGGGATCTTCATGAAACAACTCCTGTAGTTGCGCAGTCACGCGCTTGTTCATGCTGTTGACCGGAATTTCATCGACGATCCGCCAGTAGCGCGGCACGGCAACCGGTTCAAGCCAGGGGCGAAGGGCGCGACGCCAGGCAAGCACCTGCGCTTTTTTGCCCTGGTCGTGTTGCTGACGCGCCGCTTCATTCAATACCAGCAACACGCCGATGCCCTGACGCCCGCCGCGCGTCACCGTCAGCGCGGCGGCCTCGCGGATGCCGTCCAGCGCCAGCAGGCGGCGCTCAATGTCATCGAGCGAAATGCGTTTATCTTCGAGTTTAACCACCCGACCGCGACGCCCGACGAGGCTGAACTGCCCGTCAGCCGTGAAGTGCAGAATATCATCCAGCGCGATCCCTTCCGCCTCGGGGATCAGCGGCGACGTCACGCGATCGCCGTGAAACGCCACGCCGGGGAAAGGCTGCCAGCGCGTGCTTTCCTCCTGACGGTAGCGCCAGGCCATAACCCCCGTTTCCGTACTGCCGTATATTTCATCCGGCCAGACGTTGAGCCAGGCCTGAACCGCAGTGACCTCCTGCCAGGGCAGCGCGCCGCCAGCGGAGAAGAGCAGGTTAACGGGGGGCGGCGTCAGCGATTCGTCCAGCCGCTTAAGGAACGCCGGGCTGCTGATGAAAAGATAGCGTTTATCGCCGGGAAGGGCAGAGAGCTGCTCGGCATAGTTGAGCAGGCTGGCATGCAGCGGCAGGCCGAGCGCCATGGGTAAGACGACACGGAACGTCAGGCCGTACAGGTGGTGCAGCACCACGGAAGCCACGACGTGACAGCCCGCCAGACGTTCACCAAAATGCGCCGCCAGCAGACGCGCCTCACGATCCAGGCTGATAACCGGCTTACACACCCGCTGCGGCGCGCCGGTCGAGCCGGAGGTGTAAAGCTCAATCGTGCGCATCTCATCGATGGCAGGCAGCGGTGAAAAGGGATGGCCTGCCCGCTGAGCGGAAGTCACCCGCCGCTGTCGCCCCTGAAAATCGAGCGTGGTGTCGCTCAGGATGCCGCTGAACAGTGCCCGCTGTTCGTTAAGCTGCGCCGCCCGGCTGTGGCCGGGGAGGACGGGCGTTTTCCCCGCATGCAGCGTTGCCAGCAGGGCGACAATAAACAGATAGCCGTCTTCAAAACACAGCGCCCAGCGCTCGCCATCTTCATGACGCAGCGTGTCGACCAGCTGAGTGACGTCGTGGCGCAAATCGCCAAGCGTCCAGAGGCGGTCGTCACGCCAGGCGACAGGGGTGTCGTCAGGGCGGGGCGCACTGAGCCACTGGCTAAGCGGAAGGGGGTTAAACATCGTTTTTCATCACCCGTTGTCGCACCAGCCACTCGACGGCCATCAGCGTGCCCATCAGGAGATAGGCAATCATCCCGTTCCACAGCGTCCACAGACGTATGTCCGCATGTAAAACGGTAAACAGCGCGATGGCTCCGTTGACGATAAAAAACACGCACCATATCTGGGTAACCCGGCGCGTGTACCGTATCCCGACGGGGGAAAGATCCGGTTCACGCAGGCGCGCCAGCCGTTCGACGACAGGCATAGCCGTCCACAGCGAACCGCCAAACACCACCAGCATCACCAGATTCACCACCACCGGATAAAACAGCACCCACTGGTGCGCGTCCAGGATGTAGCTCGCTGCGCAAAGCACAATGCCAGCCAGCGCCACGCTCACGAAAAGATAACGCAGGGGGCCGCCCTGCCGACGGGCCTGGCAGACGCGCAACAGCAGCACCAGCGCCATCACGGGCAGTATCCCGTGCAGGCTGTTATTCGCCAGCCCAAAGCCGATCAGAAACGGCCATGCCAGCAGCATCAGTCCTGTCAGGGCGGGAAGGATCGGCATCGAACGCACGTTACGCGTCGCGCTGAAGCTGTTCCACAACGTCCACGACGTCCTGCACCGTGCGCACCGCTTTAAAGGTTTCGGGCTTGATTTTATGGCCCGTTTTCTTTTGCAGGTGCACCACCATATCGACGGCATCAATGCTGTCGAGATCCAGGTCCTCGTAAAGCCGTGCCTCAGGGGTAATATCCTCCGGGGCGACTTCAAACAGGGTAATAAGAAGCGCAGAGACTTCCTGATAAATCGTTTGTTGTTCTGTCATGGCGGTCATTCTCAGGCGCGTTGTTGATGGATAAAAGCCGCGAGCGTGGCAACGGAGTAGAAGTGCTGACGCATCTCGTCACTTTCGGCAGAAAGCACTACGCCGTACTGATTTTTCACCGCCAGCCCCAGCTCAAGGGCGTCAATTGAGTCCAGACCGAGGCCGTCGCCAAAGAGCGCGGCGTCTGTATCAATATCCTCTGGGGTAAGTTCTTCCAGATTCAGCGTAGAGATAATGAGATTCTTAATTTCAAGATAGAGCGCTTGCATCTTTCGTTCCTGACAAAGATTGAAGACCGGTTGTTAACTGATGCTGCATATGCCGGTTTAACTGCCTTGCCGCCAGCGCGGGTTCGTGCTGACTCGCATCATAAAAATCATGAATGTTGATGCGTTCGCGAACATCCACGGTGAAAACAGGTTTGTTGGGGGGCACGTTATACCAGCTGCTCTGTTTATCCAGCATCCGTTCGCTACAGTGGATCACCACCACGCGCACGGCGCTGTTGCAGCGAACGGTGATATTCGCCGCCCCACGTTGCAGGGTAATGGCTTCGCCCACCCGGGTGCGGGTACCTTCCGGGAAGATAAGCAGGGTGTCGCCCTGGGCCAGACGCTGCTGGCTGGCGGTAAGTAGCGTGTCGGCTTCGCTGTTAATCAGATAGTCCGCCGCGCGGATCACGCCGCTGACAAACGGATTACGCAGCAGGGCGCTTTTCACCAGACAGTCGGTTTCGTTCATCACCGACGCCAGCAGGACGTAGTCCAGCAGCGAAGGGTGGTTCGCAATCACCAGACAGCCCCGCTCGGCGCGCAGAACGTCCAGGTTGTTGAAACGGTAATCCAGCACGCCCACCCCGCGCACCACCGCGAGAAACAGGCGAAAACTGGCAGAAATCGTGCGGCGTGCCAGGCGACGGCGTTGAGTGCGGTCGCGCTGGAAAATCAGCAGCAGGTTAAACCACACCAGCGACAGCGTCAGTCCGCCGAGGCCGAACAGGGCGAAGCACAATCCGGTCATCAGCATGCGCCATACCCGATCGAGGCGGGAACGTAACCCTTTCATTGGCGCGTCCATTGCCACAGCAGGCGCTCGCCCGGCAGGGTAAACTGGCGCTCGTCACGCAGGTAATGGCGCAGGAACTGGAGGCTTTGCGGCAGCGCTGGCTCTTCAGGCGTGTGGTTGGGGTGCGTTTCACAGCTGAGCGTATTTCCGGCCTCAATCACCAGCGCCAGCGCGTAGGGCCAGACGGGCATCTGCGGCGGCAGCCCGGCGTGATAAAAATCAGGCAGCTGGCCGTCGAAATCTACCAGCAACACGCGGGAGTAGCCCGCATGCAGCAGGCTCAGCACGTCGCATAAGCTCTGCTGGAAGGTATCCATACCGGCGGATACCGACGAAGAGACAACCGGCTGACGCGCGGCGATAGTGAGATTGCCGACCGCCGAGTTGTGTACCGACATGGCAAAATCGGTCGGTGAAACAGGCTCTTCTGCCGCCAGAGCCTGAAGAATACGGAAATTACGCTCCAGTTCCCCATGACGGCTGCTGTAGACGACGGCGTCGATGCGATGTTTGTGCAGCATCATCAGGCCAAGGTCAACGGCCAGCTTGCTGCCTGAATTCAGGCGGCGGGCGGTCATCATCGGCAGATGGGTCAGTTTCGCCAGCGGTGCCGCGGGATCGATGGCGTCAGACCGGCGTGACCATGCCTGCCATTCGTCGGCATCGCTGAGTCCTGGCGCTCTTGCCTGCCAGTCGATAAGGGTAAGTGTAAATTTCATCTACGCGCGTCCGCGATAAACCTGTTTCTGTGACTTTTTCTTCGCCAGCGCGATTTGCTGCGCACATCGTACAATGTTGTCGTCGCGCTGGCGAATAAACGTCACTTTTGACCGTTTTCACCCGGTTATCCCGGCAAACGGCTTTTTGGCCGACCCGGCCCCAGCAGAATGGCGAGTTTACTGCCTCCTTTGGTGGTTTCCATCCAGATTTTACAGACGCTGGTGAGCGGCACGGAGAGTAGCATGCCCACGGGTCCCAGCAGCCATCCCCAGATCAGTAACGATAAAAACACCACCATCGTCGACATGCCCAGACGGTGGCCCATCATGCGCGGTTCGAGAATATTACCCAGCACCATATGCACGACGAGGAACAGCGCCCCTACCAGCATGCACTCATAAAAACCGTTAAACAGAAACGCCTGGATCATCGGCGGAACCGCAGAAAGCACCGCGCCGATATTGGGCACGTAGTTCAGTAAAAACGCCAGCACGCCCCACATCAGCGCGAACTGCACGTCCAGCAGTACCAGCCCCAGCCAGACGATCACGCCGGTCCAGAGGCTTAACAGGGTTTTCAGCGCCAGGTATTTAGAGACACCCTTCAGCGCGCGGTGCAAACCGGCAATGTGGATCTGCGGATTGTTCAGGGCAAAACGCAGTTTATACGGCACGTGGCGTACTTCGAACAGCATAAACACCACCGTCATTACCAGCAGCAGAATGCTGGCCATCGCCCCGGAAAGCCCGGTCATCAGGGTGGTGGCGTAGGTCATGACTTTCTCGGAATCCATCCGGCGCAGCATCCGTTCCGGTGAAATATGCAGATTCACGAACGGCAACATGCGCTGGAGATCGACCAGCTTACGAGTCAGCTCTTTATTGTACTGCGGCAGCATGGTGGAAAATTCGCTCAGCGAGGCGGCAAGCACGCCGAACAGCGCCGTCAGGACAACCAGCATCACCATCACCACAATGGTAATGGCAACCGGGCGGCTGATGCCCCGGCGTAAAAACCATGTCACCAGCGGGTTAAGCACAATGGCGAAAAACAGTGCCAGCAGAAGCTGAACAATGATATCCGCCGCCGCGTGGATACCCGCCAGGATAACCACCAGGCAGGCAAGTTTTAATAAAATATGAAGTCCGGCTTTATCGGGCGGGCTGGCAGTCATAAGAATTCCTTTTTCCGGGGGGCGTGTTAATTGTAGTGCGCCGGATGGGCTTCGTCTGGAGTGTTAGTCTGAAAGTCGTGGCAAAAAAATGGCCCCCGACGCAAGCGCCGGAGGCCACGGTAGCCTGTTGAACGATTACTGGATCACGAGGGTGTTAATGATGTTTTCAGCGGCGGTCTGCGCTTTCTGCTGATTATCTGCCGGCAGGGTGATCTGCATGGTCAGCAGTTTATTATCGACTTTGCCGAGCACAACGGAGGAGTACGCGGTCTGGCCTTTGGCAGAGATGATGCTGTCCAGCTGTTGCAGCGTGTGGCCTTTCAGTTCAATAGACTTGTTGGTGACCACCTGAAGCTGTGGGTCGCGACTGCGCTGCTGATCTTCCAGGCGTTTAGCCAGCACGCCCAGATCTTCGCTGGTATCGTCACCGACAATCACAATCACCGCTTTTTGGCCGGTGGCATCGGAATAGACGTGCATATTGTTCGCCTGGGTGCCCAGCTTACCGCTCTGGTCGGTCATGTCTGCGGGCAGAGAGAAACTGAGTTTGCCATCCATCAGGCTTACCGGCTGACCGGTGGCGTTGCTTTCTGCTGACGCGCCCTGAGCAGGCGTTTTGGTGTCGCTGTTATCACAGGCTGCAAGGCCAACAACCAGCAGGCCAATCCCGACATATTTAACCAGATTGCGCATTGACTTCTTCCTTTCGATAAACGGCCATAACGGCTCATTCGTTCATCTTATCACAACTGATAAAGCGAACCCTTAACCTGCCTGCAATGCGGAGATTTCAGATTTATCTGCCAGCCTTTTCAGCAGCATATTCAACAGTACGCCGTACATCGGCAGGAAGAAAACCAGGCTGATAAGCACCTTAAAGGCGTAGTCCACCAGAGCAATTTCCATCCAGTGTTCTGCCATGAAGGCGTCCGGGCTGCGCCAAAAGGCGATGAAGAAGAAGGCCAGCGTATCGCTCACGTTACCGAACAGCGTGGATGCCGTCGGTGCCATCCACCAGCGATGATTCTGACGCAGGCGGTTAAAGACGTGAACGTCGAGGATCTGCCCCAGGGCATAGGCCATAAAGCTGGCGGCGGCAATACGCGCGACGAAGAGGTTGAAATGCATCAGCGCGTCGAAGCCCTGCCAGCTGCCCATGTAAAACAGCGAGGAGATAGCGTAGGAGACAAACAGTGCCGGGATCATCACCGCAAAAATAATCCGCCGCGCCAGCGGTGCGCCAAAAATACGCACGGTTAAATCCGTCGCGAGGAAAATAAACGGGAAACTGAACGCGCCCCAGGTGGTATGGAAACCAAAAATGGAGATGGGGAGCTGTACCAGATAGTTACTGGAGATGATCACCAGCAGATGAAATAGCGAAAGCCAGAACAACGCCTTGACGCGCTGCGATTGTGTAAAGGAGTTCATATTGTACCTTTTTGATTAATATTTGGGGTGAGGGAACCCAATAAAGCCGCCGCATGATACTGCTTTGACGACACTTTGCAATGGCTAATTTTCACGCAATCGTTAACCTGGTTTGCATTGGCGATAGCGGGGCGTAAACTACAGCCGTTTTTACCTGAACGAGAAGAAAATGACCGACCTGTTTTCCAGCCCAGACCACACGCTTGATGCTCAGGGCCTCCGTTGCCCGGAGCCGGTAATGATGGTGCGTAAAACCGTCCGTAACATGCAGAGCGGCGAAACGCTGCTGATCGTCGCAGATGATCCGGCCACCACCCGCGATATTCCCGGTTTTTGTAACTTTATGGAACATGAACTGGTGGCGCAGCAAACCGAAACCCTGCCGTACCGGTATTTGATTCGTAAGGGGTAAACCCTCACCCCGGCCCTCTCCCAAAGGGAGAGGGAGAAAGCATTTCTAAACCATCGTTTCAAAATTTCGCGCTTTTTGTGAGGCGCTTCACCCTCCCTTTTCCAGCCGTAGTCTATTTTTTAAACGTCAAAAACTAAAACACCGTTTTAACGCTTATCTCACTACCCTGGAGTTGACTCAATGAAAACGACCCTCAAGCCGTTACTGGCCGCTCTGTGCCTGTCTGCTTTTGCCTGCACCGTCTCCGCGCAAACCATTAAAGCCGCCGATGTGCATCCTGAAGGCTACCCGAACGTGGTGGCGGTTCAGCACATGGGTGAAAAACTCAAACAACAAACCGATGGCAAGCTGGAGATTAAGGTCTTCCCCGGCGGCGTGCTGGGGGATGAAAAGCAGATGATTGAGCAGGCGCAGATGGGGGCGATTGATATGATCCGCGTCTCCATGGCGCCGGTAGCCGCCATCCTGCCGGATATCGAAGTGTTTACGCTGCCCTACGTGTTCCGCGATGAAGACCACATGCACAAGGTAATCGACGGGGATATCGGCAAGCAGATCGGCGACAAACTCACCGCCAACCCAAAATCCCGCCTGGTCTTCCTCGGCTGGATGGATTCCGGCACCCGCAACCTGATCACCAAAGAGCCTGTCCTGAAGCCGGACGATCTGAAAGGGAAGAAAATTCGCGTGCAGGGTAGCCCGGTGGCACTGGCCACGCTGAAAGCGATGGGGGCCAACGCGATCGCGATGGGCGTCAGCGAGGTGTACAGCGGCATGCAGACCGGCGTGATCGACGGTGCGGAGAACAACCCGCCCACCTTTATCGCCCATAACTACATGCCGGTCGCCAAAAACTACACGCTGAGCGGCCACTTCATCACCCCGGAAATGCTGCTCTACTCCAAAGTGAAGTGGGACAAACTGAGCGCTGACGAACAGCAAAAGATCCTGACGCTGGCCCGCGAAGCGCAGATCGAGCAGCGCAAGCTGTGGAACGACTATAACGCCCAGGCGCTGGCCAAAATGAAGGCCGGTGGCGTGCAGTTCCACGATATCGATAAAGC
Source organism: Enterobacter hormaechei ATCC 49162 (assembly GCF_001875655.1). NCBI lineage: Bacteria > Pseudomonadati > Pseudomonadota > Gammaproteobacteria > Enterobacterales > Enterobacteriaceae > Enterobacter > Enterobacter hormaechei. The sequence goes on from NZ_MKEQ01000002.1 coordinate 31,969, forward strand.
GGTGTTTATCAAGGCGACAGAGCCGGTGCGCGCGCAGTATGGCGATAAGCATCAGGACCTGATGAAAGCCATCGCTGACGTTCAGTAAGCCGGAGTACGTATGTCCGAACTCTACCTGAAGTGGATGGACCGTCTGTACCTGCTCGCCATGGCGGTGGCGGGTCTCTCGCTGCTGGTGATGACGATTGTGATCCCCATCGGCATCTTCTCTCGCTACGTGCTCAATCGCGGCGAATCCTGGCCGGAACCGATCGCCATTATCTGCATGGTGACGTTTACCTTCATCGGCGCGGCGGTCAGTTACCGCGCCGGGTCGCATATTGCGGTCAACATGCTCACCGACCGTCTGCCCGCATCGCTGCAAACCCTGTGCGCGCGGGTGGTGGATCTGCTGATGCTGCTGATTTCTGGCCTGATGTGCTGGTACAGCTACTGGCTGTGCGTCGAACTCTGGGAACAGCCGGTGGCGGAGTTTCCGCTCCTGACCTCCGGCGAAAGCTATCTGCCGCTGCCTGTCGGGTCGGCCATTCTGATCCTGTTTGTGCTTGAACGCCTGCTGTTTGGCTCACAGGAAAACCGTCCGGTCGTGCTGATCGGCAATCACACTTAAGGGGTGAACAATGGATGCTTTTGTTTTGTTATTCACCCTCGCCATTTTGCTGGCGCTGGGGATGCCGGTGGCCTTCGCCGTGGGCTTAAGCGCCGTGGCGGGTGCGCTGTGGATTGACCTCCCGCTGGAAGCACTGATGATCCAGATCACCAGCGGGGTGAACAAATTTACCCTGCTGGCGATCCCGTTCTTCATTCTTGCCGGGGCGATCATGGCGGAAGGGGGGATTGCCCGACGGCTGGTCAATTTCGCGTACATTTTTGTGGGCTTCATTCGTGGTGGGCTGTCGCTGGTGAACATTGTCGCCTCGACGTTCTTCGGCGCGATTTCCGGTTCGTCGGTGGCGGATACGGCGTCCATCGGCAGCGTGATGATCCCGGAGATGGAGAAGAAGGGCTATCCGCGCGAATACGCGGCGGCGGTGACGGCCAGCGGGTCGGTGCAGGCGATTCTGATCCCGCCCAGCCACAACTCGGTGATTTACTCGCTGGCGGCAGGGGGCACAGTCTCCATCGCCACGCTGTTTATTGCGGGCGTGCTGCCGGGCCTGCTGCTGGGTATGGGGCTGATGGCCCTCTGCCTGTGCTTCGCCCGCAAGCGCGGTTATCCGAAGGGAGATAAAATCCCTTTCAGGCAGGCGCTGAAAATTGTGCTGGATGCCCTGTGGGGGCTGATGACGGTGGTGATTATCCTCGGCGGGATCTTGTCCGGGATATTTACCGCCACTGAATCTGCCGCCGTGGCCTGCCTGTGGGCGTTCTTCGTCACCATGTTCATCTACCGCGACTACAAATGGAATGAACTGCCGAAGCTGATGTGCCGCACGGTGAAAACCGTCACCATCGTGATGATTTTGATTGGCTTTGCGGCGGCGTTTGGGGCAGTGATGACCTACATGCAGTTGCCAATGCGCATCACCGAATTCTTCACCTCGCTGTCCGATAACAAATACGTGATCCTGATGTACCTCAACATCATGCTGCTGCTGCTTGGCACGCTGATGGACATGGCGCCGATCATCCTGATCCTGACCCCGGTGCTGCTGCCGGTGACCAATGCGCTGGGGATCGACCCGGTGCATTTTGGGATGATCATGATGGTTAACCTGGGGATTGGGCTGATCACGCCGCCGGTCGGGTCGGTGCTGTTCGTGGCGAGCGCGGTGAGTAAGCAGAAGATCGAGCACGTTGTACGCGCGATGCTGCCGTTCTACGGCATGTTGCTGGTGATATTGGGGATGATTACCTATATTCCGGCGATTTCATTATGGTTGCCGGGGGTGTTAGGGATGCAGTGACGCGTGCGGCCTGATGCCCTCACCCCGGCCCTCTCCCACGGGGAGAGGGGGCAAACACGAGAAACGGCAACCCGGTTGCCGTTTCACTTTTACCTTTGGCGCAACAGCCGCAGCGCGTTCGCCGTCACCAGCACCGTCGCCCCGGTATCCGCCAGCACCGCCAGCCACAGGCCGGTCATGCCGAGCAGCGTGGTGACCAGGAAAATCCCCTTCAGGCCCAGCGCAATCCCGATGTTCTGGCGAATGTTGGCCCGCGTCGCCCGCGCGAGATCTATCATCTGCGCCAGCCCGGTCAGACGGTTGTGCGTCAGCGCCGCATCCGCCGTCTCCAGCGCCACGTCGGTGCCGCTGCCCATGGCAATGCCGATGGTTGCAGCCTTCATCGCCGGGGCATCGTTAATGCCATCGCCTACCATCGCCAGCGGGGCGCGCGCGTTCATCTCCGTTACGGCACGCACCTTGTCCGCAGGCAGTAACCCGGCCTTAAACGCCAGCCCCAGCTCGCCAGCAATCGCCGCCGCCGCGCGCGGGTTGTCGCCGGTCAGGATCACGCCCTGTACGCCCAGCCTGTGCAGCGCGTTGATGGCGTCTTTCGCATCGTCACGCAGGGTATCGCGCAGCGCCAGCATGCCCATCGGTACGCCGTCCTGCATCACGGCAACAACCGTCTGACCGGCCTGCTCTAATGCCTCAACCTGTGGATCCGCGAACGCACCTGCCGCGGCGATCAGCACTTTTTTGCCGTCGACGACGGCCTCAATCCCGGATCCGACCAGCGCTCGCTGGGCGGTTGCCGAAGGGATGTTCAGCCCGCGTTCCTGCGCTTCACGCACTATCGCCTGCGCCAGCGGGTGAGTGGATCCCTGCTCTACGGCGGCGGCCAGCGTCAGCAGTGCGTCTTCACTGATGTCCTGCGGATAGACGCCGGTGACCTGCGGTTTACCAACCGTCAGCGTGCCGGTTTTATCGAAGGCGATGTGCTGAACCTGGCTCAACTGCTCCAGCGCCGCACCGCCCTTAATCAGCGCCCCGCGACGTGCCGCTGCCGCCAGGCCTGAGGTAATCGCCGCCGGGGTGGAGATCACCAGCGCGCACGGACAGCCGATCAGCAGCAGGGTCAGCCCTTTATAAATCCAGCCCTCCCACGGTGCGCCGAAGAACAGCGGTGGCACCACGGTAACCAGCAGCGCCACCAGCATGATGGCGGGGGTGTAAATTCGGCTGAAGCGATCGATAAAGCGTTCGACCGGTGCGCGGCGCTCTTCGGCCTCTTCAATCAGCTTCAGGATGCGGTCGATGGCGCTGTCGCCCGGTTCAGAAAGCACGGTGAGCTGCACCAGTCGGTCAACGCTGGTGGCGCCCGCAGGCACTTTTTCACCTGCCGCACGCGCGACCGGGATGGATTCTCCGGTCAGGGCGCTTTCGTCAAAGCTTGCAGTGGCGGTCACGAGGGTCCCATCGGCTGGCAGACGCCCGCCAGCGGCGACTTCAATCACGTCGCCCGGGCGCAGCGTGTTGATGGCGACCGTTTCACGTTTGCCTTCATGGATCCGCGTGGCAGTTTCCGGCTTCAGCGCCATCAGCGCGCTCACCCCTTTGCGCGCCCGGCTCGCCGCCCAGCCCTCAAGCCGTTCGCCGATCAGGAACAGCAGCAGCACCATCGCCGCTTCCGCCGTCGCGCCAATAAACAGCGCGCCGATGGCCGCCACGCTCATCAGCATTTCAATGGCAAACCAGCTGCCGCTTCTCATCAGGCGCAGCGCCTGACGGGCAATTGGAAACAGGCCGACCAGCGTGGTGGCGATAAACGCCAGATTGCCGAACGGGTGATTGATCTGCTCCAGCCCCCAGCTCAGGGCCATCATGATGATAAGCGTGATTAGGGGCAGGTTCTCTTTTAGCGGGGAGGTTTTTTCAGCGGGCGCCGTTTCGCTGCGCAGGGTATAACCCGCTTTGCTGACGGCGGCTTCAACCTGTTTACTGACGTCGTTTTCGGCGCTGACCAGGAGCTTTTCGGTAGCAAACAGCACCTGAACGTGGTTCACGCCCGGCACCTGCTTCACCGCGTTTTCCACTTTGCGGGCGCAGGCCGCGCAGTCCATACCGTTGACCACCCAGCTGTAGTGATTGCCGCTTTCAGGCAGCGCGTCGACCTGGGTTTCGCACGCGCCCTCGCAGCAGCAGTCGTCTTTCAGCGGAACCGGGCTGAGCTTAAGTGCCGAGAATTGTGGAACTTTTTTCGGTGTTTCTGGAGTCGACATGGCAGTCTCCGGTAATGATAATTTTCTCATTAACCGCAGCATACACTCTGGAGTCGACTCCAGAGTCAAGCGTTATTTAGATATACAGTGAACGCACAATCAGGAAGTGTCCGGCAAAGTAACAGGCGGCGGAAATCGCATTATCCGCACGGAAGCGGCGGCGATAATGACTGCCCAACCAGACGATATTGCCGAGCAACAACAGCGCCGCGCCGAAGAAGGCGGACATGGCCTGAGACGTCGGGCGGAAGAACCACAGTTCACCGGCCAGCCACACCATCACCAGCGTCATGGCGATAAAGGTACATATCGGCAGACGCATCTCTTCCAGACGCGACCAGATCACCGCGATCAGCAGGGCGCCAATCACCAGCAGCACCAGCGGCAGTGGCCAGAAGAAGGAGAGCGTCATCTGGCTGGCAAAGTAGATGGTATAGAGCAGATGCGACAGGAAGAACGCCCCCACGGCGTACAGCAGGCGCTGACGCGGCAGCAGGGTTAAGGCATCGCCAATCAGGGAAGCACACAGCCCCGCGAGGACAAGATAGCTAATGGCGTTAAACATGGGTGCCTGCCAGGCAAGCAACAGCAGGAGCAATAGCGTGACGGGTTTAAACAACCAGCGCTGCCAGGCTGGGCCACGGTAAGACGCATCGACATAAAGCCATGCGGAAAAACAGACAGCGATAAATGACCAAAGCATATTAACTCCCTGTAACTGTTGAGGCTGAATGATCAGTTCCTGATCCAGTGTAGTGACGCGAGCGGGCGTTTGGCAATGCCGGGGCAGGCGAGGTATCCTGAATTCCGCATAATCTGATGGGATTTTCCAATGAGCAAGATGCCGCTGTTTTTCATTATCGTGGTGGCGATTATCGTCGTTGCCGCCTCGTTTCGCTTCGTGCAGCAGCGCCGTGAGAAGGCCGACAACGACGCCGCGCCTCTGATGCAAAAGCGCGTGGTGGTGACGAACAAGCGTGAGAAGCCGCTCAACGACCGCCGCTCTCGCCAGCAGCAGGTGACGCCTGCGGGCACAACGATGCGCTATGAAGCGAGCTTTAAGCCGGAAACCGGCGGGCTGGAGATCACTTTCCGCCTGGAGGCGCAGCAGTACCACCAGCTGACGGTAGGGGAGAAGGGGACGCTGAGCTACAAAGGGTCGCGGTTTGAAGGGTTTGTACCGGAGCGGTAATTTTACCCCTCACCCCGGCCCTCTCCCCAGAGGGGAGAGGGTGTAATCGTCCCCTCGCCCCTTTGGGGAGAGGGTTAGGGTGAGGGGCAAATCTGTTACTTCTTCACCTGCGCCTTAAACTTTTTCATCCACACCAGCAGTTCAAATACGCCGAAAATAAACACCCGCAGCTGCTGCCAGCCGGTCATCGGTGGGCCATCTTTCGGCAGGCCGTTTTTCAGCATCACCATCTGCAACGCATGCATGAACGCGGTAAAAATCAGCGCCACGTTAATAAAGATATTCAGCGGACGCGGGAACGGGTGCACCAGATTCAAAATCAAAAATGCCCAGACGCCCAGCATCAGCAAGCGCCCTACGTTAATCAGTACTGGCATCGGATCCTCCTTGTGCCTGACGGTGATAAAGACGATAAGCCACCTGACCGGCGACCTTCTCGCGGTGCAGATCCCAGTGAACGGGAACGGGCGGCAGGCCATTTTCCACTTCGCTTTCGACGTAAATCAGCGCGTCGTCTGCCAGCCAGCCATTTTTTTCCAGCAACGATAATGTCTCTTCCAGCAGTCCTTTACGGAACGGCGGGTCAACAAACACCACGTTGAACGGCGTCCCGTTTTGGGCGAGGAAGCTTAGCGTATTGGTATTCACCACTTTCGCGTTGGTTGCCTTCAGCGTAGCCAGATTTTGCTGCAACGTCTGCGCGACGCCGCGCTCCATCTCCAGCAGCGTGGCGCTGGCGGCATAACGCGACAGTGCTTCCAGACCTAATGCACCGCTGCCAGCGAAGCAGTCCAGGCAGTTGGCGTCTACCATTGACGGGGCAAGCCAGTTAAACAGCGTCTCGCGAACGCGGTCCGTGGTGGGGCGTAAACCGGGGCTGTCCGGCACCGGTAATTTCCGGCCTCGCCACTGACCGCCGATAATGCGTATTTGACCGGCCGGGGCGCGGGTGGGTTTCTTCATCTCAGGAAAGCTCTGTTAACAATGCCCTGCGATTGCGGGCGGTGATGTCAATTAAGTAAAGTGTTAGACTATTTCATCATTTTTTTAGCTTCCCTGTATATAGCGCCGCGAGGAGTGTAGTCGCAGATGGCAAAACAAAAAAAACGTGGCTTCTTTTCCTGGTTGGGTTTCGGTGAAAAAGAGCAAGAAACAGAACAGAAAACCGAAGAACAACAGGTTGTAGAAGAGCAGTCACAGCCTGAAACGCCTGTCGAAACCGCTGCGGTTGTCGAAGCGGAAGAGCCAGCCCACAGCAAAGAAGAGATTGAATCCTTTGCTGAAGAGGTGGTTGAGGTCACTGAACAGGTTCAGGAGAGCGAAAAACCAGAGCCGGTTATCGTTGAAACCCTTAACGAAGCGCCGCAGGCCGCTATCGAACACGAAGAACTGCCGCTGCCGGAAGAGGTGAAAACCGAAGAGGTTTCTGCCGAAGAGGTTTCTGCCGAAGAGTGGCAGGCCGAAGCGGAAACCGTTGAAATTGTAGAGGCGGTGGAAGAAGAAGCGGCCCTTGAGCCAGAGCTGACCGACGAAGAGCTGGAAGCCCAGGCGCTGGCGGCGGAAGCGGCTGAAGAAGCGGTCATTGTTGTGCCGGTAGAAGAGCAGGCCGAAGAAGCGATCGTTCAGGAGCAGGAAAAACCAACCAAAGAAGGTTTCTTCGCGCGCCTGAAACGCAGCCTGCTCAAGACCAAAGAAAACTTAGGTTCCGGATTTATCAGTCTGTTCCGCGGCAAGAAGATCGACGACGATCTGTTTGAGGAGCTGGAAGAGCAACTGCTGATTGCGGACGTGGGCGTGGAAACCACCCGGAAGATCATCACTAATCTGACCGAAGGGGCGAGCCGCAAGCAACTGCGTGACGCCGAGGCGCTGTACGGCCTGCTGAAAGACGAGATGGGTGAAATTCTCGCAAAAGTTGACGAACCGCTTAATATTGAAGGCAAAATGCCCTTTGTTATTCTGATGGTTGGTGTCAACGGCGTGGGTAAAACCACCACCATCGGCAAGCTGGCGCGCCAGTTCGAGCAGCAGGGCAAATCGGTGATGCTGGCGGCGGGTGATACCTTCCGTGCGGCAGCGGTGGAACAGCTCCAGGTGTGGGGCCAGCGCAACAATATTCCGGTCATTGCCCAGCACACCGGCGCGGATTCCGCCTCCGTGATTTTCGATGCTATCCAGGCGGCGAAGTCGCGTAACGTGGACGTGCTGATTGCGGATACCGCAGGGCGTTTGCAGAACAAATCGCACCTGATGGAAGAACTGAAGAAAATCGTTCGCGTCATGAAGAAGCTGGACGAAGATGCACCGCATGAAATTATGCTGACTATCGACGCCAGCACCGGGCAGAACGCCATTAGCCAGGCGAAGCTGTTCCATGAAGCGGTAGGACTGACCGGGATCACGCTGACCAAGCTGGATGGCACCGCGAAAGGCGGGGTGATCTTCTCCGTGGCCGACCAGTTCGGCATTCCTATCCGTTACATCGGTGTGGGCGAGCGTATTGAGGATTTGCGTCCGTTTAAAGCGGACGACTTTATTGAGGCACTATTTGCCCGAGAGGACTAACAATGATTCGCTTTGAACACGTCAGCAAGGCCTATCTCGGTGGGAGACAAGCGCTACAGGGGGTAACATTTCACCTCCAGCCAGGCGAGATGGCATTCCTGACCGGCCATTCCGGCGCGGGGAAAAGTACCCTGCTCAAGCTGATCTGTGGGATCGAGCGGCCAAGCGCCGGGAAAATCTGGTTCAGCGGCCATGAAATTAGCCGTCTTAAGAACCGAGAAGTGCCGTTCCTGCGTCGTCAGATCGGCATGATTTTCCAGGATCACCACCTGCTGATGGATCGCACGGTTTTCGATAACGTCGCGATCCCGCTGATTATTGCCGGTGCCAGTTACGATGATATCCGCCGTCGCGTTTCGGCGGCGCTGGATAAGGTCGGGCTGTTGGACAAAGCGAAGAACTTTCCGATCCAGCTCTCCGGCGGTGAACAGCAGCGCGTGGGCATCGCCCGTGCGGTGGTGAACAAGCCAGCCGTTTTGCTGGCGGATGAACCGACCGGTAACCTGGACGATGCCCTGTCCGAAGGGATTTTGCGTCTGTTTGAGGAATTTAACCGCGTGGGGGTCACGGTACTGATGGCGACGCACGACATGGGGCTGATCTCCCGCCGTTCGTACCGCATGCTGACCCTGAGCGACGGGCATTTGCACGGAGGCCACGGTGAATAAGCGTGATGCAATGAACCAGATTCGGCAGTTCAGCAACCGGTTTGACCGTTTCCGCAAGCCTCAGGGTGGCGGGGACGGCAATCGCAATGCGCCTAAGCGCGCTAAACCGACACCGAAGCCGAACTCCCGCAAAACCAACGTCTTCAACGAGCAGGTGCGCTACGCCTTCCAGGGCGCGTTGCAGGATCTGAAAAGCAAACCGCTGGCGACGTTCCTGACGGTGATGGTGATTGCCATCTCCCTGACGCTGCCCAGCGTCTGCTACATGGTTTACAAAAACGTCAACCAGGCGGCGTCCCAGTATTATCCGTCGCCGCAGATCACCGTTTATCTGGATAAAGCGCTGGACGATAACGCGGCGGCACAGGTGGTCGGGCAGATTCAGGCCGAACAGGGCGTCGAGAAGGTGAACTACCTATCGCGCGATGAAGCGCTGGGCGAATTCCGCAACTGGTCCGGATTCGGTGGCGCGCTGGATATGCTCGAAGAGAACCCACTGCCCGCGGTGGCGGTGGTGATCCCGAAGCTCGATTTTCAGGGCACGGATTCGCTCAACACCCTGCGCGACCGCATTACCCGCATTAACGGGATTGATGAAGTGCGCATGGACGACAGCTGGTTTGCCCGCCTTGCCGCCCTGACCGGGCTGGTAGGACGCGTGTCGGCGATGATCGGCGTGCTGATGGTGGCGGCGGTGTTCCTTGTCATCGGTAACAGCGTTCGTCTGAGCATCTTCGCCCGTCGCGATACCATCAACGTGCAGAAACTGATTGGCGCAACGGATGGTTTCATCCTCCGCCCGTTCCTCTACGGCGGCGCGTTATTAGGTTTTTCTGGTGCATTTCTTTCATTGATTTTGTCAGAAATTTTGGTGATGCGGTTGTCGTCTGCCGTCACCGAGGTGGCGCAGGTGTTCGGAACTAAGTTTGATATCAGTGGCTTAGGGTTCGATGAGTGCCTGCTGTTGCTGCTGGTGTGCTCCATGATCGGCTGGGTGGCGGCATGGCTGGCAACGGTTCAACATTTACGCCACTTTACTCCCGACTAATAAAAGCGTGATATAATCTTTCCCTGCACCGAGATGTTCGCTTGCAGGGAAAGCGTCCCTGTTGTCTCTTCCCCTGTAATCATCTTCATGTCACATTTTGTGCGTAATTTATTCACTGTTGCACCTGGAACTTGTGGATAAAATCACTGTCTGATAAAAGAGTGAATGCTAATCTCGTTGCTCAAACGCTTTGGCATGGTTGTTGCCTGACGGGGACAACCTGGACCAGAAGAAACATTGAGAGGAATGAATGACCAAAGAAATGCAAACTTTAGCTTTAGCCCCTGTTGGTAACCTGGAATCTTACATCCGGGCTGCGAACACCTGGCCGATGTTAACGGCCGAGGAAGAAAAGGAGCTTGCTGAAAAGCTGCATTACCAGGGCGATCTGGAAGCAGCTAAAACGCTGATCCTGTCTCACCTGCGCTTTGTTGTTCACGTTGCTCGTAATTATGCGGGCTACGGCCTGCCGCAGGCGGACCTGATTCAGGAAGGCAACATTGGCCTGATGAAGGCGGTACGTCGCTTCAACCCGGAAGTGGGTGTGCGACTGGTCTCCTTCGCCGTGCACTGGATCAAAGCTGAAATTCATGAATACGTTCTGCGTAACTGGCGTATTGTGAAAGTCGCCACGACGAAAGCGCAGCGCAAACTGTTCTTCAACCTGCGTAAAACCAAGCAGCGTCTGGGCTGGTTCAATCAGGATGAAGTGGAAATGGTGGCGCGCGAGCTGGGCGTTTCCAGCAAAGACGTCCGCGAGATGGAATCCCGTATGGCCGCGCAGGACATGACGTTTGATATGTCTGCCGACGATGACGCGTCCGACAGCCAGCCGATGGCCCCGGTTCTGTATCTACAGGATAAAACCTCTAACTTTGCTGAAGGCATTGAAGAGGATAACTGGGAAGACCAGGCGGCGAACAAGCTGACCTTTGCGATGGAAGGTCTCGACGAGCGTAGCCAGGATATCATCCGCGCCCGCTGGCTGGACGAAGATAACAAGTCCACGTTGCAGGAACTGGCCGACCGCTACGGCGTCTCCGCTGAACGTGTGCGTCAGCTTGAGAAAAACGCCATGAAAAAACTTCGCGCCGCTATCGAAGCGTAATTTCCGCGAAGTAAGACGAGAACCCCTGGATGCGAATCCGGGGGTTTTGTTTTTTTAGCGCCCGCTCTGGCGAATTTCTCCCCCCTGGCAAACACTTACTGATGCGCTAAGCAGGCGACTTCAGAGGGTGACAGGGTGAAAAATAACGAACTGAACGACCGGCGTTTACAGGCAACGCCGCGCGGTATCGGCGTCATGTGTAACTTCTATGCCGATAAAGCCGAAAACGCCACGGTGTGGGACGTGGAAGGTAACGAGTATATTGATTTTGCCGCCGGGATCGCCGTGCTGAATACCGGGCATCGCCATCCTGACGTTATCGCCGCCATCGAAAAACAGCTTCACGCCTTTACCCATACCGCTTATCAAATCGTCCCGTATGAAGGCTATGTGGCGCTTGCCGAGCGCCTCAACCAGCGCGTGCCAATAGACGGCCCGGCCAAAACCGCCTTCTTCTCAACGGGGGCAGAAGCGGTCGAAAACGCGGTTAAAATCGCCCGCGCGTACACCAGGCGTCCCGGCCTTATCACCTTCGGCGGCGCGTTCCATGGCCGTACCTTTATGACCATGGCGCTGACCGGCAAAGTGGCGCCCTATAAACTCGGCTTCGGCCCGTTCCCCGGCTCGGTGTACCACGCGCAATTCCCCAACAACCTGCACGGCGTCACTACCGCCGAAGCGTTAAAAAGCCTGGATCGTATCTTCAAAGCCGATATCGCGCCCGATCAGGTGGCGGCAATCATTATTGAGCCGGTTCAGGGCGAGGGCGGATTCAACGTCGCGCCCGCTGATTTTATGCAGTCGCTGCGTGCCCTGTGCGATACCCACGGGATTTTACTGATTGCCGACGAAGTGCAAACCGGCTTCGCCCGCACCGGCAAGCTGTTCTCCATGGAAAACCACTGCGTGAAGCCGGACCTGATCACCATGGCGAAAAGTCTGGCGGGCGGGATGCCGCTCTCGGCGGTCTCTGGCCGGGCGGAGGTGATGGACGCCCCCGCCCCGGGTGGGCTGGGCGGCACCTACGCGGGCAACCCGCTGGCGATTGCTGCGGCCCATGCGGTACTGGACGTGATTGACGAAGAAGATCTCTGCACCCGCGCGGCGCATCTCGGGCATCATCTGGTCGAGGTGCTGAATAAAGCGAAGGATGGCTGTCCGTATATCGCCGATATCCGTGGGCAGGGCTCGATGGTGGCGGTGGAATTTACCGATCCGCAAACCGGGCAGCCGTCGCCGGAATTTACCCGTCAGGTTCAGGAGCGCGCGTTGAACGAAGGGCTGCTGCTTTTGAGCTGCGGCGTTTACGGCAACGTTATTCGCTTCCTCTACCCGCTCACCATCCCCGAAGCGCAGTTCCGTAAGGCGCTGGATATTATTTCCGCCTCGCTGACACGATAAAGCCAAAAGCCCGGCTGAAATGACGGTCGGGCTTATCATATTTTCATTTCAAATTAGCTATTCCAAAATCATAAAAATGGGGTATGTTTTAGCAGAGTATGCTGAAAAAGCGCGAACAGCACGCCTATAACTGAAATAAAGCGCTACACAACAACATCACAACAATCGTTATAACCATAATAATGGGGAATCTCAGGATGAACATGAAGGGTAAAGCGTTACTGGCAGGATGTATCGCGTTGGCATTTGGTACCGCGCAGGCTGATATTAAAGTGGCCGTGGTGGGCGCGATGTCCGGTCCGGTAGCACAGTACGGCGACCAGGAATTTACGGGCGCGGAACAGGCGGTTGCAGACATTAATGCTAAGGGCGGCATCAAGGGCGAAAAGCTGCAAATCGTAAAATATGACGATGCCTGTGACCCGAAACAGGCGGTCGCGGTGGCGAACAAAGTGGTGAACGACGGGATCAAATACGTTATCGGCCACCTGTGCTCCTCTTCCACTCAGCCCGCGTCTGACATCTACGAAGATGAAGGCATTCTGATGATCACGCCCGCTGCGACGGCACCCGAGCTGACCGCGCGCGGCTATAAGCTGATCCTGCGCACCACCGGTCTGGACTCCGATCAGGGGCCAACCGCCGCGAAATACATCGTTGAAAAAGTGAAGCCGCAGCGCATCGCAATTGTTCATGACAAACAGCAGTACGGCGAAGGTCTGGCGCGTGCCGTGCAGGACAACCTGAAAAAAGCGAACGCCAACGTGGTGTTCTTTGACGGTATCACCGCCGGTGAGAAAGACTTCTCTACCCTGGTGGCGCGTCTGAAGAAAGAGAATATCGATTTTGTTTACTACGGCGGCTATCACCCGGAAATGGGGCAGATCCTGCGCCAGGCGCGTGCGGCGGGTCTGAAGACGCAGTTCATGGGGCCAGAAGGTGTCGCGAACGTTTCCCTGTCTAATATCGCGGGTGAATCTGCTGAAGGGCTGCTGGTCACCAAACCGAAGAACTACGACCAGGTGCCTGCGAACAAACCTGTGGTCGATGCCATCAAGGCGAAGAAACAGGATCCAAGCGGTGCGTTCGTCTGGACCACCTACGCAGCGTTGCAGTCTCTGCAAGCGGGCCTGAACCAGTCAGCCGATCCGGCGGAGATTGCCACCTGGCTGAAAGCGAACTCGGTGGAAACCGTGATGGGACCGCTGTCCTGGGATGAGAAGGGCGACCTGAAGGGCTTCGAGTTCGGCGTGTTTGACTGGCATGCCAACGGCACGGCTACTGACGCCAAATAATTTTCCCGTCGCCTTTCGCGCCGCAGGTGCGTTGGCTGCGTTATTCAACCCCGGTCACTTACTTATGTAAGCTCCCGGGGATTTCATAACTTGCCGCCTTCCTGCAACACGAAATGCTTGGGAAAATGCGGCAGATAATGTAGGCCGGGTAAGGCGCAGCCGCCACCCGGCTTTTTTTTAGCGCTTCTCCCACCCGTTCGCCTGCGCCGTAAACCCTAACGCCTGCATAAACGCCGCCATTACGCCGCGATCCTCCACGCCCACGTCGGCCATCCACCAGGAGGTCACGCTCGGGTTTTCGCGGATCACCTCTTCAATCAAATACTGCCCGACTCCCCGACGGCGGGTGACGTCGCGCACGCGCAGGGAGTCCAGCGCCCCTTCCGTGCCGCTCAGCGTTACGCGGACGGCGGCCAGCAGACGTTCGTTAAAGCGCGCGGCATAGATGCGGTGATTCTCATCGACGGTCAGCGACGAAGGGGAATATTCCGGCCAGATCTTGCCCAGGTCGATATGATCCTGGTCGCTAAAGGTCACCAGACGCACGATAGTCAGTTTCATTAGCTGTTTGTCCAAATCAAAAAGAGTACAGCCAGTGTACTCAATTTATTTGCTCAGGCGCTTTCTCTTTTTATTCCCATTTACCAGGTGATTAGTTTTATGACGACGCGATGGGCAGTTTGAAAACACATGGATCGAAAAATAAGCAGAATTTTAACCTGAAAGGCAGTGATTTATTCGGCGCTTTGTACCGTTATTTTATGCTGCCAACTGCGCTTTTATTTGTTTATCTCTGCCTGATTTCAGAATATTATCTTTGCTTAATCGCCTGAAAAATAGAGATTTTAGTCTGGTTTTTGACAAAAAACTGCGCTAAACCATTAAAGGCACTGGTAAAAATAGCGTTGTTCATTAAAAGTACAGAATGCTTTTTAACCATAATAAAACAAAATATAAACACGACATCACGAATGGGGATTCAGAGATGAAAAGGAACGCGAAGACATTAATCGCGGGGATGGTCGCACTGTCGATCTCGCATGCCGCTATGGCAGACGACATTAAAGTTGCGGTAGTGGGGGCGATGTCCGGCCCTGTTGCCCAGTGGGGCGACATGGAGTTCAACGGCGCGCGTCAGGCCATCAAAGACATCAACGCCAAAGGCGGGATCAAAGGCGACAAGCTGGTGGGCGTGGAGTATGACGACGCCTGCGATCCGAAACAGGCCGTCGCGGTAGCCAACAAAATCGTCAACGACGGTATCCAGTACGTCATCGGGCACCTGTGTTCATCCTCCACGCAGCCTGCGTCTGACATCTACGAAGACGAAGGTATCCTGATGATCACCCCGGGCGCCACCAACCCGGAACTGACCCAGCGCGGCTATCAGCACATTATGCGTACCGCGGGTCTGGACTCCTCTCAGGGGCCAACCGCCGCCAACTACATTCTCGAGACCGTTAAGCCGCAGCGTATCGCCATCATCCATGACAAGCAGCAGTACGGCGAAGGTCTGGCGCGTTCCGTGCAGGATGGCCTGAAAAAAGGCGGGGCGAATATCGTCTTCTTCGACGGCATCACCGCCGGTGAGAAAGACTTCTCGGCGCTGATCGCCCGTCTGCAAAAAGAGAATATCGACTTCGTTTACTACGGCGGCTACTACCCGGAAATGGGCCAGATGCTGCGCCAGGCGCGCGCCACCGGTCTGAAAACCCAGTTCATGGGGCCAGAGGGCGTGGGCAACGCCTCTTTGTCAAACATCGCCGGGGATTCTGCCGAAGGCATGCTGGTGACGATGCCGAAACGCTATGACCAGGATCCGGCGAATAAGGCTATCGTGGACGCGCTCAAGGCGCAGAAGAAGGATCCGAGTGGTCCGTACGTCTGGATCACCTATGCCGCCGTGCAGTCACTGGCAACGGCCATGGATCGTACCGGCAGCAAAGCGCCGCTGGATCTGGTGAAAGATTTAAAAGCGCACGGGGCGAACACCGTGATTGGGCCGCTGAACTGGGATGAGAAAGGCGATCTGAAGGGATTTGAATTTGGTGTCTTTAAGTGGCACGCCGACGGGTCTTCCTCGGCCGCCAAATAACTATCCCACCGCCCGGTTCTCCGGGCGGGTATAAAAAGGTTTGCATATGTCCGAGCAGTTTCTCTACTTTTTGCAGCAGATGTTTAACGGCGTCACGCTGGGAAGCACCTATGCGCTGATCGCCATCGGCTATACGATGGTTTACGGCATTATCGGCATGATTAACTTCGCCCACGGCGAGGTGTACATGATCGGTAGCTACGTCTCCTTTATGATCATCGCCGCGCTGATGATGATGGGCATCGACAGCAGCTGGCTGCTGGTGGCCGCCGGGTTTGTCGGCGCGATTGTGATTGCCAGCGCCTACGGCTGGAGCATCGAACGTGTGGCCTACCGGCCCGTGCGCAGCTCCAAGCGCCTGATCGCGCTGATCTCCGCCATCGGGATGTCTATTTTCCTGCAAAACTACGTCAGCCTGACCGAAGGCTCACGCGACGTGGCGCTGCCAAGCCTGTTTAACGGCCAGTGGATTGTGGGGGCCAGCGAAAACTTCTCCGCTTCTGTCACCACCATGCAGCTGGTGATCTGGGTTGTGACCTTTATTGCGATGCTGGCCCTTACCCTGTTCATCCGCTACTCCCGCATGGGACGCGCCTGCCGCGCCTGCGCGGAAGATCTGAAGATGGCGAGCCTGCTCGGGATTAACACCGACCGCGTGATTGCGCTCACCTTCGTGATCGGCGCGGCGATGGCGGCGGTGGCTGGCGTGTTGCTCGGCCAGTTCTACGGCGTCATCAACCCCTACATCGGCTTTATGGCCGGGATGAAAGCCTTCACCGCAGCGGTGCTGGGCGGTATCGGCAGTATTCCGGGGGCGATGATCGGCGGCCTGATCCTGGGCGTGGCGGAAGCGCTCTCCTCGGCGTACCTGAGCACGGAATATAAAGATGTGGTGTCGTTTGCCCTGCTGATTCTGGTTCTGCTGGTGATGCCTACCGGTATTCTGGGCCGTCCGGAGGTAGAGAAAGTATGAAACCGATGCATTTTGCCATGGCGCTGCTTTCTGCCGCCATGTTCTTCGTCCTGGCGGGCGTCTTTATGGGCGTTCAGTTAGGGCTGGACGGCACGAAGCTGGTGGTGGATACCGCCCCTGACATCCGCTGGCAGTGGGTGTTTATCGGCACTGGCGTGGTGTTCCTGTTCCAGCTGCTGCGTCCGCTGTTCCAGAAGACGCTGAAAAACGTCTCCGGGCCGAAATTCGTCCTGCCGGCGATCGACGGTACAACGGTGAAACAGAAGCTGTTCCTCGTAGCGCTGCTGGTGGCTGCCGTGGCGTGGCCGTTTATGGTGTCGCGCGGTACGGTGGATATCGCCACCCTGACCATGATCTACGTGATTCTGGGGCTGGGTCTGAACGTGGTGGTGGGGCTTTCTGGCCTGCTGGTACTGGGCTACGGCGGCTTCTACGCCATCGGGGCGTACACCTTCGCGCTGCTGAACCACTATTACGGCCTCGGCTTCTGGACCTGTCTGCCGCTGGCGGGGCTGGTCTCTGCCGCCGCGGGCTTCCTGCTCGGCTTCCCGGTGCTGCGCCTGCGCGGTGACTACCTGGCGATTGTGACCTTAGGCTTCGGCGAAATCGTCCGTATCCTGCTGCTCAACAACACCGAGGTGACCGGCGGCCCGAACGGCATCAGCCAGATCCCGAAACCGACCTTCTTCGGCCTGGAGTTCAGCCGTACCGCCCGCGAAGGCGGCTGGGATACCTTCAGCAACTTCTTCGGCATCAAGTACGACCCGTCCGACCGCGTAATCTGGCTTTACCTGGTGGCGCTACTGCTGGTGGTGATTACCCTGTTCGTGATCAACCGCCTGCTGCGCATGCCGCTGGGCCGCGCGTGGGAAGCGCTGCGTGAAGATGAGATCGCCTGCCGCTCTCTGGGCCTGAACCCGACCCGCATCAAGCTGACCGCGTTTACCATCAGCGCCGCGTTTGCCGGTTTCGCCGGAACGCTGTTTGCCGCGCGTCAGGGCTTCGTCAGCCCGGAATCCTTCACCTTTGCCGAATCCGCCTTTGTGCTGGCGATTGTGGTGCTTGGCGGGATGGGCTCGCAGTTCGCCGTGATCCTCGCCGCCATCCTGCTGGTGGTCTCCCGCGAGCTGATGCGCGACTTTAACGAATACAGCATGCTGATGCTGGGTGGTTTGATGGTGCTGATGATGATCTGGCGTCCGCAGGGTCTGCTGCCGATGACGCGTCCACAGCTGAAGCTTAAGAGTGCGGAAGCGAAAGGAGAGCAGGCATGAGTCAGCCATTATTATCCGTTAACGGTCTGATGATGCGTTTTGGCGGCCTGCTGGCGGTCAACAACGTGAATCTGGATCTGCACAAGAAAGAGATTGTCTCCCTGATTGGCCCGAACGGCGCGGGAAAAACCACGGTCTTCAACTGTCTGACCGGCTTCTACAAGCCGACGGGCGGCACCATCATGCTGCGCGATCAGCACCTTGAAGGGCTGCCGGGCCAGCAGATCGCCCGCATGGGTGTGGTGCGTACCTTCCAGCACGTGCGTCTGTTCCGCGAGATGACGGTGATTGAGAACCTGCTGGTGGCGCAGCATCAACAGCTGAAAACCGGGCTGTTCTCCGGCCTGCTGAAAACCCCGGCCTTCCGCCGCACGCAGGAGGAGGCGCTCGACCGCGCCGCCACCTGGCTCGACCGTATCGGCCTGCTCCAGCACGCCAACCGACAGGCGAGCAACCTCGCTTACGGGGATCAACGTCGCCTTGAGATCGTGCGCTGCATGGTGACCCAGCCGGAGATCCTGATGCTTGACGAACCCGCGGCGGGCCTCAACCCGAAAGAGACCAAAGAGCTGGACGAGCTGATTGCCGAGCTGCGCGATCATCACGACACCACCATCCTGCTGATTGAGCATGACATGAAGCTGGTGATGGGCATTTCGGACCGTATCTACGTGGTAAACCAGGGCACGCCGCTGGCGAACGGCACGCCGGAAGAGATCCGCAACAACCCGGACGTGATCCGCGCATACCTTGGTGAGGCATAAGATGGAAAAAGCGATGTTAACGTTCGACAAGGTCAACGCGCACTACGGCAAGATCCAGGCGCTGCACGACGTCAGCCTGCATATCAATCAGGGAGAAATCGTGACCCTGATTGGCGCCAACGGCGCGGGGAAAACCACGCTGCTTGGCACCCTGTGCGGCGATCCGCGCGCCACCAGCGGGCGGATTGTGTTTGACGGGAAAGACATTACTGACTGGCAGACGGCTAAAATCATGCGTGAAGCGGTGGCGATTGTCCCGGAAGGGCGTCGCGTGTTTTCCCGCATGACGGTGGAAGAGAACCTGGCGATGGGCGGTTTCTTCGCCCATCGGGATGAATACCAGACCCGCATCAAGTGGGTGTACGAACTCTTCCCGCGCCTGTGGGAGCGCCGTATCCAGCGCGCGGGCACCATGTCCGGCGGTGAACAACAGATGCTGGCGATTGGCCGCGCGCTGATGAGCCAGCCGCGCCTGTTGCTGCTGGATGAACCGTCGCTCGGCCTTGCGCCGATCATCATCCAGCAGATCTTCGACACCATCGAACAGCTGCGCAAAGAGGGGATGACCATCTTCCTCGTCGAGCAGAACGCCAACCAGGCGCTGAAGCTCGCCGACCGTGGCTACGTGCTGGAGAACGGGCGGGTGGTGCTGGAGGATACCGGCGACGCGCTGCTGGCGAACGAGGCGGTGCGGAGCGCGTACCTCGGAGGCTAAGCCGTCTGTGTTGCCCGGTGGCGCTTACGCTTACCGGGCCTACGTGTTTTTCTCCCTCTCCCTGTGGGAGAGGGCCGGGGTGAGGGCACCAGACCGCACCCAACCACACACACAACCCCCTTCACACAACCATCATCCCTCTGACGCCTGGCTGTCACTTATCTGTAAACAAACAGTTATTTTTCTGTCATTCGAGCATGTCATGTTACCTCGCGAGCATAAAACGCGTGATATCGCGCATCCGGCACAATAAGAGAGATGACAATGACATCGTTACGACACACAGCTTTGGGTCTGGCAATCGGTCTGGCTTTTGCGACGAACGCAATGGCTGTGACCACCATTCCGTTCTGGCATTCCATGGAAGGGGAGTTGGGAAAAGAGGTTGACTCCCTGGCGCAGCGTTTCAACGACACCCATCCGGATTACAAAATTGTGCCGGTGTACAAAGGTAACTACGAGCAGAGCCTGAGCGCGGGCATTGCCGCCTTCCGTACCGGCAACGCTCCGGCGTTGTTACAGGTTTATGAAGTGGGCACCGCCACTATGATGGCCTCAAAAGCCATCAAGCCGGTGTATGAAGTGTTCAAAGAGGCGGGCATCAACTTCGACGAGTCGCAGTTCGTGCCGACCGTAGCGGGTTACTACACCGATTCAAAAACCGGCCACCTGCTGTCCCAGCCGTTTAACAGCTCTACGCCGGTGCTGTACTACAACAAAGATGCCTTCAAAAAAGCCGGTTTAGACCCGGAGCAGCCGCCAAAAACCTGGCAGGACCTGGCCGAGTACACCGCGAAGCTGAAAGCGGCGGGGATGAAGTGCGGCTATGCCAGCGGCTGGCAGGGCTGGATCCAGATTGAAAACTTCAGCGCCTGGCACGGCCTGCCGGTTGCCACCAAAAACAACGGCTTCGACGGCACCGACGCGGTGCTGGAGTTCAACAAGCCGGAGCAGGTGAAGCACATTGCGCTGCTGGAAGCACTCAACAAGAAGGGCGATTTCAGCTACTTCGGGCGTAAGGACGAATCCACCGAGAAGTTCTACAACGGCGACTGCGCGATTACCACCGCCTCGTCCGGCTCACTGGCGGACATCCGTCACTACGCCAAATTCAACTACGGCGTAGGCATGATGCCGTACGACGCTGACGTAAAAGGCGCGCCGCAGAACGCCATTATCGGCGGGGCGAGCCTGTGGGTGATGCAGGGCAAAGACAACGGTACTTACAAAGGCGTCGCCGAATTCCTCGACTTCCTGGCGAAGCCGGAAAACGCCGCCGAGTGGCACCAGAAGACCGGCTACCTGCCGATCACCAAAGCCGCGTACGACCTGACCCGCGAGCAGGGCTTCTACAGCAAGAACCCGGGGGCGGACATTGCGACGCGTCAGATGCTGAACAAGCCGCCGTTGCCGTTCACCAAAGGCCTGCGTCTGGGCAACATGCCGCAGATCCGCACCATCGTGGATGAAGAGCTGGAAAGCGTGTGGACCGGGAAGAAAACGCCACAACAGGCGCTGGACTCTGCGGTAGAGCGCGGGAATCAGCTGCTGCGCCGCTTTGAGCAGTCGACCAAATCGTAATTCAAACTAATCCCCCTCACCCCGGCCCTCTCCCCATAGGGGAGAGGGTGTAATCGTCCCCTCTCCCCTATGGGGAGAGGGTTAGGGTGAGGGGTGAATATCTACAGAGCAAACCTATGTCATCATCCCGTCCGGTGTTCCGTTCCCGCTGGCTGCCGTACCTGTTGGTCGCGCCCCAGCTGGTCATCACCGTTATCTTCTTTATCTGGCCTGCGGGCGAAGCGCTGTGGTACTCGGTACAAAGCGTCGATCCGTTCGGGCTTTCCAGCCAGTTTGTCGGTCTGGACAACTTCACCGCGCTGTTCCATGACAGCTACTACCTGGACTCCTTCTGGACGACGATCAAATTCAGCGCGCTGGTGACCGTCAGCGGCCTTGTCGCGTCGCTGTTTTTCGCCGCGCTGGTGGATTACGTGGTGCGCGGCAGCCGTCTGTATCAGACCCTGATGCTGCTGCCTTACGCCGTGGCGCCCGCCGTCGCTGCCGTGCTGTGGATCTTCCTGTTTAACCCGGGCCGGGGACTGATTACCCACTTCCTGGCGGAGTTCGGCTATGACTGGAACCACGCCCAGAACAGCGGTCAGGCGATGTTCCTGGTGGTGTTCGCCTCGGTGTGGAAACAGATCAGCTACAACTTCCTGTTCTTCTTTGCCGCGCTGCAATCCATTCCACGTTCGCTGGTAGAGGCCGCCGCCATCGACGGCGCAGGGCCGGTGCGCCGCTTCTTCAGGCTGTCGCTGCCGCTGATCGCCCCGGTGAGCTTCTTCCTGCTGGTGGTTAACCTGGTGTACGCCTTCTTCGACACCTTCCCGGTGATCGACGCCGCCACCGCGGGCGGCCCGGTGCAGGCGACCACCACGCTGATTTACAAGATCTACCGCGAAGGCTTTGCCGGGCTTGATCTCTCAGCCTCTGCCGCGCAGTCCGTGGTGCTGATGTTCCTCGTCATCATCCTCACGGTGGTGCAGTTCCGCTATGTTGAAAGTAAGGTGCGCTACCAATGATTGAGAACCGTCGCGGGCTGACGATTTTCAGCCATACCATGCTGGTTCTGGGGATTGTCGTTATCCTGTTCCCGCTGTACGTGGCCTTTGTCGCCGCCACGCTGGACACCAAAGCGGTGTTCGACACGCCGATGACGCTCGTCCCCGGCGGGCATCTTTTCGAAAACATGAAAACCATCTGGACCCAGGGCGTGGGGGCCAACAGCGCGCCGTTCTGGCTGATGATGCTCAACAGCTTCATCATGGCGTTCGGCATCACCGTCGGCAAAATCACGGTGTCGATGCTCTCCGCCTTTGCCATCGTCTGGTTCCGCTTTCCGCTGCGCAACCTGTTCTTCTGGATGATCTTCATCACCCTGATGCTGCCGGTGGAGGTGCGTATCTTCCCGACGGTGGAGGTGATCGCCAACCTGAAGATGCTCGACAGCTACGCGGGCTTAACCCTGCCGCTGATGGCCTCGGCCACCGCCACCTTCCTGTTCCGCCAGTTCTTTATGACCCTGCCGGACGAGCTGATTGAAGCCGCGCGCATCGACGGCGCCTCGCCGATGCGCTTCTTCCGCGACATCGTGCTGCCGCTGTCGAAAACCAACCTCGCGGCGCTGTTTGTGATCACCTTTATCTACGGCTGGAACCAGTACCTGTGGCCGCTGCTGATCGTTCAGGACGTCAACCTCGGCACCGCCGTGGCGGGTATCAAAGGCATGATCGCCACCGGCGAAGGCACCACCCTCTGGAACCAGGTGATGGCGGCGATGCTGCTCACCCTTATCCCACCCGTAGTCATTGTTTTAGCCATGCAGCGCGCGTTTGTCCGCGGCCTGGTCGATAGCGAGAAATAAGATGGCAGGTTTAAAATTACAGGCAGTAACCAAAAGCTGGGATGGTAAAACCCAGGTGATTCAGCCGCTGACGCTCGACGTGGCAGACGGAGAATTCATCGTTATGGTCGGCCCGTCCGGCTGCGGAAAATCCACCCTGCTGCGCATGGTGGCGGGGCTTGAGCGCGTCACTTCTGGCGATATCTGGATTGACCGCCAGCGCGTCACCGAGATGGAGCCAAAAGATCGCGGCATCGCGATGGTGTTCCAGAACTACGCCCTCTATCCGCACATGAGCGTGGAAGAGAACATGGCCTGGGGGCTGAAAATTCGCGGGATGGGCAAAGGCCATATCGCCGAGCGCGTAAAAGAGGCCGCACGCATTCTGGAGCTGGACGGCCTGCTCAAGCGCCGCCCGCGTGAACTTTCCGGCGGCCAGCGCCAGCGCGTGGCGATGGGGCGCGCCATCGTGCGCGATCCGGCGGTATTCCTGTTCGACGAACCGCTGTCTAACCTCGACGCCAAACTGCGGGTGCAGATGCGCCTTGAGCTACAGCAGCTGCATCGCCGCCTGAAAACCACGTCCCTGTATGTGACCCACGATCAGGTTGAAGCGATGACCCTTGCCCAGCGCGTAATGGTGATGAACAAAGGCATCGCCGAGCAGATTGGCACTCCGGTGGAGGTGTACGAAAAACCGGCCAGCCGTTTTGTGGCGAGCTTTATCGGCAGCCCGGCGATGAACCTGCTGGACGGGCGGATCAATACTGCGGGAACCCACTTTGAACTGGAAAGCGGGATGGCGTTGCCGATCAACTGGTACTATCGTGGCTACGCCGGGCGTAAGATGACGCTCGGTATCCGCCCGGAGCATATTGGTTTGACGTCTCAGGCGGACGGCGGCGTGCCGCTGGTGATGGACACGCTGGAGATGCTGGGCGCCGATAACCTGGCGCATGGTCGCTGGGGCGCGCAAAAGCTGGTGGTGCGTCTGCCGCATCAGGAGCGCCCGAAAGCAGGCAGCACGCTGTGGCTGCATATGCCGGAAAATCACCTGCACTTATTTGACGGTGAAACAGGACAACGAGTATGAGCAACTGGCCTTACCCCCACATCGTCGCCCACCGTGGCGGCGGTAAACTGGCGCCGGAAAACACCCTGGCGGCGATTGATATCGGCGCGCGCTTCGGCCACACGATGATCGAGTTCGACGCTAAGCTGTCGAAAGACGGCGAAATTTTCCTGCTGCACGACGACAACCTCGAACGCACCAGCAACGGCTGGGGCGTGGCGGGCGATCTGCCGTGGCGTGACCTGCTGAAGGTAGATGCCGGAAGCTGGTACAGCGGAGAATTTAAAGGCGAACCGCTGCCGCTGCTGGCGGAAGTGGCGGACCGCTGTCGTCAACACGGCATGATGGCCAACATCGAAATCAAACCGACTACCGGCACCGGGCCGCTGACGGGTAAAGTGATTGCCCTTGCCGCGCGCGAACTGTGGGAAGGGATGACCGCGCCGCTGTTATCGTCGTTTGACATTGACGCGCTGGAAGCCGCACAGAATGCCGTACCGGAACTGCCGCGCGGGCTGCTGCTGGATGAGTGGCAAGAAGACTGGCGCGCGCTGACAACCCGCTTAGGCTGCGTGTCGATCCACCTCAACCATAAGCTGCTGGACGCAGCGCGCGTGACGCTGTTGAAGGAGGCGGGTCTGCATATTCTGGTGTATACCGTCAACAAACCCCAGCGTGCAGCCGAGCTGCTGCGCTGGGGTGTGGACAGCATCTGTACCGATGCAATTGACCAGATCGGGCCGAACTTTATTTATTAAGCATACTGCCGTTCTGCTGGGTCGGCAGCATATGCTGCTGACCGCTGCTTTGCGACATCCCGCCCCCTAACATCCCACCGTTGGCATTGGGCAGCGGCTGTTCAAGCATCTGGCCCTGCTGCACGCGCTGGGTGTTGGTATTCATCTGGTTTTGCAGGTGCTGCTGCTGCACCTGTGTCTGCGTTTTTAACTGCTGATTGAGCATCCCTTTCTGCTGCTGTTGCTGGCTCATCATCTCCGTCTGCATACGTTGCTGGCTCGGGATGACGTAACCCGGCTGGTTCGGGTTGTTCAGGGTGTTGATTGGCTGTGCGAGCGCGGCGAACGGAAGCAGCGCGGTCAGGATCAGTAATCGTTTCATGGTTATCTCCTCCTTTGAGGCTTCTCTTAAGTTTACCCTCATTCCGGCATAACGATGATTTTTTAAGAGTTGTGAACCAGGCTTAAGCGGGGAATATGCACCCCTTCACCTGGAGAACAATAATGATGAAACCAACCTTTTTGCGCTGGGTCGCCATCGCTGCGCTGATGGCAGGCGGCACATTTACCGTGGCGGCCAACCCGCCCGCAGCTCCTCCGGTCTCTTACGGCGTGGAGGAGGATGTTTTTCATCCCGTGCGGGCGACGCACGGCATGGTGGCCTCGGTTGACGCACTGGCAACCCAGGTGGGCGTCGATATTCTTAAGCAGGGCGGTAATGCGGTGGATGCGGCGGTCGCGGTGGGGTATGCGCTGGCGGTGACGCATCCGCAGGCGGGGAACCTGGGCGGCGGCGGGTTTATGATGCTGCGCACGAAAGACGGTAAAACCACGGCCATCGACTTCCGCGAAATGGCACCTTCCCAGGCGTCCCGCGATATGTTCCTCGACGACCAGGGGAACCCGGACAGCAAAAAGTCTCTGACCTCGCATCTCGCGACCGGTACACCGGGCACCGTTGCGGGCTTCTCGCTGGCGCTGGAGAAATACGGCACGATGCCGCTGAACAAGGTGGTGCAGCCTGCCATCAGGCTGGCGCGGGAGGGGTTTGTGGTGAATGACGCCCTGGCGGACGATCTCAAAACCTACGGCAGCGAAGTCATTCCCAATCACGAAAACAGCAAGGCTATCTTCTGGAAAGACGGCGAGCCGCTGAAGAAGGGCGATAAGCTGGTGCAGAAGAACCTCGCCAAAAGTCTGGAACTGATTGCTGAAAACGGTCCTGACGCCTTCTACAAAGGGGCGATTGCCGACCAGATTGCGGAAGAGATGCAAAAGAACGGCGGGCTTATCACCAAAGCGGATCTGGCGGAATACAGGGCGGTGGAGCGCGAGCCGATTAGCGGCACCTATCGCGGCTACGACGTCTTCTCCATGCCGCCGCCGTCCTCCGGCGGGATCCACATCGTACAGATCCTCAATATTCTGGAAAACTTTGATATGCACAAGTTCGGCTTCGGCAGCGCGGACGCCATGCAGGTGATGGCGGAGGCGGAAAAGCGCGCCTATGCTGACCGCTCGGAATACCTCGGCGATCCGGACTTCGTTAAGGTGCCGTGGCAGGCGCTAACCGATAAAGCCTATGCCAAATCGATTGCCGACGAGATCGACATCAACAAGGCTAAGCCGTCCAGCGAGATCCGCCCCGGCAAGCTGGCACCGTATGAAAGCAACCAGACCACGCACTTCTCGGTGGTGGATAAGGACGGAAACGCGGTGGCGGTAACTTATACGCTGAATACTACCTTTGGCACCGGGATTGTAGCGGGCAACAGCGGTATTTTACTGAACAACGAGATGGATGATTTTTCTGCCAAACCGGGCGTGCCGAACGTCTACGGGCTGGTCGGCGGCGATGCGAATGCGGTCGGGCCGAAGAAGCGCCCGCTGTCGTCCATGTCGCCCACCATCGTAGTGAAAGACGGCAAAACCTGGCTGGTGACAGGCAGCCCGGGCGGGAGCCGGATTATCACGACCGTGCTGCAAATGGTGGTGAACAGCATCGATTTTGGCATGAACGTTGCCGAAGCGACCAATGCGCCGCGCTTCCATCACCAGTGGCTGCCGGACGAGCTGCGCGTGGAGAAGGGCTTTAGCCCGGACACCCTCAAACTGCTTGAGCAGCGCGGGCAAAAAGTGGCGGTGAAAGAGGCGATGGGCAGCACCCAGAGCATTATGGTCGGGCCGGACGGCGCGCTGTTTGGCGCATCGGACCCGCGTTCGGTGGATGATTTAACGGCGGGATATTGATTATTCCCCTCACCCTGGCCCTCTCCCCAAAGGGGAGAGGGAACGATTACACCTGGGGAGAGGGCCGGGGTGAGGGGTCTGTGTCACTTCATACGCGCCATATAATACGCGTCCACATACTCGCCGTTGCGCAGGGCGTAGCGCTTGCCGGTGCCTTCAATCTCGAAGCCGTGCTTTTTGTACACCGCGATTGCCGGTTCGTTATCGACAAATACCGTTAACTCGATGCGATCGACACGCAGCCAGTTGTCACACATATCGATCATGGTGCGAATCAGCGCGCTGGCGACGCCGCGGTTTTGCCACTGCGCACCCACACAAATACCGAAATCGGCAACGTGACTGCGGCGTGGTCGCTGGGCGACGTCAATGCACAAATGCCCGACCACGATATCATCAATGCAGGCAACCAGCTGTTTAATGCCCGGCTGCTCGCCTAGCCGCATTTGCCACATTTCCCTTGAAGGATGAGGAACCTGTAGCGTGTTGTGGTACACCTCCGGCTGGGCGTGGATCTGACGAATGGCGTCGTAATCTTTCGGTTCAGCGTGGCGTATCACTATCTCACTCATTCCTTGTTCCTCAGTCAGTTAAACGTCCCTTCAAACATCAATGACTTTAAAAGTTGAGTCAATCGCTATTTTTTGCAAAAAGTGTTGGACAAGTGCGAATGAGAATGATTATTATTGCTCTGCATTCAGGAAGACCTCCTACGGGAACCTGAAAGCACGACATTGCTCACATTGCTTCCAGTATTACTTTAGCCAGCTTCTCGCTGGCTTTTTTTTGCCCTTTTTCTCCCTCTCCCCGTGGGAGAGGGCTGGGGTGAGGGCAAAACATGCGCTATGGTAAAACCCAGTAACCTTCCAAAAGGACTGAGCCATGACACTACATTGTGCATTTATTGGATTTGGCAAAAGCACCACCCGTTACCACCTTCCGTATGTCCTCCACCGTAAAGAGACGTGGCATGTGGCCCATATCTACCGCCGCAGCGCGAAGCCGGAAGAGCAGTCTCCGCAGTATTCCCACATTCATTTCACCAGCGATCTTGATGAAGTATTGAATGACCCGCAGGTCAAATTGGTGGTGGTCTGTACCCACGCCGACAGCCATTTTGACTATGCGAAACGCGCGCTCGAAGCGGGCAAAAACGTGCTGGTTGAAAAGCCGTTCACCCCAACCATCGCCGAAGCGAAAGAACTGTTCGCGCTGGCAAAGAACAAGGGGCTGACCGTCACGCCGTATCAGAACCGTCGCTTTGACAGCTGCTTCCTGACGGCGAAAAAGGCAATTGAAAGCGGCAAGCTTGGCGAGATCGTGGAGGTTGAAAGCCACTTCGATTACTACCGTCCGGTGGCGGAGACCAACCCCGGCCTGCCGCAGGACGGCTCGTTCTATGGTCTAGGCGTGCATACCATGGATCAGATCATCTCTCTGTTTGGCCGCCCGGATCACGTTGCGTACGACATCCGCAGCCTGCGCAATAAAGCCAACCCGGACGACACCTTTGAAGCGCAGCTGTTCTACGGTGACCTGAAAGCCATCGTCAAAACCAGCCACCTGGTGAAAATCGACTACCCGAAATTTATCGTTCACGGCAAGAAAGGCTCCTTTATCAAGTACGGTATTGACCAACAGGAGACCAGCCTGAAGGCCAATATCATGCCGGGTGAACCGGGCTTTGCGGCGGATGATTCCGTGGGCGTGCTGGAGTATGTGAACGATGAGGGCGTCACGGTCAGAGAAGAGCTGAAGCCGGAAACGGGCGACTATGGACGCGTCTACGATGCGCTGTATGAAACCCTCACCAATGGCGCGCCGAATTACGTCAAGGAATCTGACGTTCTGACCAACCTGGAAATCCTTGAACGGGCCTTCGAACAAGCATCTCCTGCCACGGTAACCCTTGCCAGATAAGAAAACATGGCTCCTCTTCGCTTGTTCTAAATTTTTGAACAGAGGAGTCAATTTTCACCCTCTATGATCCCAGGGCGTTTGCGTCCACACTTACTCCATCGAAACGAACTGAGGGTGAAAACAATGATCTACTTACGCAAAGCAAACGAACGTGGTCACGCGAATCATGGCTGGCTGGACTCATGGCATTCATTCTCGTTTGCCGACTACTACGACCCGAACTTCATGGGCTTCTCCGCACTGCGCGTCATTAACGACGACGTGATTGATGCAGGCCAGGGCTTCGGGACCCACCCGCACAAAGACATGGAAATCCTGACCTATGTGCTGGAAGGGGCGGTTGAGCACCAGGACAGCATGGGCAACAAAGAGCAGGTTCCGGCGGGTGAGTTCCAGATTATGAGCGCGGGTACCGGGGTGCGTCACTCTGAGTACAACCCGAGCAAAACGGAAAAACTGCACCTGTATCAAATCTGGATCATTCCAGAAGAGACCGGCATCACGCCACGCTACGAGCAGCGCCGCTTCGACGCGAAACAGGGCAAACAGCTGGTGCTCTCCCCGGATGCGCGTGAAGGTTCCCTGAAAGTGCATCAGGATATGGAACTGTACCGCTGGGCGCTGGCGAAAGACGAACAGTCTGTCCACCAGATTGCCGCCAACCGCCGCGTCTGGATCCAGGTGGTGAAAGGGGAAGTGTCCATCAACGGCACCAAAGCCACCACCGCCGATGGCCTGGCCATCTGGGATGAGCAGGCGCTCTCCGTGCATGCGGACAGCGAAAGTGAAATTCTGCTGTTTGACCTGCCGCCGGTCTAAATAATTTCTCAACCTTCCCTTTAAACGGGGAAGGTTGAGCTTTGTCCGTGATAAACTGAGCAAATCTCTCACTTCAAGATTTCTCAGGACGATGAAAAAGAAACGCCCCGTACTTCAGGATGTCGCCGATCGCGTCGGTGTGACCAAAATGACGGTCAGCCGTTTTTTACGTAACCCGGAACAGGTTTCCGTGGCGTTGCGTGGCAAGATTGCCGCCGCCCTTGATGAACTGGGTTATATCCCCAACCGCGCGCCCGATATTCTCTCCAATGCCACCAGCCGTGCGGTGGGCGTCCTGCTTCCTTCCTTAACCAACCAGGTTTTCGCCGAAGTGCTGCGTGGCATCGAAAGCGTCACCGATGCGTTCGGTTATCAGACCATGCTCGCGCACTACGGGTACAAGCCGGAACTGGAAGAGGAACGTCTTGAATCGATGCTTTCCTGGAACATCGACGGTCTGATTTTAACGGAACGTACTCACACCCCGCGCACGCTGAAAATGATTGAAGTCGCCGGTATCCCGGTAGTGGAGCTGATGGACAGCCAGTCGCCGTGCCTCGACATTGCCGTGGGGTTCGATAACTTTGAAGCGGCGCGTCAGATGACGGCGGCGATTATCGCCCGCGGCCATCGCCATGTAGCCTATCTGGGTGCGCGTCTGGATGAACGTACTATCATCAAACAGAAGGGATACGAGCAGGCGATGCTCGACGCCGGTTTAACCCCGTACAGCGTGATGGTGGAGCAATCCTC
Organism: Enterobacter hormaechei ATCC 49162; assembly: GCF_001875655.1. Lineage (NCBI taxonomy): Bacteria > Pseudomonadati > Pseudomonadota > Gammaproteobacteria > Enterobacterales > Enterobacteriaceae > Enterobacter > Enterobacter hormaechei. The sequence goes on from NZ_MKEQ01000002.1 coordinate 62,192, forward strand.
CTCCTATACCTCGGGTATTGAGCTGATGCGTCAGGCGCGACGCGAGTATCCGCAACTGGACGGTATTTTCTGTACCAACGATGACCTTGCGGTCGGCGCCGCGTTTGAATGCCAGCGTCTGGGTTTAAAAATCCCGGATGATATGGCGATTGCCGGTTTCCACGGCCATGACATTGGCCAGGTGATGGAGCCGCGTCTGGCGAGCGTTCTGACCCCGCGTGAACGCATGGGCCGCATTGGTGCAGAACGCCTGCTGGCGCGCATTCGTGGAGAGGCAGTTACCCCAAAAATGTTAGATTTAGGTTTCACCTTGTCACCGGGTGGATCTATTTAATCCGACAAATTTGAAGTAGCTCACACTTATTCACTTCGCGCACGTTTGGATATTGCTTCTCTTATGCCCCGGCAGGACAATGTTACCGATAACTGTTACCCGTAACAATTGACTGAGGGACACCCTTTGAGCACGACTAATCACGATCACCACGTTTACGTCCTGATGGGCGTGTCCGGTAGCGGTAAATCTGCCGTGGCGAGCGAAGTGGCGCATCAACTCCAGGCTGCGTTTCTTGATGGTGACTTCCTCCATCCGCGTAGCAACATCATGAAAATGGCTTCCGGCGAGCCGCTGAACGACGACGACCGCAAACCGTGGTTGCAGGCGCTGAATGACGCCGCGTTCGCGATGCAGCGCACCAATAAAGTCTCCCTGATCGTCTGCTCCGCGCTGAAAAAAACCTATCGCGACCTGCTGCGCGACGGCAATCCGAACCTCTCTTTCATCTACCTGAAAGGCGATTTCGAAGTGATTGAAAGCCGTCTGAAGGCGCGTAAAGGCCACTTCTTCAAAACCCAGATGCTGGTGACGCAGTTCGAAGCGCTTCAGGAGCCGGGTGAAGATGAAAAAGACGTCTTAGTGGTTGATATCGATCAGCCGCTGGAAGGTGTTGTTGCCAGCACCATCGAGGTTATTAATAAAAGGCAGTAAGTTTTGAGTACATTAACGCTAGTGTTGACAGCAGTGGGTTCCGTTTTGCTGCTGCTGTTTTTAGTGATGAAGGCGCGTATGCACGCCTTCGTTGCTTTGATGGTGGTTTCTATTGGTGCCGGTCTCTTTTCTGGCATGCCGCTCGACAAAATTGCGGCGACGATGGAAAAAGGGATGGGCGGCACGCTCGGCTTCCTGGCCATTGTGGTGGCGCTGGGCGCGATGTTTGGCAAGATTTTGCACGAGACGGGCGCGGTCGATCAGATTGCCGTCAAGATGCTGAAATCCTTCGGCCACAGCCGTGCGCACTACGCGATTGGTCTGGCTGGTCTGATTTGCGCGCTGCCGCTGTTCTTCGAAGTGGCGGTTGTGCTGCTGATTAGCGTCGCGTTCTCCATGGCGCGTCATACCGGCACTAACCTCGTGAAGCTGGTCATTCCGCTGTTTGCGGGCGTGGCGGCAGCGGCGGCGTTTCTGCTGCCGGGGCCTGCGCCGATGCTGCTGGCCTCCCAGATGCACGCTGACTTTGGCTGGATGATCCTGATTGGCCTGTGCGCGGCGATACCGGGAATGATTATCGCCGGTCCGCTGTGGGGCAACTTCATCAGCCGTTACGTTGAGCTGCACATTCCGGATGACATCTCCGAGCCGCACCTGGGCGAGGGCAAAATGCCGTCCTTCGGGTTTAGTCTCTCTTTGATTCTTCTGCCTCTGGTGCTGGTTGGCCTGAAAACCATCGCCGCGCGTTTTGTGCCGGTGGGGTCAACCGCGTACGAATGGTTCGAATTTATCGGTCATCCGTTCACCGCGATCCTGGTGGCGTGTCTGGTGGCGATTTACGGCCTGGCGATGCGTCAGGGCATGCCGAAAGACCGCGTGATGGAGATCTGCGGCGCGGCGCTGCAACCGGCCGGGATTATCCTGCTGGTGATCGGTGCAGGTGGCGTGTTCAAGCAGGTGCTGGTGGATTCCGGCGTGGGTCCGGCACTGGGCGAAGCGCTGACCGGGATGGGGCTGCCGATTGCGGTCACCTGCTTCGTACTCGCCGCGGCGGTGCGTATCATTCAGGGCTCCGCGACCGTGGCGTGCTTAACTGCCGTCGGTCTGGTGATGCCGGTGATTGAACAGCTGAACTACTCCGGTGCGCAGATGGCGGCGCTCTCTATCTGTATCGCGGGTGGCTCGATTGTGGTTTCGCACGTGAACGACGCGGGCTTCTGGCTGTTCGGTAAATTTACCGGCGCCACCGAAGCGCAAACCCTGAAAACCTGGACGCTGATGGAAACGATCCTCGGCACGACGGGTGCGATTGTCGGGATGATTGCGTTTACGCTGCTGAGCTAATCCCGGTTTTCTCCCTCTCCCGGTGGGAGAGGGCTGGGGTGAGGGCATCAGGCCGCACCCTAAAATAATATTTCGTTTTGCGAGCCGCCTTCCAGAGCCTCTCTTGCCACCCCGCCCCCAACGCAGTATCTTCTTGCCGCGCCTGCAAAATCAGGCGTCAGGATTAGCCTCTCCAGTGGTGGATACACATTACTCATCAGAGGCTGTCTTATGACTACTACCCCTAACTTTTCTCACACTTTATTTACTACCCCATTCGATCACACCACTGATTTCACCGAACTGGCAGATAATTGCTCGCGGTTTGTCGACGTGCTGCTTGCTCACAAAGGAAGGCATCGTGCCGCTGTAAAAAATGCCGGGTGGCGCTTACGCTTACCCGGCCTACGGGACCAGAGTTTGTTGTAGGTCGGGTAAGGCGAAGCCGCCACCCGACAAAATAAGACCTCTGCGGCCTGATGCCCTCACCCCGGCCCTCTCCCACGGGGAGAGGGGGCAAACACTAAAAACGGCAATCTAAGATTGCCGTTTTGCTTTTACCTACCCTTTCATCCACGCCCGGATCCCGTCCAGGAACATCTGCGTGGCCATCATCACCAGAATCAGCCCCATCAGGCGCTCCAGCGCGTTCACCCCTTTCTCACCCAGCAGGCGCAGGAACAGCGACGACTGTAACAGGATAATAAACGTCCCGCCCCAGGCGATCAGCAGGGCAATCACCAGATGGCTCATCTGATTCGGATACTGATGCGACAACAGCATCAGCGTCGCCAGAATCGTTGGTCCGGCGACCAGCGGAATTGCCAGCGGCACGATAAACGGCTCTTCACCCGCGGGCAGGCCGCTACTGCTGCCTTCCGCGCTCGGAAAAATCATCTTAATGGCAATCAGGAACAAAATTATCCCGCCGGAAATGGAGACCGTTTCGGCGCGTAAGTTCAGGAAGGCAAGGATCTTTTCACCAGCGAACAGGAAGATAAACATCACCAGCAGGGCGATAAGCAGTTCGCGGATCATGATCGCCCGGCGGCGCTTCGGCTCGGTGTGCTTCAGCACCGACATGAAGATCGGCAGATTACCGAGCGGATCCATAATCAGGATCAATAAAACCGCTGCGGAAATGATTTCACTCATCTTAAATTATCCCTGATACTTATTGTGGTTATTCCGATGATTAGCACTTTTTCTGATAGCCGGGCAATCATCGATTAATTTCGCTTGCGACTTTGGCAGCATTTTGTAATGTGAAGCATATCCCAGTTCAATACTGGCTTGCACAATCAGCACACACCCCTTGCAGGAAAAAAATGCTATGAAAAACGTTGGTTTTATCGGCTGGCGCGGTATGGTCGGCTCTGTACTCATGCAACGCATGGTTGAAGAGCGCGATTTCGACGCCATCCGCCCGGTCTTCTTCTCCACTTCCCAGCTCGGCCAGGCTGCACCGTCCTTTGGAGGTACCACTGGCACGTTGCAGGATGCTTACGACCTGGAGGCGCTGAAGGCACTCGACATTATTGTGACCTGCCAGGGCGGCGATTATACCAACGAAATCTATCCGAAGCTGCGTGAAAGCGGCTGGCAGGGCTACTGGATTGACGCGGCCTCTTCGCTGCGCATGAAAGACGATGCCATCATCATTCTTGACCCGGTTAACCAGGACGTCATCACCGATGGCCTGAACAACGGCGTGAAAACCTTTGTCGGCGGTAACTGCACCGTCAGCCTGATGCTGATGTCCCTCGGCGGCCTGTTCGCGCAGGACCTGGTGGAGTGGGTCTCCGTAGCGACCTACCAGGCGGCCTCCGGCGGCGGCGCGCGCCATATGCGCGAGCTGCTGACCCAGATGGGCCAGCTGCACCAGAGCGTCGCGACCGAGCTGGCAGACCCGGCATCCGCTATTCTCGACATTGAGCGTAAAGTCACTCAACTGACCCGCAGCGGCGAACTGCCGGTGGATAACTTCGGCGTACCGCTGGCCGGTGGCCTGATCCCGTGGATCGACAAACAGCTGGATAACGGCCAGACCCGCGAAGAGTGGAAGGGCCAGGCTGAGACCAACAAAATCCTCGCGACCGCGAACACCATTCCGGTTGACGGTCTGTGCGTGCGTATCGGCGCGCTGCGCTGTCACAGCCAGGCCTTCACCATTAAACTGAAAAAAGATGTGTCTATTCCGACCGTGGAAGAGCTGCTGGCCGCACACAACCCGTGGGCGAAAGTGGTGCCAAACGATCGCGATATCACCATGCGCGAACTGACCCCGGCAGCCGTCACCGGTACGCTGACCACCCCGGTTGGCCGCCTGCGCAAGCTGAACATGGGGCCGGAGTATCTCTCTGCGTTCACCGTGGGTGACCAGCTGCTGTGGGGTGCCGCCGAGCCGCTGCGCCGCATGCTGCGCCAGCTGGCGTAATAATTTGTTAAACACGGGGGGTGATTGTCACCCCCTTTTTTTGCGTACTACATGGAGTAAAACGCAGATGTCTGATTTTTTATCAGGAGGACCCACGACGTTGGCTATGCTTTAAGGAAGATTTATTTCTCACCTGAGGGTAGGGCGGAGCAGAGAGGATTAACTGCACCGTTTAGGTCACATTAAAAGTCGTTCCGGAGCGAGTAAAAAGGGCGACATAAAAAAACAGGATGAATACCATGTCCGATCGTATTTCGAGAGACGTGATTAATGCGCTTATTGCGGGTCATTTTGCCGACCCCTTTTCTGTGCTAGGGATGCACCGTACAGAGGCCGGACTGGAAGTTCGGGCGCTGTTACCGGATGCGACAGAAGTGTGGGTTATCGAACCCAAAACCGGCCGCAAGGTGGGTAATCTGGAATGCCTCGACTCGCGTGGCTTCTTCTCGGGCGTCATGCCCCGCCGTAAAAATCCTTTTCGTTACCAGCTCGCCGTTATCTGGCACGGCCAGCAAAACCTGATTGACGATCCCTATAGCTTCGGCCCGCTCTTAAAAGAGATGGACGCCTGGCTGCTGTCCGAAGGGACCCATTTACGCCCTTACGAAACGCTGGGTGCCCATGCGGATACCATGGACGGTATCACCGGCACGCGTTTTGCCGTATGGGCGCCAAACGCCCAGCGCGTCTCCGTCGTCGGGCAGTTCAACTACTGGGACGGTCGTCGTCACCCCATGCGCCTGCGCCGGGAAACCGGCATCTGGGAACTGTTTATCCCCGGTGCGCACAACGGTCAGCTCTACAAATTCGAGATGATCGATGCCAACGGCAAGCTGCGTATTAAATCTGACCCGTACGCCTTTGAGGCCGAGCTGCGTCCGAATACCGCCTCGCTGATTTGCGGCCTGCCGGAAAAGGTCGTCCAGAGCGAGGAGCGCAAGCAGGCCAACCGCTTCGATGCGCCCATATCGGTTTATGAGGTGCATCTTGGCTCGTGGCGTCGGCACACCGATAACAACTTCTGGCTGAGCTATCGCGAGCTGGCGGACCAGTTGGTGCCGTACGCCAAATGGATGGGCTTTACCCATCTGGAGCTGCTGCCGATCAACGAACACCCGTTCGACGGCAGCTGGGGCTATCAGCCTACCGGGCTGTATGCGCCTACGCGCCGCTTCGGCACGCGCGATGACTTCCGCTATTTCATCGATGCCGCCCACGCCGCCGGGCTGAACGTGATCCTCGACTGGGTGCCGGGCCACTTCCCGTCGGACGATTTTGCGCTGGCAGAGTTCGACGGCACGAAGCTGTACGAGCACAGCGATCCGCGCGAAGGCTATCACCAGGACTGGAACACGCTGATCTACAACTACGGTCGCCGTGAAGTGTCGAATTACCTGGTCGGTAACGCGCTGTACTGGATCGAGCGCTTCGGCATTGATGCCCTGCGCGTGGATGCGGTGGCGTCGATGATCTACCGCGACTACAGCCGCAAAGAGGGCGAGTGGATCCCGAATGAGTATGGCGGACGTGAAAACCTGGAAGCGATTGAGTTTCTGCGCAACACCAACCGCATTATCGGCGAGCAGGTAGAAGGCGCCGTGACCATGGCGGAAGAGTCCACCGACTTCCCGGGTGTTTCCCGTCCACCGGCAATGGGTGGTCTGGGCTTCTGGTATAAGTGGAACCTCGGCTGGATGCACGACACGCTCGACTACATGAAGCTCGACCCGGTTTTTCGTCAGTATCACCACGATAAGCTCACCTTCGGGCTGCTCTACAACTACACCGAAAACTTCATGCTGCCGCTGTCGCATGATGAAGTGGTGCACGGCAAGAAATCCATTCTCGACCGCATGCCGGGCGACCCGTGGCAGAAGTTCGCCAACCTGCGCGCCTACTACGGCTGGATGTTCGCCTTCCCGGGCAAAAAGCTGCTGTTTATGGGTAATGAGTTTGCCCAGGGGCGCGAATGGAACCACGACACCAGCCTTGACTGGCATCTGCTGGAGGGCGCGGACAACTGGCACCACGGCGTGCAGCGTCTGGTCCGCGACCTGAACCTGACCTATCGCCACCACAAAGCGCTGCACGAGCTGGACTTCGATCCGTACGGCTTTGAGTGGCTGGTGGTGGACGACCACGAGTGCTCGGTGTTTGTCTTTGTACGCCGCGACAAAGCGGGTAACGAGATCATCGTTGCCAGCAACTTTACCCCGGTGCCGCGCGAACACTACCGCTTCGGCATTAACCAGCCGGGCAAATGGCGCGAAATTCTCAATACCGACTCCATGCACTACCACGGCAGCAACGCCGGTAACGGTGGGCTGGTACAGAGCGACACCCTCGAAAGCCACGGCCGACCAAACTCCCTGAGCCTGACGCTGCCGCCGCTGAGCACAATCTGGCTGGTGCGGGAGGGAGAATGACACAGCTCACGGCAGGTAAACCCGAACCGCTCGGGGCAAGTTTTGACGGAAAGGGGGTTAACTTCACGCTCTTTTCCGCCCATGCGGAGCGGGTGGAACTCTGTGTGTTTGACGGGGAAGGTAACGAGCACCGTTACGATTTACCGGCGCGCACGGGGGATACCTGGCATGGTTACCTGGCCGGAGGACGGCCGGGGATGCACTACGGTTTTCGCGTTCACGGCCCCTGGGAGCCTGCTCAGGGACACTGGTTTAACCCGGCGAAGCTGCTGATTGACCCGTGCGCGCACCGCGTCGACGGCGAGTTTAAAGACGACCCGCTGTTCCACGTTGGCTATGGCGAACCTGACCACCGCGACAGCGCGTCCGTCGCGCCTAAAAGCGTGGTGGTGCACGATCTCTATGACTGGGAAGACGATGCCCCGCCGCAGACGCCGTGGGGCAATACCGTGATTTATGAAGCCCACGTCAAAGGGCTGACGTATCTGCACCCGTCGATCCCCAAAGAGATGCGCGGCACCTATAAAGCGCTTGGGCATTCGACGATGGTCGCTTACCTGAAGCACTTAGGCATCACCGCGCTGGAGCTGTTGCCGGTGGCGCATTTCGCCAGCGAGCCGCGCCTTCAGCGTCTTGGGTTAAGCAACTACTGGGGCTACAACCCGCTGGCGATGTTCGCCCTCGACCCGCGCTACGCGGTGCATCCCGAGAAGGCGCGGGATGAGTTTCGTGATGCGGTGAAGGCGCTTCACGCGGCGGGGATTGAGGTCATTCTGGACGTGGTACTGAACCACAGTGCGGAAAGCGATCTTGACGGTCCGACGCTCTCACAGCGCGGAATCGATAACCGTAGCTATTATTGGATCAGGGACGACGGCGATTACGAGAACTGGACCGGGTGCGGTAACACCCTCAATCTCAGTCATCCGGCGGTCACGCATTACGCGTATGAGTGCCTGAAATACTGGGTTGAGACCTTCCACGTGGACGGTTTTCGTTTCGACCTGGCGCCGGTGATGGGGCGTACCCCGGCGTTCAGCCAGCAGGCGCCGCTGTTTGAGGCGATAAAAAACTGCCCGGTGCTTTCCCGGGTGAAGCTCATCGCAGAGCCATGGGATATCGGTGAGGGCGGTTATCAGGTGGGGAACTTTCCGCCCCTGTTTGCCGAGTGGAACGACCACTACCGCGATGCCATCCGCCGCTTCTGGCTGACGCGCGATCTGTCGTTAGGGGAGTTCGCCGGACGCTTTGCTGGCTCCAGCGATCTCTTTAAGCGCGACGGAAAACGTCCGTCGGCCACCATTAACCTGGTGACGGCGCACGACGGTTTTACGCTGCGCGACTGCGTTTGTTTCAATCAGAAACACAATGAGGCAAACGGCGAAGAGAATCGCGATGGGACTAACGATAACCATAGCTTTAACCATGGTATAGAAGGGTTAGGCGGAAGTCTGGATGTGATCGAGCGGCGACGCGCCAGCGTTCATGCGCTGCTGACGACGCTTTTGTTATCGCAGGGTACGCCGATGCTGCTGGCGGGTGACGAACACGGCCACAGCCAGCACGGCAACAATAACGCCTATTGCCAGGATAACACCCTGACCTGGCTTGACTGGGGAGAAGCGAACAGCGGGTTGACCCATTTCACCGCGGCGCTGATCCATCTTCGCCAGCAAATCCCCGCGCTCACCGCCGACCGCTGGTGGGAGGAGGGCGACGGCAACGTTCGCTGGCTGAATCAAGACGCGCAACCGTTAAGCGCGCAAGAGTGGCAACACGGCGTACCACGTTTGCAAATCCTGCTGTCGGATACGTGGCTGGTGACGCTGAACGCGACGGACGACGTCGCTGAGATTGTTTTACCTGACGGGGAGTGGCGAGCTGTTCCCCCCTTTGCCGGAGCGGATAATCCGGTAGTAATGGCTGTCTGGCACGGGCCTGCGCACGGAGTGTGCGTATTCCAAAGATGATAAAAAAGGAGTTAGTCATGGTTAGATTAGAGAAGAACGATCCGTTAATGTTGGCGCGCCAGCTACCATTAAAAACAGTTGCCCTGATACTCGCGGGCGGGCGTGGTACCCGTCTGAAAGATTTGACCATCAAGCGCGCCAAACCGGCCGTTCACTTTGGTGGTAAGTTCCGTATTATCGACTTTGCGCTCTCCAATTGCCTGAACTCAGGCATTCGCCGCATTGGCGTCATTACCCAGTATCAGTCGCATACGCTGGTGCAACACATTCAGCGCGGCTGGTCATTCTTCAGCGAAGAGATGAACGAGTTTGTCGATCTGCTCCCGGCGCAGCAGCGCGTTCACGGGGAGAACTGGTACCGCGGCACGGCGGATGCCGTGACCCAGAACCTCGACATCATTCGCCGCTACAACGCGGAATACATCGTCATCCTCGCCGGGGATCACATCTACAAGCAAGATTACTCCCACATGCTGATCGACCACGTCGAAAAAGGGGCGCGCTGCACCGTGGCGTGTCTGCCGGTGCCCGTTGCGGAAGCAACCGCGTTTGGCGTGATGCATGTAGACGGCGACGACAAGATTATCGACTTCGTCGAAAAGCCGGCAAATCCGCCAACCATGCCAGGCGACGACACCAAATCGCTCGCCAGCATGGGGATCTATGTCTTTGATGCCGATTATCTTTATGAACTGCTGGAAGAGGACGACAAAGACGAAAACTCCAGCCACGATTTCGGTAAAGACATCATCCCGAAAATTACCAAAGCTGGCATGGCGTATGCACATCCCTTCCCGCTCTCCTGCGTGCAGTCCGATCCGAATGCGGAACCTTACTGGCGCGATGTGGGAACCCTGGAAGCGTACTGGAAAGCCAACCTCGATCTGGCATCCGTGACGCCTGAGCTGGATATGTACGACCAGAACTGGCCGATTCGCACCCATATGGAATCGCTGCCGCCAGCGAAGTTCGTCCAGGACCGCTCCGGCAGCCACGGCATGACGCTCAACTCGCTGGTTTCTGGCGGGTGCATTATCTCCGGTTCGGTGGTGGTGCAGTCCGTGCTGTTCCCGCGCGTGCGTATAAACTCATTCTGTAATATCGATTCGGCAGTTCTGCTGCCGGACGTCTGGGTAGGGCGCTCATGTCGCCTGCGTCGCTGCGTTATCGACCGTGCCTGCGTCATTCCTGAAGGGATGGTGATTGGGGAAAACGCGGAAGAAGATGCGCGTCGTTTCTACCGTTCGGAAGAGGGGATCGTGTTAGTAACACGGGAAATGTTGCGGAAGCTGCAAATCAAACAGGAGCGATGATGCAGGTTTTACACGTATGTTCTGAGATGTTCCCGTTGTTAAAAACGGGCGGACTGGCGGATGTTCTTGGTGCATTACCGGCGGCGCAAATTGCCGGAGGGGTGGATACCCGCGTGTTGTTACCCGCTTTTCCGGATATCCGGCGTGGTATCCCCGATGCAAAGGTGGTTACCCGCCGCGAGACCTTCGCGGGACGTATCACCCTGCTTTTTGGACATTACAATGGCGTAGGGATTTACCTGATTGATGCGCCGCATTTATACGACCGACCCGGCAGCCCGTATCACGATACCAATCTGTACGCCTATACCGATAACGTGCTGCGCTTCGCCCTGCTGGGCTGGGTGGGGGCGGAAATGGCCGTCGGGCTGGATCCGTTCTGGCGTCCGAACGTGGTGCATGCGCACGACTGGCATGCGGGCCTGGCACCGGCGTATCTCGCGGCGAAGGGCCATCCGGCCAAATCGGTGTTTACGGTGCACAACCTGGCGTATCAGGGCATGTATTACGCCCATCATATGAACGACATCGATCTGCCATGGTCATTCTTTAACATGCACGGACTGGAGTTTAACGGACAGATTTCGTTCCTGAAGGCCGGGCTGTACTACGCCGACCACATCACGGCGGTCAGCCCAACCTACGCGCGTGAAATTACCCAGCCGGAGTTCGGTTACGGTATGGAAGGGCTGCTGCAACAGCGCCATCGTGAAGGTCGCCTGTCGGGCATTCTGAACGGCGTGGATGAACAGATCTGGAATCCGGAAACGGACCTCCTGCTGGCGGCGCGCTATGGCCGTGACTCCGTTGAGGACAAAGCGGAAAACAAGCGCCAGCTTCAGATTGCGATGGGGCTGAAGGTCAACGACAAGGTGCCGCTGTTTGCAGTGGTCAGCCGCCTGACCAGCCAGAAAGGGCTGGATCTGGTGCTGGAAGCGCTGCCAGGGTTGCTTGAGCAGGGCGGCCAGCTGGCGCTGCTCGGCGCAGGCGACCCGGTATTGCAGGAAGGTTTCCTGGCGGCCGCGGCGGAACATCCGGGGCAGGTGGGCGTGCAGATCGGTTATCACGAAGCGTTTTCTCACCGCATCATGGGCGGCGCGGACGTGATTCTGGTGCCGAGCCGGTTCGAGCCATGCGGCCTGACGCAGCTCTATGGCCTGAAGTACGGCACGCTGCCGCTGGTGCGACGCACGGGCGGGCTGGCGGATACGGTGTCTGACAGCTCCCTGGAAAACCTGGCGGACGGTATCGCCAGCGGGTTTGTTTTCGAGGACAGTAATGCCTGGTCGCTGCTTCGGGCGATCCGGCGTGCTTTCGTCTTGTGGTCCCGTCCATCCCTGTGGCGTTACGTACAACGTCAGGCGATGTCTATGGACTTTGGCTGGCACGTTGCGGCGCAGTCCTACCGCGACCTTTATCAACGCTTGATGTAACGAGGCGAAGTTACTGATATGAATGCTCCATTTAGCTACTCTTCCCCCACGCTCAGCGTTGAGGCGTTGAAGCACTCCATCGCCTATAAGCTGATGTTTACCATTGGGAAAGATCCCGTTATAGCCAACAAGCATGAGTGGCTGAACGCCACGCTGTTTGCGGTGCGTGACCGTATGGTCGAACGCTGGCTGCGCTCCAACCGCGCCCAGCTTTCGCAGGAGACGCGTCAGGTCTATTACCTGTCGATGGAGTTTCTGATTGGTCGCACCCTCTCCAATGCGCTGTTATCGCTCGGTATTTATGACGACGTAAAAAACGCCCTGGAAGAGATGGGGCTGGATTTAGAAGAGCTGATTGACGAAGAGAACGACCCGGGGCTGGGTAACGGTGGTCTCGGGCGTCTTGCCGCCTGTTTCCTCGACTCGCTGGCGACGCTGGCGCTGCCGGGGCGCGGGTACGGTATTCGCTACGACTACGGCATGTTCAAGCAGAACATCGTGGATGGCCGTCAGAAAGAGTCCCCGGACTACTGGCTGGAGTACGGTAACCCGTGGGAGTTCAAGCGCCACAATACGCGCTACAAGGTGCGTTTTGGCGGGCGTATTCAGCAGGAAGGAAAAAAATCCCGCTGGGTGGAAACCGAAGAGATCCTCGCCGTGGCCTATGACCAGATCATTCCCGGCTACGACACCGATGCGACCAATACCCTGCGCCTGTGGAATGCGCAGGCCAGTAGCGAGATCAACCTGGGTAAATTTAACCAGGGCGACTACTTCGCGGCGGTGGAAGATAAAAACCACTCCGAGAATGTGTCACGCGTCCTGTATCCGGATGACTCAACCTACTCCGGCCGCGAGCTGCGTCTGCGTCAGGAGTATTTCCTCGTCTCGGCAACGATTCAGGATATTCTCAGCCGTCATTATCAGCTGCACAAAACCTATGCGAATCTGGCGGAGAAAACCGCCATTCACCTCAACGACACCCATCCGGTGCTGTCGATCCCTGAACTGATGCGCCTGCTGATTGACGAGCATAAGTTCAGCTGGGATGACGCGTTTGAAGTCACCTGCCAGGTGTTCTCGTACACCAACCACACGCTGATGAGTGAAGCGCTGGAGACGTGGCCGGTGGATATGCTCGGCAAAATTCTGCCGCGCCACCTGCAAATCATCTTCGAGATCAACGACTACTTCCTCAAGACCTTGCAGGAGCAGTACCCGAACGATACCGGCCTGCTGAGCCGCGCCTCGATCATTGATGAATCCAATGGTCGTCGCGTACGCATGGCCTGGCTGGCGGTGGTGATCAGCCACAAGGTGAACGGCGTGTCAGAGCTGCACTCGAACCTGATGGTGCAGTCGCTGTTTGCAGACTTCGCGAAGATCTTCCCGACGCGTTTCTGCAACGTGACCAACGGCGTCACCCCGCGCCGCTGGCTGGCGCTGGCGAACCAGCCGCTCTCCGATGTGCTGGATGAGAACATTGGCCGCACCTGGCGCACCGATTTGAGCCAGCTGAGCGAGCTTGAGCAGCACATTGATTTCCCGACGGTGAACAAAGCGGTGCGGGAAGCCAAACTGTTGAACAAGAAACGTCTGTCGGTCTGGCTGGCGCTGCATCTGAACGTGGTGGCGAACCCGAAAGCGCTGTTCGACGTGCAGATCAAACGCATCCACGAGTACAAGCGTCAGCTGATGAACGTCCTGCACGTCATTACCCACTACAACCGCATCAAGGCTGACCCGACGGCAGAGTGGGTGCCGCGCGTGAAAATCTTTGCCGGTAAGGCGGCGTCCGCGTACTACATGGCGAAGCACATTATTCATCTCATCAACGATGTGGCGAAGGTGGTGAACCACGATCCGGACATTGGCGATAAGCTGAAGGTGGTGTTTATCCCGAACTACAGCGTCAGCCTGGCGCAGCTGATTATTCCGGCGGCGGATCTCTCTGAGCAGATTTCCACGGCGGGGACGGAAGCATCCGGTACCAGCAACATGAAGTTTGCCCTGAACGGCGCGCTGACTATCGGCACGCTGGACGGCGCAAATGTTGAGATGCTGGAGCATGTGGGCGCGGAGAATATCTTTATCTTCGGGAATACGGCGGAAGAGGTGGAGGCGCTGCGCAAGCAGGGCTACTCGCCGCGTGAGTATTATGAAGAAGATGAAGAGTTACGCCAGGTGCTGACGCAAATCGCCACCGGGGTGTTTAACCCTGAGGAGCCTGGACGCTATCGTGACCTGGTGGATTCGCTGATTAACTTTGGCGATCACTATCAGGTGCTGGCGGATTACCGCAGCTATGTGGATTGTCAGGATAAGGTGGACGAACTGTACCGTCAGCCGGAGAAGTGGACCAGCGCCGCGATGCATAACATCGCCAACATGGGGTATTTCTCGTCGGACAGGACCATCAAGGAGTATGCCGAGAATATCTGGCATATTGATCCGGTGAGGTTGTAAAACAACGCCCGGTGGCGCTGCGCTTACCGGGCCTACTCGATCCTGTAGGCCGGGTAAGGCGGAGCCACCACCCGGCTTTTTTCAATTACGACGCCAGCGAAAGCTCACGCTTTCCCGCATGTTGCGCCAGCCACTGCGCCACGCGAGACTGCTGCTCGGCGTTAAGCCACATACCTTCTTTCGTACGACGCCAGATGGCATCGTCCAGACGGCGTACCCATTCGTGTGCCACCAGATAGCGCAGCTCCGCTTCGTACAGCTCATGGCCAAAATGCTCGCCCAGATCGGCAATCTCTTTCGCGCCGCCGAGGAACAGTTCGGTATTGCTGCCGTAGGTGCGGGCATAGTGGCGCGCCATCCCTTCGGTGATGAACGGGAAGCGGCGGCGCAGCTTCGCGGCATAATCGTCGCGGTTACCGCCGATATCGCCGCCAGGCAGCACGGCGCCTTTGGTCCATGCCGGTCCGATGCCTTTGTAATACGGCGCCAGTTTCTCCAGCGCGTGCTCCGCCAGTTTGCGGTAGGTGGTGAGCTTACCGCCAAACACCGACAGCAGCGGCGCCTGACCGTCCACGTCATGAATATCGAGCGTATAGTCGCGGGTGATGGCCTGCGGTGAGTCAGACTCGTCATCGCACAGCGGACGCACGCCGGAGTAAGTCCAGACCACGTCATCGCGCGCCAGCTGTTTCTTAAAGTGCGCGTTGTACACTTTCAGCAGATAGCTGACTTCACTCTCGTCGATCTCAACGTTTTTCGGATCGCCTTTGTACTCCACGTCGGTGGTGCCGATGATGGAGAACTCGTCCATCCACGGGATCACAAACACGATGCGCTTATCTTCGTTTTGCAGGATATAAGCCTGCTTCTGGGTGTGCACACGCGGCACCACAATGTGGCTGCCCTTGATCAGGCGGATGCCGTAAGGTGAAGGCAGGTGCATACCGTCATCGAAGAACTGTTTCACCCACGGGCCGGTGGCGTTCACCAGTCCGCGCGCTTTCCAGCTAAACTTCTCGCCGGTATCCACGTCTTCCGCTTCCACAATCCACAGGCCGTTTTCGCGGCGTGCGGCGGTTGCGCGGGTACGGGTTTTCACCTCGCCGCCTTTCTTCTCGACCATCTGGGCGTTAGCCAGCACCAGACGCGCATCGTCCACCCAGCAGTCGGAATATTCGAAACCGCGCACGATTTCAGGCTTAAGAACCGATTCTGAGCCAAAACGCAAACCGGTCGAACCCGGCAGGCTGGTGCGTTTACCCAGATGATCGTACATAAACAGACCAATGCGGATCATCCACGCCGGACGCAGGTGCGGGCGGTGAGGCAGGCGGAAGCGCATCGGGATCGCCAGATGCGGGGCCATGTTCAGCAGCACTTCGCGTTCGGCCAGCGCTTCGCTGACCAGGCGGAATTCGTAGTGTTCCAGGTAGCGCAGGCCACCGTGGATCAGCTTGGAGCTGGCGGACGACGTCGCGCAGGCGAGATCGTTAGCTTCCAGCATCAGCACGGATAAACCGCGTCCTGCGGCATCAACCGCAATACCGGCACCGTTGATGCCACCGCCTATCACAATCAGATCTTTGGTTTCCATAACACCCTCATGCACTTTCGTTAAAGCTCAAAAATGTTCGATATCGCTCATAATAGCAAAGGAACGCGCTTTTGGTAACATCAAAAAAACAATTTAGAGTGATATGGATAACATAATGGCGTTTACCCGCCGCCAGGACGTACACTACGGGGTAAAATCGTGTCGTTGACCACTGTAAAGAGAACACCATGGATCAGTTTGAATGTATTAATGTAGAAGAAGCCCATCAGAAGATGCACCAGGGAACAGCGGTGCTGGTGGATATCCGCGATCCGCAGAGCTTTGCGATGGGCCACACGCCGGGCGCGTTCCATCTCACCAACGACTCATTGGGCGCGTTTATGCGCGATAACGACTTCGACACCCCGGTGATGGTCATGTGCTATCACGGCAACAGCAGTAAAGGCGCGGCGCAGTATCTGCTTCAGCAGGGTTACGAGGCGGTGTACAGCGTCGATGGCGGCTTCGATGCCTGGCATCGTCATTTCCCGGCAGAAGTTGAATACGCGTTTGAGCGCTGATCCCGCTATACTGTCCCCTTTTGTGTGGAAATAAGCGACCGCTGCCCATGTTGATGATCACCTCTTTTAGCAACCCGCGCGTCGCCCAGGCGTTTGTCGACTATATGGCGACGCAGGGCATTATCCTGACTATTCAGCAGCATACACAGACGGATGTCTGGCTGGCGGACGAAACCCAGGCCAGCCGCGTGAATGCTGAACTGGCGCGTTTTCTGGAAAACCCGGGCGACCCGCGTTATCTGGCGGCAAGCTGGCAATCCGGGCAGACCGACAGTGGCCTGCACTATCAACGTTTTCCTTTCCTCGCCACCCTCCGCGAGCGCGCAGGGCCGTTTACGCTGTTGCTGATGGCGGCCTGCATCATCGTCTTCATTATTATGAGCGTGGTGGGCGACCAGAGCGTGATGATTGCCCTCGCATGGCCGTACGATCCCTCCCTGCAATTTGACGTCTGGCGCTACTTCACGCATGCGCTGATGCACTTCTCGGTGATGCATATCCTCTTTAACCTGCTGTGGTGGTGGTATCTTGGCGGTATCGTTGAGAAGCGGCTCGGCAGCGGCAAGCTGATTGTTATCACCCTTATCAGCGCCCTGTTGAGCGGCTACGTACAGCACAAATTCAGCGGCCCGTGGTTTGGCGGGTTATCCGGCGTGGTATACGCCCTGATGGGTTACGCCTGGCTCAGAGGCGAGCGCGACCCGGAAAGCGGCATCTATTTACAACGTGGATTAATAACCTTTGCGTTAATATGGCTTATTGCCGGATGGTTTGATCTGTTTGGTATGTCTATCGCCAATGGTGCGCACGTTACCGGCCTGGCGGTCGGGCTGGCGATGGCGCTTGCCGATACGCTCCATGCGCGAAAACGAACATAATTCCCAGGGATATTTCATGAAACAAACACAACGTCATGACGCCATTATCGAACTGGTAAAAAAACAGGGATACGTCAGCACTGAAGAGCTGGTGGAGCAGTTTGCCGTCAGCCCGCAAACCATCCGTCGTGACCTCAACGATCTGGCCGATCAGAACCGTATTCTGCGTCACCACGGCGGCGCGGCGCTGCCGTCCAGCTCGGTGAACACCTCGTGGCACGACCGTAAAGCGACGCAAACGGCAGAGAAAGAGCGCATAGCCCGTAAAGTGGCGAGCCAGATCCCGAACGGCGCGACGCTGTTTATTGATATCGGCACCACGCCGGAAGCGGTCGCTCATGCCCTGCTGAACCACGAGAACCTGCGCGTGGTGACCAACAACCTGAACGTGGCCAACACCTTGATGCAGAAAGATGATTTCCGCATCATCCTCGCGGGGGGCGAACTGCGTAGCCGCGACGGGGGCATTATCGGCGAAGCGACGCTCGATTTTATCTCTCAGTTCCGCCTCGACTTCGGCATTCTGGGGATCAGCGGCATCGACACCGACGGCTCGCTGCTGGAGTTCGATTACCACGAGGTGCGCACCAAGCGCGCAATTATTGAGAACTCGCGCCACGTGATGCTGGTGGTGGATCACTCCAAGTTTGGTCGTAACGCGATGGTGAACATGGGCAGCATCAGCATGGTGGATGCGCTCTACACCGACGTGATGCCGCCAGCGGGCGTGATGCAGGTGATTAAAGATAATAATTTGCAGTTAGAGTTGTGTTGAAAAGCTTTTCACCCTCTCCCCGTGGGAGAGGGCCGGGGTGAGGGCATCAGACCGCAGAGGAATTACACCCCATACCCCATCATCTTCAACAGCTGCTGCGCATGCTGCACCGCGTCCTGACGGTGCGCCACGCCCAGCTTCTGATACAGATTGCGAATGTGCGTTTTGATGGTGGTTGCCGCCACCGCCAGTTCACCGGCAATCTGCTCGTTGCTGTAGCCGGAATAGATCAGCCCCAGCACCTGCCATTCACGCTGGGTGAGCGGGCTGGTGCGGATAAGCTCCGGCACTTCCGGATGATTCAGCAGACGTTCCACGAAGTTCTCATCGAAGTGCGCAAACTTGTGGCGGTGGTGCTGGTTGATCTCACGCAGGATCCGCTGGGCGCGATGCTGATCCAGCTCTGGCAGCGTGTTGAGCTGAATCAGCTGGCGCAACTGCTGGGCCATCACTTCGCCTTCAATCACAAAGTGGCTGATAAACCCGGTGCGGTTCGCCAGCTGCAAGGCTTCCAGCAGCACGCGCTGGGCATCGTTTTTACGTCCCGCCTGCCAGTAAAGCTGGTTTAACAGCAGCAGGTTGCGGTTCAGGTCGCTCATCAGACGCAGGCTACGGGCGTTTTCGTTCAGTTCTTCCAGCACGATCTCGGCAGGCTCGAAGTCACCCAGCAGGATCTGCACGCGGGCGATGTTGCGCCACTGGCTTTGCAGGAAGTGGTTATTGGCAAATTCGGGTTTAGGCGTATGACGCAGCCAGTTGGCGGCGGACTTTTTATCGCCGGTCATCTGCCAGTAAATCACCCGGACCTTATCGGCGTTGGAAACCCAGTCGCTATGGTACTGCCCGTTGCCAAGCAGGTTTTCCAGGCGGTTAAGGTGATTGCGGGCATTATCCAGGTCGCCGCGCGCCAGCGAGCACTGCACCAGCAGGGCCAGACACTGTAATTGCTGTTGCGGCTGGAAGCTCGAAAGCACATTCAGACCCTGACGGGCGCAGCTTTCTGCTTCATCCAGACGCGACCATGCCCACAGCAGCTGAGCGCGAATACGCAACAGGAACTCGTGCATCGGCAGCTGTTCCAGATGCTGTTCACGGATCAGCTGGAACGCTTTCTCCTGGTTTTCCCAGGCGGCTTGCAGGAACCCCTGAGCAAATAAAATCTCGCTTTGCTGGATCAGACTCCACAGGGCGTAATGCCACACATCGTGGCGGCGCGCCATCTGTTCGGTTTGCTGCATGAGTGAAAGCGAACGCGTGAGGTCGCCCTTACAGTGCAGCACTTCGCCGTGCACCGAGGTGGCCACAATGCGGCTGTAAAAATTCGCCAGCGGCAACTCATCCAGCGCGACCATCGCCAGCCGTTCGGCTTCATCCGGGTCGCCGTCGTTAATCGCCACCTGCGCACGCAGGGCGTTGAATTCGCCATGCAGGGTGGTATCCATCTCGCTTTCCATCTCCTGCTCGGCGCGCGCCAGCAGGGTGTTCACTTCGCTGTAGCGATGCTGGCTCTGCATCAGCCAGGCCTGGAGCAGCACCAGACGCGGGTTTTCCAGCAGGCTCTCCCACGGCAGCGCTTTCAATGACTCTTCCAGCAGCGTCAGTTCGCTATGGTTGAACAGACCCCATGCGTGGTTGAGCAGAATATCGCGCAGCATACTGGCATCCCCGGCGGCCAGCGCATGGTGGATAGCCTCGCTCGGGAAACCTTGCGCCATCCAGCTTTCGGCGGCGGCGCGGTGAATGTCGGGCAGCTCTGCGGCCAGCTCCCACTGGCAACGCTGACGCAGGAAACTGCCAAACAGCGGATGGTAGCTAAACCATTCGCCGTGATCGTCCATGCGCGTCAGGAACAGGCCCTGACGTTCAATCTCTTCAAGCTGAAGCTGCCCGTTTTCAATGCCGGTGACGCGCACAATCAGCGCATCGTTCATGGAGCGCAACAGGGAGCTTTTCAGCAGGAAATGGCGGGTGGAGAGGTCAACGCTGTCGAGAACTTCATCCACCAGATAATCCGACAGGTGGCTGGCGTTGATGCCCGCCAGGCGGCGCGCGGACTGATGCGTCGGGCTGTTGTTTTGCCGGGCGGAAAGGGCAATCAGCTGTAGCGCCGTGGCCCAGCCTGCAACGTCATCGCACAGGCGGCTGCTTTCTGACGCCTCAATCGGCGAAGTCAGGCGGCAGTCAAAGAACTGTTTCGCTTCCTGATGGGTAAAGGCCAGCTGCTGGCTGCCGATTTCCAGCAGCTGATCGCGCACGCGCAGGTTGGCAATGCCCAGCTGTGGAAGGTTACGCGACAGGACAACCAGCGTCAGGTTTTCCGGCTGATGGCGCAGGAAGAAACGCATGGACTCATGAATAACCGGGTTGGTGATCAGATGATAATCATCAATCACCACATACAGCGGGCGATGCCATTCGGCCAGCTCGATAAACAGCTGGGAGAAAAGAGAGGACAGGCTGGCGTACTGGCGCTTTTGCACCATCACCTCGCTGGTGACGCAGTGTCCGTTGGTGGCCTGCTGAATTGCGGCAATTAAATAGCTGGCAAAACGCTCCTGCTGGTTATCACCTTCATCCAGCGAGTACCAGCCAAGATCGCTTTTGCCTGCCGCCCATTGCGAAATGAGCGTTGTTTTTCCATAACCCGCAGGACTCGTAACCAGCGCCAGTCGGAAATTATGCGCACCGGAAAGTTTAGCCAGCAGGCGCTCGCGGACCACAGTATGGTCAAGACGAACCGGGCGACTTAATTTGGACGGAATCAACATAGTTTTCACTTCACTGTGGGGAACGAGAGAATTTATTTTTTTTGCGCTTCGTAATTAATATCTATAAGTTCGGCCAATAGAGGAACTATTGCAAGTTATGTCTGGGTTTGGAGGCTCTGAATTTGCACTCTGTCACAAAACATTCGCATCGCTGATGGAACTTTTTGTAAATGGCTGGATGCCGCGCTGCTGCTGGCTTGTCTGCATAAGGCACGGTTGCGCTGAAACTGGTTTCAGAAAGAGATAATGACGCTGAAGTTAATAAACTTTGGGAAAGTTGCACAGGCTTAATAGTGGTGCTGAATAATCCCGACGCGCGGAAATATTATTCTACGTAAGTAATCATTTCAGCGAGGATTAATTTCCATCGAAACGGCATTTCATTTCTTTGACACCCTTCCGGGATATCTTTTTTTACCAGGCGCATACTCACACAGTGGCCTCGATCACACTTTTATGCTCATCCCCGCTACTCCTCCCTGCCTAATCCCCGGCAGGAGGAGGAAGAGGCGCAATGAGCCAGGCACACTAGCGCCAAATGTGTTTTCTCTCTACAGGATGCCGATTCCCTATGTCACAGCCTACTTTCAACAAAGCTCAATTTCAGGCTGCCCTGACGCGTCAGTGGCAGCGTTTTGGCCTTCATGCTGCAAACGAGATGACGCCTCACCAGTGGTGGCAGGCGGTGAGCGGGGCGCTCGCAGAGCAGCTGGACGCTCAGCCTGTGGCGAAGCCTGTTAAGGGCCAGCGCCACGTCAACTACATTTCGATGGAGTTCCTGATTGGCCGTCTGACGGGCAACAATCTGCTGAACCTTGGCTGGTATCAGGACGTCGGTGACGTGCTGAAAGAGCACGACATCAACCTGACCGATCTGCTGGAAGAAGAGATTGACCCGGCGCTGGGTAACGGCGGTCTGGGACGTCTGGCGGCCTGTTTCCTGGATTCCATGGCAACGGTGGGCCAGTCGGCCATTGGCTATGGCCTGAACTATCAGTACGGCCTGTTCCGTCAGTCGTTTGCCGACGGCCATCAGATGGAAGCGCCGGATGACTGGCACCGTAACACCTACCCGTGGTTCCGCCACAACGCGCAGCTGGATGTGCAGGTGGGCATTGGCGGGAAAGTCACGAAGCAGGGACTTTGGGAACCGGCGTTCACCCTCACTGGCGAAGCCTGGGATCTGCCGGTGCTCGGCTACCGTAACGGCGTGGCGCAGCCGCTGCGTCTGTGGCAGGCGAAGCACGCACATCCGTTTAACCTGACCAAATTTAACGACGGCGATTTCCTGCGCGCCGAGCAGCAGGGTATCGACGCCGAGAAGCTGACCAAAGTCCTCTACCCGAACGACAACCACCTGGCGGGTAAGAAGCTGCGCCTGATGCAGCAGTACTTCCAGTGCGCCTGCTCCGTGGCGGACATTCTGCGTCGCCATCACCTGGCGGGTCGCACGCTGGCGCAGCTGCCGGACTTCGAAGTGATCCAGCTGAACGACACGCACCCGACCATTGCCATCCCTGAACTGCTGCGCGTGCTGATCGACGAGCATCAGCTAAGCTGGGACGATGCCTGGGCCATCACCAGCCGCACCTTCGCCTACACCAACCACACCCTGATGCCAGAAGCGCTGGAGTGCTGGGATGAAAAGCTGGTGAAAACGCTGCTGCCGCGCCATATGCAGATCATCAACAAGATTAACGACCAGTTTAAAACCCTGGTGGAGAAAACCTGGCCGGGCGACAAAGCCGTCTGGGCGAAGCTGGCCGTGGTACACAACAAACAGGTGCGCATGGCGAACATGTGCGTGGTCAGCGGCTTTGCCGTTAACGGCGTGGCGGCGCTGCACTCGGATCTGGTGGTGAAAGATCTGTTCCCGGAATACCACCAGCTGTGGCCGACCAAATTCCATAACGTGACCAACGGCATCACGCCGCGTCGCTGGATCAAACAGTGCAACCCGCTGCTGGCTGGCCTGCTGGACAAGACCCTGAAG
The DNA here is from genome assembly GCF_001875655.1 of Enterobacter hormaechei ATCC 49162. Taxonomy (NCBI): domain Bacteria; kingdom Pseudomonadati; phylum Pseudomonadota; class Gammaproteobacteria; order Enterobacterales; family Enterobacteriaceae; genus Enterobacter; species Enterobacter hormaechei. The sequence continues at coordinate 85,077 of NZ_MKEQ01000002.1, forward strand.
AAAGAGTGGGCCAACGATCTGGACCAGCTGATCAACCTGGAAAAACAGGCCGACGACGCGAAGTTCCGCGAGCAGTACCGCGCCATTAAGCTGGAGAACAAAGTGCGTCTGGCGGAGTTTGTGAAAGTGCGTACCGGAATTGAAATTAACCCGAACGCGATTTTCGATATCCAGATCAAACGCCTGCACGAGTACAAACGTCAGCACCTGAACCTGCTGCACATTCTGGCGCTGTACAAAGAGATCCGCGAGAACCCGCAGGCCGACCGCGTGCCGCGCGTGTTCCTGTTCGGTGCGAAAGCGGCGCCGGGCTACTACCTGGCGAAAAATATTATCCTCGCCATTAATAAGGTGGCGGCGGCGATCAATAACGATCCGAAAGTGGGCGACAAGCTGAAGGTGGTGTTCCTGCCGGATTACTGCGTCTCTGCGGCGGAAATGCTGATCCCGGCGGCGGATATTTCCGAGCAGATCTCTACCGCCGGTAAAGAAGCCTCCGGTACCGGCAACATGAAGCTGGCGCTCAACGGCGCGCTGACCGTCGGCACGCTGGACGGTGCGAACGTAGAAATCGCGGAGAAGGTCGGCGAAGAGAACATCTTTATCTTCGGCCATACTGTTGAAGAAGTGAAAGCCATCAAAGCCAAGGGCTACGACCCGGTGAAATGGCGTAAAAAAGACAAAGTGCTGGATGCGGTGCTGAAAGAGCTGGAAAGCGGGAAGTACAGCGACGGCGACAAGCACGCGTTTGACCAGATGCTGCACAGCATGGACAAACAGGGCGGCGACCCGTACCTGGTGATGGCAGACTTCACCGCTTACGTTGAAGCGCAGAAGCAGGTGGACGTGCTCTATCGCGACCAGGATGCCTGGACCCGCGCGTGTATCCTGAACACCGCGCGCTGCGGCATGTTCAGCTCTGACCGCTCAATCCGTGATTATCAGGCCCGTATCTGGCAGGCAAAACGCTAAGGAAGCGCGATGGAGAGTAAACGTCTGGACAGTGCCGCGCAGGCGGCGGGAATTAGCCTCAGTTACATCAATGCGCACGGCAAACCGCAGTCTATTGGTGCGGACACCAAAAGACGTTTGCTCGATGCGATGCACAAAACCGACGCGAAAGCGTCGGTTGCCCCGGTGCCAAACGTGAAGGTCTTTACCGCGGGTAAAAAGATGTCGCTGGCGGTAGAAGGGCGCGGTGAGTTCAGCTGGCTGCTCACCACCGAAGAGGGGCATCAGCACAAAGGCCATGCCACCGGCGGCAAAACGTTCACCCTTCCGGCGAAACTGCCGGAGGGGTATCACAGCCTGACGCTCACTCAGGACGAACAGCGTTTTCACTGTCGGGTGATCGTCGCGCCGAAGCGCTGCTATGAGCCGCAGGCACTGCTTGAAGGCAAAAAGCTGTGGGGGGCCTGCGTGCAGCTCTATACGCTGCGTTCGGACAGCAACTGGGGCATCGGTGATTTTGGCGATCTGAAGAAGATGCTGGCATCTGTTGGTGAGCGCGGCGGCGCGTTTATCGGCCTCAACCCGATCCACGCCCTCTATCCGGCCAACCCGGAAAGCGCCAGCCCGTACAGCCCGTCTTCGCGCCGTTGGCTGAATGTAATTTACATCGACGTTAACGCGTTAGACGATTTCAAAAACAGCAAAGAGGCGCAGGCCTGGTGGAAGCTTGAGACCACCCAGCAGATGCTGAAACAGGCCCGCGATGCGGACTGGGTCGATTATGCCTCCGTGACCGCGCTGAAAATGGCGGCGCTGCGTCTGGCGTGGAAAGGCTTTGCGAAGCGCGATGACGAGCAGATGGCGGCCTTCCGCCAGTTTGTGATGCAGGAAGGTGAGAGTCTTTACTGGCAGGCAGCGTTTGACGCGCTGCATGCGTATCAGGTGCAGGAGGACGAGATGCGCTGGGGCTGGCCGGTGTGGCCGGAAGCCTATCAGTCCGTTGATACCCCGGAAGTGAAGGCGTTCTGTAAGACGCATGCCGACGAGGTGGATTTCTATCTCTGGTTGCAGTGGCTGGCCTACAGCCAGTTTGCCGCCTGCTGGCAGGTGAGCCAGGGCTATAAGATGCCGATCGGCCTGTATCGCGATCTGGCCGTTGGCGTGGCGGAAGGCGGAGCGGAAACCTGGTGTGACCGTGAACTTTACTGCCTGAAAGCTTCCGTCGGTGCGCCACCGGATATCCTTGGCCCGCTTGGTCAGAACTGGGGCTTGCCGCCGATGGATCCGCACGTGATGGCGGCGCGTGCCTACGAGCCGTTTATCGACCTGCTGCGCGCGAATATGCAGAACTGCGGCGCGTTGCGTATCGACCACGTGATGTCCGTGCTGCGCCTGTGGTGGATCCCGTACGGTGAAACCGCCGACCACGGGGCGTACGTGCAGTATCCGGTGGACGATCTGCTCTCAATTCTTGCGCTGGAGAGTAAGCGTCATCAGTGCATGGTGATTGGCGAAGATCTCGGTACCGTGCCGGTGGAAATTGTCAGCAAGCTCCGCGACAGCGGGGTTTACTCCTACAAAGTGCTCTATTTTGAAAACGACCATGAGAAAACCTTCCGCGCGCCGAAAGCGTACCCTGAACAGTCAATGGCAGTCGCGACGACGCATGATCTTCCTACGCTCCGGGGCTACTGGGAAAGCGGCGACCTGACGCTTGGTAAAACGCTGGGGCTGTATCCTGATGAAGAGGTTCTGCGCGGGCTGTATCAGGATCGCGAGCTGGCGAAGCAGGGGCTGCTGGATGCGCTGCATAAGCATGGCTGTCTGCCGAAGCGCGCCGGGCATAAGGCGTCATTGATGTCGATGACGCCAACGCTTAACCGTGGCTTACAGCGCTATATTGCCGACAGCAACAGCGCGTTACTCGGCCTGCAACCGGAAGACTGGATAGATATGGCGGAGCCGGTAAACATTCCCGGCACCAGCTATCAGTACAAAAACTGGCGACGCAAGCTGTCCACAACGCTTGAAGCGATGTTTGCCGATGATGGGGTGAACAGGCTGATTAAGGATTTGGACAAGCGCAGAAGGGCGGTGGGTAAGAAGCCGTAATTTGCCCCTCACCCTGGCTCTCTCCCCAAAGGGGAGAGGGAATCGAATGTAGGCCGGGTAAGCGTCAGCGCCACCCGGCTTTTTTACATCAAACCACCATATTCAACAGCAGCACCCCGACCAGGCCGCACACCGAAATAATGGTTTCCAGCGCGGACCAGGACTTGATGGTTTCACCGATGGTCAGGTTGAAGTACTCCTTGAACAGCCAGAAGCCCGGATCGTTCACGTGAGAGAAAATCACGCTACCGGAACCGACCGCGATAACCATCAGTTCAGGGCTGACGCCGGTGGTGGCAATCAGCGGCGCAACAATACCGCCCGCGGTAATCGCTGCAACGGTCGCAGAACCCAGCGCAATACGCAGCACCGCGGCAATAGACCAGGCCATCAGGAGCGGCGATACGTTGGTTTCATGCATCATGGCGGCGATGTATTTGTCCACGCCGCTGTCGACCAGCACCTGCTTGAACGCGCCGCCGCCGCCGATGATCAGCAGCATCATGGCAATGATTTTGATGGAAGAGGTCAGCGTGTCGTTGATCTGATCCATGGAACGACCACGGTTAAGACCGAAGGTGAACATGGCGATCAGAACCGCAATCAGCGTTGCCATCACCGGGTCGCCCAGGAACTCCGCAACGGACAGGAACGCGTGGCCTTTCGGCAGAACCATTTCTGCTATGGCACGCATCGCCATCAGGATCACCGGCACCAGTGAAGTCCAGACGCTGACGCCAAAGCCAGGCATCTCTTCTTCGGTGAAGGTTTTGGCGCTGTACAGCCCTTCCGGGATAGGCTTATCGATGCCTTTCAGGAAGCGGGCATAAATAGGACCAGCCAGAATTACCGTTGGGATCGCCAGAATCGTACCGAACAGCAGGGTTTTACCCATATCGGCGTGGAAGATGGTGGCGATAGCCGTTGGACCCGGGTGCGGTGGCAGGAAGCCGTGGGTGACGGACAGCGCCGCAGCCATTGGCACACCCACGAACAGCAGCGGGATGTTGGCGGCAGCGGCGATGGTGAACACCAGCGGCAGCATCAGGACGAAGCCCACTTCATAGAACAGCGCAAAACCGACGGTAAAACCGGTTAACACGACTGCCCATTGAATGTTCTTCTTGCCAAATTTCTCGATCAGCGTGGTGGCAATACGCTGTGCGCCACCGCAGTCCGCGAGCATTTTACCGAGCATGGCGCCGAAGCCCATGATCAGCGCCAGGCTGCCGAGCGTACCGCCGACACCGGCTTTAATGGAGCTGATAACTTTAACCAGCGGCATTCCCTGCATCAGACCGACTGCAAGTGCCACCAGAACCAGAGCGATAAATCCGTTCATTTTGAAGCGGATCATCAAGAGCAGTAATAACACAACACCGATAGCGACGATGACTAATGGCATGATTGACCTGGCCTTTGAATTGTTATGGGTAACGTCATTGTTTCAACGACAAATTCCGGTTGTCCCAACTGGGAACAGAGTGTTAACGGCACTCATACTGATGCCTGCGAAAACATTAAGTTTAGTCGGCTGTTATAAGGGTGTTGAGTGCCCACGAGAATGATACGGGTAACATGCGGTGATTGAGAATCACCCAGGGAGGCAAAATTTGAATTATGAGACGCAGGTCAACATATAGAGGGGGGCGGCGGGAAAATAAATGCCGGGTGGCGGCTACGCCTTATCCGGCCTACGATTCGGATGCAGAAACGGTTTTGTAGGCCCGGTAAGCGCAGCGCCACCGGGCAATACAGACGGGCACCGGATTAATAGTAAGAGTGCTCGCCGCGCTGGTGCTCGGTCAGATCGCGCACGCCTTTCAGTTCCGGGAATTCGTTCAGCAGCTGCTTCTCGATCCCTTCTTTCAGGGTCACATCGACCATGGAGCAGCCGTTACAGCCGCCGCCGAATTGCAGGATCGCCAGACCATCTTCGGTGATTTCCATCAGGGAAACACGTCCACCGTGGCCAGCCAGCTGCGGGTTGATCTGCGATTGCAGCAGATACTCCACACGCTCCATCAGCGGGGCATCGTCAGAGACTTTACGCATCTTCGCGTTTGGCGCTTTCAGCGTCAGCTGAGAACCCAGCTGGTCGGTGACGAAATCAATCTCCGCATCTTCAAGATACGGCGCGCTCAGCTCATCAACGTACGCGGTGAGCTGTTCAAATTTAAGGGCAGTGTCAGTTGCTTCCACAGCATCCGGAGGACAATAAGAGACACCACATTCTGCATTCGGAGTGCCTGGATTGATCACAAACACGCGGATCTGCGTCCCTTCTTCCTGATTTGCCAGCAGTTTGGCAAAGTGCGCTTGTGCAGAATCGGAAATACGGATCATAGCTTTGGCCTAATAGTTGACTAAATTACCTGGGTATAATCATACGCCCATTGGAGAAGGGCTACAAGGTACGGCACAGACACCATACCTGAACAGACGCGGCGCCGCTTTGCAAAAGCAGTCGGGAAAGTTCAGCCACGGTACTGCCCGTGGTGACGACATCATCCACAATCGCGATATGGAGGCCGTTGACCGGCAATTCAAGGCGAAAGGCGTTTTTCAGGTTCCTTTTGCGCGACCGGGCGTTAAGGCGGTGCTGAACGGCAGTGGCATGAATGCGTTTCAGCGCAGAGGCTGGATACCGGCAACCCAGCCAGTGGGCGAGCGGACGGCAGAGCAGGTCGCTTTGATTGTATCCGCGTCGCCAGTGGCGGCGCTGAAACAGTGGCACGTTCACGAGCGTGTCGACCTGCGGCAGTCCGCGCGTTCTTCGCGCCTGCAATACCGCCAGTAATAACAGGCGTGCCAGCGGCTGCGCCAGTGCAGTCTGACTGGAAAACTTGAACTGATGAACCAGACGACTCAGCGGCAAAACGTAGTCATCCACCGCCACCAGCGCGCTCCACGGCGGCGCTTTTTTAAGGCATCGGCCGCAGGGCAGCGTCTGGCTTACGGCAGGCAAGCCGCATTGCGGACAGCCCTTCAGGTCACCCAGCGCTCGCGTGCAAACGGAACAGATGCCCCACGCGCTCAGCGTAAGTGGCATTCGGCATAGCCAGCACAAGCCGGGCACTGTTAGCATACGCAACCTCCATGTGAAAAAAGAGAACGTTAACTGATGAAGACGCTGTGGTGGCAGACCGTTGGCACGGGAAATTGTCATCTTGTGCTGCTGCACGGATGGGGACTGAACGCGGAAGTGTGGCGTTGCATAAGTGAGGAACTGGCCTCGCAATTCACGCTACATCTGGTGGATCTACCGGGGTATGGCCGTAGCCACGGCTATGGCGCGATGACGCTCAACGACATGGCGGAGCAGGTTCTGGAAGCGGCGCCGCAAAAAGCCGTCTGGCTCGGCTGGAGCCTGGGCGGGCTGGTGGCAAGCCAGATTGCGCTGCGTCATCCTGAGCGGGTACAGGCGTTGATCACCGTTGCCTCATCACCCTGTTTCAGCGCCCGCGAGGCGTGGCCGGGCATCAAACCCGAGGTGCTCGCCGGGTTCCAGCACCAGCTGAGCGAAGACTTCCAGCGTACGGTGGAGCGTTTCCTGGCATTACAGACGATGGGAACAGAAACCGCCCGTCAGGACGCGCGGACGCTGAAGCAGACGGTGCTTTCTCTACCGATGCCGGAAGTTGAGGTGCTGAACGGAGGGCTGGAGATCCTGAAAATGGTCGATCTGCGCGAGCCGCTGGCGTCGCTGACGGTGCCGCATCTGCGTGTTTATGGCTATCTGGATGGACTGGTCCCGCGCAAGGTGGTCCCGCTGCTGGATGCGTTGTGGCCGGAGAGTAAATCGCTGGTGGTTGCCAAAGCGGCCCATGCGCCATTCATCTCTCATCCTGCTGAGTTTTGTTCGGCGCTGTCCGGTTTTATTAGCGAAGCGTCCACCACTCCCTGAGACAGGCTTTTCCTTCCGGGCAACGCTTACAACTGCCGGACAGACAACCGTCCGGCTCTTCCTGAATGCGCACGGCTTTCCCCATGGCCTCCAGCCTTTCCAGCATGGCATCGATCATCGGCTGCGGCGTATGCAGGCTGAGGCTGAGCTGCTTCGCCTCCATTCGCCCCTGCAACGCCAGTAAATCACGAACCTGAATCAACGATGCCATGTTCTTTTCCCCTTAGTGACAGTCGCCCGCAGGACTGCTACAGCAGGTTGTCGGGGTTTTGCGCGTTGCCAGCAGGTTAACGTTAACGCGGCTACGCGCCCGGCGCAGCAGGCCAATCACCATCACGTTAAACAGGATCACCGCCAGAATACAGACCAGGCTGTAGCGCGGATGTTGACTGTAATTGACGGCCTGATAAAACACGGTCGCCAGCGAGTAGGCAATGTTCAGCCCCCACAGAATGGAGAAGCCCATCCAGCCGCGGCTGGACTCACGGGCAATGGCGCCCATGACCGAGATGCACGGAATATAGAGCAGGACGAAGATCAGGTAGCTGTAGGCCGCTGACGCGCTGCCAAATTTCTGGCCCATCACGCCCATTGCCCCGGTCGCCATTTCGCCGTCGCCTTTGCTGGCTTCAATCGGGTTCGCCAGTACGCTCAGGCTGAAGGTGTCTTTCAAGCTCTGCCAGGTCTCTTCCACCGCGCCGAGCAGTTCATCCCCGAGGTGGAACGCAGCCGGATTAAACTCCTCTTCCTGAATGTTTTCCGCGGTGTAAAGCGTGTTCAGGGTGCCGACAACCACCTCTTTTGCCATTGCGCCGGTAAACAGGCCCACGGTTGCCTGCCAGTTGTCTTCCTGCACGCCAATCGGTTTGAAGACCGGCGTAATGACGCGGCTGACGGAGGCAAGGGCAGAGTCATTAATGTTGTCCGCGGCCTGGCCGCTCAGGGTGAAGCTGTTCAGGGCGCTCAGGAAAATACTGACCACCACAATCACCTTACCGGCACGCAGAACGAAGCCCTTCAGGCGCTGCCAGGTCTGAATGATCAGGCTTTTGAGATGCGGAACGTGATAAACCGGCAGTTCCATCACGAACGGCGACGCTTCGCCACGCATGATGGTGTGCTTCAGCATCAGGCCGGTGAGAATAGCCATCACGATACCCAGCACATACAGGGAGAAGACGGCCAGCGCCCCTTCCTGACCAAAGAACGCCGCGGCAAAGACCGCGAAGATCGCCAGTCGCGCGCCGCAGGACATGAACGGCGCCATCATGATGGTCATCAGGCGTTCGCGCGGGGCATCCAGCGTACGCGCGCCCATGACTGACGGCACGTTACAGCCGAAACCAACAATCAGCGGCACGAAGGATTTGCCCGGCAGCCCCAGCGCCTGCATCAGGCGGTCCATCACGAAGGCGGCGCGCGCCATGTAACCGGAATCTTCGAGGAAGGAGAGGAACAGGTACATCATGCCGATCTGCGGTACCAGCGGCAGGACGGTGTTGATCCCGCCGCCGATCCCCTGCGCAAGGAAGATGGTCAACCATTCCGGGAAGTGGAGGGTGTAGCCCAGCCACTGAATGCCGTGCACGAAAATAGCGACAGAGCCGCCATCAAAGATGGGTTGTAATGCGCCGCCGATGTTAATGGCGAGCAGGAACATCACGTACATCACCAGTAAAAAGATCGGCAAACCGAGGAAGCGGTTGAGCACAATCTTATCCACGGCGGCGGTGAAGCGGCTGGGTTCAGCGGTTAATGCATTGCTGACCACGTCACAGATTGCGGCGATGGCCTGATAGCGCGCATCCGCAATGTGCAGGGCCGGGTCATCCAGCTCATCGCTCAGGCGAGCCTGTGCGACGTCCAGCTTATCCGCCGCATCGCCTGCATAGGCGCGGCTGTAGATATCGCCTTCCAGCATTTGCAGACCAAGCCACAGGCGTTGTCTGGCGGGCATGCTGTTATCCATCTCCTGCGCCAGTTGTCTGGCTTCGCGCAGCAGCGGCTGGGCGTAGTGGACCAGTTCGATGTCGGCATTGCCCGTGTGGCGGTCAATCGCCAGCTTCAGGGCGTCAATGCCGCGCGCGCGGGTAGAAACCAGCGGCACCACCGGGCAGCCCAGACGGGCGGAGAGGGCATCGACGTCGATGCGCAGCTTTTGCTTCTCGGCGATGTCGAGCATGTTCAGCGCCACGATGCAGGGAATACCCAGCTCCAGCAGCTGTAACGTGAGATACAGATTGCGTTCGAGATTGGAGGCATCCACCACGTTGATGAGCAGATCCGCGTCCCCGCTCAGAATATAGTGGCAGGCAATCTGCTCATCGAGAGAGGTCTGGGAGGAAATTGTGGTGAGTGAATAGGTCCCCGGTAAATCAACCAGCGTGACCTGATTGTCTGTCGTGGTGAACTGGCCTTCTTTGCGTTCAACCGTCACGCCTGCCCAATTTCCCACACGCTGGCGTGCGCCGGTTAACTGATTAAATAAGGTTGTCTTGCCGGAATTTGGATTGCCAATTAAGCCAATAGTTAATTTTTTCATTGTAGTAGACTCACTGAAACCGCTGGCTTGTTAACGGGATAAAGATTCAACTTCAATTAATGCGAGGTCTTTTTTACGCAGAACCAGATTAACGCGTCGGGTTTCGATATGAATAGGATCGCCCAACGGCGCAACGCGCACCACCTGGAATGATGAGCCGGGTAGCATACCCAGGGACAGCAGCTTCTGCCGGTAGGCCGGGCTTATCTCACGGGTAAAACCGATAATTTTCCACGCACTGTCTGGAGTGAATTGCATAGCGCCTGATTCCACGAGAGGTTAAATAATCTACACTGCGATGATAATGAGAATAGTTTTTATCAGCAATAATAAAAATGTGACGGGATGTTGTTAATCGTATTAATTTGCGGTCTGCTTGACCTTGCTCAATATTTGCGAAATTGAGGTGAAAATAAAAAGAAGGGCATTTGTTAATGAGGTGATAAATAGCGGTTTAAATATGGATATGCAATCGGTTTCATATTTTACGATATTATTTTTCCCCTCACCCCGGCCCTCTCCCCAAAGGGGCGAGGGTGTTCAAGTTCCCTCTCCCCTTTGGGGAGAGGGTTAGGGTGAGGGGCATTTACAGCATTAGCGTTTCTTGCCCATCGCCGCTGCCAGCGCATCCATCATTGCGCTGTTGCCCGCAGGCTGTGCGTCACGTCCGCGTGGCTTCGCGGCTTTCGCTGCCGGACGCTGCTGTTCACGGCCACCGCCATTACCGCCACGGCGCGCGTTAGTGTCGCCCGGCTGCTCGTCCAGACGCATGGTCAGGGCGATACGCTTGCGCTGGAGATCCACTTCCAGCACTTTCACCTTCACGATGTCGCCCGCTTTGACCACGGTGTGCGGATCTTCAACGAACTTGTCGGCGAGGGAAGAGATATGCACCAGACCATCCTGATGCACGCCGATATCCACAAACGCGCCAAAGTTGGTGACGTTGGTTACCGCCCCTTCCAGCACCATGCCCGGTAACAGGTCGTTCATGGTTTCCACGCCGTCAGCAAAGGTTGCGGTTTTAAACTCAGGACGCGGATCGCGGCCCGGTTTTTCCAGCTCTTTGATGATGTCAGTGACCGTCGGCACGCCGAACTGTTCGTCGGTGAAATCCACCGCTTTCAGGTTACGCAGCGCGCTGCTGTCGCCCATCAGATCTTTCAGCGCCTGCCGGGTAGCGGCCAGAATACGCTCAACCACCGGGTACGCTTCCGGGTGAACGGTAGAGGCATCCAGCGGGTTATCGCCGTGGTTGATGCGCAGGAAGCCCGCGCACTGCTCAAACGCTTTCGGCCCCAGACGGTTTACCTTCAGCAACTGCTGGCGGTTCTGGAACTGACCGTTCTCATCACGCCAGGCAACGATATTCTGCGCCATCATACGGGTCAGGCCCGCCACGCGGGTCAGCAGGGGAACGGAAGCGGTGTTCAGGTCCACGCCGACGGCGTTAACGCAGTCTTCCACTACTGCATCCAGCTTGCGCGCCAGCTGCGTCTGACTCACGTCGTGCTGATACTGGCCCACGCCGATGGATTTCGGGTCGATCTTCACCAGCTCCGCCAGCGGATCCTGTAAACGACGGGCAATAGAGACCGCACCGCGCAGGGAAACGTCCAGATCCGGGAACTCCTGCGCCGCCAGTTCCGAGGCGGAATAAACCGATGCCCCCGCCTCGCTGACGATCACCTTCTGCGCCGTCACTTTCGGGAACTGCTTCTGCACGTCCAGGTAGAAACGCTCGGTTTCGCGGGATGCCGTACCGTTACCGATGGCAACCAGCTCAACGTTGTACTTCTCGCACAGCGCGGCGACGATGACAGCCGCTTTCGCTGCCTGACCGGTGTGCGGGTATATGGTGTCGGTGGCAACCAGCTTGCCGGTGCCGTCAACCACGGCCACCTTCACGCCGGTACGCAGACCCGGATCGAGACCCATGGTGGCGCGCAGGCCAGCTGGCGCAGCCATCAGCAGGTCGTGCAGGTTTCGGGCGAAGACGTTGATCGCTTCGTCTTCGGCGCGCTCGCGCACGGTGCCCATCAGTTCGGTTTCGAGGTGCATCAGCACCTTGATGCGCCAGGTCCAGCTCACCACGCCTTTGCGCCAGCTGTCCGCCGGGGCGTTGTTCAGGCGCAGACCGAGGTGATCGATAATGATCTGCTCGCAGTGGCTCTCTTTTGGCGGCTCATCAAACTGCGGATCGGCATTCAGGGAGAGTTGCAGCACGCCTTCGTTACGGCCACGGAACATCGCCAGCGCGCGGTGAGACGGTGCGGTAGAAATGGGTTCGTGGTGATCGAAGTAGTCGCGGAATTTCGCGCCTTCGTCCTCTTTGCCGGACACCACGGTGGAGACGATATGCGCATTCTTCCACAGGTAATCACGCACTTTGGCCAGCAGCGCCGCGTCTTCAGCGAAGCGCTCCATCAGAATGTAGCGCGCGCCGTCCAGCGCGGCTTTGGTGTCCGCTACGCCTTTGTCGGCGTCGATAAACCTGGCGGCTTCGGTTTCCGGGTCGTGAGACGGCTCGTTCCACAGCAGGTCAGCCAGCGGCTCAAGGCCGGCTTCGATAGCAATCTGCCCGCGCGTTCGGCGCTTCGGCTTGTACGGCAGATAGAGGTCTTCGAGTTCGGTTTTACTCAGGGTACCGTTAATGGCGCTTTCCAGCTCGCTGGTCAGCTTGCCCTGCTCGCCGATAGATTTGAGGATCGCCTGACGTCGGTCTTCCAGCTCGCGCAGATAGCCCAGTCGGGTCTCCAGGTTACGCAGCTGCGTGTCATCCAGACCGCCGGTGACTTCCTTACGATAACGTGCAATAAACGGCACGGTGTTCCCTTCATCAAGCAGGCGAACGGCAGCTTCTACCTGTTCGGCTCTGGCCTGAAGTTCACCCGCAATAATGCGGCAGAGCGACTCTTTCATCATGGTCAGTTCATCTTGTGGATCGAAAATCAGGGGGATAGTTATACGGGCTGACACCAAAAAATGCCAGCCGGGGAGGGCGCTCTCGGACTATTTAACATACTCGATTTCGTTGACGTACCAGCTTGCTTCACCGGCAGGCGTCTGAACGACGGCCAGGTCACCCACCTCTTTTTTCAGCAGGGCGCGGGCCATGGGTGAGTCGATAGAAATGTAATCCTTACGACCGAAAATTTCATCGTAGCCGACGATGCGAAAACGCAGGGTTTGGCCGTCGTCGTTTTCGATCTCCACCCAGGCGCCGAAGAAGACTTTACCTTCCTGCTGCGGGGAGTAATCGACAATTTTGAGATTCTCGAGGCACTTGGTCAGGTAACGTACCCGGCGATCGATCTCGCGCAGCCGCTTTTTATTGTACTGGTAGTCCGCATTCTCGCTGCGGTCGCCCAGGCTTGCTGCCCAGGTGACTTTTTTGGTCACTTCCGGACGCTCCTCGCGCCACAGGTAATCCATCTCTTTTTTGAGTTTCTCGTACCCTTCACGGGTGATCAGGGGCGTTTTCATGGTGCAGCCTTCAATGCCGATTAACTGTCTTTGCGCACAATACGTAGCGCACAGTGTAACAGACAAGATTAATAATGATTTATGTGATGAAATGAACAGATAAGCTGCTGTTAAATATGCTTTGTAACAATTTCGTCTAGAATTTATACCAGAATTTGCTGGTCGAACACGTGCACTTTTTTAGAATACGCTGTTCCAGGCCTATCCGAACCTTTGGGAGTACACACAATGCAAGAGAACTACAAAATTCTGGTCGTAGATGACGACATGCGCCTGCGTGCGCTGCTGGAACGTTATCTGACCGAGCAGGGCTTCCAGGTTCGTAGCGTCGCGAACGCGGAACAGATGGATCGCCTGCTGACGCGTGAATCCTTCCACCTGATGGTGTTAGACCTGATGCTGCCTGGCGAAGACGGGCTTTCCATCTGCCGACGTCTGCGCAGCCAGAGCAACCCGATGCCGATCATCATGGTAACGGCGAAGGGTGAAGAAGTTGACCGCATTGTCGGCCTTGAGATCGGCGCTGATGACTACATTCCAAAGCCGTTTAACCCGCGTGAACTGCTGGCGCGTATTCGCGCCGTGCTGCGTCGTCAGGCGAACGAGCTGCCGGGCGCGCCGTCTCAGGAAGAGGCCGTCATTGCATTCGGTAAGTTCAAGCTGAACCTCGGCACCCGTGAGATGTTCCGTGAAGATGAGCCAATGCCGCTCACCAGCGGTGAGTTCGCGGTGCTCAAAGCGCTGGTCAGCCACCCGCGTGAGCCGCTCTCCCGTGACAAGCTGATGAACCTGGCCCGTGGTCGTGAATATTCCGCGATGGAGCGTTCTATCGACGTGCAGATCTCTCGTCTGCGCCGCATGGTGGAAGAAGATCCGGCGCATCCTCGCTATATTCAGACCGTGTGGGGTCTGGGCTACGTGTTTGTCCCGGACGGCTCTAAAGCATGAGGCGAATGCGCTTCTCGCCGCGAAGTTCGTTTGCCCGCACGCTGTTACTGATCGTCACCCTGCTGTTCGTCAGCCTGGTGACGACCTACCTGGTGGTGCTGAACTTTGCGATCCTGCCGAGCCTTCAGCAGTTTAATAAGGTACTGGCATACGAAGTGCGTATGCTGATGACCGACAAACTGCAACTGGAGGACGGCACGCAGTTGGTTGTTCCCCCGGCGTTCCGTCGGGAAATCTACCGTGAGCTGGGCATTTCTCTTTATTCGAACGAAGCGGCGGAAGATGCTGGCCTGCGCTGGGCGCAGCACTACGAATTCCTCAGCCAGCAGATGGCGCAGCAGCTTGGTGGCCCGACGGAAGTGCGCGTTGAGGTCAATAAAAGCTCACCGGTTGTCTGGCTGAAAACCTGGCTGTCACCCAACATCTGGGTGCGTGTTCCCCTCACCGAGATCCATCAGGGCGACTTCTCGCCGCTGTTCCGTTACACCCTGGCGATCATGCTGCTGGCCATCGGCGGCGCGTGGCTGTTTATTCGTATTCAGAACCGACCGCTGGTTGACCTGGAGCATGCGGCATTGCAGGTCGGTAAAGGGATTATCCCCCCGCCGCTGCGCGAGTATGGCGCGTCGGAAGTACGCTCGGTAACGCGTGCGTTTAACCACATGGCGGCAGGCGTTAAACAGCTGGCGGATGACCGTACGTTACTCATGGCGGGCGTCAGTCACGATTTACGCACGCCGCTGACGCGTATCCGGCTGGCGACAGAGATGATGGGCGAGCAGGATGGTTATCTTGCAGAGTCCATCAACAAGGATATCGAAGAGTGTAACGCCATCATCGAGCAGTTTATTGACTACCTGCGCACCGGGCAGGAGATGCCGATGGAGATGGCGGATCTGAACGCGGTTCTGGGCGAAGTGGTCGCCGCCGAAAGTGGCTACGAACGTGAAATTGCGACCGACCTTCAGGCGGGCGAGATTCAGGTACGTATGCACCCACTTTCGATTAAACGCGCGGTGGCGAACATGGTGGTCAACGCGGCGCGCTACGGCAACGGCTGGATCAAAGTCAGCAGCGGTACGGAACTCAACCGCGCCTGGTTCCAGGTGGAAGACGATGGCCCGGGCATCAAGCCAGAGCAGCGTAAGCACCTGTTCCAGCCGTTTGTGCGCGGCGACAGCGCGCGCAGCACCAGCGGAACCGGCTTAGGCCTGGCGATTGTGCAGCGTATTGTGGATAACCATAACGGACTGCTGGAAATTGGCACCAGCGAGCGGGGTGGTTTGAGCATTCGTGCGTGGTTACCGGTGCCGGTTTTGCGGGGGCAGGTGAAAGAGAGTTAATTTCCCCTCACCCTAACCCTCTCCCCAAAGGGGAGAGGGGACTTTTACACCCTTTCCCCTTTGGGGAGAGGGCCGGGGTGAGGGGTTAATTACAGCTTCGGTCCCGCACTCACCAGCGCAGCACCCGCCGGGGTATCGGTATACTTCTCGAAGTTTTCGATAAACAGCTTCGCCAGCGATTCTGCCTTCTCACGCCACTGTTCCGGTGAACCGTAGGTGTTACGCGGATCCAGGATACGCGTATCCACGCCCGGCAGCTCTGTTGGGATCGCCAGATCGAACATCGGCAGCGTGAAGGTTTCGGCGTTATCCAGTGAACCATCCAGAATCGCGTCGATGATGGAGCGCGTGTCTTTGATGGAGATACGTTTGCCCGTACCGTTCCAGCCAGTGTTTACCAGGTATGCCTGTGCGCCGGATGCCTGCATGCGTTTCACCAGCACTTCCGCGTACTGCGTCGGGTGTAGCGACAGGAACGCCGCGCCGAAACAGGCGGAGAAGGTTGGCGTTGGCTCGGTCACACCGCGCTCGGTACCCGCCAGTTTAGCGGTAAAGCCGGAGAGGAAGTGATACTGCGTCTGGCTGGCGGTCAGGCGGGAAACCGGTGGCAGCACGCCGAACGCATCCGCCGTCAGGAAAATCACCTTCGTGGCATGCCCCGCCTTCGACACCGGCTTCACGATGTTCTCGATGTGGTAGATCGGGTAAGAGACGCGGGTGTTTTCCGTTTTCGACGCATCGTCGAAGTCGATAGAACCATCGGCACGCACGGTGACGTTTTCCAGCAGCGCATCGCGGCGAATCGCGTGGAAGATATCCGGTTCTGCCTCTTCAGACAGGCGAATGGTCTTCGCGTAGCAGCCGCCTTCAAAGTTGAACACGCCGTCATCATCCCAGCCGTGTTCATCGTCGCCAATCAGACGACGTTTTGGATCGGTGGACAGCGTAGTTTTACCGGTGCCGGAAAGACCGAAGAATACTGCTACATCGCCTTTTTCCCCGACGTTCGCCGAGCAGTGCATGGAGGCGATTCCGCGCAGCGGCAGCAGGTAGTTCATGACCGAGAACATCCCTTTCTTCATTTCGCCGCCGTACCAGGTCCCGCCGATCAGCTGGATACGCTCGGTCAGGTTGAAGGCGATAAAGTTTTCGGAGTTCAGACCCTGCTCTTTCCACTGCGGGTTGGTGCATTTCGCGCCGTTCATCACGATAAAGTCTGGAGTGAAGTCTTGCAGCTCTTCATCGGTCGGACGAATGAACATGTTCTTCACGAAATGCGCCTGCCAGGCCACTTCAGTGATAAACCGTACGGAAAGACGGGTGTCGGCGTTAGCGCCGCAGAACGCATCGATAATAAACAGACGCTTGCCGGAAAGCTGATGGGTGACAAGTCCTTTCAGATGCTGCCAGGTTTCCGGGGAGAGCGGTTTGTTATCGTTCTTCCCTTTGCCCTTATCAGCCCACCACAGCGTATCGCGGGTGGTATCGTCTCGGACGATATACTTATCTTTCGGCGAACGACCGGTAAAAATACCCGTATCGACGGCGATAGCACCAAGGTTCGTCAACACACCTCGCTCGTATCCTTCCAGTGCTGGATTGAGCTCTTCCTGATACAGCGTATCGTAATCGGGGTTGTAGACCACTTCCTGGACGTCGTGAATACCATAAGCCTTGAGATCTTGCGGGGTTAAACCATTAACACGCATATCACTGCTCCTTAGCCAATATGTACTGCCTGAAATTGTAGGGTTTTTCTGGGGATGTTAACCGCGACGGGGCTCATAGATTTACGTATCTGGTCAAAACCCTTACTAACGGAAAACGCTGCGACTCCAGTCACAGGGCGGGCAGATTATCGCAGGAATCGCTTTTTGGTTGGGGAAAATGTTCTTAAAAGGTTAAAGGTTGGTGATTTTATCGGAAGGAATGTGAATGTAATCGCATACATGTAAGAAAATTACGTAAGGGTTACATAGGGAAAACGATTCAGCTTGGGTGGGATATTTGCCCCTCACCCTAACCCTCTCCCCAAAGGGGAGAGGGAATTCAAACACCCTCTCCCCTTTGGGGAGAGGGCAGGGTGAGGGGAAATAGGTTTAATGAACCTGCGGATCCGCCGGGGAGGCGTTATTGCGGATCTCCGCGATATCCATCGAATTGAACACGTAGTGCGTACCGCAGTAATCACAGTGCATATCGATTTCACCGTCTTCCGCCATGATGCTGTCGATCTCTTCATCCGGCAGTGTTTTCAGGGCGCCCGCGCAACGCTCGCGAGAGCAGGTGCACTTAAATTCCACCGCCTGCGGATCGTAAACCGTCACCTCTTCTTCGTGATACAGACGCCACAGCACGTCGGTCGCCGACAGGGTGAACAGCTCTTCCGCTTTGATGGTTTCCGTCAGCGTTGCCAGATGCTCAAAATCATTGGTCTGTGCATCCTGTGCAGGCAGAACCTGGAGCAGCATACCACCGGCAGCAGGCTGGCCATCCACTTCACCGGTGCGGATGAACAGGCGGGTTGGCAGCTGTTCGGAACGCATGAAGTAATCTTCCAGGCAGGCGGCAAGCGTATCGCCCTCCAGACCGACAACGCCCTGATAACGCTCACCCTCTTCAGGCGAGATCGTGATAACCAGGTAGCCGTTACCGACCAGCGTTTTCAGATCGGCATTTTCAGGGATATCGCCCTGAACGCGCGCCACGCCGCGCATCTGCTGCTGATTATTGCCGTTGATCACCGCCAGCGACATCGGGCCATCGCCCTGCAACTGTACGGTAATATCCCCTGCGAATTTCAGCGTGGCGGTCAGCAGGCTGGTGGCAACCAGCAGTTCGCCCAACAGGGTTTTCACCGGCAGCGGGTAGTTGTGGTTTTCCAGGATCTGTTTCCAGGTTTCGGATACGGTGACCAGCTCGCCGCGCACGGCGAATTGTTCAAACAGATAGCGGTGTAATTGGTCGTGTTGGGCCATTTTCATCTCTCGTGCAGGTGAGAATTACTCGTTCTCACCGTGTTTAAATTTCATCAGATCGCGGCGCTCTTTTTTGTCCGGTCGCCGGTCCGGGTGAGGCATTGTGAGCGCATTCATTTTGCGCGCCAGCGCGGTTTTCTCGCGCTTCTCTATGCTTTCGGCCGTCTCTTCATATAGCAAAACGGCTTCGGTTGCGGGCCGCCGCTGTTCGGTAATGGCTTTCACCACCACCGTTTTCTCATCGTTGCCCTGGCGAAGCGTTAACGTGGCATTCAGTTCAACCAGCTTGCTCGGTTTGCTGCGCTGACCGTTGTAATGCACCTTTCCGCCATCAACCATTTCACGGGCAAGGGCGCGCGTTTTGTAAAAACGGGCGGCCCACAGCCATTTATCCAGTCTTACCCCATCAGAGGGTTTTTCTTTCATGGCGTCTCCTTCACGGTGAGTGAGGGGATCATCCGGCGATAGTCGTTCAGCCCCGGATGTCGAAGATAGCTTTTTTCAGCCAGGCCGGAATCAGGATTGGTCACGCCCAGACAATAGCGAATGCCAAAAGCGGCCGCAGAATCCAGAATCGGCTCGCTATCGTCTATGAAAAGCGTCCGTTCCGGCTGTAAACCGGTCTCTTCCACCACGGCATGCCACAACCGCTGATCTTCTTTCGGATAACCAAATGTGTGGGTGGAAAGCAATAAATCAAGGTGTGAAGCAAGACCGGTATGTTCCAGCTTCACGGCCAGGTTATGGGGATGCGCATTCGTCAGCAAAATGCGGCGCTTACCGCAGGCTTTTAGCGCGTCCAGGAACGGAACCGTATCGTCGCGCAGTACGGCGCGTGCGCCCTGGGCGGTGGTCATGGCACAAATATCCAAACCGAGTCGCTCGCTCCAGTAATCAAGACAGTACCAGTTTAGCGTATGCTGCACCGCGCTATATTGCGAACGAATGAATTCCTGCGCTTCCGCCGGGGAGATCCCCTGCTGTTCACCGTATGTTTCCGGGACCAGCTTTTGCCAGAAATAGTTATCAAAGGCGAGATCAAGCAGCGTGCCGTCCATATCAAGCAGGACGGTATCAACCGCTTGCCAGTCGATATCAAGATGCATAAGGGGGAACTCCAGCCAGAAGAAACGTGCGCGACAGGGTAGCACAACTTGTCGCGCAGGGACGTTATCCGATCAGGCTCTCGGAAGAGGAGATCAGTTTCGGGTTAAGGCAATTTTCGTAGTAGGCCTGGATTTCTGCCAGCCGCGTGCGGGAACGCTGATAGCGGCGTACGGCCTGATAACCATTCCAGACAATGCACGCCAGCATCGCAATCAGCAGCAGGGATGTCCCTACATAGCGCCACAGGCCAGCGCTATCCGGCATACGGTGCAGGCCGATATGACGCGTGCCGTTGGCGTCGGTAAAGAGGGTGGTGACGATCCCTTCCGCGCTGAATGGCGTCTGCATCAGCATCTGCGCCAGACGCTGGAATTCGCTCCACTGCTCCTGGGCAGGATAGTCATACAGCGAAACCTGCGGATAGGGTTGATCCACCAGGTCGCTGCCTTCATCGCTGGCAATCACAAATCCGCCTGGCGCCGGGCTGTTAAGCGCCTGAGCCGCACGGGTGGTTTCACGCATCACGAAGGGGGCGGTAGAGGTTGCCACCAGGTTATCCAGCGACTCGGCGCTGACCGGACGCAGAAGCACGTTCACCCCGTCCAGGCGTCCCGCTTCGGCGCGTTTCACCAGCGCGTCCCAGTCTTTGCTGTTACCGAGGTTGACCAGCGCGTTCTTCAGCCGGATACAGTCATCCTGAGCTGAGCAGAGATCCTCTGTTTTCAGGACGATTTCGCCAAAGTCATCCAGCAGCACCATGCCCGACTTCTGAATAGCAGAACGCAGGGCAGGGCTGACGCGAGAATCATCATCCGGTTTCGGATGGAGCTGGCGATTAATCGTCTGGGTAAGCGCGGTGGCCTTATTGACCACATCCGATTCCGGCAGCGGCAGCGGAGAGGCGTCATTCCAGATGATCTGAGAGCAGTCGAACGGCGAGAACGGTGAGTTCTGGCGCGTGTTCCAGGCGCCCGGCGTGTGGATATTACACATCCCGGTACCTTTCAGACGCAACGTATCCCCCACGCGTACCCCCGCTTCTTCAAGCTGCTGCACGCTGGTGGCTTCCACGGTTTGCGCCCCTTTGATCCACGACAGGGTAAATTTAATCGGCATATCCAGCGGCACGAAAAGCAGCAGCATGACGAAGATTAACGCGGCGCCACCGGCAATCACCGCGCTGCGGAGCCAGTGCTGAAGCGGGAAGTTTTTCACTTCGTCGTGCAGGGATAAGTAACGTCCCTGGCGTACAACGTGGCGGTCGAGATAAATATCAATATCCGTTTTGTGGCCCAGGTCCTGCGCAATCCACGGCTGCCAGTGGCGCGGATAGATGAGATCGATGATCCCGAGCGAGATATTGTTGATATGTTCCTGATCGTTCTCGCCAAACAGTCCCCAGCGTTTTGGGGTTCCGCGTAGGCAGTGAATTTCGCGTAATGACGTTTTTGCTGGCGGGGCAAATATGCCCCACAGTCCGGCGGCCAGAAGCAGCACTGCGCCACCCGCGAGCCACGGAACAAACACGTCCGGCGTCAGCAGGCAGATGAAAAAGAGCAGGAACGAGACGACAATCAGCACCGCTTCGCGAATGCCGTCCGGGCGGCTAAGAACGTACTCCTCATGCGTCTCCTGGCGGATGTTCAGCAGTTCAATCTGCTCAGTCTCTTCACCGCGAATAGAGGCCTGCGTTCCGCTCGCGCGTTCCAGCGCAAAGCGCGGCGCTTCCTGAACATATTCGCTCAGGGTATGACCATTCAGGGAAATAACCAGCGGCAACGTATCGGTATGGATAAGCTCAACGCTGTTTTCATCGTTGATATACTGCTCCCAGAAGGGGGGCAGGTGGACTTCAACGGAATCGAGATAGTAGCGCCACTTATTGGGATCGTCGGTGGTGATGCCGTAGCGGGTAATAGAGCGCGTCACGCACAGAACGGTGTCGCTTTGGGCGTTCAGATTGAGCGATACGGGGGCGGCGCTGGCGCCGGTAGGGCCAGGCGAAAGCCGGGATCGGTTCAGCGTGTCGAGATACTGCTCAACGGTACAGCGTTCCTCTGGCGAAAGCTTGCGCGTGTTTGCCCCGGCAAACGCGTTTAAAAAGGGCAGCCGATAACGGCGATGTACGCGGCGCCTGAATACCCACACCGCAATCGACGCGCAGGCCAGCACAGCAGCGAGAAAAATCAAAATGGTGCTCATGCTTTCCCCATCTTACTTATCTTCTTACAGGTGTTGTCAGTCGCACCTTTTGTACAATGAATGAGATTCTGTGGTCGGCTATCGGCAAGTATGGAGTCTAACTTGAGCATGTTGACGCGCATCCCAGTGACCGGTAATGATAACAAAGCCTGTTCCGGCGCGATATCAGCAAATTCCTGGAAACATTTCAACCTCTTGACATTTGTTTTGAAATGAGAATCACGTACAGTTACGTTGCATAAATGTAAATAAAGAGCAATTGACATTGCCGAAACCGTGCGGCGTATCGCACAATAAAGCCAGTTCACCCAGCAAAGACCCGTCAAGATGACCAAACCCTTACAAAAGCCCACCATTCTGAATGTTGAAACCGTCGCGAAATCGCGTCTGTTTAATGTCGAAAGCGTGGATCTGGAGTTCAGCAACGGTGTGCGTCGTGTTTATGAACGTATGCGCCCCTCCTCACGTGAAGCGGTGATGATCGTGCCCATCGTCGATGAGCACCTGATCCTCATCCGTGAATACGCCGTGGGCACCGAATCCTACGAGCTGGGCTTCTCCAAAGGACTGATCGATCCGGGCGAAACGGTGTTTGAAGCGGCAAACCGCGAGCTGAAAGAAGAGGTGGGGTTTGGCGCGAAAGAGCTGACGTTCCTGAAAAAACTGAGCATGGCGCCGTCCTATTTCTCCAGCAAAATGAACATTGTAGTTGCGGAAGATCTCTATCCTGAATCGCTGGAAGGAGACGAGCCGGAACCGCTGCCGCAGGTTCGCTGGCCGCTGGCTCATCTGATGGATTTGCTGGAAGATCCTGACTTTAACGAGGCGCGCAACGTGAGCGCACTGTTCCTGGTGCGGGAATGGCTGAAGGGGCAGGGGCGTTTGTAGCGCCACCATTAAAAACGGCAACCGAAGGTCGCCGTTTTGCATTGACGTTGTAGCCGGGTCAGGCGTAGTCGCCACCCGGCTTTTTTGTTGGCGTCAGAACAGCTCGTGCGTCTCGCCGTTATCGATGATCTCTGTACCCACCTCGTGCACTGCCTGCGTGGTTGGCTGAGTGCCCTCAATGAAATACTCTGCACGGCTGTTACCGCCATTCGCGAGCTGTCCGGTGCTGCGGTCGATATTTACCGTCACCACGCCCGGCGGTGGCGTTAGCGGCTGCTCTGGTACGCCCTCGAGAACGGCTTTCATGTATGCATCCCAGGCAGGTTGCGCACTCTTCGCGCCGCCTTCGTAACCGGAAATCTGATCTTTAATCGCGCCAGAGGCGGTAGTGCGTCCCAGATCGCGGCGGTGATCGTCAAAACCAATCCAGACAGAGGTGACAACGCCCGGGCCATAACCTGAGAACCAGGCATCTTTCGAACTGTTGGTTGTCCCGGTTTTGCCGCCGATGTCGTGGCGCTGCAAATCGCGGCCCGCTCGCCAGCCGGTGCCTTGCCAGCCCGGTTCGCCAAAGATGTTGGTGTTCAGTGCGCTCTTAATCAGGAACGACAGCGGCGTGCTGATTACGTGCGGGGCATACTCCTGCGCGCCACTCTGGGCGACCAGCGCCTGATTGGCCTGTTCCAGCTGAGGCTGCGGCACCGCCAGATTCTGACGTTCCTGCGAGATCGCCACATCTTCCATATCCTTGTTTTCCAGGACATTGGATTTTGGCGTGTCGCCGTAAATCACCGGAATATCGCATTCAGGGCAGGCAATTTTCGGTTTCGCTTCAAACAGCACGCCGCCCTGATCGTTCTCGATTTTGCTGATGAAATACGGATCGACCAGGAAGCCGCCGTTTGCCATCACCGAGTATCCACGTGCGACCTGGAGTGGCGTAAAGGACGCGGAGCCGAGCGCCAGAGATTCGGTATGAACGATGTTTTGCGCCGGGAAGCCGAAGCGTTGCAGATACTCTGCCGCATAATCAACGCCCATCGCACGCATCGCGCGAACCATAACCACGTTCTTTGACTGGCCAAGCCCCTGACGAAGACGGATAGGGCCAGCGTATTGCGCCGGAGAGTTCTTCGGCTGCCAGTCAGAACCCGCACCGGCATCCCAGCGGGAGATTGGCACGTCGTTGAGAATGCTGGCGAGCGTCAGACCCTTATCCATCGCCGCGGTATACAGGAACGGTTTGATGTTCGAACCGACCTGACGCAGCGCCTGGGTCGCGCGGTTAAACTTGCTCTGGTTGAAATCGAACCCGCCAACCAGCGCCATCACGGCACCGTTTTGCGGATTGATAGAGACCAGAGCCGAGTTGACGTCCGGCACCTGCGCCAGCCACCAGGCATCACCGACCTGACGCACCCAGATTTGTTGTCCGGTTTGTACCACATCGGTCACTTTGCGCGGCGTAGGCCCCTGAAGGGTGTCAGAACGGTACGGACGCGCCCAGCGGACACCTTCCATGCGCAGCGATACGGATGTGCCATCGGCCATCATCGCCACCGCTTCCTGTGGATCGGCCTGGGTGACTACCGCTGGACGCAGCGGGCCATAGGTCGGCAGCGCTTTCAGGGAATCAGTGATTTTTTTGCTGTCCCAGGCGCCTTCGCCCACTTTCCACAGCACGTTGGACGGGCCGCGATAGCCGTGACGCATATCGTAATCCATCACGTTATTACGCACCGCCTGCTGGGCAGCCTGCTGCACCTTGCGGGTCACGGTGGTATAGACGCGATAGCCATCTTCATACGCTTTATCACCGTAGCGACTCACCATCTCCTGGCGAACCATTTCAGTGAGATACGGTGCAGAGAAGGCAATTTCCGGCGCATGGTAATTGGCGTCAATAACGTCGCTGCGCGCCTTATCGTACTCAGCCTGGCTGATGTAGCCTTCGCTCAACATACGCGACAGCACCACGTTACGGCGCGCGGTGGCGCGGTCCAGCGAGTAGAGCGGGTTAAACGTGGATGGCGCTTTTGGCAGACCGGCAATGGTCGCCATTTCGCTCAGCGTGAGCTGATCGATCGGCTTACCAAAGTAGACCTGAGCCGCTGCCCCAACGCCATAGGCGCGGTAGCCCAGATAGATCTTGTTGAGGTAAAGCTCCAGGATCTCGTCTTTGCTCAGCAGTTGCTCAATGCGGATCGCGAGGAACACCTCTTTGATCTTACGCATCAACGTCTTTTCCGGGCTGAGGAAGAAGTTACGCGCCAGCTGCTGGGTAATGGTACTTGCCCCCTGAGAGGCATGACCGGAGAACAGCGCCACGCTTGCCGCACGGAAAATACCGACCGGATCGACACCGTGGTGCTCGTAAAAACGGCTGTCCTCGGTGGCGATAAACGCCTTCACCATCACGGGTGGAATTTGATTTAAGGTCAGAGGGATACGACGTTTCTCGCCGTATTGCGCCATCAGTTCACCATCGGCGCTATAGACCTGCATAGGGATCTGAAGCCGCACATCACGAAGCGTGGCGACGTCAGGGAGTTGCGGCTCGACATATTTGTACAAACCAATAATCGAGCCTGCTCCCAGCAGAATGCAACAGACTGCAAGGATCAATAAATACTTTACGAACTTCACCGGAGATTTCCCATTTGGTTTAGCCTGGGCAGTTTCTAAACAATCGCGCGGTAGTATAAAGGCAAGCCTGATTCATTGATATAGCCGTCACTCTGACGGGCAATAAGGAGATCGTGAAGCATGGCTTTTAAAACGTGGCAAACAGGCGTTCATATTCAACAGGATAAGGTAGTTGCTGTCGCGCTGACCCGAGAGCGGGCGGGCTGGCGTTTACGGCGCTGGTGGGCGGTGCCGCTGTCAGACGCCATTATCAGGGAGGGAAAAATAGTTAACCCAGAACAACTGGTTAATGCCTTACGCGGCTGGCGGAAAACGTTGCCGCACTCGCATCGGGTATTTCTCTCATTTCCGTCAACGCGTGTTCTGCAACGCGCGTTGCCTCGTCCATCCGTTACCTTGCGTGACAGCGAACAGCTCACCTGGGTAGGCGCCACATTAGCGCGTGAGCTGGAGATGCCTGCCGATACGCTCTGCTTTGACTACGCGCAGGATACGTTCAGCAACACATTTCAGGTTACCGCAGCGCAGAACAGAGAGGTTGATACCCTGCTGTCGCTGGCGAAAGCGCTGCATTTGCGCCTGGCCGCAATCGCCCCGGATGCCGGTGCGCTGGCGAATCTTCTCTCTGCTGTTGCCCCCACCCGGTGCGTGGCCTGGAGAGATGAACATCAGTGGCTATGGGCGATGCGCCATCAGTGGGGGCGGCGTGACACCACGGAAGCGGCGAACGTGAATGCGCTGGCGGCGCTGCTTGCGCTTTCGCCTTCTGATATCGCCGTGTTTGATGCTGCTCGCGACCCGTGGGAAGTGGTGAAATTGTGTCAGCCGCCGCTGCCAGAATGCGGTGCTGATTACACCGTCGCCCTGGCGCTGGCCATGAGCGAGGTGCCGTAATGAGCATGCCCAATCTTTTACCCTGGCGTCGGCAACAACGTATTCAGCACCTGCGTTTCTGGGGCTTGCTGTTTGCCGCCTCATTGCTGGTGATGCTGGCGGGAGGCGTCAGTCTGCGGGTGACAAAGACGCTCGCGTTACAGTCGCTGCAAAGCGAACTGGCGGGAATGCGTGCGGTGCAGAAGGTATTGAAAGCGCGTCAGCCGCAATCTGCGGGGCTGAAAACCCCTTCGCTGCCCTCTGATCCGGCATGGCAACCCGCGCTGGAATCCCTTGCAGACGCAATGCCCCGGCAGGCCTGGCTGACGGCGCTGCGCTATCAGCCTCCCTCGCTGATCCTGACCGGCTATACCACCTCACTGCCAGCGCTCTCCGCCATGACCGATGCCCTGAAAAGGGTAACGGGGTTTACCCCCGGACCGGCAGGCGAACTGCAACAGGATAGCCAGGGGCGATGGATGTTCTCTTTTCAGCTGCATAGCCGGAGGTAGCCAGTGGACATCTGGTATCAACGCTGGAGTGATGCACGTCCTTCCCGGCGCGTCCTTTGTTGGTTTATCGCGTCGGGGTTCGTTGCGTTTGTGATTTGGGGGCTGCTGCTCAGACCCGCTGCTCTGCGCTACGCCGATATTCAGGCGCAGACTATCAGTGCGAAGCGAATCAACGCCTCGCTGTGGCCACAGGCCAGACGGCGACCGGTGATGACGCAAGTGAAACCCTCGCAACCGGCGCAGCCCTTTTCTCCGCTGGCCTTTCAGCGTGAGGAGGCAAGGCTGGTGCACTGGAAACCGCAGCAGAATGGCGGAGAGCTGGCGCTGGATGCCTCATGGGGCGCGGTTCCGGCGCTCTTTTCCCGGCTGGCGCTTGAGAACATGCGGGTAAGCGCGTTTGACATCACACCGCAGGGCAAACGGCTACGCCTCAGCCTGCAACTGGAGATCGGTCATGCGCAGTAAAGCCCGGTTGCTGATCCTGCTTTCTCCGCTTTTCCTGACCGGGATGCGGGATCCCTTCTCTGTGCCGGAAGAGCGTTGCGCAGCAGGGCAACTCAGCCAGTGGCGATATCAGGGAGTAGTCAGTGGCAGCATGGATATCGGCCTTATGCAGGACGGGCAGAAACGCTGGCACCGGGTAAAAACGCAGATGCGGTTAACGCCTGGCTGGCGGGTGAGTGCGATAGATAAACAACAACTGACCGTTGATGTCGGCGAGATGTGCGAGCCGAAGCAATGGACATGGCAACGAGAAGGAACGAAAAAAAGTGAAGATAAGGATAGGGCTGTTACTGGCGGTACTCAGCCAGCCCCTGTGGGCCGCGACGCCAAAACCGGTCACCCTGCTGGTGGATGACGTCCCGGTGGTACAGGTCTTACAGGCGCTGGTCGCGCAGGAGGATCGCAATCTGGTGGTGTCGCCAGATGTCAGCGGTTCCCTTTCGCTGAATTTAACACGAGTGCCCTGGAGGCAGGCGCTTCAGACGGTAGTGAACAGCGCCGGGCTGGTATTGCGGGAAGAGGGCGGCATTTTTTATGTGCATACGGCGGCCTGGCTACGGGAACAGCAGGCGCGTAAAGCGCAGGAGCAGGCCCAGCGTCTGCTCGACGCCCCGCTGCACTCCCACAGCATTCCGTTTGCTTATGCAGATGCGGCCGAATTGCAAAAAGCGGCGGAAAAGCTCTTGAGTCCGAAAGGCAGTCTCTCCGTCGACAAGCGCACCAACCGTCTTCTGGTCAGGGATAACCAGACGGTGGTGGCGATGCTCCAGCGCTGGGCAGCGCAGATGGATCTGCCCATCGAGCAGGTGGAACTGGCGGCGCAGATTGTGACAATCAGTGAAAAAAGCCTGCGTGAACTGGGGGTGAAATGGAACCTCGCTGACGCAACAAAGGCCGGTAAGGTGGGGCAGGTCTCGACGCTTGGCGCGGACCTGTCGGTGGCCAGTGCGACCACCCACGTAGGGTTCAACATCGGGCGCATCAACGGCAGGATGCTGGATCTTGAGTTGTCGGCGCTTGAGCAAAAGCAGCAGGTGGATATCATCGCCAGCCCGCGGCTGCTGGCGTCGCACATGCAGCCTGCCAGCATCAAGCAGGGCAGCGAAATTCCGTATCAGGTTTCCAGCGGCGAGAGTGGGGCTACATCCGTTGAATTTAAAGAGGCGGTATTAGGCATGGAGGTGACGCCGGTGGTCCTGCCGGGCGGCCGCGTGCGTCTGAAACTGCATATCAGTGAAAATATGCCCGGTCAGGTGCTGCAACAGGCTGATGGTGAAACGCTGGCGATTGATAAGCAGGAGATCGAAACGCAGGTCGAGGTAAAAAGTGGGGAAACGCTCCCCCTGGGCGGGATCTTTTCGCAAAAGAATAAAACCGGACGCGACAGCGTACCTGTGCTGGGCAACATCCCGTGGCTGGGGCAGTTGTTCCGCCATGACGGAAAAGATAACGAACGGCGCGAGTTAGTGGTGTTTATCACGCCACGTCTGGTCAGTATTCATTAATGGGTAACGATCCCCGCAATGATTTTGCATTCAGTTTGTTGCAGATGTTTGACGTGGGGCATGAATTAGCATACAAGG
This sequence comes from Enterobacter hormaechei ATCC 49162, assembly GCF_001875655.1. NCBI lineage: Bacteria > Pseudomonadati > Pseudomonadota > Gammaproteobacteria > Enterobacterales > Enterobacteriaceae > Enterobacter > Enterobacter hormaechei. The sequence continues at coordinate 113,659 of NZ_MKEQ01000002.1, forward strand.
AGTACCGATTTGAGTTGGACTTACGTCTTATTTCCTTATGCGCCGGGAACGGTGATTTAATCAGTTGCCAAACAAGCCGGAGTATTGAGATAATTTTTCGTCTGACTCTCGCTCTATTGCAAATGAGGTTTCAGTTCATGTCCTGCTACGCCGGGTGTCTGCGCAGCGGGGATTACCATTAACGAATAGTCTTAGTAGTACCGAAAAAATGGCAGAGAAACGCAATATCTTTCTGGTTGGGCCTATGGGTGCCGGCAAAAGCACTATTGGGCGTCAGTTAGCTCAACAACTCAATATGGAATTTTACGATTCTGATCAAGAGATTGAGAAACGAACCGGAGCGGATGTGGGCTGGGTCTTCGACGTAGAAGGCGAAGAAGGTTTCCGTGACCGAGAAGAAAAAGTGATCAACGAACTCACGGAAAAACAGGGCATTGTGCTGGCAACAGGCGGCGGCTCTGTAAAATCTCGCGAAACCCGCAACCGTCTCTCCGCCCGTGGCGTAGTGGTCTATCTTGAGACGACCATCGAAAAACAGCTGGCACGCACGCAGCGTGATAAAAAGCGCCCGTTGTTGCAGGTTGAAACACCGCCACGTGAAGTTCTGGAAGCTTTGGCCGATGAACGCAATCCTCTGTACGAAGAGATTGCTGATGTGACCATTCGTACTGACGATCAAAGCGCTAAAGTGGTTGCAAACCAGATTATTCATATGCTGGAAAGCAACTGATTCTGGCTTTATATACACTCGCCTGCGGGTAAAAGCATTTAAGGTGGATGTCGCGTCATGGAGAGGATTACAGTTACTCTCGGGGAACGTAGTTACCCTATCACCATCGCGGCTGGTTTGTTTAACGACCCAGCTTCCTTCTTACCACTGAAAGCGGGTGATCAGGCGATGCTGGTCACCAACGAGACGCTGGCTCCGCTTTATCTCGATCGTGTACGCCACCTGCTTGAGCAGGCGGGCGTGAAGGTCGACAGTGTGATTCTGCCCGATGGCGAGCAGTACAAAAGCCTGACGGTACTGGATACCGTCTTTACCGCACTTCTGCAAAAACCGCACGGTCGTGATACAACACTGCTTGCCTTGGGCGGCGGCGTTGTGGGCGATCTGACCGGTTTTGCAGCCGCCAGCTACCAGCGCGGCGTGCGCTTTATTCAAATTCCAACCACGTTGCTGTCACAGGTCGATTCTTCTGTAGGCGGTAAAACGGCGGTTAACCACCCGCTCGGCAAAAACATGATTGGCGCGTTCTACCAGCCTGCCTCGGTGGTGGTGGATCTCGACTGTCTGAAAACCTTGCCAGCACGCGAACTGGCGTCCGGCCTTGCAGAAGTGATCAAATACGGCATTATTCTTGACGGTGAGTTCTTCACCTGGCTGGAAGAGAATATGGATGCGCTGCTGCGCCTCGACGGGCAGGCAATGGCCTACTGTATTCGCCGTTGTTGTGAGCTGAAAGCAGAAGTCGTTGCCGCAGATGAGCGTGAAACCGGCTTACGTGCTTTACTGAATCTGGGGCATACGTTTGGTCACGCAATCGAAGCCGAAATGGGCTACGGTAACTGGCTGCACGGTGAGGCTGTCGCTGCCGGGATGGTTATGGCTGCACGTGCCTCTGAACGTCTGGGGCAGTTCAGGCCGGAAGAGACCGCACGTATCATCGCGTTGCTTAAACGTGCTGGCTTGCCGGTGAGTGGGCCGCAGGAAATGTCTGCGCAGGCGTACCTTCCCCACATGATGCGCGATAAAAAAGTATTGGCAGGTGAGATGCGTCTGGTACTCCCACTTGCAATAGGGAAAAGTGAAGTGCGCGGCGGAGTGCCGCACGAAGTCGTACTTGGCGCTATTGCTGATTGTCAGCAGGCGTAACAACTAGAAAGGTCAGACCGCTGTAACAGGTGGTCGTTTTAGCTTCAGGTAAATGCAGAGTCGTTGGCATAAGCCTTTGAGTGGGGTGTTAAATGGATGAATTCAAACCAGAAGACGAGCTGAAACCCGATCCCAGCGATCGTCGTACTGGTCGTTCTCGTCAATCTTCAGAACGTGATAACGAGCCGCAGATCAACTTTGACGATGTCGATCTGGATGCAGACGATCGTCGTCCTTCGCGTAGCCGTAATGTGCGAAATGAGCGTGAAGACGAGGAGTATGAATCCGAAGAAGAGTTAATGGATGAACAGCCTGTTGAACGTCGTCCGCGCAAGCGTAAAAAAGCGGTAGCGGCAAAACCGGCCTCTCGTCAGTACATCATGATGGGCCTTGGCGTTCTGGTTCTGGTCTTGCTGATTGTCGGCATTGGTTCCGCGCTAAAAGCACCTTCTACCAATTCTACCGAGCAGACGGCGTCTGCCGAGAAGAGCATCGACCTGTCTGGTAACGATGCGAGCAACCAGGCGAATGGCGCTCAGCCTGCGCCGGGTACCACCTCCGCGGAACAGACCGCCGGTAACACCAGTGCAGGCCAGGATATCTCTCTGCCGCCCGTCTCTGCGACCCCAACTCAGGGCCAGGCACCTGTTACGCCTGAAGGCCAGCAGCGTGTTGAAGTTCAGGGCGATTTGAATAACGCGCTGATGCAGCCGCAGAATCAGGAGCAGGTTAACGCTGCCGTGGTGAACTCCACGCTGCCAACTGAACCTGCCACCGTTGCGCCAGTTCATGGCAGCAATGCCCAGCAGCAAACGGCGGCAACGGAAACCAAACCGCGCCAGACGCAGACTGCGCCGCGTCAGGAGCGTAAACAGGCTGTGATTGAGCCGAAGCGTGAGACGAAACCACAGACCGTGGCAAAAGCGCCAGAAACGAAAGCGCCAGCGCAGACAAAACCTGCGGTGAGCCAGCCGGTTAAAGCGCCAACGCCTGCGGCAACCACTGCGCCGAAAGCAACGGCGACCACGACCGCGCCTGCGGCAACAACGCCTGCGGCTCCCGCTGCCAAAACGGGCGCTGCATCAGGTAAAACGACGGGCAACGTGGGTTCTTTGCAGTCGGCCTCTTCCAGCAACTACACCCTTCAGCTGAGCAGTTCGTCTAACTATGACAACCTCAACGCCTGGGCGAAGAAATCGAATCTGAAAAACTACGTGGTTTATCAGACGACCCGTAACGGTCAACCGTGGTATGTGCTGGTGAGTGGTATCTATGCTTCCAAAGATGAAGCAAAACGTGCCGTTTCCACGCTGCCAGCCGATGTGCAGGCGAAAAACCCGTGGGCGAAGCCGATTCATCAGGTGCAGGCCGATCTGAAGTAATGTTTAAAGCGCAGGATGCTGTCGGAGCTTTCTCCACAGCCGGAGAAGGTGTAATCAGTTAGTCAGCATGAAAAAAAATCGCGCTTTTCTGAAATGGGCAGGGGGGAAATACCCCCTGCTCGATGATATTAAAAAGCACCTGCCGAAAGGCGAGTGTCTTATCGAGCCCTTCGTGGGTGCTGGATCGGTGTTCCTGAATACCGATTTTTCTCGTTATATCCTGGCGGATATCAACAGCGACCTCATCAGCCTCTATAACATCGTCAAACTGCGTACCGATGAGTATGTGGAAGAGGCGCGGAAGCTGTTTACGCCAGAGAACAACAACCCGGACGTCTACTATCAGTTCCGCGCTGAGTTTAATCAGAGCCAGGATCCGTTCCGCCGCGCGCTGTTGTTTCTTTATCTCAACCGCCATGGCTACAACGGCCTGTGCCGGTATAATCTGCGTGGCGAGTTTAACGTGCCGTTTGGCCGCTATAAGCGTCCCTATTTCCCGCTGGACGAGCTGTATCACTTTGCTGAAAAAGCGCAGAATGCCGAGTTCTACTGCCTCTCCTATGAAGAGTGCATGGAGCTGGCGGGCGTAAATTCGGTGGTCTACTGTGACCCGCCTTATGCGCCGCTGTCTGCCACGGCAAATTTCACCGCCTACCACACCAACAGCTTCAGCCCGGCCGAGCAGGCGCGTCTGGCGGAGATGGCGGAAAAGCTGGTCAGCAAAAGAATTCCGGTGTTAATTTCGAATCACGACACGCCTGATACGCGCGAATGGTACAAAGCCGCGAAGCATTTTCAGGTAAAAGTGCGGCGTAGCATTAGCAGCAACGGCGGCACACGTAAAAAGGTGGACGAACTTCTGGCGCTTTATCGACCCTGAGCCTTTGCCCGCCGGTAAACACATTTCAAGGAGATGCGGATGAAACAGTTTTTGATTGCCCCCTCAATTCTGTCGGCCGATTTTGCCCGCCTGGGTGAAGACACTGCCAAAGCTCTCGCGGCTGGCGCGGATGTCGTCCATTTCGACGTTATGGATAACCACTACGTTCCCAACCTGACCATCGGTCCGATGGTGCTTAAAGCGCTGCGTAATTACGGGATCACCGCCCCCATTGACGTGCATCTGATGGTGAAACCGGTTGACCGCATCGTGCCTGATTTCGCCGCGGCGGGTGCCAGCATCATCACTTTCCACCCGGAAGCCTCCGAGCATGTTGACCGTACTCTACAGCTGATCAAAGAGAACGGCTGTAAGGCAGGGCTGGTCTTTAACCCGGCGACCCCGCTGAGCTATCTCGACTACGTGATGGACAAGCTGGACGTGATCCTGCTGATGTCCGTCAACCCGGGCTTTGGTGGCCAGTCGTTTATCCCACAGACCCTCGACAAACTGCGTGAAGTGCGCCGCCGTATCGATGAGTCTGGCTATGATATTCGCCTGGAAGTGGACGGCGGTGTGAAGGTCAATAACATCGGTGAGATTGCGGCGGCAGGGGCGGATATGTTCGTCGCAGGCTCCGCCATCTTCGATCAACCAGATTACAAAAAAGTCATTGATGAAATGCGCCGTGAACTGGCGAAGGTAAATCATGGATAAATTGCAGGCTATTCGGGGTGTAGCATTTGACCTCGACGGCACGCTGGTCGACAGCGCGCCAGGATTAACCCGCGCCGTCGATCAGGCGCTGTATGCCCTTGAACTCCCCGTTGCGGGCGAAGAGCGCGTCGTGACGTGGATTGGTAACGGTGCGGACGTGCTGATGGAACGCGCGCTGACCTGGGCTCGTCAGGAGCGCGCCTCGCAGCGTTCCGCACAAGGGAAACCGAGTGTTGACCACGCGGATATTCCCAAGGATGAGCAGCAGCGTATTTTGCGCAAACTGTTCGACCGTTTCTATGAAGAGACCGTCGAAGAGGGCAGCTTCCTGTTCCCGGATGTCGCTGAAACGCTGGGCGCGCTCCATGCAAAAGGCATCCCGCTGGGGCTGGTGACTAACAAGCCGACACCGTTCGTTGCGCCTCTGCTTGAAGCGCTGGATATCGCGAAATACTTCTCCGTGATTGTGGGCGGCGATGATGTGCAGAATAAAAAGCCGCATCCGGAACCGCTATTGCTGGTGGCAGGAAAATTATCCTTAGCGCCTGCGGAGCTGCTCTTTGTCGGGGATTCCCGCAATGATATTCTGGCTGCCAGAGCGGCAGGTTGCCCGTCTGTTGGGCTGACCTACGGCTACAACTACGGTGAGGCCATTACGCTGAGTGAGCCGGACGTTGTGTTCGACCACTTCAAAGATTTGTTGCCCGCACTCGGGCTCTCGCACAGTGAACATCAGGAATTGAATAATGACTAAGCCCATCGTTTTTAGTGGCGCACAGCCTTCAGGTGAACTGACCATTGGTAACTACATGGGTGCGTTACGTCAGTGGGTGAGCATGCAGGACGATTACCACTGCATTTATTGCATCGTGGATTTGCATGCTATCACCGCGCGTCAGGATCCCGAGAAGCTGCGCAAAGCGACGCTCGATACGCTGGCGCTGTATCTGGCCTGCGGTATCGATCCCGAGAAGAGCACCATTTTCGTTCAGTCTCACGTGCCAGAGCACGCGCAGCTGGGCTGGGCGCTGAACTGCTACACCTATTTCGGTGAGCTGAGCCGCATGACCCAGTTCAAGGATAAGTCTGCCCGCTACTCTGAAAACATCAACGCCGGTCTGTTTGACTATCCGGTGCTGATGGCGGCCGACATTCTGCTGTACCAGACCAACCAGGTGCCGGTGGGTGAAGACCAGAAGCAGCATCTGGAGCTGAGCCGCGATATCGCCCAGCGCTTTAACGCGCTTTACGGTGACGTGTTTAAAGTGCCTGAGCCGTTTATTCCGAAATCCGGTGCGCGCGTGATGTCGCTGCTGGAGCCGACCAAGAAAATGTCCAAGTCCGACGATAACCGCAACAACGTTATCGGCCTGCTGGAAGATCCGAAATCAGTGGTGAAAAAGCTCAAGCGTGCGGTGACCGACTCCGACGAGCCGCCAGTGGTGCGCTACGACGTGCAGAACAAAGCGGGCGTGTCTAACCTGCTGGACATCCTCTCCGGTGTGACCGGACAAAGCATCCCTGAACTGGAAAAACACTTCGAAGGCAAGATGTACGGCCACCTGAAGGGTGAAGTGGCAGACGCCGTTTCCGGTATGCTGACCGAGTTGCAGGAGCGCTATCACCGTTACCGTAACGACGAAGCTTTCCTGCAAAAAGTGATGAAAGAGGGCGCGGAAAAAGCCAGCGCGCGCGCCTCCGAAACCCTGAAAGCGGTGTACGACGCGATTGGGTTTGTGGGTAAACCTTAAGCCGCTTTGCCGGGTAAGGCGGAGCCGCCACCCGATAAAAACTGACGAAACAAAAAAACCGGGAAATCCCCGGTTTTTTTTACGCCTGAAAAACGCTTACTGCTGTGCCGCCGGGCCGCAACCGCCGATGATCTTCGAAATGGAGATCGCCGGGTGCAGGAGGTAATCATAGCTGCAATTATTTTTAGTATTTTGCACGTGACCGGTGCAGGCCGTCAGCGTTGATAACATGCCGACCAGAACGGCAGCTTTTGCCAGTTTGAACATACGCATTCCTTGTCAAAAATTGAAAATTGGATGTAACACGAGGGAATAAATGGAAAAGTTCCATTATGCGGACGGTATGTTATCGACTGAGGTAAGAAGGGAGTAGTCCGCTTAAAGACTACTCCCGGGAGAGAGTTTATGCGTTAGTGGCTGGAGAACCAGTTCAGTTTTTCGCGCAGGGCTACCACGCGACCCACCACGATCAGCGCCGGGCTTTCAACCTGCTGTGCCAGCTCGCCAAGCTGCGTCAGTACGCCATCGACTACTCGCTGGGTAATGGCAGTGCCGTTTTCCACCAGCGCGACCGGCATATCTGCTTCCATGCCATGCTCCAGCAGTTTCGCCTGAATCGTGGCAGCCTGGTTTAGCCCCATGTAGAAGACCAGCGTCTGCTTTTCAGCGGCCAGATTATGCCAGTCCAGCTCGCTACCGGTTTTCAGGTGGCCCGTCACCAGGCGCACGCTCTGGGCGTAGTCGCGATGGGTTAACGGAATGCCGGAATAGGCAGAACAGCCGGATGCCGCGGTAATGCCCGGCACCACGGAGAACGGAATACCCGCGTTGCACAGGGTTTCCAGCTCCTCGCCGCCGCGACCAAAGATAAACGGATCGCCGCCTTTCAGACGCACCACGCGCTTACCTTTTTGCGCTTCCCGCAGCAGGATCTGGTTGATCTCCTCCTGCGGTACGCAGTGATAACCCGCCCGTTTGCCGACGAACACGCGGTCAGCATCGCGGCGCACCAGATTCATGATGTCATCTGAGACCAGACGGTCATACACCACGATGTCCGCCTGCTGGATCTGCTGAAGCCCTTTCAGCGTCAGCAGGCCCGCATCGCCGGGACCTGCGCCTACCAGTACCACTTCACCGCGATGATCCAGCGGTTCAGAGAGGAGTTGCTCGGTCGTCTCTTCAACCGCTTTCGCATCCTGATTCGCCAGCGACTGCGCCAGCCTGTCGTTAACAAAGAACTTCTCCCAGAAACGACGGCGTTCGCCCACGGTCGAGAAGGTTTGCTTCACGCGGGAACGAAGCTGCCCGGCGTAATGGGCAATCTGACCAAGATGCTGTGGCAGCACGGCTTCCAGTTTCTCCCGCAGGAGACGGGCAAGAACGGGCGAGCGGCCACCGGATGACACCGCAATCATCAGCGGTGAACGGTCGATAATCGACGGCATGATAAAGCTCGCCTCTTTCGGCGCATCCACCACGTTACAGAAGATGCGGCGCGCTTCGCAGGCGTCGCTGACGCGCTGGTTAACGTCATCGTTATCCGTTGCGGCGATGGTCAGCCAGCAGGTATCCAGCAGGGATTCATCAAATTCACCCTGTACCTGCGTGAGCATCCCTTCCTGCGCCCAGACGTCAAACTGTGGGGCGAAGGTGAGGGCGTTGACGGTCAGTCGGGCGCCCGCCTCTAACAGCAGGCGCGCTTTGCGTTCAGCCACATCGCCGCCGCCCACGAGCAGGCAGTCGCGGTTGCGTAATTGACAAAAAATCGGCAGGTGATCCACGACGTTACCTCACAGCATTCATGGCGGGGGAAGAATTGACGTCAGGATAACAGCAGGAATCGTACAGAACATACGGTTTTTCCTGCCGTTACCCATAAGGGGTCATAAGCCTTTCCTATTGAAAAGGCGAGGGGTTACGCTTTCAGCTGCACCTCGCCGTCCTTCACGCGGACGTCGTAGTGTTTGACCGAGACGCTTTCATCTTCCATGCAGCGTCCGTCGGTTAAGCGGAAGCGCTGCTTTTTCAGCGGGCTGGCAACCCACAGTTCGCCCTGGTGCTCCGCAATCAGACCGCGGGAGAGCACGCTGGCCTCGAAGAACGGGTCGATATTGCTGATGGCAAAGACCTGTTCATCGTGGCGCGGGCGGAAAATCGCCACCTGCTCGTTACCCAGCAGAGCACAGACGCCGGTTGCTGGCAGAATGTCATTAATATTGCAGATATTTACCCACTGGCTCATGCGTTTTCCTCCACCAGCATCACCGGAATACGTTCATACGGGGTCGCTGGACGATGCTGTTCGCGCTCCGGCACCACCTGCACGTTCGGGTCGCGCTGGGTGCTGTTGATAAAGTGTTTGAAGCGAGTCTGCGCCGCTGGCGTGTTCACGGTTTCGGTCCACTCGCAGATCACCGCCTCGCGCAGGCGAGCCATTTCGGATTCCAGCTGTTCATTCAGACCCAGCTTGTCGTCGATAATGACCGACTTCAGGTAGTCGATGCCGCCTTCAAGGTTATCCAGCCAGGACGCGGTACGGGTCAGCTTATCGGCGGTACGAATGTAGAACATCATGAAGCGGTCGAGGTATTTGATCAGCGTATCGTGATCGAGATCGGCGGCCAGCAGGTCTGCATGGCGAGGTTTCATCCCGCCGTTACCGCACACGTACAGGTTCCAGCCTTTCTCGGTGGCAATGATACCCACGTCTTTGCCCTGCGCTTCCGCACATTCACGGGTACAGCCTGAGACGCCGAACTTCATTTTGTGCGGCGTACGGATGCCTTTGTAGCGGTTTTCCAGCTCTACGCCGAAGCCCACGCTGTCGCCTACGCCGTAGCGGCACCAGGTGCTGCCCACGCAGGTTTTCGCCATACGCAGCGCTTTGGCGTACGCGTGACCGGTTTCGAAGCCCGCTTCAATCAGCTGACGCCAGATTTCCGGCAGGTCATCTTTCTGCGCACCAAACAGGCCGATACGCTGGGAGCCGGTGATTTTGGTGTACAGGTTAAACTCACGGGCGATACGGCCTACGGCGACCAGCCCTTCCGGGGTAATTTCCCCCCCGGCAGAACGCGGGATCACCGAGTAAGTCCCGTCTTTCTGAATATTGGCCAGGAAGTTATCGTTGGTGTCCTGAAGCGGCGTGTGTTCTGGCTTGAGCACATATTCGTTCCAGCAGGACGCCAGCAGGGAACCGACCGTCGGTTTACAGACTTCACAGCCGTAGCCCTGGCCATGTTTCTCCAGCAGTTCGTCGAAGGACTTAATGCCTTCCACGCGAATCAGGTGATACAGCTCCTGGCGAGAGTAAGCGAAGTGCTCGCACAGGTTATTGTTCACTTCGATGCCCTGTTTCGCCAGTTCAGCGTTCAGCACCTGAGTCACCAGCGGAATGCAGCCGCCACAGCCGGTCCCGGCTTTGGTTTCCGCCTTCAGTGCCGCAACGGTGTGACAGCCTTTGTTGATGGCGGAGATCAGCATGCCTTTGGTCACGTCGAAGCAGGAGCAAATCTGTGCGCTGTCCGGCAGTTTATCCACGCCGATGGACGGTTTACCGCTGGAGGCGTGCGCTGGCAGGATCAGCGCGTCCGGGTTCTCCGGCAGCTCAATGGCGTTCAGCACCAGCTGGAGCAGGTTACCAAAGTCGCTGGTATCGCCCACCAGCACCGCCCCGAGCAGGGTTTTGTTGTCCTGGCTGACGATAAGACGTTTGTAGACTTCTTTGCTTTCGTCCAGATAAACATAGCTGCGGGAGTTCGGGGTGCGGCCATGCGCATCGCCAATACCGCCCACGTCCACACCCAGCAGCTTCAGCTTGGCGCTCATGTCTGCGCCGGTGAAGGCGTTTTCGCTGCCGAGGATATGGTCAACGGCGACCTGCGCCATTTTGTATCCTGGTGCAACCAGACCGTATACGCGGTTGTTCCAGCTGGCGCATTCGCCGATGGCGTAGATATCCGGATCGGAGGTCTGGCAGGTGTCGTTAATCATGATCCCGCCGCGCTGCGCAACGGCCAGTCCGCACTGGGTGGCCAGCTTGTCGCGCGGGCGAATGCCGGTGGAGAAGACGATGAAGTCCACTTCCAGCTCGCTGCCGTCGGCAAAGCGCATGGTTTTACGCGCTTCGGTACCTTCCTGCACGATCTCTTTGGTGTTCTTGCTGGTGTGAACCTTCACGCCCATGCTTTCGATTTTACGGCGAAGCTGGTCGCCACCCATGTGGTCCAGCTGTTCAGCCATCAGCATCGGGGCAAATTCGATGACGTGGGTTTCAACGCCGAGGTTTTTCAGCGCGCCTGCCGCTTCCAGACCCAGCAGACCACCGCCGACAACCGCACCGCGTTTGCTTCGACGTGCGCAGGATTCAATGGCGTTAAGGTCTTCAATGGTACGGTAAACGAAGCAATCCTGGGTTTCCGAACCTTTAATAGGCGGGATCCACGGGTACGAGCCAGTCGCCATAATCAGCTTGTCGTAAAAAACCGTACGTCCGGCGCTGGAGTGGATCACTTTCTCCTGACGGTTGATGGTGATAGCGCGTTCGCCCACCAGCACTTTCACGCCATGCTTCTCGTAGAATCCTTCACGCACCAGAGAGAGCTCTTCGGCGGTGTGGTGGGAGAAGTAGGAAGACAGGTGCACACGGTCGTACGCCTTGCGGGGTTCTTCACAGAACACGGTAATATCGAACTGGTTAGCATCGGCTTTATCGAGAAGATCCTCAATAAAGCGGTGGCCGACCATGCCGTTACCGATGATAGCGAGTCTGACTTTGCTCATTTTTGCCTCGATTTCTTTTCTATTACTGCCTACCTTAACGATTCAGCAGGGGCACTTATTGATGCAAATCAAATACGCCTTCACCTACCCCTTAGGGGGTATATCTATGATTTGTCAGGATTTTTATAAGTGGCGGATATTGTTCGATTTTTGTGCTTGCTTGTTTTTTGCGCAATTTTTTGTGGGGTTTTTGCGAATCGACGGGCAGGGCGGATGAGCGGGGTATAAACCCCTTTGTACCAGACAAAGGGGTTACGGCGATTAGTGGGTAGCCGTTGCCGGGTTGTGCTGACGGTGACGGGTGACAAAGCCCAGCACGAAGCACATGATGAACACCACGGCGTACAGACCGTTAGCGGTATGCAGCGCGGCCAGTGGGCCGCTGTGCGCAACAATCGGGCCGGTGACCACGAAGGTCAGCATGGTACCGATGGTGCCGCAGGTCAGCACGAAGTTCACCAGCTTTGGCGAGGCCACTTTGGTCTGGAGAGAGCCAAGGGTGATGATTGAGGTATAGATCGCGCTGGAGAAGAAGCCCAGGGTCAAAATGAACCACGGCATATGTTCCGGGGAACCGTTGATGAACAGATACATCAGTACGGTTGCCAGACCCGCCAGGACGGTCAGAATACGTTGCAGGTCGAAGAAGCGCAGGATAAAGCTAAACGCCCACATGCCGAACATGTAAGACATCCAGAAATCGCTCACCAGTTTACCCGCGTCGTTCAGGCTCATGCCCAGACCTTTTGCGTATTCCGGCACCCAGGAGATAAAGCCCAGCTGGCCGAGGATGTAACACAGCGCGGCGATGGAGAGGAACAGCACGCCGATACCCCATTTTTCTTTCGCGACCGGCTCGGACGTAGTCTGCGCTTTTTTGCCGAGCACCGGGAATTCACAGCCGAAGGTCAGAATGAAGATCGCGACATAAACCAGACCAATGCAGGCATACACCCAGTACCACTCAATGCTGCGCGCCAGAAGATACGCGGCGACCATCGGGAAAATCATCCCGGCCATGCTGAAGAAGGAGTCGGTGAACAGCAGACGCGCGCCGCGCTGGCGGCCTTCATACATATGGGTGATCAGGAACGTACCGATCGACATGGTGATCCCGCTCACCAGGCCCAGCACGAACATAGCGGCAGAGAAGAGGGCGATGCTGTGGCTCAGCATCAGGCCCGCCACGGCGGCGATCATCAGCACGAAGCCGAAGCGTAGCTGGGTTTTCAGCGGTACGATTTCCATCAGCCAGGCATTCAGGAAAATAGAGATCAGGATCCCCGCGTTCAGGAAGGTGAAGGTGTTACTCATGCTGGAAACGGGAAGCTGGAAATACTCTGCGATATTTCCCATCACCATCCCGGTGACGATCACCAACGCGCCGGTCAGGGCGTAAGAGAAGAAGCTGATCCATGTGAGCTTAATGCGATTGCTGTTAGTCATGTCTGGCCTGTTAAAAGTAAAGAAAAACGCAATGACTGCGTTTGAGCGGGCAGATTTTAGTCGCGAAAGTGATCTAATTAAATCTTTTCGGAAACTTTTGAGCGCAATTGCAGGTTTTAACGTGATGTAGATCACATTACGTTGCGGCGTGAACAATCGTTTGCGCGGTAATAATTGTTTCAATTTGGTAAAATTAGGTAAAAGACTGGTCTGGGTTCATACTGCTCTTTAGAATCAAGCCATTCGCTTTTTATACTGCGCTTTGTTAAGGAATTCTCATGCTCAAATCAACACTGGCGGCTGTCGCAGCTGTGTTTGCTCTTTCTGCCGTTTCCCCTGCTGCGCTGGCAGCCAAAGGAGACCCCCACGTCCTGCTGACTACCTCTGCGGGGAATATTGAGCTGGAGCTGGATAGCCAGAAAGCCCCTGTTTCGGTGAAAAACTTCCTCGACTACGTGAACAGTGGTTTTTATAACAACACCACGTTCCACCGCGTGATCCCGGGCTTTATGATTCAGGGTGGCGGTTTTAACGAGCAGATGCAGCAGAAACAGCCTAACCCGCCAATCAAAAACGAAGCGGATAACGGCCTGCTGAACAAGCGCGGCACCATCTCCATGGCGCGTACGGCGGATAAAGACAGCGCCACCAGCCAGTTCTTCCTCAACGTGGCTGATAACGCCTTCCTGGACCATGGCCAGCGCGACTTTGGCTACGCGGTGTTCGGCAAAGTGGTGAAAGGTATGGACGTGGCGGATAAGATCTCTCAGGTTCAGACGCACGATGTCGGTCCATACCAGAATGTGCCGTCTAAGCCAGTGGTCATTCTCTCTGCGAAAGTGCTGCCGTAATCGTTCCCTCACACGGGCATATCTTGCCCGTGTCTTTCCGCCCTCCCGGCGAAAGCGCGTTTTGCTGCTTATACTTGTGGCAAACGGACTATTCAGGGAGGCGTTAAGTGAAAAAACTCACCGACAAGCAAAAATCCCGTCTCTGGGAACAACAACGTAACGTCAATTTTCAGGCCAGTTGCCTCCTTGAAAAAGGCAAGGGTCCCGCTAAACCCGACATCGAGACGCTGGAACTGGGGCCTTCGGCACCGGGTTTACCCCATCTGTGCCTTATTCACCGCCATTTATTCCGCAACGAAATGAAAGGGGCTGGCGAGCTGCGCACCGCCGATATTTCCAAAGGTGATATTCCTTTTTGCCATTTCGAGTACATCGAGAAGGTGGGAAATGAGCTGATGGCTGCGCTGGAAAGTGATAAATATCTGGTTGGCCTTGAGAAAGAGGAATTCACAGACAGAATCAGTCATTACTACTGTGAAATCAATATGCTACATCCGTTTATGAGCGGTAATGGCGTGGCCCAACGGATTTTCTTTGAACAACTGGCAATCCATGCGGGGTACGTGCTGAACTGGCAGGGTATCGATCCGGACGGCTGGGCGTCCGCCAACCAGAGCGGGGCGATGGGAGATTTGACCGCCCTGAACGCCATCTTTGCCAAAGTGGTGAGCGAAGCGCGGGAATCTGCGTAAAATAGGGCGGCCATTTTTTCAGGAGCCGCCATGATTCTGCTGATTGATAACTACGATTCCTTTACCTGGAACCTTTACCAGTATTTTTGTGAGCTGGGGGCAGAGGTGGTTGTCCGCCGTAACGATGAAATCGCGCTGGCTGACATTGACGCGCTGGCACCCCAGAAGATCGTGATTTCGCCGGGGCCGTGTACCCCGTCGGAGTCCGGTATCTCGCTGGAGGCGATCCGCCACTACGCGGGCAGGGTGCCGATTCTGGGCGTCTGCCTGGGCCATCAGGCGATTGCGCAGGTCTTTGGCGCGACCATTGTCCGTGCCGCGAAAGTCATGCACGGCAAAACCTCACCGGTCACGCACACCGGTACGGGCGTGTTCTCGGGGCTGAATAACCCGTTAACCGTGACGCGCTACCATTCGCTGGTGATTGATCCGCCGACCCTGCCGTCATGCTTTGAGGTTACCGCCTGGAGCGAGTCGCAGGAGATCATGGGCATTCGCCACCGCGAGTACGATCTGGAAGGCGTGCAGTTCCACCCGGAAAGCATTCTCAGCGAACAGGGGCACGCGCTGCTGGCCAATTTCCTTAATCGCTGAATATCTGTTGCCTTGTTGTGATTTTTTATGCATATTTTGTGATTATATTTTCACAATAACTGTGACATAAAAATGGATGGTCATGACATGGCAACTGAACAACCAGCAATTACCCGCGCGACATTCGATGAAGTGATCCTGCCGATTTATGCACCGGCTGAGTTTATCCCGGTGAAGGGGAGAGGCAGCCGCGTCTGGGATCAGCAGGGCAACGAGTATGTTGATTTCGCGGGCGGTATTGCGGTGACGGCGCTGGGCCATTGCCATCCTGCGCTGGTGGACGCGCTGAAAACGCAGGGCGAAACCCTGTGGCACACCAGCAACGTGTTCACCAACGAACCGGCGCTGCGTCTGGGGCGTAAGATCATCGATGCCACCTTCGCCGAACGCGTGCTGTTTATGAACTCCGGCACCGAAGCCAACGAAACCGCCTTTAAGCTGGCGCGTTACTACGCAACCACGCGTCATAGCCCGTACAAAACCAAAATCATCGCGTTCCATAACGCCTTCCACGGTCGCTCCTTCTTTACCGTTTCCGTTGGCGGCCAGCCGAAGTATTCCGACGGCTTTGGTCCGAAACCTGCGGATATCATCCACGTGCCGTTTAACGATCTGCATGCCGTGAAAGCGGTGATGGACGACCACACCTGCGCGGTAGTGGTGGAGCCGATTCAGGGCGAAGGCGGCGTCACGGCGGCCACCCCGGAATTTCTGCAAGGGCTGCGCGAACTGTGCGACGAGCACCAGGCGCTGCTGGTGTTTGATGAAGTGCAGTGTGGGATGGGGCGTACCGGGGATCTGTTCGCTTATATGCACTACGGCGTCACGCCGGATATTCTGACCAGCGCGAAAGCGCTCGGCGGCGGTTTCCCGGTCAGCGCGGTGCTCACCACCCAGGATATCGCTTCCGCATTCCACGTTGGCTCACACGGCTCCACCTACGGCGGTAATCCGCTGGCGTGCGCCGTGGCGGGTGCGGCGTTCGACATCATTAATACGCCGGACGTTCTGAAGGGCGTGAATGCGAAACGCGACCTGTTTGTGAAACATCTTCAGCATATTGACGAGCAGTTTGATGTCTTCAGTGAGATCCGCGGGATGGGGCTGCTGATCGGCGCTGAACTGAAGCCGCAGTACAAAGGCCGCGCACGCGATTTTCTGCACGCTGCCGCACATGAAGGGGTTATGGTGTTGAATGCCGGGCCGGACGTGATGCGTTTTGCACCGTCGCTGGTGGTGGAAGACAAAGACATCGAAGACGGGTTAACCCGTTTTGCCGCGGCGGTCGCGAAGATCGTCAGCGGCTAATACGCGGTGCGTTTTAACCGGCGCGTTAACCAAATCCCATGATGCGGGCGCTGACGCCATGCCACCGATGAAATGGTGTGCATGGTGTTCAGATGCCCCAGCACGCGCTGTAAATGCTGCTCCAGGGTGCTCATCGGCCCGTGGGTCAGCGTCTCCGGCGCTTCCAGAATGTTCGAATCCCCCGACTCGCCCGGCGCGTCATACTCCAGACGCTGCTGACAGCGCTGCAACGCAATTTCACACGACTGCAAATAGCGCTGCGCCAGATCCGGCGTCAGCATCGTATGCTCGCGCGCCAGCGTGGTCATGGCGTTAATATGCTCGACGATGAACTGGCTGTGCGTGACCCACAGTTTCATATCCGCCAGGTAGTGCGCGTTAAAGCCCGGCTCCTGCATGGCCTGGTTAAGGGAGTTGAACAGGGCGTTATGCGCCTGGTTGACCTTCATGCGCTCGTAGGCCAGCGGAGAGGGCTGCGGGTCATCGCTCAGGATAAGACGAATGGCCTGCTGGTCGGCTTCCAGCGCATCGTGGGCGTTCTGCCTCAGCAACCCGCTTTGCCACTGGGGCCACAGCCAGACCATGCCGCCAAAGGCGATCAGGCAGCCAATCAGCGTATCGACCAGCCGGGCAATAATAAACTGTTCCCCGTTAAGCGTGAGCAGTTGCAGGGTATATACCGCCGTCACCGTAAAGCCCACCATCGCCCAGCCGTAGTTTTTGCGGATGATCAGGTAACTCACCAGCGTGATCGCCAGCATACCGGCCAGGGTATAGCCCTCCGGCACATGGAAGTGCAGCGTCACGCCCGCGATAATCAGCCCCGCCATCGTCCCGCCCGCCCGATGCAGAATACGCACCCGCGTGGCGCCATAGCCGTTCTGGGTAACAAACAGCACGGTCATTAAGATCCAGTAGGGTTTCGGCAGGTGCAGGGCCATTCCCATCAGGCTGGCGATGCTCAGCATCACACTGATCCGCGCGGCGTTGCGCAGGGCGGAAGACTTCAGTGAAAGATAGCTTTTGAGGGCGGGCAGCAGCGGCAGCCGTTTTTGCTTATCGGCCATCAGGTCCCTGGCATAAAGCGGGCGCTGGGTGCGCAACACCCGGGCGATGCGGCTGAAATGCCAGGCGGCAAACTGCCCGACCGGGTTATCCGCGTGCTGACGCGCAATCTTTTCCAGCGCGCCGAGCTGTTTGTCCATGTTAAAGCGCGTCGGGTAGCGGTGATAGAGGATATCGTCAGCCAGCACCCGCAGGCGCGCCGCGACGGTCTGCGCGTTCCAGCGGATCACCGCTTCCGCATGGCTGCGCTCCACCAGCTTTTGCACCTCTTCCGGATTATGAAGGCTGACGGATATATGCTCCTGCAAATCCAGCCCGACCTGGAAGGTACGCAGCAGCCGCTTGTATTCATGATTTTTGTTGGCGGCAAGCATGTGCAACTGCTGATAGCACTGGCTAATGAGATCCACCACTTTTTGCTGACGCGCCAGCAGCGGCGGCAGGGATTTTTCCGGGTCGGTATGTTGAGTGAGCAGGGTGTATTTTGCTTCGCAATATTCAGCAAGCTGCACGTAGAGCAGGCTCAGGGATTCGCGCAGCGGCTGTTCCCGCCACAGCCAGAACCAGAACCAGTTAAACAGCCCGTACCACAGCGTGCCGAGGGCGTAGATCAGCAATGGCTCCCACACCGGCATATTGCCCGCAAGGCTTAAGGTGAAGATGGCGGCAATCAGCGACGCGGGAAGCAGGCGGGCGTGCAGCGAGCTGATTTCCGCCGTGACGCCGAGCGTCATCGCCAGCACGGTCAGGATCAGCGGCAGCGGGATATCACGAGCCAGCAAAAGCTGTACGGCGAGGCTACAGCCCGCAAACAGGCAGCCGCCGATAATCAGACGTTTAAAAAAGCGTTTATGCGGCGTATCCAGACCGGCAATGTTGCAGCAGGCGGGGACGAGGGAAAACAGCAGGCCTTGCTGAAGATGTCCGAGGATCAGGCCCACGGCCACGGGAAGACACAACACCAGCGTTTGTCGCAGTGCGTAGTTAACTTCCGGATGATAGATCAGCCTGCGCCACATGGGGAGTAGAGACAAAAACGGCGTGCCACCCTGCGGCGGCACGCCGTTTGACCGCAATTAACGGGTTCCGTAAACCACGATAGTTTTACCGTGGGCAGAGATCAGGTTCTGATCTTCCAGCATCTTCAGGATACGGCCCACTGTTTCACGGGAGCAGCCGACGATCTGACCGATTTCCTGGCGGGTAATTTTAATTTGCATGCCGTCAGGGTGGGTCATGGCGTCTGGCTGTTTCGCCAGGTTCAACAGCGTCTGCGCGATACGACCGGTCACGTCCAGGAAGGCGAGGTTACCCACCTTCTCAGAGGTCACTTGCAGACGGCGTGCCATCTGGGAAGAAAGACGCATCAGGATGTCAGGGTTGACCTGAATCAGCTGACGGAATTTCTTGTAAGAAATTTCAGCCACTTCACATGCTGTTTTTGCACGAACCCAGGCGCTACGTTCCTGGCCTTCTTCAAACAGGCCCAGTTCACCGATAAAATCGCCCTGGTTCAGATAAGAAAGGATCATCTCTTTCCCTTCTTCATCTTTGATCAGCACGGCCACCGAGCCTTTAACGATGTAATACAACGTTTCCGCCTTTTCACCCTGGTGAATCAGCGTGCTCTTTGATGGGTACTTATGAATGTGGCAATGAGACAAGAACCATTCGAGAGTCGGGTCTGTTTGCGGTTTGCCAAGCACCATGCGCTGTTATCCTCTGTTATAAGCTGTCACCAGAGTCATAAGATGCATCCGGACTCTGGGGTTGCAATCGAATTCTTACCCATACCTGGGAAGTCGGCTGTCGTAACGTTTCGCAGCCAGTAAAGTTTGATGTCCTCTGCATACATGTGTAACGTCAATGTATTACTGTAGCATCCAGAGTGTTTTAGCATAGCTTTCGCCGCGTGTCTCCTGGTGTCTCGCTTCAGCATGACGCAGGTCGCCTTCCGTTGCGAGAAATGTAACGTACACGTAATCTGTCATAAAAAATGCAACGTTGGAGTGAGTGAATATGCAAGCGCGTGTGAAATGGGTAGAAGGGTTAACGTTCCTGGGCGAGTCTGCTTCCGGGCACCAGGTTTTGATGGATGGCAACTCCGGCGATAAAGCGCCAAGCCCAATGGAAATGGTGCTGATGGCGGCGGGCGGATGCAGCGCGATCGACGTGGTGTCGATCCTGCAAAAAGGCCGTCATGACGTGACCGATTGTGAAGTGAAGCTGACGTCGGAACGTCGCGAAGAGGCGCCACGCCTGTTTACCCATATCAATCTGCACTTTATCGTCACCGGCAAAGCGCTGAAGGACGCGGCGGTGTCACGCGCGGTAGATCTCTCTGCGGAGAAGTACTGCTCTGTGGCGTTGATGCTGGAGAAAGCGGTAAACATCACCCATTCGTATGAAGTGATCGAGGCGTAATCTTTTGGCGGGTGGCGCTTCGCTGACCCGCCCTACAACTGCACGCCCGTAGGCCGGATAAGCGAAGCGCCATCCGGCAACAGGCGTCACGCGATCTGCTTTCCTTCCATCAGCCGCTGCACCAGCGGTGTCATGATCAGCTCCATCGCCAGCCCCATTTTTCCGCCCGGCACCACTAACGTATTCATGTGCGAAATAAACGAACCCTGTAGCATCGCCAGCAGCCAGGGGTAATCAATGCCTTCCAGGTTGCGGAAGTGGATCACCACAAAGCTCTCGTCCAGCGACGGGATGCTTTTTGCGGCGAACGGGTTGGAGGTGTCCACGGTGGGGACGCGCTGGAAGTTAATGTGGGTGCGGGAGAACTGTGGCGTCAGGAAGTTGATGTAGTCTTCCATGGAGCGTACCACCGAGTCCATGACCGCCTCGCGCGAATGGCCGCGCTCGCTCATGTCACGCGTCAGCTTCTGGATCCACTCAAGGTTAACGATCGGCACCACCCCCACCAGCAAATCCACATGGCGCGCCACGTCGTGCTGAGGCGTCACCACGCCGCCGTGCAATCCTTCGTAAAACAGCACGTCAGTCGGTTCCGGCAGCGGTTGCCAGGGCGTGAATGTGCCGGGAACCTGGTTCCAGGGCACGGCTTCATCGTAGGTGTGTAAATACTTGCGGGACTGCCCGGTGCCGCTCTGCCCGTATTCGCGGAAGGTTTGCTCCAGCAGGCCGAAGTCATTCGCCTCCGGGCCGAAGTAGCTGATGTGTTTACCCAGATCGCGCGCCTTGCGGATGGCCATATCCATCTCCGGGCGCGTGTAGCGGTGAAAGCTGTCGCCCTCTACCTCTGCCGCCCGTAAGTTAAGCTGGGCGAAGATCTTGCGGAAGGCGAGGCTGGTGGTAGTGGTACCCGCCCCACTCGAACCCGTAACGGCAATAACCGGATGTCTGGCAGACATAGCAACTCCCTGACTGGAAAAGTGTAAAGATCAGCCATGAAACGCGTTGCGGGGCATGATATTGACCGTCTCATGCAGTTCGGACCATACCAGCACCACGTCGCCGCTTTTAAGCTGGCGCTTAACATCGTTGACCTTTTGTTCAAGCGAACGTTCATGTTCACCATAATCGGTGCCTTCGCGCAAGACAAAGCTTTCAATCAGATTATCGAGCGTTTCGGGAGAGAGATCCTGCCAGGGAATAATCATTTTTTACCGTCCAGATAAGCCGTTAACCAGTCGGGAATACGCGTCTCAAGCCACATTTTTGGCCGACGCAGCGTGCCGCCAACAAAGCCGACGTGTCCGCCGAACTGGGTGAGCTGATACTCCACGTTGGCTGGCAGATGTTCGGGCGCGGGGATCGAGTGATGATCCATAAACGGGTCATCTTTGGCGTGGATAATCAGCGTAGGTTTCGTGATTTGATTCAGTAAAGGCATGGCGCTGCACTGACGGTAATAGTCAATCGCATCGGCAAAGCCGTGAATTTTCGAGGTGATCAAATCATCAAACTCGCGCAGGCGCTTCACGCGTTTGAGCTGTTGCAGCGTCACAGGCAGCGTATCGGGATAGGCCTTCAGCTTGCGCGCGGCGTTGGCTTTCAGCAGGTTGAGCAGGTAACGCTGGTAGACCCGCGAAAACCCCTTTTCCATATGATAGCTGCACTGCTCCAGCATAAACGGCGCAGAGACGATCACCGCCGCCTCCAGCGGTACGGCGTCGCTCTCCTTCGCCAGCAGGCAGGCCAGCATATTGCCGCCCAGCGAATACCCCACCGCTGCCGTTGGCACCTCGCCAAAACGGTCTCTCAGCCAGCGCAGGAACCAGGTGCCGTCCTCGGTTTCACCCGAGTGATAAATGCGTTTCTGACGATTAGGTTCGCCGCTGCACCCGCGAAAATGCATCACCACCCCAAGCCAGCCGCGGGCTTTCGCCGCCTCGATGAGACCGTGTGCGTAAGGGCTGTGCAGGCTGCCTTCCAGACCGTGAAAGACCACCAGACGGGGTTTATGTCTGGCCCGATCCGGATCTTCGCTCCAGGCGAGATCCAAAAAGTCACCATCCGGCAAATCCAGGCGTTGCCAGTGTGGGGTGAACTGTAACTTGCGGCGGATCAGGCGCGGCAGCATGGTTTGCAGGTGAGGGTTAGCCACACCGCGCATGGGCACGAACTCTGCGCTCTCTTCGGCTGCAATGTCGAAGTCTGAGGGAATGATTTGGGTCATAAGGGCGATGCTGATTCTTGTCAGAAATTAACTATACCTTCCGAATTGTACCCCGTTTAGCCCGTTTTTCCGAAACATGAACTGATCCCGATCACATTTCTTTACCTTGATTATTACTCTCAGGCTAATGATTCCGCTCTACGCTTAATTGATGCCTTTCTCACCAGCGCGCACACTTTACTCAACGTTAAGCAAATCAGAATGATGTGCTGAATCAGGAGGTTAATAATGTTATCTGGGCAAACACCCACCCGGCAATGGAACACCCGACGCAGCGAGAAAGCGCGTCGTCTGGCGTCCGTACCGGTGCAGGGCAAGGTACTGCCAACCGGCGATCTTGTCGCCATGCTGGAAAAACTGATCGCACCAGGCGACAAAGTCGTTCTGGAAGGCAACAACCAGAAGCAGGCAGATTTCCTTTCCCGTTCACTGGCCGAAGTGAACCCGCAAATCGTGCACGACCTGCATATGATCATGCCGAGCGTGGGCCGCAGCGAACATCTGGATATCTTTGAGAAAGGCATCGCCCGCAAGCTGGACTTCTCTTTCTCGGGCACGCAGAGCCTGCGCATCTCGCAGCTGCTGGAAGATGGCCAGCTCGAAATCGGGGCGATTCACACCTACATCGAACTCTACTCACGTTTATACGTCGACCTTTCGCCAAACGTGGCGCTGATTGCCGGGTTTAAAGCAGACCGCAAAGGCAACCTCTACACCGGGGCAAGTACTGAAGATACCCCGGCGCTGGTGGAAGCCGCCGCATTCCACGACGGCATCGTCATCGCACAGGTGAACGAGCTGGTGGACGATGAGTGCGACCTGCCGCGTGTGGATATTCCAGGCTCGTGGATCGATTACGTGGTGGTGGCCGACAAGCCGTTCTTTATCGAACCGCTGTTTACCCGCGACCCGCGCCTGATCAAACAGGAACATATCCTGATGGCGATGATGGCGATTAAAGGCATCTACGCGGAACACCAGGTGCAGTCCCTGAACCATGGGATTGGCTTTAACACTGCCGCCATTGAGCTGCTGCTGCCAACCTACGGCGAACAGCTCGGACTCAAAGGCAAAATCTGTAAACACTGGACGCTGAACCCGCATCCAACGCTGATCCCCGCCATTGAGAGCGGCTGGGTGGAGAGCGTTCACTGCTTCGGTGGCGAGCTGGGGATGGAAGAGTACATCCGCGCCCGCCCGGACGTGTTCTTTACCGGCGCCGACGGCTCCATGCGCTCTAACCGCGCCTTCTGCCAGCTGGCAGGTCAGTACGCGGTCGATATGTTTATCGGCTCTACGCTACAGGTTGATGGTTACGCTAACTCCTCAACCGTGACCCGCGGCCGTCTCTCCGGCTTCGGCGGCGCGCCAAACATGGGCCACGATCCGCACGGTCGTCGCCACGCCACACCGGCCTGGCTGAACATGATCACCGAGCCTGACCCAATGCAGCGCGGTAAAAAGCTGGTTGTGCAGATGGTGGAAACCTTCCAGGCGGGCGTGAAGCCAACCTTCGTGGAAAAACTCGACGCCGTTGACGTGGCGAAAGCCTCCGGTATGCCGCTGGCACCGGTCATGATTTACGGTGATGACGTCACCCACGTGCTGACGGAAGAGGGCATTGCTTACCTCTACCGGGCGAAAGATCTGGAAGAGCGTCGCGCCATGGTCGCTGCCGTGGCGGGTATCACTGATATCGGTCTGGGCGTGGACGCCAGACGCGTGGCGGAACTGCGTCAGAGCGGCAAGGTTGTTTATCCGGAAGATATGGGCATTCGCCGTACCGACGCCACCCGCTCTCTGCTGGCTGCGGGCAGCGTGGCTGACCTCGTTGAGTGGTCCGGTGGTCTGTATAACCCACCTGCGAAATTCCGGAGCTGGTAATGAAACTTCTGCCCCAGATTCAGGTTGAAGGCGGTGCCGAATGGCTGGCGCGAACCGCCACGCAGTGTCTGATTGACGAAGCACGTTTAAGCCCGAAGCCCGGTCTGGTGGACAGCCGGGGGAACGGCGCGCACCACGATTTATCGCTTGCGCTGATGGAGCGCTCCGCTCACAGCCTGACCCCCACGTTTCAGGCGCTGGCGCAACAGAGCTGGCAGCGTCCGGCGGATATTGCCCTCCGGCAAACCGTTGGCCGCCTGGGTCGCGAAGGTGAAAGGCAGATGATGGCCGCTACCGACGGCGTGAATACGCACCGTGGCGCGATCTGGGCGCTGGGACTGCTGGTCAGCGCGGTGGCGATGCTGGGTGGCGATGCCCGGGCGCAAACCGTCGCGAACACCGCCGCTCAGCTGGCGAAACTGCCGGATGACGCGGCGCCGAAAGTGTTCAGCAAGGGGTTACGCGTTACGCACCGCTACCGTGTGCCGGGCGCGCGCGAAGAGGCTCAGCAGGCGTTTCCGCACATCATGCAGCGCGCGCTGCCGCAGCTTCGCCTCAGCCGTCTCAACGGCAGCAGTGAAACGCAGGCCAGACTCGACGCGCTGATGGCGATCATGACTTCGCTCACCGACACCTGCGTGCTGTCGCGCGCGGGCATGGAGGGGCTGGACGCCATGCAGAGCGGCGCCCGGGCGGTACTGAACGCCGGAGGATGCGCAACGCTCGCGGGGCAGCAGGCGCTGGCGCGGTTAGACCGTCAGATGCTGACGCTTAACGCTTCGCCGGGCGGAGCCGCAGACCTGCTTGCCGCCACGCTGTTTCTTGACCGCGTCGAAACGCCTTATTCAAAGCATTAAGAGGATGTTATGGAAAAAATCACATTGACCGTGCCCGCCAGCCGCGAAGTCAGCGGCAGAGCGCTGGCAGGGGTAGTCGGTTCCGGGGATATGGAGGTGCTTTTCACCGCCGAACCGGGCCAGACCTTAACCATTGATATCACCACCTCCGTCGACAACAGTCGTGGGCGCTGGGAGGCGTTGTTCAACCGCCTGCAAACCGTCAGCAGCCTGCCCGCAGGTAAGCTGACCATCCACGACTTCGGCGCGACGCCGGGCGTGGCACGCATTCGTATCGAACAGGTTTTTGAAGGGGTGAACTATGCGTGATGACAGCAGCTTTATCGAATTAAAAGCGCGCCAGCGTGCGCAGGCGCTGCTCGACGACGGCAGCTACCGCGAACTGCTGGATCCGTTTGAAGGCATTATCTCTCCGTGGCTTGGGCCACAGGGGATTGTTCCTCAGGCCGATGACGGCATGGTGGTCGCGAAAGGGACCATCAACGGCCAGCCTGCGGTGGTGGTGGCGATTGAAGGCACCTTCCAGGGCGGCAGCATGGGCGAAGTGTCCGGTGCCAAAATGGCGGCGGCGCTGGAGCTGGCGGCAGAAGATAACCGCAACGGTATTCCGACGCAGGCGGTGCTGTGCCTCGAAACCGGCGGCGTCCGTTTGCAGGAAGCCAACCTTGGCCTGGCGGCGATTGCCGATATCCACGCCGCGATTGTCGACCTGCGCCGCTATACCCCGGTCGTCGGGATTGTCGCCGGGACCGTGGGCTGCTTCGGCGGGATGTCCATCGCCGCGGCGCTGTGCAGCTATCTGATTGTAACCCGCGAAGCGCGGCTCGGCCTCAACGGTCCGCAGGTTATCGAGCAGGAAGCGGGCATTGAAGAGTACGACTCCCGCGACCGTCCGTTTATCTGGAGCATGACCGGCGGCGAAGTGCGCTATGAGAGCGGGCTGGTGGACGCGCTGGTGGGCGACGGCGTGAACGCGGTGAAAGCCGCGATGAACGACGCCATCGCCAAAGGCGTACCGGCGAAACATCGCACCGATAATTACGACGATTACCTGAACCGTCTGACGAATTTCGACACCCGCAAACAGGCCGATGCCGAACAGATTAAAGCGCTTTTTGCCCGGGAGGTGAAATGATGAGTAACGCAATGAGCCGTGGCGAACGCTGGCTGGAAACCCTCGCGCCGAACGCCAAACGTATTGAGGGGTTATGCCCGTCCGTGCAGGCCGCAGACGGCGAGCTGAACGGTGAAACGGTGCGCTTTGTCGCCGTGGTGCCGGACGCCAACAACCACTTCCCGCGCGCGGCGCAAGGGGAAGTGGGGCTGCTGGAAGGCTGGACACTGGCAAAAGTGGTCAGCGAAACCGTCGCCGCTGACGCCGATAAAGCCGTGAAGCGCCCGATTGTGGCGGTGATCGACGTCCCGAGCCAGGCCTATGGCCGCCGCGAAGAGGCGTTTGGTATCCACCAGGCGCTGGCCGGAGCCGCTGCCGCTTACGCCAACGCGCGTCTGGCGGGGCATCCGGTGATTGGTCTTATCGTCGGTAAGGCCATGTCCGGCGCGTTTCTGGCCCACGGCTACCAGGCTAACCGTCTGATTGCCTTCAACGATAAAGGCGTGCTGATCCATGCCATGGGCAAAGAGTCTGCGGCGCGCATTACGCTGCGTACCGTTGAGGCGCTGGAAAAACTGGCTGCCACTATTCCGCCTATGGCGTACGACATCAGCAACTACGCCACCCTGGGGCTGCTTTCCGACCTGCTGGACATCAGCAATCCGGATGCCCCTTCCGAAAGCGATCTGACGCGGGTGAAAACCACCCTGCAACAGGCCATCAGTGACGCTCGTCAGGACTCCACGTTGAAAAACCGTCTGGGTGCTGACAACCGCCGCAGCTCGGCGCTCGTACGTGAACGTATGCGAGCCAGCTGGTAAGTAAAAAGAGACCTGCCAGAGGCATTACCCCGTGGGCGCGCCCGTTGCGTCCACGCGGGGATCTGCATCCTGAAAATAATAAACATCGCGCCAGTGCTTAAACTTTTTTACTACAGGTGATTTATGACTTACGTAATTGTTCATGCTCTTGCACCGATTTTCGTCATCATGCTGCTGGGATTCTGGGCCGGTAAGGCAAAGATGGTCGATAACAAAAATGTTTCCCTGCTGAATATCTTCGTCATGGATTTTGCCCTTCCGGCCGCGCTGTTCAGCGCCACCGTGCAAACCCCGTGGACCGGCATTGTGGCGCAGTCGCCGCTGATCCTGGTTCTCACCCTGGCGATGTGGATCACCTATGCGGTCATCTACTTCCTTGCGACAAAAGTGTTTAAAAAATCCCCGCAGGATGCGGCCGTGCTGACCTTGACCGTCGCGCTGCCAAACTATGCGGCGCTTGGCCTGCCGATTCTGGGCAGCGTACTGGGGGAAGGACCTTCGACCTCACTGTCCGTGGCGGTCTCCATCGCCTGTGGTTCAGTGTTGATGACCCCGTTCTGTCTGCTGATCCTGGAGCGTGAGAAAGCCCGCGCCGAAGGCAACAACTCCGGTTCAACGCTTTCCATGCTGCCGGTGCTGATGTGGCGTTCCATTAAG
Source organism: Enterobacter hormaechei ATCC 49162 (assembly GCF_001875655.1). Classification (NCBI taxonomy): domain Bacteria; kingdom Pseudomonadati; phylum Pseudomonadota; class Gammaproteobacteria; order Enterobacterales; family Enterobacteriaceae; genus Enterobacter; species Enterobacter hormaechei. The sequence continues at coordinate 140,987 of NZ_MKEQ01000002.1, forward strand.
AAGCCGATCGTGATGGGCCCGCTGCTGGGTGTGATCCTGTCCGCTATCGGCATCAAAATGCCGGAGCTGGTACTGGCGGCGATTAAACCGCTGGGACTGTCTGCGACCGCTGCGGCGCTGTTCCTGACCGGGGTGATCCTCTCCGAGCGTAAACTTCAGATCAACACCATGGTGATCACTTCTACTATCGCCAAGCTGCTGATCCAGCCAGCGATTGCCTGGGGTATCGTTTTAATCTTCGGTCTGCACGGCTCCGTGGCGATCACCGCCATCCTGATGATTGCGCTGTCCGCGGGCTTCTTCGGCGTGGTGTTCGGTAACCGCTTTGGCGTGCAGTCGCCGGATGCTGAAGCCGTGCTGCTGTTAAGCTCCGTACTGTGTATCCTGTCGCTGCCGCTGTTTATCTCGCTGACTTCAGGAATGTAATCATGACTACAACATTACGCCCCCACGACCTCATCTGGCTTACCGCGCGCGACGCGCTGGAAGGCATCACCGAATCCTGGGTGGATGCGGCCTGGCATACCGGGCTGCCGGTGGTGGTGCGGCGTGATGTTGATATTGAAGGCCGTATTCCCGTTGGCGTGCGCGGATTGCGCCGCGACCAGCGGGCGGCCGGATGGGTGAAGCCTGAGAACGTGTTGCGCGTGGTATCGCCCGAAGATTTGAGCGTTGCCGCCGATCTGCTGCGTTCACCGTTTGTCACCCAGCCGCCGGTACAGGTGGCGCTTCAGCTTGCTCAGCAGTCGTGGCCGTGGACGTGGGGGATAACCGGTAGTACGGGTTACGCGCTGGCGACCGGCATTCCGGTGATCCACGCCGACAGCGATCTCGATCTGCTGATCCGCGCCCCGCGCGCCGTTTCCCCTGACGCGTTTACTGGCTGGCAGGTTCAGCTCAGCCGCGCGTTGTGCCGGGCGGATACGCAGGTGGATACGCCCGAGGGCGGATTCGCGCTGGCGGAATGGTTGCGCGACGGCAAAACGCTGCTAAAAACGCAATGTGGACCGCGCCTGGTGGCGGATCCATGGCACAGGGAGGAGTAATGAAAATACTGTTTACCTTTCCGGGGCAGGGCACACAGCATGAAGGTATGCTGCAAAACCTGCCGGGAACGGAGCTGGAGCAGGCCCGTGCTGTGCTGGGGGCGGAAGTCGATACCCTGGACAGCGAAGGCGCGTTAACCCACACCCGCGCGGTTCAGCTTTCGCTGCTGATTGCCGGTGTGGCCTGGGCGCGTGAGCTGGAACGTCGCGGCGTGTCGCCGGATATCGTCAGCGGGCTGTCCATTGGCGCTTATCCTGCGGCGGTTATCGCCGGTGCGCTGGAGTTTACGGACGCGCTGAAGCTGGTGGCGCTGCGCGGCGATCTGATGGAGCAGGCGTATCCCCACGGCTACGGCCTGACGGCGATAATGGGGTTGACCCTGCCGCAGGTGGAAAACCTGATTCAGGGGACCGGAACCTATATCGCTAACCTGAATGCCGAAACGCAGATCGTGATTGCCGGAGCCGATGACGGCATGGCGCAGGTGGCGGAGCGCGCGCTGGCAAAGGGCGCAAGCAAGGCTAAGCGGCTGGCGGTGAGCGTGCCATCGCACTGTGCGCTGCTGGCGGAACCGGCGAAAAAGCTGGCCGCAGCGTTTGAATCGGTCACGCTTTCACGCCCCCGTTGCGCGTACCTGAGCGGCAGCACCGGGCGTGTGCTCTGGCAGCCGGAGAAAATTGCCGACGACCTGGCGATGAACATGGCGCGTACGGTGCGCTGGCAGGAGGCAGTGATTTCTGCCAATGAACGCGAAGCGCGGCTGGCGATTGAGATGCCGCCGGGAGGCATATTGACCTGCCTGACGCGGCAGGCGGCGTGGGAAGGCGAATCCATTTCGCTGGAGCGCAGCGGAGTGGACGTGGCGGTGCATCTGGCGGGTCGGCTTCGTGCGTAATTTTTTGCCCGGTGGCGGCTGCGCCTTACCGGGCCTACGGGTTCGATTGCTTTGTAGGCCGGGTAAGACGCAACGCGTCGCCACCCGGCAAGACCTCAGGCTCCGTCCTGCAAACTTCTGGCATACATCCGCCCTTCCGCGGCCAATGCCCGCAGGCTCGGATCCTGCTCGCGGTTGCGGGCAAAGACGATCGCAATCAGCTGCTGCATCTGGTACGGCTGTGCCAGCTTCAGAAGTTGCACCGAATTTTCGTATACCTTCTTCATCCTGCCTGGCATCAACGTAAACCCGACCCCCGCCTGCACCAGGCTCAGCATCGAGAAAATATCATTTACCCGCGTCACAATCTCCGGCTCGAAACCGGCGATATGAAATGCTTCCTGAAACCCGGCGTAAGTGGCAAACCCTTCCGCGAGGGCGACAAACTTCTGATCTTTATAGTCACGCAGATCGGCGGGGCCGCTGGTATTCAGCGTGGCAGAGGCCGGTGCGGCAAGGAAAATATCGTCATGGAACAGGGGCAGCACTTCGAGGCTGTTACGGTCGATATCGCTTTCGGAGATAGAGATTAAAATCGCATCCAGCGACCCCTCATCCAGCATATGGAGCAGGGTTTCGTTCGAACCCATTGTCAGATCCATCTCCAGATCCGGACGGCGTAGCTTCATGCCCATTATCAGGCGCGGCACGGTCTCCAGCGTCAGCGAGTAGAGCGTGCCGACGCGCAATCGCCCCTGGCCGATACCGGCGATTTTGCGCGACTCTTCCAGCCCGCGCTCCATCACCTGCATCACCTCCTGACAATACTCCAGCAGCGTCCACGCGGAGGGGAGGGCAATCAGGTTACGCCCTTTGTGAGTAAAGAGCGGACAGCGGACGTTCTCTTCGAGGGTGTGCAGCGCGCGGTGTACGCTGACACCGCTCAGGCCGAGTGTTTCGGCGGTACGTGCGATATTGCCCTTCTCCATGAACGTCATGAAGATACTGAGCTTACGGAATGTAATCTCGCTCGTGGTATCGAAACCCATAACCCTCCCGGCGTGTTAGTCGGCTTGCAGCATCGCTTCCAGCTGTTCCTGCGCGTCCAGCCATGCTATTTCGCACGCTTCGAGGCTGGATTTGGTTTTCGCCTGGGTTTGCAGACAGTCCGTCAGTTCGGCTTTGCGGCTCTGATCGTACAGTTCGCTGTCGCCCAGCTTCTCTTCCACGGCGGCAAGCGTGGCGTTGAGCTTTTCCATCTCTTTTTCGAGACGGACAATCTCTTTACGCAGCGGCTGCGTCTGGGTGCGCAGTTCCGCTTCACGGCGCTTCTGGTCTTTACGCGCCTGGGCACTGTTGGCGTTGTCCTTCGCTGACTCTTCCGGCTGGTTTTCCTGCTTCTGCACGTCCGTCAGCCACTGCTGGTAATCTTCCAGGTCGCCGTCGAACGGCTCCACTTTGCCGCCGTGCACCAGGTAGAGATCGTCCGTGGTGGAGCGGATCAGGTGGCGATCGTGCGAAACGACAACCAGCGCGCCTTCGAACTCAATCAGCGCTTCGGTCAGCGCCTGACGCATGTCGAGATCGAGGTGGTTGGTCGGTTCATCGAGCAGCAGCAGGTTGGGCCGTTGCCAGACGATCAGCGCCAGCACCAGACGGGCTTTTTCGCCGCCGGAGAAGCGCTCGGTGTTTTCTGTCACCTTATCGCCCTGGAAGCCGAAGCCGCCGAGATAATCACGCAGCTTTTGCTCCATTTCCTGCGGCGCCAGACGCGCCAGATGCTGGATTGGCGATTCATCCGCACGTAAAAATTCCAGCTGATGCTGGGCGAAGTAGCCAAGCTTGATGCCTTTCGCCAGGCCGATTTCGCCGCTGACCGGGTTAAGCTCGCCCGCCAGCAGCTTGATCAGCGTCGATTTACCGGCGCCGTTACGCCCCAGCAGACCAATGCGAGAACCCGGCACCAGGTTGAGCTTGATAGAGTCGAGAATAATGCGATCGCCATAGCCCGCGCTCACTTTTTCCATTTTCAGCAGCGGGTTCGGCAGGCTCTCCGGCTCGCGGAAGCTGAAGTGGAACGGGTTATCCACGTGCGCGGGGGCGATCATCTCCATGCGTTCCAGCATCTTGATGCGGCTCTGGGCCTGCTTGGCTTTTGACGCCTTGGCCTTGAAGCGATCGACAAAGCTTTGCAGGTGCGCCACGCGCTGCTGCTGGCTTTCATACATCGCCTGTTGCTGGGCAAGACGCGTCGCGCGCTGGCGCTCGAAGGAGCTGTAGTTGCCGGTGTACTCGAACATGCTTTGCTGTTCGATATGAATGATTTTATCCACCACCGGATCGAGGAAGTCGCGGTCGTGGGAGATGAGAATCAGAGTGCCCTGATAGCTCTTGAGCCACTTCTCCAGCCAAATAACCGCATCAAGATCGAGGTGGTTGGTCGGTTCATCGAGCAGCAAAAGGTCGGAGCGGCAGATCAGCGCCTGCGCCAGGTTGAGGCGCATACGCCAGCCGCCCGAGAAGTCGCTGACCGGGCGTTCAAGCTGTTCGTTGCTGAAGCCCAGACCGTGCAGCAGGCTGGAGGCGCGGGAGCGGATGGTCCAGGCATCGATAGCGTCCAGCTTGCCGTGGATCGTGGCAATAGCATGACCGTCGTTGCGCTCGTTGGCGGCGTTGAGTTCCGCTTCGAGCTTGCGGTATTCGCGATCGCCGTCGATAACATAGTCGAGCGCGGGTTCGCTCAGCGCGGGGGTCTCCTGGTTCACCCAGGCGAGCTGCCAGTTGCCCGGGAAAGTAAAGTTCCCGCCATCCGCGCTTATCTCGTTTTTCAGCAGCGCCAGCAGGGTGGATTTACCGCAGCCGTTTTTGCCGACCAGCCCCACTTTCTGGCCCGGGTTGATGGTAGCAGTCGCGTTATCGAGCAGGACGCGCACGCCGCGACGAATTTGTAACGAGGAGAAAACAATCATAGAAGCGCCGTATGTTCCGACTATGTTAATTTGTCATTATGATAATGTAAGGTGTGGGCCATTTTCCCCACCGGGCCGCCATGGTAGCCCAAAACGACAACAATACACAAAAACAGAACCGGGAGGGGAGTGATGTCTCAGACAGCGAAAGTGCTGCTGCTGTATGCCCATCCGGAATCACAGGACTCGGTGGCGAACCGGGTGCTGCTTAAGCCGGCTACACAGCTCAGTAACGTAACGGTGCACGATCTCTACGCGCACTACCCCGATTTCTTTATCGATATTCCTTACGAGCAGGAACTGCTGCGTCAGCACGACGTGATCGTGTTCCAGCATCCGCTTTATACCTACAGCTGTCCGGCGCTGCTGAAAGAGTGGCTGGACCGCGTGCTGAGCCGGGGCTTCTCCAGCGGGGTGGGGGGCAACCAACTGGCGGGAAAGTACTGGCGGAGTGTCATTACCACCGGTGAGCCGGAAAGTGCCTACCGTCACGACGGGCTGAACCGCTACCCCATGAGCGATATCCTGCGACCGTTTGAGCTGACGGCGGCGATGTGCCGCATGCACTGGATGAGCCCGATAATTGTCTACTGGGCGCGGCGGCAGGATCCGAAAGCGCTGGCGAGCCATGCCAGAGCCTATGGCGAATGGCTGGCGTCACCGATTCCGGCGGGAGGACGCTAATGGACGGTTCGAATTTACTCCTTGCCGGGGTACTGTTTTTGTTTGCCGCTGTCGTCGCGGTTCCGCTTGCCGCGCGTCTCGGTATCGGCGCGGTGCTGGGCTATTTGCTGGCCGGGATAGCCATTGGCCCCTGGGGACTGGGGTTTATCAGCGATGTGGATGAGATCCTCCACTTCTCTGAACTGGGCGTGGTGTTCCTGATGTTCATCATTGGCCTTGAGCTGAATCCCTCCAAACTGTGGCAACTGCGGCAATCTATTTTTGGCGTCGGGGCGGCGCAGGTATTGCTCAGCGCGGCTATTCTCGCGGGTCTGCTGATGTTGACGCAGTTTTCCTGGCAGGCCGCGGTGATCGGCGGGATAGGTCTTGCGATGTCGTCGACGGCGATGGCGCTACAGCTGATGCGCGACAAAGGGATGAACCGCAACGAGGCGGGGCAGCTGGGCTTTTCGGTACTGCTGTTCCAGGATTTAGCGGTGATCCCGGCGCTGGCGCTGGTGCCGCTGCTGGCAGGCTCTGGGGACGATCATTTCGACTGGATGAAGATCTCCATGAAGGTGCTGGCCTTCGCGGGGATGCTGATTGGCGGACGGTTTTTGCTGCGTCCGGTGTTCCGCTTTATTGCGGCATCCGGCGTGCGCGAGGTATTCACTGCCGCAACGCTTCTGCTGGTGCTTGGCTCAGCGCTGTTTATGGGTGCGCTGGGGCTGTCGATGGCGCTCGGGACGTTTATCGCCGGGGTGCTGCTTGCGGAAAGCGAGTATCGCCACGAGCTGGAAACCGCCATCGATCCGTTTAAGGGGCTGCTGTTAGGGCTGTTCTTTATCTCGGTGGGCATGGCGCTTAATCTTGGCGTGCTCTATACCCATCTGCTGTGGGTTATTGCGAGTGTCGCCGTGCTGGTGGCAGTGAAATCGCTGGTGCTGTATCTCCTCGCGAGAATTTACGGGCTGCGCAGCTCGGAAAGAATGCAATTTTCCACTGTGTTAAGCCAGGGCGGAGAATTTGCGTTTGTGCTGTTTTCCACTGCGTCGTCTCAGAAACTGTTCAAAGATGACCAGATGGCGCTGCTGCTGGTGACGGTCACGCTGTCGATGATGACCACACCGCTGCTGATGAAGCTGGTGGACAAACTGCTGTCGCGCCGCCTCAATCCCGCGGACGATGAAGGCGAAGCGCCGTGGGTGGAAGATGATAAACCGCAGGTGATCGTCGTGGGCTTTGGCCGCTTCGGGCAGGTGATTGGTCGCCTGTTGATGGCAAATAAAATGCGCATCACGGTGCTGGAGCGCGATATCAGCGCCGTCAACCTGATGCGCAAATATGGTTATAAGGTCTACTACGGTGATGCGACGCAGCTTGAGCTGTTGCGCTCGGCGGGCGCAGAGGCTGCGGAGTCTATCGTTATCACCTGTAACGATCCGGAAGACACAATGAAGCTGGTGGAGCTGTGCCAGCAGCATTTCCCACATCTGCATATTCTGGCGCGTGCGCGCGGACGTGTTGAAGCTCACGAACTTTTGCAGGCGGGTGTGAAACACTTCTCCCGCGAAACCTTCTCCAGCGCGCTGGAGTTGGGACGCAAGGCGCTGGTTTCGCTGGGCATGCATCCTCACCAGGCGCAACGCGCCCAGATGCATTTCCGTCGGCTGGATATGCGAATGCTGCGCGAGCTGATGCCCGTGCATAGCGACACGGCGCAGATCTCCCGCGTACGGGAAGCGCGTCGCGAACTGGAGGAGATCTTCCAGCGTGAGATGCAACAGGAACGACGCCAGCTCGACGGCTGGGATGAATTTGAATAAAGGGTAACGAAAGATGGCTGTACGTAAACGCTTTATCGCGGGCGCAAAATGCCCTTCCTGCCAGGCGCAAGATACGCTGGCCATGTGGCGTGAGAATAATATCGATATCGTTGAATGTGTTAAGTGCGGTCACCAGATGCGTGAGGCTGACAAAGAAGCTCGCGATCACGTTCGCAAAGAAGAGCAAGTGATCGGCATTTTTCATCCAGACTAGCGATATGCTCTGAGTTTTTTTAAGCTTAAGGGTACACGGGTGCAGATTTCCGCTACAATCTGCGCCAGCAATTTTCCCACGCTCAGGAGATATCATGAAAGTAGCAAAAGACCTGGTGGTCAGCCTGGCCTATCAGGTACGTACAGAAGACGGTGTGTTGGTTGATGAGTCTCCGGTGAGTGCGCCGCTGGACTACCTGCATGGTCACGGTTCCCTGATTTCCGGCCTGGAAACGGCGCTGGAAGGCCATGAAGTTGGCGACAAATTCGACGTTGCTGTAGGCGCGAACGACGCTTACGGTCAGTATGACGACAACCTGGTTCAGCGCGTTCCTAAAGACGTGTTCATGGGCGTTGACGAGTTGCAGGTTGGCATGCGCTTCCTGGCGGAAACCGACCAGGGTCCGGTTCCGGTTGAAATCACTGAAGTTGAAGACGACCACGTTGTGGTTGACGGCAACCACATGCTGGCCGGTCAGAACCTGAAGTTCAACGTAGAAGTTGTTGCGATCCGTGAAGCGACCGAAGAAGAACTGGCTCATGGCCACGTTCACGGTGCGCACGGTCACGACCATGACCACGGTCACGACCATGACCACGATCACGGCCATGACGGCTGCTGCGGTGGTCACGGCCACGACCATGGTCATGACCACGGCCACGGTAAAGGTGGTTGCGGTAACGGCGGCTGCGGCTGCCACTGATTCCGTACTGCGGAAAATAAAAAAGCGGGATAATCCCGCTTTTTTTACGCCTCAATAATGAGGTGGTGGCGTCTCTTCTGACTGAGAGGCAATGTTTGACGGCTGCGTGGCCTTCAGCTTTTCCGTCAGCAGGCGCATGTGATCGCGCAGTTTTGCCATTTCAAGCTCATGGGCCGTCACGGTCTGGTTCAGTTCTTCGATGGTGATGTCCTGAAAAGCCAGGCGGCTTTCCAGCTCAGCCAGTCTCGCTTCGATCGTTGTATCCTTCATCCTTCACCTCGTTTATCTCTCATTCGCCATAATGGACCAGCGGCGGCGAAGTTTAGCTGACTTTTTCCTTAAGTACAGTATCCATCTCCCTGACAAGAAACTTATTTAAACAAAAATAGTCTGAAAAGAAGCGACATTCGGGGGAGTCTGTCTGTAGATTTCTTCCACAACGTTTTATAGTACGTCACTCATTTACGTTTAACACTGGGGTGAGAGACCTCGGGTCCTGGAGATATGGATGAAATCACTGTTTAAAGTTACGCTGCTGGCGACCACCATGGCTGTAGCGCTCAATGCGCCGCTGTCTTTCGCTGCTGATACTGCTGCGAAGCCTGCTGCGACTACAGACAGCAAAGCGGCATTCAAAAATGACGACCAGAAATCTGCCTACGCACTTGGCGCGTCTCTGGGTCGTTACATGGAAAACTCTCTGAAAGAACAAGAGAAACTGGGCATCAAACTGGACAAAAACCAGCTGATCGCAGGGGTTCAGGATGCGTTCGCAGACAAGAGCAAACTGTCTGACCAGGAAATCGAGCAGACTCTGCAAGCGTTTGAAGCGCGCGTGAAAGGCGCCGCTCAGACCAAAATGGAAGCAGACGCTAAAGATAACGAAGCGAAAGGCAAAGCCTACCGCGACAAGTTTGCGAAAGAGAAAGGCGTGAAAACGTCTTCTACTGGCCTGATTTATAAAGTTGAGAAAGAAGGTACCGGCGACGCGCCTAAAGACAGCGACACCGTTGTGGTGAACTACAAAGGTACGCTGATCGACGGTAAAGAGTTCGATAACTCTTATACCCGTGGTGAGCCTCTCTCCTTCCGTCTGGACGGTGTGATCCCGGGCTGGACCGAAGGCCTGAAGAACATCAAGAAAGGCGGTAAAATCAAGCTGGTCATCCCACCGGATCTGGCTTACGGCAAAACCGGCGTTCCGGGTATCCCGGCTAACTCCACGCTGGTGTTTGATGTAGAACTGCTGGACATCAAACCGGCACCGAAAGCGGATGCGAAAACAGACGCACCGGCTGACGACAAAGCCGCAGCAGCTAAGAAGTAATGCTGAAAAAAACCGCCGCCTTTACAGGCGGCGGTTTTTTTATTGTGGGGCAGATATAATTAACACTGGAAAGCGTTATACACGCTGTATTAATTTAGTTGTCCGTGTAGATAATGAGCCTGCCCTGAAAACCTAACGACAGGCTCCTGAAAAGGAGTGTTTTTTTCATGTCCAGGTCGCTTTTAACCAACGAAACCAGTGAACTTGATTTGCTGGATCAACGTCCATTTGACCAGACCGACTTCGATATTCTGAAATCCTACGAAGCGGTAGTGGACGGGTTAGCGATGCTCATTGGTTCCCACTGCGAAATCGTATTGCATTCCCTGCAAGATCTTAAGTGTTCCGCTATCCGCATTGCGAATGGTGAGCACACTGGCCGTAAAATTGGTTCGCCAATCACCGACCTTGCATTGCGTATGTTGCATGACATGACCGGCGCGGACAGCAGCGTCTCAAAATGCTATTTCACCCGCGCCAAAAGCGGCGTACTGATGAAATCAGAAACGATCGCGATTCGAAACCGCGAACACCGGGTGATCGGTTTGCTGTGCATCAACATGAACCTTGATGTGCCATTCTCGCAAATCATGAGCACCTTCATTCCGCCAGAAACGCCGGACGTGGGCTCATCGGTGAACTTTGCTTCTTCTGTTGAGGATCTCGTGACGCAGACGCTGGAGTTCACCATTGAAGAGGTGAATGCCGATCGCAACGTATCCAACAACGCCAAGAATCGTCAGATCGTCCTGAACCTCTATGAGAAAGGGATTTTTGATATCAAAGATGCCATCAACCAGGTGGCCGATCGCCTGAATATCTCTAAGCACACGGTTTACCTCTATATTCGCCAGTTCAAAAGCGGCGACTTCCTGGGACAAGACAAGTAATGCGTTTTGCGTTAATGGTGACGGGCCCGGCGTACGGTACTCAGCAGGCCAGCAGCGCGCTACAGTTTGCCCATGCGCTGCTTGATGCCGGTCATGAACTGGCAAGCGTCTTCTTCTATCGCGAAGGCGTGTATAACGCGAACCAGTTTACGTCTCCGGCGAGCGATGAGTTTGACCTTGTGCGCGCCTGGCAAAAATTAAACGAAACGCAGGGCGTTGACCTGCATATCTGCGTTGCGGCGGCACTGCGTCGCGGCGTGACGGATGCGACCGAAGCCGAACGCCTCGGTCTGGCGGGGGCTAACCTGCAACCGGGCTTTTCGCTCAGCGGACTAGGTGCCCTGGCACAGGCGGCATTGACCTGCGACAGAGTGGTGCAATTTTGATGAAGCGCGTAGCGTTTGTTTTTACTTCTGCGCCGCACGGCAGCGCTTCAGGCCGGGAAGGGCTGGATGCATTGCTCGCGACATCGGCTTTAACCGACGATATCGGCGTATTCTTTGTAGGCGACGGCGTATTCCAGCTGCTGGCAGGCCAACAACCGCAGGCCATTCTTGCGCGCGACTACATTGCGACCTTTAAAGTTCTGCCGCTCTATGACATTGAAACCTTCTGTGTGTGCGCCGACTCGCTGGCCGCGCGTGGGTTAAACGAGAAAACACCGTTCGTGCTGGACGTGACGATCCTGACATCTGCTGCGCTGCGCGAACAACTCTCTCACTACGATACCGTTCTGACTTTCTGAGGCTGTTATGCTCCACACCCTGAGCCGTTCACCGTGGCAATGCGATATCGACACGCTACTGAGCATGCTGCGCGAAGGTGATGATCTGCTGCTGATTCAGGATGGCGTACTCGCGGCGCTTGAAGGCAGCCGTTTTGTTGAAATCCTCAGTAATGCCCCCATAACAGTCTCTGCGCTGAAAGAGGATCTGGATGCGCGGGGTCTTTCTGGTCAAATTTCAGCCAAAATTGACGTGGTTGGCTATACTGATTTCGTCAATCTTACTGTGACGCACGCCAGTCAAATGAACTGGTGATTTGAGATCGCTGTATATTTCTTGACACCTTTTCGACGTAGCCCTAAAATTTCGCGTCCTCATATTGTATGAGGTCGTTTTATTACGTGTTTACGAAGCAAAAGCTAAAACCAGGAGCTATTTAATGGCAACAGTTAACCAGCTGGTACGCAAACCACGTGCACGCAAAGTTGCAAAAAGCAACGTGCCTGCGCTGGAAGCCTGCCCGCAGAAACGTGGCGTATGTACTCGTGTATATACCACCACTCCTAAAAAACCAAACTCCGCACTGCGTAAAGTATGCCGTGTGCGTTTGACTAACGGTTTTGAAGTGACTTCCTACATCGGTGGTGAAGGTCACAACCTTCAGGAGCACTCCGTGATCCTGATCCGTGGCGGTCGTGTTAAAGACCTTCCGGGTGTTCGTTACCACACCGTTCGTGGTGCGCTGGACTGCTCAGGTGTTAAAGACCGTAAGCAGGCTCGCTCCAAGTACGGCGTGAAGCGTCCTAAGGCTTAATGGTTCTCCGTTAAGTAAGGCCAAACTGATTTATCTTAATGTCAAACTAAACTCGTAGAGTTTTGGACAATCCTGAATTAACAACGGAGTAATCCCATGCCACGTCGTCGCGTCATTGGTCAGCGTAAAATTCTTCCAGATCCGAAATTCGGATCAGAACTGCTGGCAAAATTTGTAAATATCCTGATGGTAGATGGTAAAAAATCTACCGCAGAAGCAATCGTATACAGCGCGCTGGAGACCCTGGCTCAGCGTTCTGGTAAAAATGAACTGGAAGCCTTCGAAGTCGCTCTCGACAACGTGCGCCCGACTGTAGAAGTTAAGTCTCGCCGCGTTGGTGGTTCTACTTATCAGGTTCCAGTTGAAGTTCGTCCGGTTCGTCGTAATGCTCTGGCAATGCGTTGGATCGTTGAAGCTGCTCGTAAACGCGGTGATAAATCCATGGCTCTGCGTCTGGCGAACGAACTTTCTGATGCTGCGGAAAACAAAGGTACCGCAGTGAAGAAACGTGAAGACGTTCACCGTATGGCAGAAGCCAACAAGGCGTTCGCACACTACCGTTGGTAATCCCTTCGGAGTCGTAGTCACCAGGCGGGCGCTTCAGAGAAGCCGCCCGCTCTGGGTAACTTAACTGAACGCCTAAAGATATAAACGAGGAATCAAATGGCTCGTACAACACCCATCGCACGCTACCGTAACATCGGTATCAGTGCGCACATCGACGCCGGTAAAACCACTACTACCGAACGTATTCTGTTCTACACCGGTGTAAACCATAAAATCGGTGAAGTTCATGACGGCGCAGCCACCATGGACTGGATGGAACAGGAGCAGGAGCGTGGTATTACTATCACCTCCGCAGCGACTACTGCATTCTGGTCAGGTATGGCTAAGCAGTACGAACCGCATCGCGTAAACATCATCGACACCCCAGGGCACGTTGACTTCACCATCGAAGTAGAACGTTCCATGCGTGTTCTTGACGGCGCGGTAATGGTTTATTGCGCAGTTGGTGGTGTTCAGCCACAGTCTGAAACCGTATGGCGTCAGGCAAACAAATATAAAGTTCCACGCATCGCGTTCGTTAACAAAATGGACCGTATGGGTGCTAACTTCCTGAAAGTTGTTGGCCAGATCAAAACCCGTCTGGGCGCGAACCCTGTTCCGCTTCAGCTGGCAATTGGTGCTGAAGAAGGCTTCACCGGCGTTATCGACCTGGTGAAAATGAAAGCCATCAACTGGAACGAAGCAGATGCGGGCGTTACCTTCGAATACGAAGATATCCCGGCAGAGATGCAGGACCTGGCTGACGAATGGCACCAGAACCTGATCGAATCCGCAGCAGAAGCTTCTGAAGAGCTGATGGAGAAATACCTGGGTGGTGAAGAACTGTCTGAGCAAGAGATCAAATCTGCTCTGCGTCAGCGCGTTCTGAACAACGAAATCATCCTGGTAACCTGTGGTTCTGCGTTCAAGAACAAAGGTGTTCAGGCGATGCTGGATGCGGTAGTTGACTACCTGCCATCCCCGGTTGACGTTCCTGCGATCAACGGCATCCTGGACGACGGTAAAGATACTCCGGCTGAGCGTCACGCAAGTGATGACGAGCCGTTCTCTGCGCTGGCGTTCAAAATTGCTACCGACCCATTCGTGGGTAACCTGACCTTCTTCCGCGTTTACTCTGGTGTGGTTAACTCCGGTGACACCATCCTGAACTCCGTGAAAGCGGCGCGTGAACGTTTTGGCCGTATCGTACAGATGCACGCTAACAAACGTGAAGAGATCAAAGAAGTTCGTGCGGGCGACATCGCTGCTGCTATCGGTCTGAAAGACGTGACCACTGGTGACACCCTGTGTGACCCAGATCACCCGATCATTCTGGAGCGTATGGAATTCCCTGAGCCGGTAATCTCCATCGCAGTTGAACCAAAAACCAAAGCTGACCAGGAAAAAATGGGTCTGGCTCTGGGCCGTCTGGCGAAAGAAGACCCATCATTCCGCGTATGGACTGATGAAGAATCTAACCAGACCATCATCGCTGGTATGGGTGAACTGCACCTGGACATCATCGTTGACCGTATGAAGCGTGAATTCAACGTTGAAGCGAACGTGGGTAAACCTCAGGTTGCTTACCGCGAAGCGATTCGCGCGAAAGTTACCGATGTTGAAGGTAAACACGCTAAGCAGTCTGGTGGTCGCGGTCAGTACGGTCACGTTGTGATCGACATGTACCCACTGGAGCCGGGCTCTAACCCTAAAGGTTACGAGTTCATCAACGACATCAAAGGTGGTGTAATTCCTGGCGAATACATCCCTGCCGTTGATAAAGGCATCCAGGAGCAGCTGAAAGCTGGTCCTCTGGCTGGTTACCCGGTTGTAGACATGGGTGTTCGTCTGCACTTCGGTTCTTACCACGACGTTGACTCCTCTGAACTGGCGTTTAAACTGGCTGCGTCTATTGCCTTTAAAGAAGGCTTTAAGAAAGCAAAACCAGTTCTGCTTGAGCCGATCATGAAGGTTGAAGTAGAAACTCCTGAAGAGAACACCGGTGACGTTATCGGTGACTTGAGCCGTCGTCGCGGTATGCTGCGTGGTCAGGAATCCGAAGTAACTGGCGTTAAGATCCACGCTGAAGTTCCGCTGTCTGAAATGTTCGGATATGCAACTCAGCTGCGTTCTCTGACCAAAGGTCGTGCATCATACACTATGGAATTCCTGAAGTATGATGATGCGCCGAACAACGTTGCTCAGGCCGTTATCGAAGCCCGTGGTAAGTAATCCACAGGATTAAAACCTAAGTCCCGTGCTCTCTCCGAAGGGGAGAGCACTATAGTAAGGAATATAGCCGTGTCTAAAGAAAAATTTGAACGTACAAAACCGCACGTCAACGTTGGTACTATCGGCCACGTTGACCATGGTAAAACTACCCTGACTGCTGCAATCACTACCGTACTGGCTAAAACCTACGGCGGTGCTGCTCGTGCTTTCGACCAGATCGATAACGCACCAGAAGAAAAAGCTCGTGGTATCACCATCAACACCTCTCACGTTGAGTATGACACCCCGACTCGCCACTACGCACACGTAGACTGCCCAGGCCACGCCGACTATGTTAAAAACATGATCACCGGTGCTGCGCAGATGGACGGCGCGATCCTGGTTGTTGCTGCGACTGACGGCCCTATGCCTCAGACCCGTGAGCACATCCTGCTGGGTCGTCAGGTAGGCGTTCCTTTCATCATCGTGTTCCTGAACAAATGCGACATGGTTGATGACGAAGAGCTGCTGGAACTGGTAGAGATGGAAGTTCGTGAACTGCTGTCTCAGTACGATTTCCCAGGCGACGACACCCCAATCGTTCGTGGTTCCGCGCTGAAAGCGCTGGAAGGCGAAGCAGAGTGGGAAGAGAAAATCATCGAACTGGCTGGCTTCCTGGATTCTTACATCCCAGAACCAGAGCGTGCGATTGACAAGCCATTCCTGCTGCCAATCGAAGACGTATTCTCCATCTCCGGTCGTGGTACCGTTGTTACCGGTCGTGTAGAGCGCGGTATCATCAAAGTGGGTGAAGAAGTTGAAATCGTTGGTATCAAAGAGACTGCGAAGTCTACCTGTACTGGCGTTGAAATGTTCCGCAAACTGCTGGACGAAGGCCGTGCTGGTGAGAACGTTGGTGTTCTGCTGCGTGGTATCAAACGTGAAGAAATCGAACGTGGTCAGGTTCTGGCGAAGCCAGGCTCAATCAAGCCACACACCAAGTTCGAATCTGAAGTGTATATTCTGTCCAAAGACGAAGGCGGCCGTCATACTCCGTTCTTCAAAGGCTACCGTCCACAGTTCTACTTCCGTACAACTGACGTGACCGGTACCATCGAACTGCCAGAAGGCGTAGAGATGGTAATGCCAGGCGACAACATCAAGATGGTTGTGACGCTGATCCACCCAATCGCGATGGACGACGGTCTGCGTTTCGCAATCCGTGAAGGCGGCCGTACCGTTGGCGCGGGCGTTGTTGCTAAAGTTCTGGGCTAATTAATTACCCCTGAAATAAAAAGGACGCTTCGGCGTCCTTTTTTGTTTTCTGCCGTTGGGGCGTTGTCATAAAAATTCGCATTTTTTGTCTTCTCCCGCCACGTATTCCAGCGGCTGTGCTATTGTAATCATAACCATTCTCACTTACACTTTGCGCATATTTTGAACGGGAGTCTTTATGTACGTTTGTTTATGTAATGGTGTAAGCGACAAAAAAATTCGTCAGGCCGTTCGCCAGTTTCAGCCACAATCTTTCCAGCAGCTTCGCAAGTTTGTTCCGGTGGGAAATCAATGCGGTAAATGCGTTCGTGCAGCGCGTGAGATCATGCAGGACGAACTGATGCAGATCCCGGAATTCAAAGAGATCGCGTAAGCCTCTATCTTTTTTTTGACATCCCCGTAGCCCGATCTACGCTTCAATGAGTGGAAGCGGAGGGACTATATAATGAAAGGTGATGTTAAAATCATAAGTTATCTCAATAAATTATTGGGAAATGAGCTTGTCGCAATCAATCAGTATTTTCTCCATGCAAGAATGTTCAAAAACTGGGGACTGACTCGCCTCAACGATGTTGAATACCATGAGTCCATTGATGAAATGAAACACGCCGATAAATATATTGAGCGTATTTTATTCCTTGAAGGCATCCCTAACCTACAGGATCTTGGAAAACTGGGCATCGGAGAAGATGTCGAAGAGATGCTGCGTTCTGATCTCCGACTGGAGCTTGAGGGCGCAAAAGACCTGCGTGAAGCCATTGCCTATGCGGACAGCGTACATGATTACGTCAGCCGCGATATGATGATCCAGATCCTGGCCGATGAAGAAGGGCACATCGACTGGCTTGAGACCGAACTGGATCTCATTAGCAAAATTGGCCTACAGAACTACCTTCAGTCTCAAATCAAAGTGGAAAGTTAATCAGGCTTTCCCAGCCAACGCATAAACCCGCTGCTGCCAGAAATGGCCCAAAAGGCAGTGGGTTTTTTAATGCCCGTCTATCAGGGGTGAACAACGAGAGAGCAGTCAGATACAGCAGAGCCATCAGCGCGGCCACTAGTGCCAGTAATGGCAGTACACACCAGCCGTGCCATGCCCCCAGCGCCGCCAGATATTTTATGTCGCCAAATCCCATCCCTTCACGTCGGCAGATGAGCCGATATCCCCAATAGATAACGGCGAATCCGGCGTATCCTGCCATCGCACCCACTACCGCGCTCGGCAAAAAATCAGGATGGAGGCAAAGCTGGTAGAGCAGGCCCGTCCATAACAGCGGGCAAAGAAATTTATCGGGAAGAAGCCCCGTGCGAATATCGGTGCGGACAAGCAAGGCTGATAACGCAAAATAGATCAGCAGAAAGGGGAGGGACATTAACATAGAGAGCGCCTCAACAGGATTTGAGCGCATACTCATCGTAATCTATCTCTCCGGCAATATGCAAAAACAGCCATTGCGTAGCGGCTTCAGACAAAGAGTTGAGAAGGGATACTTTGCATCAAAAATTGCGAGGCCTTACGCAGAGTATGTCTTTGGCGCTTAATTTCTAAACGGCACTTGCGTCTTCCCCAGATTTACGTATAATGCGCGGGCTTGTCGTAATTGACGGCGGGTTCAATCTGAACCAGAGTAGCTCACTTTGTTACTCAACAATGCTCCCAATTGGGGAGCTACGTAAGAACGGTTACACTCTCCCATCAATCGTAATGGGTTTGAGGAGTAATCATTTTCGTTTATAAAATAATTGGAGCTCTGGTCTCATGCAGAACCAAAGAATCCGTATCCGCCTTAAAGCGTTTGATCATCGTCTGATCGATCAATCAACCGCGGAAATCGTCGAGACTGCTAAGCGCACTGGTGCGCAAGTCCGTGGTCCGATCCCGCTGCCGACCCGCAAAGAGCGCTTTACCGTTCTGATCTCTCCGCACGTTAACAAAGATGCGCGTGATCAGTACGAAATCCGCACTCACAAGCGTCTGGTTGACATCGTTGAGCCAACTGAGAAAACCGTTGATGCTCTGATGCGTCTGGATCTGGCTGCCGGTGTAGACGTGCAGATCAGCCTGGGTTAATCAGGTCATCGAGCGATTGAGAGGTTGAAACAATGATTGGTTTAGTCGGTAAAAAAGTGGGTATGACCCGCATCTTCACTGAAGATGGCGTTTCTATCCCAGTAACCGTAATCGAAGTTGAAGCAAACCGCGTTACTCAGGTTAAAGATCTGGCTAACGATGGCTACCGCGCTATTCAGGTTACCACTGGTGCTAAAAAAGCTAACCGTGTAACCAAACCAGAAGCGGGTCACTTCGCTAAAGCTGGCGTTGAAGCTGGCCGTGGTCTGTGGGAATTCCGTCTTGCTGAAGGCGAAGAGTTCACCGTAGGTCAGGACATTAGCGTTGAGCTGTTTGCTGACGTTAAAAAAGTTGACGTAACCGGTACCTCTAAAGGTAAAGGTTTTGCTGGTACCGTTAAGCGCTGGAACTTCCGTACCCAGGACGCTACTCACGGTAACTCCTTGTCTCACCGCGTTCCGGGTTCTATCGGTCAGAACCAGACTCCGGGCAAAGTGTTCAAAGGCAAGAAAATGGCAGGTCAGCTGGGCAACGAACGTGTAACCGTTCAGAGCCTGGACGTAGTACGTGTTGACGCTGAGCGCAACCTGCTGCTGGTTAAAGGTGCGGTCCCGGGTGCAACCGGTAGCGACCTGATCGTTAAACCAGCTGTGAAGGCGTAAGGGGATAGCAATGGAATTAGTATTGAAAGACGCGCAGAGCGCGCTGACTGTTTCCGAAACTACCTTCGGTCGTGATTTCAACGAAGCGCTGGTTCACCAGGTTGTTGTTGCTTATGCAGCTGGTGCTCGTCAGGGTACTCGTGCTCAGAAGACTCGTGCTGAAGTAACTGGTTCAGGCAAAAAGCCATGGCGCCAGAAAGGTACCGGCCGTGCGCGTTCAGGTTCTATCAAGAGCCCGATCTGGCGTTCAGGTGGCGTGACCTTCGCTGCGCGTCCACAGGACCACAGTCAAAAAGTTAACAAAAAGATGTACCGCGGCGCGCTGAAAAGCATCCTGTCCGAACTGGTACGTCAGGATCGTCTGATCGTTGTCGAGAAGTTCTCTGTTGAAGCGCCTAAAACTAAGCTGCTGGCACAGAAACTGAAAGACATGGCTCTGGAAGATGTGCTGATCATCACCGGTGAGCTGGACGAGAACCTGTTCCTGGCCGCGCGTAACCTGCACAAGGTTGACGTACGCGACGCGACTGGTATCGACCCGGTTAGCCTGATCGCCTTCGACAAAGTCGTAATGACTGCTGATGCTGTTAAGCAAGTTGAGGAGATGCTGGCATGATTCGTGAAGAACGTCTGCTGAAGGTGCTGCGCGCACCGCACGTTTCTGAAAAAGCGTCTACTGCGATGGAAAAAACCAACACCATCGTTCTCAAAGTTGCTAAAGACGCGACCAAAGCAGAGATCAAAGCTGCTGTGCAGAAACTGTTTGAAGTCGAAGTCGAAGTCGTTAACACCCTGGTAGTTAAAGGGAAAGTTAAACGTCACGGACAGCGTATCGGTCGTCGTAGCGACTGGAAAAAAGCTTACGTCACCCTTAAAGAAGGCCAGAACCTGGACTTCGTTGGCGGCGCTGAGTAAGTCGGAGGAGTAATACAATGGCAGTTGTTAAATGTAAACCGACATCTCCGGGTCGTCGCCACGTAGTTAAAGTGGTTAACCCTGAGCTGCACAAGGGCAAACCTTTTGCTCCGTTGCTGGAAAAAAACAGCAAATCCGGTGGTCGTAACAACAATGGCCGTATCACCACTCGTCACATCGGTGGTGGCCACAAGCAGGCTTATCGTATTGTTGACTTCAAACGCAACAAAGACGGTATCCCAGCAGTTGTTGAGCGTCTTGAGTACGATCCGAACCGTTCCGCGAACATCGCGCTGGTTCTGTACAAAGATGGCGAACGCCGTTACATCCTGGCCCCTAAAGGCCTGAAAGCTGGCGACCAGATTCAGTCTGGCGTTGATGCTGCAATCAAAGCAGGCAACACCCTGCCGATGCGCAATATCCCGGTTGGTTCTACCGTTCATAACGTAGAAATGAAACCAGGTAAAGGCGGTCAGCTGGCGCGTTCCGCGGGTACTTACGTTCAGATCGTTGCGCGTGACGGTGCTTATGTCACCCTGCGTCTGCGTTCTGGTGAAATGCGTAAAGTCGAAGCAGACTGCCGCGCTACTCTGGGCGAAGTTGGCAATGCTGAGCATATGCTGCGCGTTCTGGGTAAAGCTGGTGCTGCACGCTGGCGTGGTGTTCGTCCTACCGTTCGCGGTACTGCGATGAACCCAGTCGACCACCCACATGGTGGTGGTGAAGGTCGTAACTTTGGTAAGCACCCGGTAACTCCGTGGGGCGTTCAGACCAAAGGTAAGAAGACCCGCAGCAACAAGCGTACTGATAAATTTATCGTACGTCGCCGTAGCAAATAATTTTAGAGGATAAGCCATGCCACGTTCTCTCAAGAAAGGTCCTTTTATTGACCTGCACTTGCTGAAGAAGGTAGAGAAAGCGGTGGAAAGCGGAGACAAGAAGCCCCTGCGCACTTGGTCCCGTCGTTCAACGATCTTTCCTAACATGATCGGTTTGACCATCGCTGTCCATAATGGTCGTCAGCACGTTCCAGTCTTTGTTACCGACGAAATGGTTGGTCACAAACTGGGTGAATTCGCACCGACTCGTACTTATCGCGGCCACGCTGCTGATAAAAAAGCGAAGAAGAAATAAGGTAGGAGGAAGAGATGGAAACTTTAGCTCAACATCGCCATGCTCGTTCTTCTGCACAGAAGGTTCGCCTTGTTGCTGACCTGATTCGCGGTAAGAAAGTGTCGCAGGCCCTGGACATCCTGACCTATACCAACAAGAAAGCTGCGGTATTGGTCAAGAAAGTACTGGAATCTGCCATTGCTAACGCTGAACACAACGATGGCGCTGACATCGACGATCTGAAAGTCGCGAAAATTTTCGTAGATGAAGGCCCAAGCATGAAGCGCATTATGCCGCGTGCGAAAGGTCGTGCAGATCGCATCCTGAAGCGCACCAGCCACATTACTGTGGTTGTGTCCGATCGCTGAGACTCTGGAGACTAGCAATGGGTCAGAAAGTACATCCTAATGGTATTCGCCTGGGTATTGTAAAACCATGGAACTCTACCTGGTTTGCGAACACCAAAGAATTCGCTGACAACCTGGACAGCGATTTTAAAGTACGTCAGTACCTGACTAAGGAACTGGCTAAAGCGTCTGTATCTCGTATCGTTATCGAGCGTCCAGCTAAGAGCATCCGTGTGACTATTCACACTGCTCGTCCTGGCATCGTTATCGGTAAGAAAGGCGAAGACGTAGAAAAACTGCGCAAGGTCGTAGCGGATATCGCTGGCGTTCCTGCACAGATCAATATCGCTGAAGTTCGTAAGCCTGAACTGGACGCTAAATTGGTTGCTGACAGCATCACTTCTCAGCTGGAACGTCGTGTTATGTTCCGTCGTGCTATGAAGCGTGCTGTACAGAACGCAATGCGTCTGGGCGCTAAAGGTATCAAAGTTGAAGTTAGCGGCCGTCTGGGCGGCGCGGAAATCGCACGTACCGAATGGTACCGCGAAGGTCGCGTACCGCTGCACACTCTGCGTGCTGACATCGACTACAACACCTCTGAAGCGCACACCACTTACGGTGTAATCGGCGTTAAGGTATGGATCTTCAAAGGTGAGATCCTGGGTGGTATGGCTGCTGTTGAACAACCGGAAAAACCGGCTGCTCAACCTAAAAAGCAGCAGCGTAAAGGCCGTAAATAAGGAGCGTCGCTGATGTTACAACCAAAGCGTACAAAATTCCGTAAAGTGCACAAAGGCCGCAACCGTGGTCTGGCGCAGGGTACGGATGTTAGCTTCGGCACTTTCGGTCTGAAAGCTGTTGGCCGTGGTCGTCTGACTGCACGTCAGATCGAAGCAGCACGTCGTGCAATGACCCGTGCAGTTAAGCGTCAAGGTAAGATCTGGATCCGTGTATTCCCGGACAAACCGATCACCGAGAAGCCACTGGAAGTTCGTATGGGTAAAGGTAAAGGTAACGTGGAGTACTGGGTTGCCTTGATCCAACCGGGCAAAGTCCTTTATGAAATGGACGGTGTTCCGGAAGAGCTGGCCCGTGAAGCCTTCGGCCTGGCAGCAGCGAAACTGCCTATCAAAACCACCTTTGTAACTAAGACGGTGATGTAATGAAAGCAAAAGAGCTGCGTGAAAAAAGCGTTGAAGAGCTGAACGCTGAGCTGCTGAACCTGCTGCGTGAGCAGTTCAACCTGCGTATGCAGGCTGCAAGTGGCCAGCTGCAACAGACTCACCTGCTGAAGCAAGTGCGTCGCAATGTTGCGCGCGTTAAGACTTTACTGACTCAGAAGGCGGGTGCGTAATGACCGATAAAATCCGTACTCTGCAAGGTCGTGTTGTTAGCGATAAAATGGAGAAATCCATTGTTGTAGCTATCGAACGTTTTGTGAAACACCCGATCTACGGTAAATTCATCAAGCGTACGACCAAACTGCACGTACATGACGAGAACAACGAATGTGGTATCGGCGACAAGGTTGAAATCCGTGAATGCCGTCCACTGTCCAAGACTAAGTCCTGGACGCTGGTTCGCGTTGTAGAGAAAGCGGTTCTGTAATAGAGTACGCATTCTCAATACGAATAAACGGCTCAGCGATGAGCCGTTTATTTTTTCTACCCATATTGCAGAAGCGGTGTTATAATGCCGCGCCCTCGATATGGGGCTTTTTAACGGCTCTGATTTTAGAGTCTCAGGTAGTAGTTGACATTAGCGGAGCACTAAAATGATCCAAGAACAGACTATGCTGAACGTCGCCGACAACTCCGGTGCACGTCGCGTAATGTGTATCAAGGTTCTGGGTGGCTCGCACCGTCGCTACGCAGGCGTAGGCGACATCATCAAGATCACCATCAAGGAAGCAATTCCACGTGGTAAGGTCAAAAAAGGTGATGTGCTGAAGGCGGTAGTGGTGCGCACCAAGAAGGGTGTTCGTCGCCCTGACGGTTCTGTCATTCGCTTCGATGGTAATGCATGCGTTATTTTAAACAATAACAGCGAGCAGCCTATCGGCACGCGTATCTTTGGGCCGGTAACTCGTGAACTTCGTACTGAGAAGTTCATGAAAATTATCTCTCTGGCACCAGAAGTACTCTAAGGAGCGAATCATGGCAGCGAAAATCCGTCGTGATGACGAAGTTATCGTGTTAACCGGTAAAGATAAAGGTAAACGCGGTAAAGTAAAAAATGTTCTGTCTTCCGGCAAACTCGTCGTTGAAGGTATCAACCTGGTTAAGAAACATCAGAAGCCGGTTCCGGCCCTGAACCAACCAGGCGGCATCGTTGAAAAAGAAGCTGCTATTCAGGTTTCTAACGTTGCAATCTTCAATGCGGCTACCGGTAAGGCTGACCGTGTAGGCTTTAGATTCGAAGACGGTAAAAAAGTCCGTTTCTTCAAGTCTAACAGCGAAACTATCAAGTAATTTGGAGTAGTACGATGGCGAAACTGCATGATTACTACAAAGACGAAGTAGTTAACAAACTCATGACTGAGTTTAACTACAATTCTGTCATGCAAGTCCCTCGGGTCGAGAAGATCACCCTGAACATGGGTGTTGGTGAAGCGATCGCTGACAAGAAACTGCTGGATAACGCAGCAGCTGACCTGACAGCAATCTCCGGTCAAAAACCGCTGATCACCAAAGCACGCAAATCTGTTGCAGGCTTCAAAATCCGTCAGGGCTATCCGATCGGCTGTAAAGTAACTCTGCGTGGCGAACGCATGTGGGAGTTCCTTGAGCGCCTGATCACTATTGCTGTTCCACGTATCCGTGACTTCCGTGGCTTGTCCGCTAAGTCTTTCGACGGTCGTGGTAACTACAGCATGGGTGTCCGTGAGCAGATCATCTTCCCAGAAATCGACTACGATAAAGTCGACCGCGTGCGTGGTTTGGATATTACCATTACCACTACTGCGAAATCTGACGAAGAAGGCCGTGCTCTGCTGGCTGCCTTTGACTTCCCGTTCCGCAAGTAAGGTAGGGTTACTGAATGGCTAAGCAATCAATGAAAGCACGCGAAGTAAAGCGCGTAGCTTTAGCTGATAAATTCTTCGCTAAACGCGCTGAACTGAAAGCGATCATTTCTGATGTGAACGCTTCCGACGAAGATCGTTGGAATGCGGTTCTCAAGCTGCAGTCTCTGCCGCGTGATTCCAGCCCGTCTCGTCAGCGTAACCGCTGTCGTCAAACAGGTCGTCCACATGGTTATGTGGGCAAGTTTGGGTTGAGCCGTATCAAACTGCGTGAAGCCGCCATGCGCGGTGAAGTACCAGGCTTGAAAAAGGCTAGCTGGTAATTACCAATTGAATCACGGGAGTAAAGACAGATGAGCATGCAAGATCCGATCGCGGATATGCTGACCCGTATCCGTAACGGTCAGGCCGCGAACAAAGTTGCGGTCACCATGCCTTCCGCCAAGCTGAAAGTGGCAATTGCCAACGTGCTGAAGGAAGAAGGTTTTATCGAAGATTTTAAAGTTGAAGGCGACACCAAGCCGGAGCTGGAACTTACTCTCAAGTATTTCCAGGGTAAAGCTGTTGTAGAAAGCATTCAGCGTGTCAGCCGCCCAGGTCTGCGCATCTATAAGAAAAAAGATGAGCTGCCAAAAGTAATGGCTGGTCTTGGTATCGCAGTTGTTTCTACCTCTAAAGGTGTTATGACTGATCGTGCAGCGCGCCAGGCTGGTCTTGGTGGCGAAATTATCTGCTACGTAGCCTAATCGGAGGAAAGAATGTCTCGTGTTGCTAAAGCACCGGTCGTTATTCCTGCCGGCGTTGATGTAAAAATCGACGGTCAGGTTATTACGATCAAAGGTAAAAACGGCGAGCTGACTCGTACCCTCAACAAAGCTGTTGAAGTTAAACATGCAGATAACGCTCTGACCTTCGGTCCACGTGATGGTTTCGTGGATGGATGGGCTCAGGCTGGTACCGCGCGTGCCCTGCTGAACTCAATGGTTGTTGGTGTTACCGAAGGCTTCACTAAAAAGCTTCAGCTGGTTGGTGTAGGTTATCGTGCAGCTATCAAAGGGAATGCAGTAGGCCTGTCTCTGGGCTTCTCACACCCTGTTGAGCATCCGCTGCCGGCCGGTATCACTGCAGAATGTCCGACTCAAACTGAAATCGTGCTGAAAGGCGCTGATAAACAGCTGATCGGTCAGGTTGCAGCAGATCTGCGCGCCTACCGTCGTCCTGAGCCTTATAAAGGCAAGGGTGTTCGTTACGCCGACGAAGTCGTGCGTACCAAAGAGGCTAAGAAGAAGTAAGGTAACACTATGGATAAGAAATCTGCTCGTATCCGTCGTGCGACCCGCGCACGCCGCAAGCTCAAAGAGCTGGGTGCAACTCGCCTGGTGGTACATCGTACCCCGCGTCATATTTACGCACAGGTAATTGCACCGAACGGTTCTGAAGTTCTGGTAGCTGCTTCTACTGTAGAAAAAGCTATCTCAGAACAATTGAAGTATACCGGTAACAAAGACGCCGCAGCAGCTGTAGGTAAAGCTGTCGCAGAACGCGCTCTGGAAAAAGGCATCAGCAATGTTTCCTTTGACCGTTCCGGGTTCCAATATCATGGTCGTGTCCAGGCACTGGCAGATGCTGCCCGTGAAGCTGGCCTTCAGTTCTAAGGTAGAGGTGTAAGATGGCTCACATCGAAAAACAGGCTGGCGAACTGCAGGAAAAGCTGATCGCGGTAAACCGCGTATCTAAAACCGTTAAAGGTGGTCGTATTTTCTCCTTCACAGCTCTGACTGTAGTGGGTGATGGTAACGGTCGCGTTGGTTTTGGTTACGGTAAAGCGCGTGAAGTTCCAGCAGCGATCCAGAAAGCGATGGAAAAAGCCCGTCGCAATATGATTAACGTCGCGCTGAACAACGGTACCCTGCAACACCCAGTTAAAGGTGTTCACACGGGTTCTCGTGTATTCATGCAGCCAGCTTCCGAAGGTACCGGTATCATCGCCGGTGGTGCAATGCGCGCCGTTCTGGAAGTTGCTGGAGTTCATAACGTTCTGGCTAAAGCATATGGTTCCACCAACCCGATCAACGTGGTTCGTGCAACTATTGATGGCCTGGAAAATATGAATTCTCCAGAAATGGTCGCTGCCAAGCGTGGTAAATCCGTTGAAGAAATTCTGGGGTAATTGACCATGGCAAAGACTATTAAAATCACTCAAACCCGCAGTGCAATCGGTCGTCTGCCGAAACACAAGGCAACGCTGCTTGGCCTGGGTCTGCGTCGTATTGGTCATACCGTTGAGCGCGAGGATACTCCTGCTGTTCGTGGTATGGTCAACGCGGTTTACTTCATGGTTAAAGTTGAGGAGTAAGAGATGCGTTTAAATACTCTGTCTCCGGCCGAAGGCTCTAAAAAGGCGGGTAAACGCCTGGGTCGTGGTATCGGTTCTGGCCTCGGCAAAACCGGTGGTCGTGGTCACAAAGGTCAGAACTCTCGTTCTGGCGGTGGCGTACGTCGCGGTTTCGAGGGTGGCCAGATGCCACTGTACCGTCGTCTGCCGAAGTTCGGCTTCACCTCTCGCAAAGCAGCGATCACAGCGGAAATCCGTCTGTCTGACCTGGCGAAAGTTGAAGGCGGCGTTGTAGACCTGAACACGCTGAAAGCGGCTAACATTATCGGTATCCAGATCGAGTTCGCGAAAGTGATCCTGGCTGGTGAAGTTTCTACTCCGGTAACTGTTCGTGGCCTGCGTGTTACTAAAGGTGCTCGTGCTGCTATCGAAGCTGCTGGCGGTAAAATTGAGGAATAAGTAGCAGATGGCTAAGCAACCGGGATTAGATTTTCAAAGTGCCAAAGGTGGATTTGGCGAGCTGAAACGCAGACTGCTGTTTGTAATCGGCGCGCTGATTGTGTTCCGTATTGGCTCTTTTATTCCGATCCCTGGTATTGATGCCGCTGTACTTGCCAAACTGCTTGAGCAACAGCGAGGCACCATCATTGAAATGTTTAACATGTTCTCTGGTGGTGCTCTCAGCCGTGCTTCTATTTTCGCACTGGGTATTATGCCGTACATTTCGGCATCGATTATTATCCAGCTGCTGACGGTCGTTCATCCGGCCCTGGCAGAGTTGAAGAAAGAAGGGGAGTCTGGACGTCGTAAGATTAGCCAGTACACCCGTTACGGCACTCTGGTGCTGGCAATATTCCAGTCGATCGGTATTGCTACCGGTCTTCCGAATATGCCTGGTATGCAGGGCCTGGTATTAAACCCAGGCTTTGCATTCTATTTCACCGCTGTTGTTAGTCTGGTCACAGGGACTATGTTCCTGATGTGGCTCGGCGAACAGATTACTGAACGAGGTATCGGTAACGGTATCTCAATCATTATCTTCGCCGGTATCGTTGCGGGACTCCCGCCGGCCATCGCCCATACTATCGAGCAAGCGCGTCAAGGCGACCTGCACTTCCTCCTGTTGCTGTTGGTTGCAGTATTAGTATTTGCAGTGACGTTCTTTGTTGTCTTCGTTGAACGTGGTCAACGCCGCATTGTGGTGAACTACGCTAAACGTCAGCAAGGTCGTCGTGTCTATGCTGCACAGAGCACACATTTACCGCTGAAAGTGAATATGGCGGGGGTTATCCCGGCTATCTTCGCTTCCAGTATTATTCTGTTCCCGGCAACCATCGCGTCATGGTTCGGGGGCGGTACTGGTTGGAACTGGCTGACAACAATTTCGCTGTATTTGCAGCCTGGGCAACCACTTTATGTGTTACTCTATGCGTCTGCGATCATCTTCTTCTGTTTCTTCTACACGGCGTTGGTCTTCAACCCGCGTGAAACAGCAGATAACCTGAAGAAGTCCGGTGCATTTGTACCAGGAATTCGTCCGGGAGAGCAAACGGCGAAGTATATCGATAAAGTAATGACTCGCCTGACTTTGGTTGGTGCGCTTTATATTACTTTTATCTGCCTGATCCCGGAGTTCATGCGTGATGCAATGAAAGTACCGTTCTACTTCGGTGGGACCTCACTGCTTATCGTTGTTGTCGTGATTATGGACTTTATGGCTCAAGTGCAAACTCTGATGATGTCCAGTCAGTATGAGTCTGCATTGAAGAAGGCGAACCTGAAAGGCTACGGCCGCTAACTGGTCGCCTGAGAAGTTACGGAGAGTAAAAATGAAAGTTCGTGCTTCCGTCAAGAAATTATGCCGTAACTGCAAAATCGTTAAGCGTGATGGTGTCATCCGTGTGATTTGCAGTGCCGAGCCGAAGCATAAACAGCGCCAAGGCTGATTATTTCGCATATTTTTCTTGCAAAGTTGGGTTGAGCTGGCTAGATTAGCCAGCCAATCTTTTGTATGTCTGTACGTTTCCATTTGAGTATCCTGAAAACGGGCTTTTCAGCATGGTGCGTACATATTAAATAGTAGGAGTGCATAGTGGCCCGTATAGCAGGCATTAACATTCCTGATCAGAAACATGCTGTGATCGCATTAACTTCGATCTACGGCGTCGGCAAGACCCGTTCTAAAGCCATTCTGGCTGCAGCGGGTATCGCTGAAGATGTTAAGATCAGTGAGCTGTCTGAAGAACAAATCGACACGCTGCGTGACGAAGTTGCCAAATTTGTCGTTGAAGGTGATCTGCGCCGTGAAATCAGCATGAGCATCAAGCGCCTGATGGATCTTGGTTGCTATCGCGGTTTGCGTCATCGTCGTGGTCTGCCAGTGCGCGGTCAGCGTACTAAGACCAACGCACGTACCCGTAAGGGTCCGCGCAAACCGATCAAGAAATAATCGGGGTGATTGAATAATGGCAAAGGCACCAGTTCGTGCACGTAAACGTGTAAGAAAACAAGTCTCTGACGGCGTGGCTCATATCCATGCTTCTTTCAACAACACCATCGTTACTATTACTGATCGTCAGGGTAACGCATTGGGTTGGGCAACAGCCGGTGGTTCCGGTTTCCGTGGTTCTCGCAAATCCACTCCGTTCGCAGCTCAGGTTGCAGCAGAGCGTTGCGCTGAAGCCGTAAAAGAATACGGCATCAAGAATCTGGAAGTTATGGTTAAAGGTCCGGGTCCGGGTCGTGAATCTACTGTTCGCGCTCTGAACGCCGCTGGTTTCCGCATCACGAATATTACTGATGTGACTCCGATCCCTCATAACGGTTGTCGTCCGCCGAAAAAACGTCGCGTATAACGCTCGTTTTTTAGGTTAGTTGGAGATAGAAAATGGCAAGATATTTGGGTCCTAAGCTCAAGCTGAGCCGTCGTGAGGGCACCGACTTATTCCTTAAGTCTGGCGTTCGCGCGATCGATACCAAGTGTAAAATTGAACAAGCTCCTGGCCAGCACGGTGCGCGTAAACCGCGTCTGTCTGACTATGGTGTGCAGTTGCGTGAAAAGCAAAAAGTTCGCCGTATCTACGGTGTGCTGGAGCGTCAGTTCCGTAACTACTATAAAGAAGCAGCACGTCTGAAAGGCAACACAGGTGAAAACCTGCTGGCTCTGCTGGAAGGTCGTCTGGACAACGTTGTATACCGTATGGGCTTCGGCGCGACTCGTGCTGAATCACGCCAGCTGGTTAGCCATAAAGCAATCATGGTAAACGGTCGTGTTGTTAACATCGCTTCTTATCAGGTTAAAGCGAATGACGTTGTTAGCATTCGTGAGAAAGCGAAAAAGCAATCTCGCGTGAAAGCCGCTCTGGAGCTGGCTGAGCAGCGTGAAAAGCCAACCTGGCTGGAAGTTGATGCTGGCAAGATGGAAGGTACGTTCAAGCGTCAGCCAGAACGTTCTGATCTGTCTGCGGACATTAACGAACACCTGATCGTCGAGCTTTACTCCAAGTAAAGCTTAGTACCAAAGAGAGGACACAATGCAGGGTTCTGTGACAGAGTTTCTAAAACCGCGCCTGGTAGATATCGAGCAAGTGAGTTCGACGCACGCCAAGGTGACCCTTGAGCCTTTAGAGCGTGGCTTTGGCCATACTCTGGGTAACGCACTGCGCCGTATTCTGCTCTCATCGATGCCGGGTTGCGCGGTGACCGAGGTTGAGATTGATGGTGTACTTCATGAGTACAGCACCAAAGAAGGCGTTCAGGAAGATATCCTTGAAATCCTGCTCAACCTGAAAGGGCTGGCGGTGAGAGTTCAGGGTAAAGATGAAGTTATTCTTACTCTGAATAAATCTGGCATTGGCCCTGTGACTGCAGCCGACATCACCCACGACGGTGATGTTGAAATCGTCAAGCCGCAGCACGTGATCTGCCACCTGACCGATGAGAACGCAGCTATTAGCATGCGTATCAAAGTTCAGCGCGGTCGTGGTTATGTGCCGGCTTCTGCCCGAATTCATTCGGAAGAAGATGAGCGCCCAATCGGCCGTCTGCTGGTCGACGCATGTTACAGCCCTGTAGAGCGTATTGCCTACAATGTTGAAGCAGCGCGTGTAGAACAGCGTACCGACCTGGACAAGCTGGTCATCGAAATGGAAACCAATGGCACAATCGATCCTGAAGAGGCGATTCGTCGTGCGGCAACCATCCTGGCAGAACAACTGGAAGCTTTCGTTGACTTACGTGATGTACGTCAGCCGGAAGTGAAAGAAGAGAAACCAGAATTCGATCCGATCCTGCTGCGCCCTGTTGACGATCTGGAATTGACTGTCCGCTCTGCTAACTGCCTCAAGGCAGAAGCTATCCACTATATCGGTGATCTGGTACAGCGTACCGAGGTTGAGTTGCTG
Organism: Enterobacter hormaechei ATCC 49162; assembly: GCF_001875655.1. Lineage (NCBI taxonomy): Bacteria > Pseudomonadati > Pseudomonadota > Gammaproteobacteria > Enterobacterales > Enterobacteriaceae > Enterobacter > Enterobacter hormaechei. The sequence goes on from NZ_MKEQ01000002.1 coordinate 171,939, forward strand.
AAAACGCCGAACCTGGGTAAAAAATCTCTTACCGAGATTAAAGACGTGCTGGCTTCACGTGGTCTGTCTCTGGGCATGCGCCTGGAAAACTGGCCACCGGCAAGCATTGCTGACGAGTAACCGGATCACAGGTTAAGGTTTTACTGAGAAGGATAAGGTCATGCGCCATCGTAAGAGTGGTCGTCAACTGAACCGCAACAGCAGCCATCGCCAGGCTATGTTCCGCAACATGGCAGGTTCACTGGTTCGTCATGAAATCATCAAGACGACCCTGCCTAAAGCGAAAGAGCTGCGTCGCGTAGTTGAGCCGCTGATTACTCTTGCCAAGACTGACAGCGTTGCTAATCGTCGTCTGGCATTCGCCCGTACTCGTGATAACGAGATCGTGGCAAAACTGTTTAACGAACTGGGCCCGCGTTTCGCGAGCCGTGCCGGTGGTTACACTCGCATTCTGAAGTGTGGCTTCCGTGCAGGCGACAACGCGCCGATGGCTTACATCGAGCTGGTTGATCGTTCAGAGAAAGCAGAAGCTGCTGCAGAGTAATCTGTAGTAACGTAAAAAAACCCGCCTCGGCGGGTTTTTTTATATCCGCAGAATCTCCACTTATCTACAATGGCTGTATCTTTTCTGCTCACCCCTGGAGTTCATTATGTGGTTGCTCGATCAGTGGGCTGAACGCCATATTTGTGATGCCCTAAACAAAGGTGAGTTCGATAATCTTCCCGGTAGCGGTGAGCCGCTGGTGCTGGATGATGATTCACATGTTCCACCTGAATTACGGGCCGGTTATCGATTATTGAAAAACGCAGGATGTTTACCCCCTGAACTTCAGCAACGTAATGAAGCCGTAGAGCTTGCCGATCTGCTTAAAGGTATTCATAAGGACGACCCGCGGTTCTCTGAAATCAGTCGTCGGTTAGCACTCATCGAACTAAAACTTCGCCAGACGGGAATGAAAACTGACTTTTTGCATGGTGAGTATAGTGAAAGGTTAATGCAAAAAATAAACGAGGAGTAGCCATGTACCGCATAGGTGAACTTGCGAAACTTGCTAACGTAACGCCGGATACTATCCGCTACTACGAAAAGCAGCAGATGATCGATCATGAGGTCAGAACGGAAGGCGGATTTCGCCTTTATACGGATAACGACCTGCAACGGCTCCGTTTTATCCGCTATGCCCGGCAGCTCGGCTTCACGCTGGAGTCGATCCGTGAACTGCTGTCGATCCGTATCGATCCTGAACACCATACGTGTCAGGAATCTAAAAGCATCGTTCAGGCCCGGCTGGATGAAGTTGAAGCGCGAATTCATGAGCTTCAGACCATGCAGCGATCTCTGCAAAGGTTAAATGACGCGTGCTGTGGTACCGCTCATAGCAGCGTTTATTGCTCAATACTGGAAGCACTTGAACAGGGCGCCAGTAGTGAAACTCAGGGCTGTTGATTTTTTATCAGCCAGGGACTAGACTCCCGCCGACATTAACTATGCTCAGGAGAAATGATGAGCCGCTATCAGCATACTAAAGGACAAATTAAGGATAACGCCATTGTGGCATTGCTTCACGATCCACTTTTCAGACAACGCATTGAGAAGAACAAAAAAGGAAAAGGAAGTTATTTGCGTAAAGGTAAACATGCACAACGGGGTAACTGGGAGGCCAGTGGCAAGCAAGCTAATCGCTTTTTTACCACTGGCCTTTCTGTTTCTGTCGCCTGATTAAACGCGATTATTCTGCTCTTTTAACAGATCGCGAATTTCAGTCAGTAAGACTTCTTCTTTAGTTGGTGCTGGCGGGGCAGCAGCCGGTTCTTCTTTTTTACGGTTAAGTCTGTTGATGAGTTTGATCGCCATGAAAATGGCAAATGCCACAATCACGAAATCAAATACGTTCTGAATGAATACGCCATAGTGCATTACAACCGCAGGGATATCACCCTGAGCTTCCCGAAGGGTGAAGGCGAATTGTTTGAAATCAATGCCTCCGATCAACAGTCCTAACGGCGGCATAATAATGTCGGCAACTAATGATGAAACGATCTTACCGAACGCCGCACCAATAATGACACCCACAGCCAAATCCACTACATTCCCGCGCATCGCAAATTCGCGAAATTCTTTAATAAAACTCATTATGTTCTCCTTGTGCCAGCTGACGCCTATAAGTTTAACAAATGATTAGCTAATTGCCATTGGGGATAAATAATCGTTATGAAAAATAAAAGGCATGAAAATTAGAAGGTTAATATTTGGGTGCTCTCGTCTGAGCACCCAAATCATTACAGGAAGAACGGGCTTGGCTGGAATAAACGCTCGACGTCGGTAATAAATTTTTTATCGGTCAGGAACATAATAACGTGGTCACCCTGCTCGATACGTAAATTATCATTGGCGATCATAACATCATTACCTCGCACTACGGCGCCGATAATGGTGCCAGGTGGAAGTTTAATTTCATCGATCGCGCGACCCACAACGCGCGACGTCGTTTCATCCCCGTGAGCGACGGCTTCAATGGCTTCAGCAACTCCACGACGAAGAGATGACACGCCGACAATATCCGCTTTACGCACGTGGCTTAGCAGGGCAGAGATGGTGGCTTGCTGGGGTGAAATAGCAATATCAATTACGCTTCCCTGTACCAGGTCGACATAAGCCTTACGCTGGATAAGCACCATCACTTTTTTCGCCCCCATACGCTTAGCGAGCATAGCGGACATAATATTCGCTTCGTCGTCGTTGGTGACGGCAATAAAAAGATCGACCTGATCGATATGCTCTTCGGCCAGTAATTCCTGATCCGAAGCATCCCCATAGAACACAATGGTGTTCTGTAGTTTTTCAGCCAGCTCCGACGCGCGCTGCTGATCTCGTTCGATCAGCTTCACGCTGTAGTCTTTTTCCAGTCGTCTCGCCAGGCCTGCACCAATATTACCACCGCCGACCAGCATAATACGTTTATACGGTTTTTCGAGACGCTGTAGCTCACTCATCACCGCACGGATATGCTGGGAAGCCGCAATAAAGAAGACTTCATCTCCGGCTTCGACAATGGTGGAACCTTGCGGACGGATAGGCCTGTCGTGACGGAAAATCGCCGCAACACGCGTATCAATATGTGGCATATGCTCGCGCATTGTCGACAGGGCATTACCAATCAGCGGGCCGCCGTAATAGGCCTTCACGACCGCCAGGCTTACTTTTCCTTCAGCAAAGTTCACAACCTGCAACGCGCCCGGATACTCAATCAGACGATAAATACTGTCGATAACCAGCTGTTCTGGCGCAATAAGATGGTCGATGGGTACCGCTTCGGAATTAAACAGCTTCTCCGCATCCCGGACATAGTCTGGGGAGCGAATGCGGGCGATGCGGTTCGGGGTGTTGAATAGCGAGTAGGCCACCTGACATGCAACCATGTTGGTTTCATCAGAACTGGTTACTGCAACCAGCATATCGGCATCGTCCGCGCCCGCCTCCCGAAGCACTCGGGGATGAGAGCCGTGCCCCTGCACAACACGAAGATCAAACTTGTCCTGCAAAACGCGCAGGCGATCGCCATTGGTATCCACAATGGTGATATCGTTGTTTTCGCCCACGAGATTTTCCGCCAGCGTTCCGCCAACTTGCCCTGCACCCAGAATGATAATTTTCATCTTTCGTGACCTGTTCTCTACATCACTTTTTGATTAGCTTAGCGTAAAAGAAGCCATCACCCTCTTCAGCGCCCGGCAGATTTTGCAGACCCGGGTGCTCAGGCGTCCCCGTATCGTGCAGCGTAGCGTCCGGGGTGCGTTTCAGGAAAGCCGCAATTTGCTGACTGTTCTCTTCCGGGAGAACAGAGCAGGTTGCATACACCAGGGTTCCGCCGGGTTTGAGATGTGGCCAGATGGCATCCAGAATTTCGGATTGCAACTGGGCAAGCTCCTTGATATCACGATCGCGACGCAGCCATTTTATATCGGGATGACGGCGAATCACGCCGGTTGCAGAGCAGGGGGCGTCCAGCAAAATACGATCGAACCGGGTATCACCACACCAGTCTGCGGGTGTGCGGCCATCGCCTTGCTTAACCTGTGCTTTCATACCCAGACGCTTAAGGTTGTCATAGACGCGTGAAAGGCGCTGCTCATCAACATCCACGGCCATCACGTTGGCCCGCGGTGCCACTTCCAGAATGTGCGTTGTTTTACCCCCTGGCGCGGCACAGAGATCGAGGATCTGCTCCCCGTCCTTCGGTTCAAGCCAGGTCATGCAGCCCTGAGCGGATGCATCCTGTACCGTTACCCAGCCTTCTTCAAAGCCGGGTAGAGCATGTACTGGTGCCGCGGAGGCTAAACGAACCGCATCAGGATAAGCAGCATGTGTGAAGCCGCCCATTCCTGCCTCTTCCAGCAGGGCCAGCCATGCGTCGCGTGTATGATGATTACGATTGACGCGTACCCACATCGGTGGACGCTGGTTATTGGCGTCAGCAATGTCTTTCCATTGCTGTGGGTAGGCTTTTTTAAGGCGATTCAGCAGCCATTCAGGGTGCAGGAAGCGCGCTTCGCTTTGCGCAAATTCTGCCAGCAGTTCGTCCTGCTGACGCTGGAACTGACGAAGTACGCCGTTGATCAACCCTTTCAGCTGAGGACGTTTAATCGCTACGGCACCTTCCACTGTTTCAGCCAGTGCAGCATGAGGTGGAATGCGGGTATGAAGAAGCTGGTAGAAACCGACCATGATCAAATAATGTACGGTACGCTGCTTGCCGCTCATCGGGCGTGACATCAGCTTGTTGATTAACCACTCAAGCTGAGAGAGGGTGCGCAGCACGCCAAAGCACAGCTCCTGAAGCAGGGCTTTGTCTTTATCGGAAACCTTTTGTTGCAGTGGAGGCAGGACATTACTCAATGACTGGCCCTGCTCGATAACCTGCTCAACGGCCTGAGCCGCCATAGTGCGTAGATTTTGTCTTTTCATAACCGTAAAAATAAAAATGCCCGGAAACACCGGGCCTTAAGAGTAAATTTGTTCAGGCAAGGCGATTGCCAGGGATGAACCATTCACGACGGGAATTTAATAGATCCTGCGCGCTCATCGCCTTTTTACCGGCCGGTTGCAGCGATTCAAGATTCAAAATCCCTTCTCCGGTCGCAACCTGGATACCGTTTTTGCTGGCGTCGATAATCGTACTGGGCTCTGCCGATGTATTGCCGTTAATAACTGAAGCTTTCCAGACTTTCACTGGCTGCTCGTCAATCATCAACCAGCTCATTGGCCATGGGTTAAAGGCGCGGATGCAGCGTTCGAGTTGAGCTGCGGACAGAGACCAGTCGATCCGGGCTTCTTCTTTACTCAATTTTTCAGCATAGGTCACGTGCGCCTCATCCTGAACTTCGGGTTTCGCTGTATTGTCAGCAAGCTGTTGCAACGTTTCGATCAGCCCCTGCGGGCCGAGATCCGCCAGCTTGTCATACAGCGTGGCGCTGGTATCTTCTGAGGTAATGGGGCACGACAGTTTATACAGCATGTCGCCCGTGTCTAAACCTACGTCCATCTTCATGATTGTCACGCCAGTTTCAGCATCGCCTGCCCACAGAGCGCGCTGAATAGGGGCAGCACCACGCCAGCGTGGGAGCAAGGAACCATGGACATTAATGCAGCCCAGGCGGGGCATATCGAGTACCGCTTTCGGCAGAATGAGGCCGTAAGCCACAACTACCATCACGTCGGCGTTCAGGTCTGCCACTAACTGCTGGTTTTCCTGAGGTCGCAAAGACGCAGGCTGGAATACCGGTAAACCATGCGTTTCTGCCAGCACTTTAACCGGGCCTGGCATCAGTTTTTTACCGCGGCCAGCCGGACGGTCCGGCTGAGTAAATACGCCAACAATTTGATGACCAGACGATAACAGCGCGTCAAGATGACGCGCTGCAAAATCAGGGGTACCCGCGAAGATTATACGTAGTGATGTAGACACGTTATTCCTTGTATCCGGGGGCGTTAAGCGCGAGAACGCAAACGATCCAGTTTCTCAACTTTCTGACGAATACGCTGTTGCTTCAGCGGTGAGAGGTAATCGATAAACAGTTTACCGACCAGGTGATCCATCTCATGTTGAATGCAGATTGCCAGCAGATCGTCGGCTTCCAGCTCAAACGGATTGCCGTCACGATCCAGTGCACGGATTTTAACTTTTTCGGCACGTGGCACCAAAGCGCGCTGTTCAGGGATAGACAGACAGCCTTCCTCAATACCCGTTTCGCCACTTTTTTCCAGCAGCTCAGGGTTGATCAGTACCAGACGCTCATCGCGATTTTCAGAAACGTCGATAACAATAATACGTTTGTGAATGTCTACCTGAGTCGCGGCAAGGCCAATGCCTTCTTCAGCGTACATGGTATCGAACATATCATCGACGATACGCTGAATTTCTGCATTCACTTCTTTAACCGGTTCCGCGACGATGCGAAGGCGCTCGTCAGGAATATGTAACACTTGCAAAACTGCCATAAATTTCCAGAGTCGTGTTCAGGAGTTGATAAGAATATTACTTCTATTCTAGACAAATCCCCGGTCGATTGACAGCATCAGTGACCAATCGCAAAGATTGCTGAGGCTGCTTATGGCAGGGAAAAGGATGACGCCCACAGAGATATGGTTACGGCTTATAAACATCGGATCGTTATACGGTGATGCGATGCTGGACACCGCTCAGCGGTTGCTTCGCCAGGCGACCGTTGATGCTGAAGCTGTCAAAGAGGCAGGTCTTTCGGCCAAACATGCCGTAAAGTTTTTCTCATTCCGGGAGAGTGAGCTTGAACGAAGTCTGGAATGGCTGGAACACACGGACAACCATCTAATCACGGCTGATGATCCTCGCTTTCCGCCATTATTGCGTACTATTCCTGATTTTCCCGGGGCGCTATTTGTGCGAGGCCGCGTTGACGTACTTAATAGCATGCAGCTTGCGGTTGTGGGCAGCCGTGCGCCCTCGTGGTACGGCGAGCGTTGGGGGAAAATGCTGAGTGAACAGTTGTCCCAATGTGGCTTCACGATCACCAGTGGCCTGGCTTGCGGCATCGATGGCGTGGCTCATCATGCGGCGCTGTCAGCAAAAGGGCGAAGCGTTGCTGTGCTTGGCAATGGTCTTTTTAGTATCTACCCGCGTCGTCATCACATTCTGGCTGAGCAACTTATCGCTTCAGAGGGAGCGATAGTGTCTGAGTTTTCACTCTCATCACCGCCCAGACCGGGTAACTTTCCACGGCGTAACCGGATCATCAGCGGATTAAGCCAGGGCGTGCTGGTGGTTGAAGCTGCCATTCGGAGTGGATCGCTGGTTACCGCAAGGTGCGCGCTGGAGCAGGGGCGTGAAGTTTTTGCGCTGCCCGGCCCGTTGGGGAACCCTGGCTGCGAAGGTCCTCACTGGCTGATAAAACAGGGGGCGACGCTGGTGACCTGTAAAGAGGATATCCTGGAAAATTTGCAGTATGGATTGCATTGGTTGCAGGATGATCGCCAAAAGCGACATATTTCATCGGATCAGGAGGCAGTAGCATTGCCATTTCCCAAGCTCCTGGCTAACGTAGGAGATGAGGTAACACCTGTTGACGTTGTCGCTGAACGTGCCGGCCAACCTGTGCCAGTAACGGTAGCACAGCTACTCGAACTGGAGTTAGCAGGGTGGATCGCAGCTGTACCCGGCGGCTATGTCCGATTAAGGAGGGCATGCCATGTTCGACGTACTGATGTATTTGTTTGAGACTTACATCCACAACGAAGCAGAAATGCAGGTGGATCAGGACAAATTAACACGGGATCTGACCGACGCAGGTTTTGAGCGGGAAGATATCTATAATGCGTTGATGTGGCTGGATAAGTTGGCTGATTATCAGGACGGCCTCGCCGAACCGATGCAGCTTGCTTCTGACCCATTGTCAGTGCGCATCTATACAGCTGAAGAGTGTGAAAGGCTGGATGCCAGCTGCCGGGGATTCATTTTATTCCTCGAGCAGATTCAGGTGCTAAACCTCGAAACGAGAGAGATGGTGATAGAGCGCGTCATGGCGCTGGATACTGCTGAGTTTGAACTGGAGGATCTGAAATGGGTGATCCTGATGGTTCTGTTCAACATTCCGGGCTGTGAAAATGCCTATCAGCAAATGGAAGAATTACTCTTTGAAGTGAATGAAGGTATGCTGCATTAATTCTATGTGCAGCAACAAGAGTTGTTATGGCCAAATCAGCACTCTTTACGGTGCATAAAAACGAGCCCTGCCCACAGTGTGGGGCTGAACTTGTCATTCGGTCCGGGAAACACGGTCCGTTTCTCGGTTGTTCACACTATCCGGAATGTGATTATGTCCGTCCCCTGAAAAGCCAGGCGGACGGACATATCGTCAAAATTCTGGAGGGACAGCTTTGTCCCTTCTGTGGCGGTGAACTGGCACTGCGTCAGGGACGTTTCGGGATGTTTATCGGATGCAGCCGCTATCCGGAATGTGAGCATACGGAACAAATTGACAAGCCAGATGAAACGGCAATTGCCTGCCCTCAGTGTCAGCGTGGTCAACTGGTGCAGCGCCGCTCTCGTTATGGCAAGACCTTCCATTCGTGCGATCGCTATCCTGAATGCCAGTTCGTTATCAATTTCAAGCCAGTAGCGGGCGTCTGCCCTCATTGCGATTATCCGTTACTTATAGAAAAGAAAACCGCGCAAGGCTTGAAACGCTTTTGCGCCAGTAAACAATGTGGAAAGCCGGTTTCGGCGGATTAAATCAGTGAATAATAACCTGCCATCAGGCTCCATCGCGCAGGCGGTGGAAACCCTGAAAAAAGAAGAAGTCATCGCCTATCCAACAGAAGCTGTTTTCGGGGTCGGGTGCGATCCTGACAGCGAAGTCGCCGTTAACCGTCTGTTGGCGCTAAAACAGCGACCTGTCGAAAAGGGATTGATTTTGATTGCTGCGAGCTACGAGCAGCTTAAGCCTTATATTGATGATTCCATGCTGACACCTGCACAGCGGGAAACCATTTTCTCTGCGTGGCCAGGTCCCGTGACGTTTGTTTTCCCGGCACAACCGACAACGCCGCGCTGGTTAACCGGGCGTTTCGATTCACTCGCGGTACGTGTCACCGACCATCCGCTGGTGGTGGAGTTATGCCAGGCATTTGGTAAACCCCTGGTTTCAACCAGCGCCAACCTGACCGGGCTTCCCCCTTGTCGGACAACCGAAGAAGTTCTGGCGCAGTTCGGAAATGATTTTCCGGTAGCCGTGGGTGAAACCGGGGGGCGTCTTAACCCGTCAGAAATTCGCGATGCTTTGACCGGCGAACGTTTTCGCCAGGGATAATGTTATGGAAACCTATGCTGTTTTTGGTAACCCGATCGCGCACAGCAAGTCGCCTTTGATCCATCAGCTATTTGCAGAGCAATTGCAGATAGATCACCCGTATGGTCGGGTTCTTGCGCCTGTTGATGCATTTATACCGACGCTGAATAGCTTTTTTGATGCGGGTGGTAAAGGTGCGAACGTCACGGTGCCTTTTAAAGAAGAGGCTTTTGGGTATGCGGATGAACTGACCGAGCGTGCGTCGCTCGCTGGTGCCGTCAATACACTTAAGCGGCTTGAAGATGGTCGCCTTCTGGGCGATAACACCGATGGTATTGGTTTACTCAGCGATCTGGAGCGACTGTCGTTTATTAAACCAGGCTTTCGGATCCTGCTGATCGGTGCGGGTGGCGCGTCGCGCGGCGTATTGCTTCCTCTTCTTTCGCTGGATTGTGCGGTGACAATCACCAACCGTACTTTCTCCAGAGCAGAAGAGCTGGCGGCGTTGTTCGCACATACAGGTAGCGTAACTGCGGTAGCACTTGACGATCTCGCGGGTCACGAGTTTGACCTTGTGATTAATGCCACCTCCAGCGGAATTAATGGAGAAATCCCGGCGATTCCCGCCTCCCTGATTCATTCCCATATCTTCGCCTATGACATGTTTTACCAAAAAGGGAAGACGCCATTCCTGACCTGGTGCGAACAACAGGGGGCAAAACATCTGGCTGATGGTCTGGGCATGCTGGTGGGACAGGCGGCTCATGCGGTGTTACTCTGGCATGGCGTGTTACCCTCTGTAGAACCGGTGATCGAAAAACTGAAACAGGAACTGACGGCGTGAATCAGGCGATTCATTTTCCCGACAGAGAAATCTGGGATGAGAACAAGCAAGCGGTTTGTTTCCCGGTGCTGGTGCATGGAATGCAGTTAACCTGTGCGATTAAACGGGAAACGCTGCTCCAGCGCTTTGGTGGTTCAGATCCGTTAGCGGTCTTTTGCGAAAATCGCTGGGATCTGGAAGAGGAAGCCAGCGATTTGATCCGCGATCAGCAGGAAGACGATCAGGGCTGGGTCTGGTTATCCTGATCCAGATAATCATTCTTCCATTTAACGTAGTTGTTCGCTGAGTATTTCAATCCTTCGATCTCCGCCTCTTTTAAGGGGCGGATCTGTTTAACCGGGCTGCCTAAATAGAGATAGCCACTTTCCAGGCGTTTGTTTTGCGGAACGAGGCTTCCTGCGCCAATCATTACGTCATCTTCTACTATGACGCCATCCAGCAAAATCGATCCCATCCCAACGAGAACCCTGTTACCGATCGTGCAGCCGTGGAGCATCACTTTATGACCGACAGTAACATCTTCCCCAATGATGAGCGGATTGCCCTCAGGGTTATAAGATGACTTATGAGTCACATGCAGCACGCTGCCGTCCTGAATATTGGTGCGAGCACCGATTGCAACGTAGTTCACATCGCCCCTAATCGCGACGAGTGGCCAGATGCTGACATCATCGGCCATTCGGACATCGCCAATGACTACGCTGCTGGCATCGATCATCACGCGATCGCCTTTTTGGGGGAACAGATCTTTATAAGGACGTAATACTGCAAACATATCTACCTCGATACAGATGAGCGCTATAAAGAAGACTTTGATCGTATTCCTGGAGCGAGGCAAGGCAAAATGCGTCAATTTTTGCGCGGATCGGGTGGGTTTTCAGCGAAAAGCACGGAAAATCATCAGTTGGAAAAAAAGATCTAAAAAATACTTGTGCTAAAAACTGGGATCCCTATAATGCGCCTCCATCGACACGGCGGATGTGAATCACTTCACAGACAGCCCGGTCGGTTGAAGAGAAAAAATCCTGAAAATCAGGGTTGACTCTGAAAGAGGAAAGCGTAATATACGCCACCTCGCGACAGAGCGCTGAAGCGCGTCGCAACTGCTCTTTAACAATTTATCAGACAATCTGTGTGGGCACTCAAAGTGACATGGATTCTTAACGTCGCAAGACGAAAAATGAATACCAAGTCTCTGAGTGAACATACGTAATTCATTACGAAGTTTAATTCACGAGCATCAAACTTAAATTGAAGAGTTTGATCATGGCTCAGATTGAACGCTGGCGGCAGGCCTAACACATGCAAGTCGAACGGTAACAGGAAGCAGCTTGCTGCTTCGCTGACGAGTGGCGGACGGGTGAGTAATGTCTGGGAAACTGCCTGATGGAGGGGGATAACTACTGGAAACGGTAGCTAATACCGCATAACGTCGCAAGACCAAAGAGGGGGACCTTCGGGCCTCTTGCCATCGGATGTGCCCAGATGGGATTAGCTAGTAGGTGGGGTAACGGCTCACCTAGGCGACGATCCCTAGCTGGTCTGAGAGGATGACCAGCCACACTGGAACTGAGACACGGTCCAGACTCCTACGGGAGGCAGCAGTGGGGAATATTGCACAATGGGCGCAAGCCTGATGCAGCCATGCCGCGTGTATGAAGAAGGCCTTCGGGTTGTAAAGTACTTTCAGCGGGGAGGAAGGTGTTGAGGTTAATAACCTCAGCAATTGACGTTACCCGCAGAAGAAGCACCGGCTAACTCCGTGCCAGCAGCCGCGGTAATACGGAGGGTGCAAGCGTTAATCGGAATTACTGGGCGTAAAGCGCACGCAGGCGGTCTGTCAAGTCGGATGTGAAATCCCCGGGCTCAACCTGGGAACTGCATTCGAAACTGGCAGGCTAGAGTCTTGTAGAGGGGGGTAGAATTCCAGGTGTAGCGGTGAAATGCGTAGAGATCTGGAGGAATACCGGTGGCGAAGGCGGCCCCCTGGACAAAGACTGACGCTCAGGTGCGAAAGCGTGGGGAGCAAACAGGATTAGATACCCTGGTAGTCCACGCCGTAAACGATGTCGACTTGGAGGTTGTGCCCTTGAGGCGTGGCTTCCGGAGCTAACGCGTTAAGTCGACCGCCTGGGGAGTACGGCCGCAAGGTTAAAACTCAAATGAATTGACGGGGGCCCGCACAAGCGGTGGAGCATGTGGTTTAATTCGATGCAACGCGAAGAACCTTACCTACTCTTGACATCCAGAGAACTTTCCAGAGATGGATTGGTGCCTTCGGGAACTCTGAGACAGGTGCTGCATGGCTGTCGTCAGCTCGTGTTGTGAAATGTTGGGTTAAGTCCCGCAACGAGCGCAACCCTTATCCTTTGTTGCCAGCGGTTAGGCCGGGAACTCAAAGGAGACTGCCAGTGATAAACTGGAGGAAGGTGGGGATGACGTCAAGTCATCATGGCCCTTACGAGTAGGGCTACACACGTGCTACAATGGCGCATACAAAGAGAAGCGACCTCGCGAGAGCAAGCGGACCTCATAAAGTGCGTCGTAGTCCGGATTGGAGTCTGCAACTCGACTCCATGAAGTCGGAATCGCTAGTAATCGTGGATCAGAATGCCACGGTGAATACGTTCCCGGGCCTTGTACACACCGCCCGTCACACCATGGGAGTGGGTTGCAAAAGAAGTAGGTAGCTTAACCTTCGGGAGGGCGCTTACCACTTTGTGATTCATGACTGGGGTGAAGTCGTAACAAGGTAACCGTAGGGGAACCTGCGGTTGGATCACCTCCTTACCTTAAAGAACCTGCCTTTGTAGTGCTCACACAGATTGTCTGATGAAAAGTAAATAGCAAGGCGTCTTGCGATTGAGACTTATACGTCCCCTTCGTCTAGAGGCCCAGGACACCGCCCTTTCACGGCGGTAACAGGGGTTCGAATCCCCTAGGGGACGCCACTTGCTGGTTCGTGAGTGAAAGTCACCTGCCGTCATATCTCAAAACTGACTTGCGAGTCATGTTTGAGATATTTGCTCTTTAAAAATCTGGATCAAGCTGAAAATTGAAACGACACATCTTTAATGGTGTGTTCGAGTCTCTCAAATTTTCGCAATCAGAAGTGAAACATCTTCGGGTTGTGAGGTTAAGCGACTAAGCGTACACGGTGGATGCCCTGGCAGTCAGAGGCGATGAAGGACGTGCTAATCTGCGAAAAGCGCCGGCGAGGTGATATGAACCTTTGACCCGGCGATGTCCGAATGGGGAAACCCAGTGTGTTTCGACACACTATCGTTAACTGAATACATAGGTTAACGAGGCGAACCGGGGGAACTGAAACATCTAAGTACCCCGAGGAAAAGAAATCAACCGAGATTCCCCCAGTAGCGGCGAGCGAACGGGGAGCAGCCCGGAGTCTGAATCAGCTTGTGTGTTAGTGGAACGGTCTGGAAAGTCCGACGGTACAGGGTGATAGTCCCGTACACGAAAATGCACATGCTGTGAACTCGAAGAGTAGGGCGGGACACGTGGTATCCTGTCTGAATATGGGGGGACCATCCTCCAAGGCTAAATACTCCTGACTGACCGATAGTGAACCAGTACCGTGAGGGAAAGGCGAAAAGAACCCCGGCGAGGGGAGTGAAAAAGAACCTGAAACCGTGTACGTACAAGCAGTGGGAGCCTCTTTATGGGGTGACTGCGTACCTTTTGTATAATGGGTCAGCGACTTATATTCTGTAGCAAGGTTAACCGTATAGGGGAGCCGAAGGGAAACCGAGTCTTAACTGGGCGTTAAGTTGCAGGGTATAGACCCGAAACCCGGTGATCTAGCCATGGGCAGGTTGAAGGTTGGGTAACACTAACTGGAGGACCGAACCGACTAATGTTGAAAAATTAGCGGATGACCTGTGGCTGGGGGTGAAAGGCCAATCAAACCGGGAGATAGCTGGTTCTCCCCGAAAGCTATTTAGGTAGCGCCTCGTGAACTCATCTTCGGGGGTAGAGCACTGTTTCGGCTAGGGGGCCATCCCGGCTTACCAACCCGATGCAAACTACGAATACCGAAGAATGTTATCACGGGAGACACACGGCGGGTGCTAACGTCCGTCGTGAAGAGGGAAACAACCCAGACCGCCAGCTAAGGTCCCAAAGTCATGGTTAAGTGGGAAACGATGTGGGAAGGCACAGACAGCCAGGATGTTGGCTTAGAAGCAGCCATCATTTAAAGAAAGCGTAATAGCTCACTGGTCGAGTCGGCCTGCGCGGAAGATGTAACGGGGCTAAACCATGCACCGAAGCTGCGGCAGCGACGCTTATGCGTTGTTGGGTAGGGGAGCGTTCTGTAAGCCGTTGAAGGTGGCCTGTGAGGGTTGCTGGAGGTATCAGAAGTGCGAATGCTGACATAAGTAACGATAAAGCGGGTGAAAAGCCCGCTCGCCGGAAGACCAAGGGTTCCTGTCCAACGTTAATCGGGGCAGGGTGAGTCGACCCCTAAGGCGAGGCCGAAAGGCGTAGTCGATGGGAAACAGGTTAATATTCCTGTACTTGGTGTTACTGCGAAGGGGGGACGGAGAAGGCTATGTCAGCCGGGCGACGGTTGTCCCGGTTTAAGCATGTAGGCGGAGGTTCCAGGTAAATCCGGTACCTTGTTAACGCTGAGGTGTGATGACGAGGCACTACGGTGCTGAAGTGATAAATGCCCTGCTTCCAGGAAAAGCCTCTAAGCATCAGGTAACACGAAATCGTACCCCAAACCGACACAGGTGGTCAGGTAGAGAATACCAAGGCGCTTGAGAGAACTCGGGTGAAGGAACTAGGCAAAATGGTGCCGTAACTTCGGGAGAAGGCACGCTGATATGTAGGTGAAGCCCCTGCGGGCGGAGCTGAAATCAGTCGAAGATACCAGCTGGCTGCAACTGTTTATTAAAAACACAGCACTGTGCAAACACGAAAGTGGACGTATACGGTGTGACGCCTGCCCGGTGCCGGAAGGTTAATTGATGGGGTTAGCGGCAACGCGAAGCTCTTGATCGAAGCCCCGGTAAACGGCGGCCGTAACTATAACGGTCCTAAGGTAGCGAAATTCCTTGTCGGGTAAGTTCCGACCTGCACGAATGGCGTAATGATGGCCAGGCTGTCTCCACCCGAGACTCAGTGAAATTGAACTCGCTGTGAAGATGCAGTGTACCCGCGGCAAGACGGAAAGACCCCGTGAACCTTTACTATAGCTTGACACTGAACACTGGTCCTTGATGTGTAGGATAGGTGGGAGGCTTTGAAGCGTGGACGCCAGTCTGCGTGGAGCCGCCCTTGAAATACCACCCTTTAATGGCTGGTGTTCTAACGTAGACCCGTAATCCGGGTTGCGGACAGTGTCTGGTGGGTAGTTTGACTGGGGCGGTCTCCTCCCAAAGAGTAACGGAGGAGCACGAAGGTTGGCTAATCCTGGTCGGACATCAGGAGGTTAGTGCAATGGCATAAGCCAGCTTGACTGCGAGCGTGACGGCGCGAGCAGGTGCGAAAGCAGGTCATAGTGATCCGGTGGTTCTGAATGGAAGGGCCATCGCTCAACGGATAAAAGGTACTCCGGGGATAACAGGCTGATACCGCCCAAGAGTTCATATCGACGGCGGTGTTTGGCACCTCGATGTCGGCTCATCACATCCTGGGGCTGAAGTAGGTCCCAAGGGTATGGCTGTTCGCCATTTAAAGTGGTACGCGAGCTGGGTTTAGAACGTCGTGAGACAGTTCGGTCCCTATCTGCCGTGGGCGCTGGAGAATTGAGGGGGGCTGCTCCTAGTACGAGAGGACCGGAGTGGACGCATCACTGGTGTTCGGGTTGTCATGCCAATGGCACTGCCCGGTAGCTAAATGCGGAAGAGATAAGTGCTGAAAGCATCTAAGCACGAAACTTGCCCCGAGATGAGTTCTCCCTGAGACTTTAAGTCTCCTGAAGGAACGTTAAAGACGATGACGTTGATAGGTCGGGTGTGTAAGCGCAGCGATGCGTTGAGCTAACCGATACTAATGAACCGTGAGGCTTAACCTTACAACGCCGAAGATGTTTTGGCGAAGAGACAGACAATCACATTTCAGCCTGATACAGATTAACAGAATTTGCCTGGCGGCTTTAGCGCGGTGGTCCCACCTGACCCCATGCCGAACTCAGAAGTGAAACGCCGTAGCGCCGATGGTAGTGTGGGGTCTCCCCATGTGAGAGTAGGGAACTGCCAGGCATCAAATTTAGCGTGCTGATATGGCTCAGTTGGTAGAGCGCACCCTTGGTAAGGGTGAGGTCCCCAGTTCGACTCTGGGTATCAGCACCACTTTATACTTAGGTTAAAGTCCGGCAAGAAGTAAAAGAATTTGTCTGGCGGCTTTAGCGCGGTGGTCCCACCTGACCCCATGCCGAACTCAGAAGTGAAACGCCGTAGCGCCGATGGTAGTGTGGGGTCTCCCCATGTGAGAGTAGGGAACTGCCAGACATCAAATAAGTAGAAAGGCCATCCGCAAGGATGGCCTTTTTGCGTTATGTCTCCAGCTAAATACATTCCCTTATTCGATATTCTAACTGGCACCGTTATTACCTTACGGACGTATTATAGCGTTTTACCCTGCTGAAGCTGAGGCTGTGAAATGCATTATGCTGGTTCGCCGCAGCGTTAAATGAATTAAATGTTTATGCCAAAGGCTGTATAGATAAGGGCGTATAGCGGGAAGTAAGGTAGCGTATTGAATTTAATTAATATCTGATGCTATTGGTGATGGGATATATACGTACCGTAGATTTGGCAACAATAAAAGCGCGGCCATCGCCGCGCTTTTAAAAGTCTTATTTAGTCAGGGCGACAATACCAAGCGTCAGGCCAGCGATTGCCGCGGCTCCACCAGCTATCGCGCCTGCTGTTTCCCAGTTATCCTGAGTAGTGCCCTTCATACAGGTATTGGTATGAACCAGTCGGCCCTGATCGTCGTATACCGGTACACATGGAGAGTCGTGCGCGCAACCAGCAAGCAGCGCAGCGAGAAGTGCAACGGAAAGGAATCTTTTCATGATGTTACCTCAATATGATCGCTTATTCGCTACAGAGCCGATGCGGCAATTAACGAATTGATGATTATTTTACCACCGCACTAATACCATGAAGCACGGGGAATAATCTCAATTTGTGTAGATTGTAAAAATCATGGAGAAAAAAGCGTGGGCGCTGAATATTAATGGAGGAAATGTGGAGAGGAGGCATTTTATTACATTGTTTTCAGGAAATAAAAAAGGCACCAGAGGTGCCTTTATGATTTTCATTAATCTTTGTGCTTTGTAAACCGTCTCCGGACAACCACAAAGAAAACAGGAACAAAGAAAATGGCCAACAGAGTGGCTGACAGCATCCCGCCCATCACGCCCGTCCCGACCGCATTTTGTGCCCCACTACCTGCACCGCTGCTGATGACCAGAGGCATTACCCCAAGGATAAATGCCAGGGAAGTCATCAGGATAGGACGCAGACGCATACGCGAGGCTTCAAGCGTGGCTTCGATAATCCCTTTGCCTTCTTTATCCATGAGATCCTTGGCGAACTCAACGATCAGTATGGCGTTCTTGGCTGATAAACCAATTGTCGTAAGCAGACCAACCTGGAAGAAAACGTCATTATTTAACCCTCGCATTGATGCAGCCAGAAGCGCACCGATCACTCCCAGCGGCACAACCAGCATGACCGAGAAGGGAATTGACCAGCTTTCATAGAGGGCGGCCAGACACAGGAACACCACTATTAGCGAAATGGCGTACAGCGCTGGAGCCTGATTCCCGGAAAGTCGTTCCTGATAAGACATCCCCGTCCAGTCGTAGCCGATGCCGGACGGCAGTTTTGACGCAAGGCTTTCCATCAACGCCATCGCCTCACCGGTACTTTTGCCTGGCGCAGACTCACCGAGGATCTCCATTGATGGCATCCCATTGTAACGTTCCAGACGTGGTGAACCGTACACCCAATGAGAGCTGCTAAAGGCAGAGAAAGGCACCATTTCGCCGTTAGCGCTACGCACATACAGGTCGTTAATGTCTCCTGGTAGCATACGGAAGCGAGCATCAGCCTGGACGTAAACTTTTTTCACACGTCCGTGATCGATAAAGTCGTTCACATAGGTGCCACCCAGCGCTGTTGAGATGGTCTGATTGACGTCAGCCACGCTCACACCTAACGCCTGTGCTTTCTCCTGGTCGACATCCAGTTTGAACTGTGGCGTATCTTCCAGGCCGTTAGGACGCACGCGGACCAGTAAGTCAGGGTGTTCCCTCACCATACCAAGCAGTTGGTTACGCGCCTGCGTTAGCTGCGTATGTCCCAGGTTTGCCTGGTCAATCAGTTCAAAGTCGAAGCCTGTTGCGGTACCCAGTTCAATAATGGCTGGCAGGTTAAACGGAAATACAAGACCATCTTTGATCTGGCTGAACGCTTTCGTCGCACGGCTGACAATTGCCCCAACGCCGTTTTCCTTACCCGGGCGCTCTTCCCATGGCTTCAGGCTGACGAAAGCGATACCGGAGTTCTGCCCCTGTCCGCTAAAGCTAAACCCGTTTACCGTAAAGACCGATTCAACGTTCGCTTTCTCTTTGGTCAGATAATAGTCCTGAACCTGATCGAGTACCTGCTGGGTACGCATCTGCGTCGCCCCTGCTGGCAGCTGAACCATCGTCATAAACACCCCCTGATCCTCTTCCGGCAGGAAGGAGGTAGGCAGGCGCAGGAACAATACTGCCATGCCGCCGACGATGATGACGTAAACCAGCAGATAGCGCCCGGTCTTACGTAAAATGCCGCTCACGCTGTTGCTGTAGTGCTCCACGCTTTTATCAAAGAGCGCGTTAAACCAGCCGAAGAATCCACCTTTCTTTTCATGGTGTTCGCTGGAAACCGGTTTGAGCAGCGTTGCACAAAGTGCAGGCGTTAATATCAACGCCACCAGTACGGACAAGGCCATCGCGGAGACAATGGTCAGCGAGAACTGGCGATAGATAGCCCCGGTTGACCCACCAAAAAATGCCATCGGAATAAATACCGCCGAAAGCACCATGGCAATGCCCACCAGAGCGCCCTGGATTTGCTCCATCGACTTCTGCGTCGCCTCTTTTGGCGGCAGCTTATCCTCCACCATGACGCGTTCTACGTTCTCTACCACCACGATGGCATCATCGACGAGCAAACCTATCGCTAATACCATCCCGAACATCGTCAGGGTGTTAATGGAGAAGCCGAACGCAGCCAGTACCGCAAAGGTGCCCAGTAACACCACGGGCACGGCGATAGTCGGAATAAGGGTCGCGCGCAGGTTTTGCAGGAACAGGTACATCACCAGGAACACGAGAACGATCGCTTCAAACAGCGTCTTCACCACTTCATGGATGGAGATCTTCACGAAAGGTGTGGTGTCGTATGGATAAACAACTTTCAGTCCCTGAGGGAAGAAAGGCTGTAATTGCGCCAGCTTACTCTTGATGGCGGCAGCGGTATCCAGCGCGTTTGCGCCAGTCGCCAGCTTGATCCCTAGCCCCGTTGCTGCCTGGCCATTGATTTTGGTGACCATGTTGTAGTTTTCGCCACCCAGCTCAATGCGGGCCACGTCTTTCAGGCGGACCATTGAACCGTCCTGATTCACCTTCAGCGTCACACGACCAAATTCTTCCGGCGATTTCAGACGCGTTTGAGCAATAATTGAGGCGTTCAGTTGCTGCCCTGGTACGGACGGCGTTCCGCCCAACTGACCCGCAGCAATCTGGTCGTTCTGCGTTTTCAGCTGATTAATAACATCCAGCGGCGTGAGCTGATATTTGTTCATCGCGTTGCTGTCCAGCCAGATGCGCATTGCATACTGCGCACCGAACAGCTGCACATCACCAACGCCGGAAGTACGGCTGATTGCATCTTTTACGTTAGAAGCAACGTAGTCGGAGATATCATCCTGAGTGAGGTTTTTATTGTCCGACACAAAGCCAGCAACCAGCAGGAAGCTGCTGCTGGATTTTTCCACGCCGATCCCCTGCTGCTGCACTTCTTGCGGCAGCAACGGCATGGCAAGCTGGAGTTTGTTCTGAACCTGCACCTGCGCGATATCAGGATCCGTACCCGACTCGAACGTCAGGGTGATGGTGACGTTACCGGCGGAATCACTGGTAGACGACATATACATCAGATTATCGATACCGTTCATGTTCTGTTCGATAACCTGAGTTACGGTGTCCTGTACCGTCTGGGCATCAGCGCCAGGGTAGGTTGCTGTCACCGCAACCGCCGGGGGCGCAATGGTCGGATATTGCGCGACGGGCAGTTTTAGAATGGCCAGCCCGCCCGCAATCATCAGAATGATGGCGAGTACCCAGGCGAAAACAGGCCGTTGAATAAAGAAATTAGCCATGTCGTTATTCCTTAACTGGCTGGAGTTGCGGCGGTATCAGGAATAGCCACGACGGTGACGCCAGGGCGAACTTTTTGCAGGCCGCTAATAATGACGCGGTCGCCGTTTTTGAGGCCTTCCGTGATCAACCAGCGATCGCCAATCGCCTGCGGAGCAACGACAGTGCGAGATTCCACCTGGTTTTTCTCATTTACCACAAGCACGGTTGCATCCCCGCGAGGTGTACGGGTTACTCCCTGCTGGGGAACAAGAATGGCATCAGGCTGTGTACCTTCATCAATGCGTGCACGGACAAACATACCCGGTAACAGCATATGCTGTGGGTTAGGGAAGAGGGCGCGAAGGGTAATTGAGCCGGTACTTTCATCTACCGTGACATCAGAGAACTGGAGCGTACCTTTCAACGGGTAAGGCTGACCATTTTCCATGAGCAACTCGACGCTGCTGGTGTCTCCTTTTTGCAGGCTTGTCTGCTGTTTCAGACGCATAAAATCGCTGCTGGATTGCGTCACATCGACATAAATGGGATCGAGCTGCTGAACCGTCGCCAGCGCAGTTGACTGACCATTAGTGACTAATGCCCCTTCGGTGACGCTGGATTTACCAATACGCCCGTTGATTGGGGAAGTAACTTTCGTATAGGCCAGGTTGATCCGTGCGCTTTCAACGCCAGCCTTCGCGGCAACGACGCTCGCATCCGCCTGCTGGGCAGTTGCCACCGCCTGATCGTACTCCTGCTTGCTCACATATTGCGTACCCACCAGCGGAACGTAACGTTTCACCGTCAGATGGGCGATATTTGCCGCCGCCTGTGCTTTTACCAGTTCACCTTTCGCATTGTCGTAGGCTGCCTGATAGGTGGCCGGATCGATCTGATAAAGGGATTCACCCGCTTTAACGTCGCTACCTTCGGTAAAATTACGGTGCAGAATGATACCACTTACCTGGGGACGAACCTCCGCAACACGATACGCATCTGTTCTGCCTGGCAATTCCGTCGTTACGGCCAGTGGCGCACTTTTAACAATATGCACACTGACCTGAGGAGCTTGCGCATGCTGCTGTGGGTTTTCTTGCCCATCGCACCCGGTGAGCAGCGCGGCACAGACAATGAAACCGTATAAGGGTAAGCATCTGAAGTGATTCGTCATTACTGTTCCTTAAACTACCCTTGAACCGATATTTTTCATGAATCGGTGAAAGGGTGTGAGGCAAAAAATAGAAATGTAGCTGCGTATAGTAATGAGGGTATTTAATGTTTTTTAATTTATAAGTGCTGATGGCACTTTTAAAAAGCAAAAATCGGATTCTGACCCAGTGCATTCGGCATTCTATTTCTGTCAGGATAATCAACGGAATGCTTTTGGGTGAGTGCTATTTATATATCTTGTGAATTCAATTCGTTTGATTTATTCATGCGGATTATAAATTAAATGAATTGACTTTTTTTGTGCAAAATTAAAACGAATTTTGGTAAATACTTTGATTTACCCGAACACGTCAATATCCTTTGATAACGTATCAACCTTATGAGTAGTGAGTAGCAGGTTATGGCGCGCAAAAAGAAAGAAGAGGCTCTAAAGACCCGGCAGCAGCTGATTGAAGCCGCTATCGGTCTGTTCGCGACGCGTGGCGTAGCTAACACCACGCTTACCGACATTGCGGATGCTGCTCAACTCACTCGTGGGGCGGTTTACTGGCATTTCTCGAGTAAATCGGAAATATTTAACGCAATCTGGGAACAGCAATTGCCGTTGCGTGAGATGATTCGTGACAGGTTAATACTTTCCGAAAAAGATGACCCTTTGTTAATGTTACGTGAACAATTTATTGTCGCGCTACAATATATTGCGAGCGAGCCCAGGCAGTATGCGCTTTTACAAATTCTGTATCATAAGTGTGAATTTCATGACGATGTGATTTCAGAATGTGAAATACGCAAGCGGATCGGTTTAAACGATGATTATCTTCGCAGGACGTTAAGACAATGCATTGCTCGTAACGTCATATCTTCCCAAACTAATATTGAACTGGCGCTGATTGTTTTCCATGCCTTTTTTAGCGGAGTCATTAAAAACTGGTTAATGGATAGCAACAGTTTCAGTCTGTACAAACAAGCACCGGCGCTGGTGGATAATATTCTGGCGACACTGCATATCACCCGTGTAGCGCCAGTGGTTTACGATACAGCTTCATGACTGCGTCCGGGGTGGCGATATCTCCCCGTGCTGGCACTGTTCCTTAATAGCTTGCGCGGTAATCGGTTTGCCCAGCAGATAACCCTGTAGCGTATTACATCCCAGCTCTGTCAGAAACGCCTGCTGCGCTGCGGTTTCGACCCCTTCCGCCACGACCTTCAGATTCAGCGTTTTCGCCAGGGCGACAATCGCCGAGACGATCGTTGCATCCTCGCTCTCCCCACTTAACTCTTTCACGAAAGCACGATCGATTTTCAACTCGCAGGCGGGAAGCCGCTTAAGATAGAGAAGGCTTGAGTAACCTGTGCCAAAATCGTCTATCGAGGCTTTCACTCCCGCATCCGTCAGCGCTGTCAGGACACGTACGCTTTCGTCTGGATTGCTCATCGCCGTGGTTTCGGTCACCTCCAGGATCAACATGCCGGGCGGCACGCTATGGCGCGTCAGACAATCAAGCACCGTTTTAACCAGCGAAGGCTGTTCGAACTGCAATGTTGAAAGATTCACCGCCATTGACCAGTCCGTGTGGCCCTGAAGATGCCATTCACGCAGCTGGCGGCAGGCCTCGTCGATTACCCAGTTTCCAATTGGAATAATCAGCCCCGTTTTCTCTGCCAGGGGTAGAAACAGATCGGGAGGCAGTAACCCCTGTTTTGGGTGCTGCCAGCGTAACAGCGCTTCGAACCCGAGGACCGGTCCGGCAGGCGCGTGGAATTTGGGTTGATAAAGCAGACGTAACTCATTTCGGTCAATGGCCTGCCACAGATCATTCATCAGCTGAAGATGCGTCTGCGCCAGCGTATTCATTGACGGCTGGAAAAAGTGATAACCGTTGCGGCCCATATGTTTTGTGTGGTACATCGCGGCATCAGCGTTAAACATCAGTTCACGATCCGTTTTGCCATCGTGCGGGTAGAGCGCTATGCCAATGCTCAGGGTGACCATCAGTTCATAAGGATCGAGATGGAACGGGCTATCAATGACGCGCACCAGTGAATTTGCCAGTGAGGCAGCATCATCCGGGGTGTCGGTTTCGGCCAGCAGGACAAATTCATCCCCACCAATACGCGCCAGCGTGTACTGACCTTTCAACTGCAACAGCAAACGCTGAGTCACCGCAACCAGAAGCTTGTCCCCGACATCATGACCATAGGCATCGTTGACGGTTTTAAAGCCATCGGGATCCATAAACATCAGCGCAAAAGGGCTTCCTTCGCGATCGGCCTTGCTGATGGCCTGATCGAGGCGATCCTCAAGCAGAATACGATTGGGCAATCGCGTCAGCGTATCATGCAACGCCAGCTGTGCGAGTTCACGGTTCGCTTCTGCCAGTGATGAGGCCAGCAGCGAGGTACGAGCCTGAAGGCGGGCATCGAACATCGACACCAGCAGCGTAATCCCCAGAATAGCAAGCGCGACCACGCTAACCAGTATCGCCAGCCAGCTGCCGTTAATGCCATGGTGGTGGACCATCGTCGACACCGGAAATTGTGCTGCTTCCATACCGGCGTAATGCATGCCAGCGATAGCGATACCCATGGTGATTGCCGCCCCCAGCCGCATCAACGCCATTTGTGCGGCTTCCTGGCGTAAACGGAACGTCAGCCAAAGCGCGGCCAGTGAAGCGGCAAGGGCAATGACCACAGAGATGACCACCCACGTTTTATCCCAGACAATACCTGGTGTAACCTCCAGGGCCGCCATACCGGTGTAGTGCATGGCAACAATGCCCGTTCCCATCACGACTGCGCCGGGCAGCAGCCGGCGTAAACGTAACTGCTCCCCGCTAACGAGCCACAGGGCAAACATCGACGAGCTGATGGCGATAACCATCGAAAGCACGGTCAGGGCCGCGTTGTAACTCATGCCCATGGAAAGATCCATCGCCAGCATACCGATGAAATGCATCGCCCACACGCCAATCCCCATCGAAACACCACCACCTGCCAGCCAGACGCGTGCAGCGACGCCCTGGCTTCCGGCAACGCGCGCAGCCATATTCAATGCGGTATAAGCGGCAAGAATGGCGACAACAAAGGAGATGACTACGAGGATTTGGTTGTATTGGCTAACCAGCATGGTCTGTTCACTCGTTGTGGGACGTTAGGCAAGAGCGGTTGGAAAGGGCACAGACATTATCATCGTCAGGAAATGACGAAAAGTGATTTAAATCCCTGTTTTTATTGGGTGATAGCAGGGTTTTACACTGGATGGAAGAGGTTAGTCCAGCTCTGAGCAGTTGACCAGTTTAAGCGGGTTCACGGAATTCATATTGCGACATTTATCGGTTTCGGTGCTCATCAGTTCAATCCACTGCATCAGCAGCGCATCGAAAATGAAAACAGAGACAGCAAAAACGACCAGCCACCAGTATTTACGAATCATGTCCATTCCGCGAAAAGAGAGCCTGTAAGGTGGTGGAAATATACACGAAATGTGGGCGTTGAAAAGTGGGGAAAGAGAAGGTTTACAAAGCGTTGACGGTCACCTGTCCGGACGATAAAAAAGGCGCTTCCCCATGCCGGTTAGCGCCTTTTTAAACAAGCATTTAACTGACTAGTATCAGTTCATGCCATATTTTTTCAGTTTCTTACGCAGGGTACCACGGTTGATGCCCATCATCAGGGCAGCGCGGGTTTGATTACCACGGGTGTATTGCATCACCATGTCCAACAGTGGCTGTTCAACTTCAGCCAGTACCAGCTCATACAGGTCATTAACATCCTGACCGTTCAGTTGAGCAAAATAGTTCTTCAGTGCCTGTTTAACCGAGTCACGCAGGGGCTTTTGAGTCACCTGATCCTGAGAGTTAACGGTAGAAACGGTCAGTACGTCAGAATTTACGCGTTGTTCGAACATAGTTCTGTCAGCTCTTTATTTCATTACGCAAGATTTTCGAAGTATGCCTCCAACGCCTCCAGCTGTTCGCTGGCATCCTCAATGGCGTTGAATGTGCGCCGAAACTGGTCATTTGGAGCGTGCTCCTGGAGATACCAGGAGACGTGTTTACGCGCAATTCGGTACCCTTTTGCCTGGCCGTAGTGGTCATGCAGTTCCCGAACATGCGAACAAAGCAAGCGCTTGACCTCTGCCAGAGGCAGCGGGGCAAGCAGCTCCCCAGTGTCCAGATAATGCTGGATTTCCCGAAAGATCCAGGGTCTTCCCTGAGCGGCACGTCCTATCATCAGAGCATCAGCTCCCGTATAGTCGAGCACAGCTCTGGCTTTAAGCGGGTCAGTAATGTCGCCATTCGCGATAATCGGAATGGAAACTTTCTGCTTAACTGCCCGAATGCTGTCGTATTCAGCTTCACCGTTGAACAAACAGGCGCGAGTGCGTCCATGAATGGTCAGGGCCTGAATGCCACAGTCTTCGGCCAGTTGGGCAATCTCTACACAGTTACGGTGTTCCGGCGACCAACCCGTGCGAATCTTCAACGTAACAGGAACGTCCACTGCGCTGACAACCGCCGTCAGGATTGACTTCACCTGGTCGGGGTATTGCAGAAGGGCTGAACCTGCAAGCTTGCGATTCACCTTTTTGGCCGGGCAACCCATATTGATATCAATAATCTGGGCGCCACTTTCCACGTTAATACGCGCGGCATCTGCCATCTCTTCAGGTACGCTTCCGGCAATTTGCACGGTGCGGATACCTGGCTCATCCACGTGCACCATCCGTAGGCGGGACTTATCGCTTTCCCAAACCTGCGGGTTAGACGACATCATCTCGGAAACGGTCAGTCCTGCTCCCATCTCATAGCACAGCGTCCTGAACGGCCGGTCGGTAATACCTGCCATTGGGGCTGCGATCAGGCGATTTCTGAGCTGGTGGTGTCCGATGCGCATGAGTTAAGAAATGACCATACTGTGACTGCAAGGCGGCGTATATTACGCATTTTTTGCACGAGATGAAAGGCCAAACTTTGAACAATCCTCTGTTGTAGATCATGGAATCGCCAGTCATGCTTTTCGGATAAGATTATTCGCTATTTAAATCATTGTGTTATGAATAAATGAACATTTTGTGGGCGCTTACAATTTCCCGTAACTTCTCATCATTTCTGAATAAATGAATCAATTGTCCGGGATAATCTGCTGCTATAAGCAGCAGATTATGGCGCTTCTTTGCGATCTGCGTCGCATTTCAGCACAGGATATCAGCGTAAAAAATCGGCTTATTCAACCACCAGACGGCCATGAAGTGGCTGAACCGGGCGGCTGTTTTCGTGGTGCATGGTGTGAGTAAATTTTTGCAGCTGTTCGGCAGAGACGGTCAGCGGATGCTTGAGCACCAGCCACGTCACCCCTTCTGAACATGGCGGCGTGGTCAGAGAGCCGCTAAAACGCCAGTAGGTTTTATCCGCGGGCAGTAATTTATTCATATCGAGGGTTGGCTTAATCGTGACGTTCTGGTCAACCTGTCCTGGCATCAGGCCCCAGAGCTTATCCAGTTCAGTATTTGCCGCGCCCTGATCGAACATAACGGCAACGACCGTCAGTTCGCCGTCAGCGTTTTTATGAACCAGATGCATTTCCATTGCGTATTTTTTACCGTGCACCGTATTTTCGGATGGCGCATGGAAATGGAACTGCTGTAACGTCCAGCGCTGTTTATCAAGCGTGATGCTGTCGCGTGTATCGGCATTTTCACTCGCCTGGATAGTATGGCCGTTGTTTGTCAGAATGACCGGGCCGTCGATATAGTGCGTTTCCAGCGGAGAGATATGGGCTTTGACTGTGTTATCAATGTTAATCGGCGACTGATACATCCCGCTTTTACACGTCTTGTAGGCCTCGTCCAGCTCGCCCCAGTGTTCCGGCGCGCCTTCCCCTTGATAGCTCCAGTGTGATGCGTAAGCCGAAGCCGATATTATGCTCAGCGCCAGCAGCGCTGCCTTGCCTGAAATGTGTTTCATCGTATTCTTCCTGTGAATTTTATTATCCAAATCAATGATTAACATTATGATTTGTGTGGTTATTTTATCGAAGAAAGGAAGAGGACGGGAGAAAAAACCGAAGGGAAAAGGCGTGGTCAGACGACCACGCCAGACGCTTATTTTTTTAGGCCTGTGATGCGACACCACTCTTCTTTCTCGACCACCGGGTCGAGTGCAAAGAGATCGGCGTAGGCTTCACAGACGCTGTCTGCCTGGCTGGCAAGGATACCGGACAGGCCCAGCAGACCGCCTTCAACCGGCAGGACGCTAATTAACGGTGCCAGCTCGCGCAACGGGCCAGCCAGGATATTCGCGACCACCACATCGGCTTTCATGGCCTCTGGCTGTGCATCGGGCAGATACAGCTCAAGGCGATCGGAAACGCCATTACGCTCGGCGTTATCACGGCTGGCCTGAATCGCCTGCGGATCGATATCGATCCCGATGGCTTTTGCCGCGCCCAGCTTCAGCGCTGCGATAGCGAGGATCCCGGATCCGCAGCCGAAGTCGATCACGGTTTTGCCTTCCAGATCCAGGCCATCCAGCCATTGCAGGCACAAAGAGGTTGTTGGGTGAGTACCGGTGCCAAACGCCAGACCCGGATCCAGCATCACGTTGACCGCGTTTTCATCGGGAACCTCACGCCAGCTTGGACAAATCCACAGACGCTGACCAAACTGCATCGGATGGAAGTTGTCCATCCACTCGCGTTCCCAGTCTTTGTCTTCCAGCTGTTCGATTTTATGCGCGAAACCAGTGCCCAGCAGCGGATGGTTTTCCAGAATCGCCACCACCTCTTTCATGTCGGTTTCTGCATCGAACAGGCCGATAACGTCCGTATCACCCCACAGGCGCGTTTCGCCTGGCAGCGGCTCAAAGACCGGCGTGTCATGCGTGTCCTGGAAGGTGATAGAGACCGAACCGGCCTCCATCAGCGCGTCACTCAGTTCTTCGGCGTTTGCGCCGGTTGTGTTCAGTTTTAATTGGATCCACGGCATGGCAAAACTCTTTATTTATCAGTAGAAATCAGGGCAGCTTGTGGCGTCGGGTGACCAAAACGGTTTCCGACCACAAACGCCAGTAAACTTAACAGTAACGAAGGCACGATCGGATGGAAGCCCAGATACTGAATTTTAAACGTGGCGAGAACGGTATACAGGACGCCCCCGACAATCATGCCGCTTAATGCACCTTCGGCATTCGCGCGTTCCCAGTACAGCCCCAGCACCAGCGGCCACAGGAATACGGCTTCCAGCCCGCCAAAGGCGAGCAGGTTCAACCAGATGATCATCTCCGGTGGACGCCACGCGGCCAGCAGCAGCAACGCCCCCAGCACCAGGGTAATCACCGCCGACATGCGCTTCAGGCGTCGTTCATTTTCGACCTGTTCAGGGCGCACATTCAGATAGAGATCTTTAATGATCGTAGCGGAACTTTGCAGCAACTGAGCGTTGATGGTCGACATAATGGCCGCCATGGGGGCGGCGAGGAAAATCCCGGCGGCAAACGGCGGCAGCACTTTTACCATCAGGGTCGGAATGACCAGATCCGGTACGGTAAGGTCAGGGATCACCGCGCGTCCCAGCGCGCCCGCCAGGTGCATACCGAACATCAGGATCGCCACCACAATTGTCCCGATGATGATCCCGCGGTGCACCGCTTTGCTGTCTTTATATGAGATGCAGCGCACGGCGGTATGCGGCAGGCCAATCACCCCAAAGCACACCAGCACCCAGAACGAGGTCATAAAGGTGGGAGAAAGGATGTCATCCGCTCCCTGCGGCGAGACCAGTTTCGGATCGATCGCCTCCAGGGTTTCAACCGCATGGCTCAGGCCCCCTGCGGCATGCACGATACCTACCAGCAGGACGATAGTGCCGATAAGCATCACCATCCCCTGCAACGTGTCGTTCAGCACGCTGGCGCGGAACCCGCCAAACGCGGTATACAGCGCGATACTCACACCGAAAATGATCAGACCCGTCTCGTAGGGGATCCCGGCTGCCGTTTCCAGCAGGCGTGCGCCGCCGATAAACTGCACCGTCATCGCGCCAATAAACGCCACCAGCAGACTCAGGCTTGCCAGCCATACCAGCAAACGACTCTGATAGCGGGCAAACAGCATATCGTTCAGCGTTACGGCATTGTAGCGACGGGCCAGAATGGCAAACTTTTTACCCAGTATGCCCAGAGAGAGCCAGATGGCAGGCAACTGGATCATAGCCAGCAGTACCCAGCCCAGCCCGTACTTATAAGCGGCGCCGGGGCCACCAATAAACGAGCTGGCGCTGATATACGTGGCGGTCAGCGTCATGGCCAGCACGACGCCGCCCATTGAGCGGCTCCCGAGGAAATACTCGTTCAGAAAGGTGCCGGTCGAACGTTTACGCATCGCATAAATCGACAGGCCAAACACCAGGAACAGATAAGCGATAAGGGGCAGAATGACTTCAAGCTGCATCATCGTCCTCCAGGGAAATATCGCGATAGATAAATTTCACCATCGCCCAGCACAGCACAATAAACACCAGCGGCAGCAGCAGGCAGGCCATTTCAAACCAGTGCGGGAGGCCGGTAATGCCAATCGCCGAATCAGGTAAGTAAGCGGTTACTAACCATGCGACGAGATAGAGAAGGGTCAGCCACAGCGCCCAGCGCGCTTCTTTATGGGCCTGAACAAAACGTTTGTCCATTTTTTGTCCCTTGTGGATGAAGAAAGCGGGGATTGTACATGATGGGGCCTGGCGATCCCCAGAAATAAAAAAGGCCGGATAATCCGGCCTTTTAGCAACACTGGTCTCTTACTTCTCGTTCAGACCGAGTTTTTTCTCCAGGTAGTGGATGTTAGTCCCACCATTCTGGAAGTGCTCGTCGCTCATAATGCGCATCTGGAGATCAACGTTGGTTTTGATCCCGTCGATGATCAGCTCCTGAAGGGCGTTCTTCATGCGGGCAATGGCCACGTCACGGTTTTCGCCGTAGCAGATCAGCTTACCAATCATTGAGTCATAGTACGGCGGTACGGTGTAACCGGCGTAGATATGGGACTCCCAGCGCACACCAAAGCCACCCGGCGCGTGGAAACGCGTGATTTTACCCGGGCTTGGCAGGAAGGTGTTCGGGTCTTCGGCGTTGATACGGCACTCTACCGCATGGCCTTTCACCACAACTTCTTCCTGTTTGATGGACAGCGGCTGACCGGCTGCGATACGCAGCTGCTCTTTGATCAGGTCAACGCCGGTGATCATTTCGGTAACCGGGTGTTCAACCTGAATACGGGTGTTCATCTCAATGAAGTAGAACTCGCCGTTTTCGAACAGGAACTCAAAGGTACCCGCCCCGCGATAGCCGATATCGACACACGCTTTGGCGCAACGCTCACCGATGTAGCGACGCAGTTCCGGCGTAATGCCCGGCGCTGGCGCTTCTTCGACCACTTTCTGGTGACGACGCTGCATGGAGCAGTCACGTTCTGCCAGATAGATCGCGTTACCCTGACCGTCAGCCAGCACCTGAATTTCGATGTGGCGTGGGTTTTCCAGGTATTTTTCCATGTACACCATGTCATTGCTGAAAGCCGCTTTCGCTTCCGCTTTGGTCATGGAGATGGACTGCGCCAGTTCAGCATCGCTGCGTACAACGCGCATACCGCGACCGCCGCCGCCGCCGGACGCCTTGATGATCACCGGATAGCCAATGCGTTTAGCATGGGCACGGTTAGCATCCATGTCGTCGGTCAGCGGGCCGTCAGAGCCTGGTACGGTTGGAACACCGGCTTTTTTCATCGCGGTGATCGCAGACACTTTGTCACCCATCAGGCGAATAGTGTCGGCTTTCGGGCCGATGAAGATAAAGCCAGAGCGTTCTACCTGCTCAGCAAAGTTGGCGTTCTCAGAGAGGAAACCGTAACCCGGGTGAATCGCGACCGCGCCAGTGATTTCGGCGGCGCTGATGATTGCCGGGATGTTCAGATAGCTTTTTACGGACGGAGCCGGACCGATACAGACCGTCTCATCCGCCAGCAATACGTGTTTTAAATCGCGATCCGCGCTTGAGTGCACGGCCACGGTCTTGATGCCCAGTTCTTTACAGGCACGAAGAATACGCAGTGCAATCTCGCCACGGTTGGCGATAACAATTTTATCCAGCATGTTCGCCTCGTTACTCGATGACGACCAGCGGCTCGTCAAATTCTACCGGCTGACCACTTTCGACCAGGATCGCTTTCACAGTACCTGACTTGTCTGCTTCGATCTGGTTCATCATTTTCATGGCTTCAACGATGCACAGGGTATCGCCTACGTTGACTTTCTGACCCACTTCGATGAACGCTTTCGCGTCCGGGCTCGGGGTGCGGTAGAAAGTACCAACCATTGGGGAACGTACGATGTGACCACTGATTTCTGTTGCAGCCGCAGGTGCTGCTTCTGCTGCCGCTGGCGCAACGGCTGCGGAGAGCGCAGGCTGTTGCACTGGCGCAGCGTAAGCTTGCTGCATTACCGGGAAGCTAGCGGCTGGGGCTGCACGGCTGATGCGTACAGACTCTTCGCCTTCAGAAATTTCCAGTTCGGAGATGCCTGATTCTTCAACCAGCTCGATCAGTTTTTTAATCTTACGAATATCCATGAGTGGGTTCCGTACTCTTGTTTAGTGTGATTGTGACAAGCGTTTTACCGCTGTCTGTAAAGCGTATGAATAGCCGTCTGCACCCAGCCCACAAATCACGCCAGCGGCGATATCTGACAGGTAGGAATGGTGACGGAACGGCTCTCGGGCGTGCACGTTACTCAGGTGGATCTCGATAAACGGGATACTCACCGCGAGCAGTGCGTCGCGTATAGCAACACTGGTGTGCGTAAACGCGGCCGGATTGATCAGGATATAGTCCACAGTGTCTTTAGCCTGATGAATACGGTCGATGATTGCGTACTCCGCGTTTGACTGAAAATGGTCCAAATCCACATTCAGCGAAGCTGCTTCCGTACCCAGACGGTTAACAATTTCGTTCAATGTCAGCGTTCCGTACTTCTCTGGCTCACGGGTGCCGAGCATGTTCAGGTTCGGTCCGTTCAATACTAAAATTTGGAATTTGTCAGCCATTGTGCCGCTATCTCCTGCGATTTTCGGGTAAAAAACAACATATACCCTCAACGCGCAATTGTCACCCTTTCAGAGGCCTAAAACCCCTGTCCGGAAAACCGAAGTCGCACATTATAACGATTTCGTAGCATTTGGCAGCTAAATACTGGTCTTATCAGGGAAGATTATCAACCGCTATCCGAAAAAGATTCGCGGTTGATAAGTAATCTGCGGGAAAACGCACAGTTTCGTGAACTATCGCCACCACTGGCGGAACTTCTTGTAACGCCACGCTAAAAGGGCCAGTGCCAGCACGGCGTAGATGACCGGCTGAGGGGATAAAATCTTCACCGACCACAGGTAGTGGATGGGGGCTAGGATCGCGACAAGATAGACGAAGTTGTGCAGCAGTTGCCAGCGTCGACCCAGTTTTCGCTGCGCGTACTGCGTTGATGTCAGCGTCAGCGCCAGTAACACCAGCCAGCTTACGATACCCAGCGTCAGATAGGGACGCGTCACCAGTTCGCTGCCAAGGAGTGCCAGGTTGTTAATGCCCAGTTCCAGCAGGGCGTAGCTGGTGAGGTGCAGCGTCGCCCAGGCAAAACACCATAGCCCCAAAAGCCGACGGGTGCGTATCAATAAGGGCTGTTTAGCGTAACGCGCCAGCGGTGAGACGAGCAAGGTCGCCAGCAAAAATTTCAGAGCCATCCGACCCGTAAAATGCTGAATATCTTTCGCCGGATCGGCACTGAACTGGCCCTGACTGGCTGCCCAGAAGAGCCAGATAAAGGGGAGCAATCCGGCTAAATGCAGGAGTACCTTCAGCCAGGTTATCTGCTTTGCCGTTAAACGCACTTAGAAGTTCTCCCGTAAATTCAGCCCACGGTAGAGGGACGCCACCTCATCCGCATAGCCGTTAAACAGCAGCGTTGGCTGACGTTTAACATCCAGCGCGCCACCGGAACCGATAAAACGTTCCGTCGCCTGCGACCAGCGCGGATGGTCAACGTGTGGGTTAACGTTGGCAAAAAAACCATACTCATCGGGTGCCGCCAGGTTCCAGGTGGTGGGTGGACGTTCGCGAGTGAGCTTAATGCTGACGATCGATTTGATGCCCTTGAAACCGTATTTCCACGGTACGGTTAAACGAATGGGCGCCCCGTTTTGCGGCGGCAGGGCTTTGCCGTAAACCCCGACGGTGAGCAGCGTAAGCGGATGCATGGCTTCGTCGAGACGTAATCCTTCTACATAGGGATACTCCAGCCCGCCGCCGATAAACCGATCCTTCTGGCCTGGCATCTCATCCGGGGCGTAGCGCGTCTGGAAGGAAACATACTTCGCGTTGCTGGTAGGCTCAACCAGCGCCAGCAGTTTGTGCAAAGGGAAACCCACCCACGGCACCACCATCGACCAGGCTTCCACACAGCGCATCCGGTAAATGCGTTCTTCAAGAGGGAAGCGGGTGGTGAGGTCATGATGATCCAGCGTCAGCGGTTTTGCCACCTCGCCATCTATCTTCAGCGTCCAGGGATCGGTTTTCATGCTCCCGGCGTTGGCGGCAGGATCGGCCTTATCAAGACCAAACTCATAGAAGTTGTTATAGCCGGTGACTTTATCTTCCGGCGTCAGCGTCAGTTTATTCTGCCACCGCGCCGGTTTCGTGAAGGTAAGCGGTGCGCCGGAAGGGGCTTTCGGACGGTCATTGCCCTTAAACCAGTCGAGCAGATCGGCATGGGCCGCAGGGGTGAGGGTCAGGGCAGTGGCGCTGATGCCAAGCATTTTCAGGATCTGGCGGCGCTGTAGCATAAAGACAGACTCAGACGTTACGTCGGCTTCCGTCAGTTTTCGGGTTTTCATGGCATCCTCCGTCAGGCGTTTTTCTAAGCATGACGGAGGAGAAGGGTTAGCGCGAATATGTCACGAAAATTTGAAGATTAGGCGATCTTAACCAGCGCACGACCGTGGAACTGGTTGTCCATGATTTTATTCGCGAACTCTGGCGCCTGGCTCAGGATAATCTCAGTGGCGCTCCGATCATAGAATGAGGCTGGCAGATCCCGTGCCAGACGTTCCCAAGCCTCTGTACGCCGCTCGGCTGGGGTCATGACCGAATCGACACCCTGAAGACGCACGTTACGCAGAATAAATGGCATCACCGTCGTCGGCAGGGCAAAACCACCCGCCAGACCACAGGCCGCCACGCAGCCACCGTAATTCATTTGCGCCAGCACTTTCGCCAGCACTTTGTCGCCAACGGTATCTACTGCGCCAGCCCAGACCTGTTTTTCCAGCGGGCGGGTCTCGGCGAACTCGTCGCGGCTCAGAATACGGTTTGCGCCCAGCTGACGCAGATAGTCATGCGTACTTTCGCGGCCAGAGACGGCGGCGACCTGATACCCCAGCTTGTGCAGCAGCGTGACGGCCGTGCTGCCCACGCCGCCGCTGGCGCCGGTGACGACAATTTCGCCAGAGTCAGGACGGATCCCGGCCTCTTCCAGCGCCATCACGCAGAGCATGGCGGTGAAACCAGCGGTGCCGATGATCATCGCTTTACGACCGTCCAGGCCTTTCGGCATCGGGACCAGCCAGTCACCTTTTACGCGCGCCTGCGCTGCCAGTCCACCCCAGTGGTTTTCACCCACACCCCAGCCGGTGAGCAGCACCTGCTGTCCGGCGTGAAAACGCGGATCTTCACTGGTATGTACGCGGCCTGCAAAGTCGATTCCTGGCACCATTGGGAAATTTCGGATGATTTTACCTTTTCCCGTAATGGCCAGTGCATCCTTATAGTTCAGGCTGGACCAGTCGATATCCACGGTCACGTCGCCCTCCGGCAGGCGGCTCTCCTCAATGGATTGCACCGAGGCAACGGTTTTGCCGTCCTGCTGTTCTAAGATCAAAGCCTGCATACAGGTCCTCACTAGGTTTGATGATGGGAAAATATGTTCTGAAGACTATACTCGCTCAGTGAAACGCAGTGCCGATTTAACGCAATAAATTGCCAGATACACCAGGTTTGGTAGTATGTCGCATTTAAAATGCAAGTTAGCGCTCACTTGCACCTCTCTTCAACCCACGGAGTAATCTCAAGGATGCGATTAACGACGAAGTTCTCAGCTTTTATCACCTTGCTGACGGGGCTGACCATATTTGTCACGCTAATCGGCTGCTCGCTGAGCTTTTATAATGCCATCCAGGATAAGCTGGTTAACCGTGTTGAATCGGTTGCATCGGTTATCGACACCCGCCTGATTACGACCTCCTTCCCGGCGCTTTCGCGTGAGCTGGATGAGTTAATGGTGCCTGTGGATATTGTGCAGATCGACATTAAACAGGGGAAGCGGACCGTTTTCAGCCATGCCCGCCAGGGCAGCTATCGTCCTGCCGGCACGGTAGATCAGTATCGGGACGTAACGGTACACTCACTTAAACATCCGGGTATGACAATCCATCTGATGTACCAGGATCCGATGAGCAACTATTTACGCTCGCTCATGACCACCGCGCCCTTAACCATCGCCGTTGCCTTTATCGTACTGCTAATTTTTCTCGCCGTTCGCTGGCAGCGTCGTCAACTTTCCGGCCAGGAACTGCTGGAAACCCGCTCCGTGCGGATACTGAACGGCGAGCGGGGTCCGCAGGTGCGGGGATCGGTTTATGAATGGCCATCACGCACCAGTAGCGCTCTGGACGTGTTGCTCTCCGAAATTCAGTTTGCCAGCGATCAGCGTAGCCGTATGGACACGTTGATTCGCTCTTACGCCGCGCAGGATAACAAAACGGGCCTCAATAACCGTCTCTTCTTTGATAATCAACTGGCTACGCTTCTTGATGACCCCGAAAAGGTGGGTACGCATGGCGTGGTAATGATGATTCGTCTGCCCGACTTCGACCTTCTCCGGGATACCTGGGGCCAGCGCGTGGCGGAAGAGAACCTCTTCACGCTGATCAACCTGCTGTCCACCTTTATTATGCGCTACCCCGGAGCGCTACTGGCGCGCTACCACCGCAGTGACTTTGCCGTCTTGCTGCCGCATCGCACCTTAAAGGAGTCCGAAAGTATCGCCAGCCAGTTGCTGAAAGCCGTCGACGCGCTGCCCCAGAACAAAATGCTCGACAGAGACGACATGGTGCACATGGGCATCTGTGCCTGGCGCGGCGGTCAGTCGACGGAGCAGGTGATGGAACATGCGGAAGCGGCCACGCGCAACGCCGTCTTACAGGAGGCGAACGGCTGGGCGGTCTATGATGATACGCTGCCGGAGAAAGGGCGCGGCAACGTGCGCTGGCGAACCCTGATTGAACAGATGCTGAGCCGCGGTGGACCGCGCATCTATCAAAAACCGGCGGTCATGAAGAGTGGTCATGTCCATCATCGTGAGCTGATGTGCCGTATCTTTGATGGGACCGAAGAGGTTATCTCCGCGGAGTATTTACCGATGGTGCTGCAATTCGGATTGTCCGAAGAGTATGACCGCCAGCAAATTACTCGTCTCATCCCGTTTTTATCGTACTGGCCTGAAGAAAATCTGGCTTTACAGGTGACCGTCGAATCGCTGATCCGCCCGCGCTTCCAGCGCTGGTTACGTGACACGTTAATGCAATGCGAAAAATCGCAACGCAAACGCATTATTTTTGAACTTGCAGAGGCAGATGTAGGTCAACACATCAGCCGGTTGCGCCCGGTGGTGCGTTTAATCAATGCACTTGGGGCTCGCGTGGCGGTAACCCAGGCGGGTCTGACCCTGGTGAGCACCAGCTGGATCAAAGAGCTGGATGTCGAATTATTGAAGCTGCATCCGGGTCTGGTAAGGAATATTGAAAAACGCACGGAAAACCAACTGCTGGTACAAAGCCTGGTGGAAGCGTGCAAGGGAACACAAACGCAAGTATTTGCCGCAGGCGTACGTTCACGAAGTGAATGGCAGATGTTGACAGAGCGCGGCGTGACGGGCGGTCAGGGGGATTTTTTTGCCGCCTCTCAGCCGCTTGACACCAATGTGAAAAAATATTTGCAAAGATACTCTGTTTGACCTGCCGTTTACTTTGTTTTCACGTAGAATATCGCGCCTGTAGCTTTGAGTAAGACGAGCATAAAAGCCAGTGAACGACCTTTAGTGGGTTACAAGTGAAAGTGAGGGACGCTGCTGTTTACTCAGCCCTGAGGGATTCAGGGGATGAATTTGTAACAAAGGAAACGTGCTGCACTAATTTTCACCGTAGCAGACGATTTTTGCGCCTTGTCGCTGCTGCGTGTGGTTGGTAAAGTAAGCGGATTTTGTTTTCCGCCCCAGCTTTCAGGATTATCCCTTAGTATGTTGAAAAAATTTCGTGGCATGTTTTCCAATGACCTGTCCATTGACCTGGGTACCGCGAATACCCTTATTTATGTAAAAGGACAAGGCATCGTATTGAATGAGCCTTCCGTTGTGGCCATTCGTCAGGATCGTGCCGGCTCGCCAAAAAGCGTGGCCGCAGTAGGTCATGATGCGAAGCAGATGCTGGGCCGTACGCCGGGCAACATCGCCGCGATCCGCCCAATGAAAGACGGCGTTATTGCTGATTTCTTCGTGACCGAAAAAATGCTTCAGCACTTCATCAAGCAGGTTCACAGCAACAGCTTCATGCGCCCAAGCCCGCGCGTGCTGGTGTGTGTGCCGGTTGGCGCAACTCAGGTTGAACGCCGTGCGATCCGTGAATCCGCTCAGGGTGCCGGTGCGCGTGAAGTGTTCCTGATTGAAGAGCCGATGGCTGCGGCAATTGGTGCGGGTCTGCCAGTTTCTGAAGCAACCGGTTCTATGGTGGTGGATATTGGTGGCGGTACCACTGAAGTGGCCGTTATCTCCCTGAACGGTGTGGTTTATTCCTCCTCCGTGCGTATCGGCGGCGACCGTTTCGACGAAGCCATCATCAATTACGTTCGCCGTAACTACGGCTCTCTGATCGGTGAAGCGACCGCAGAGCGCATCAAGCACGAAATCGGTTCTGCTTATCCGGGTGATGAAGTTCGCGAGATCGAAGTTCGCGGTCGTAATCTGGCTGAAGGTGTACCACGCGGATTCACCCTGAACTCCAACGAAATCCTGGAAGCGTTGCAGGAGCCGCTGACCGGCATCGTGAGCGCGGTGATGGTTGCACTGGAACAGTGCCCGCCAGAGCTGGCCTCTGATATCTCCGAGCGCGGCATGGTGCTGACCGGTGGTGGTGCGCTGCTGCGTAACCTCGACCGCCTGTTAATGGAAGAGACAGGGATTCCTGTCGTAGTTGCAGAAGATCCACTGACTTGCGTCGCCCGTGGTGGTGGCAAGGCGCTGGAAATGATCGACATGCACGGCGGCGACTTGTTTAGCGAAGAGTAGTCGGGTGTGAGAGGGTAGCAATTTGCTACCCTTTCTCTCTGACGCGAGAATACGCATAGCCTATGAAGCCAATTTTTAGCCGTGGCCCGTCGCTACAGTTTCGCCTGATCCTGGCGGTTCTGGTTGCGCTCGGGGTCATTATTGCCGATAGCCGCCTCGGTACGTTCAGCCAGATCCGAACGTACATGGATACCGCCGTCAGTCCTTTCTACTTTATTTCAAATGGTCCCCGTGAACTGCTCGACTCCGTGTCGCAAACGCTCTCATCACGTGACCAGCTCGAACTCGAAAACCGTGCGTTACGCCAGGAACTGCTGCTGAAAAACAGCGAGCTGCTGATGCTGGGGCAATATAAGCAGGAAAACGCACGTCTGCGTGAACTGCTTGGCTCGCCGCTGCGCCAGGATGAACAGAAAATGGTCACCCAAGTGATCTCCACCGTAAACGATCCGTACAGCGATCAGGTGGTGATTGATAAAGGCAGCGTGAACGGCGTCTACGAAGGTCAGCCTGTGATCAGCGATAAAGGCGTCGTGGGCCAGGTTGTGGCGGTTGCCAAACTGACCAGCCGCGTGCTGCTGATTTGCGATGCCACCCATGCACTGCCGATTCAGGTGCTGCGTAACGATATTCGCGTGATTGCCGCAGGTAACGGCTGCACAGACGATCTGCAACTGGAACACCTGCCTGCCAACACGGATATCCGCGTGGGCGACGTGCTGGTGACGTCCGGTTTGGGCGGTCGTTTCCCGGAAGGCTACCCGGTTGCGGTTGTCTCTTCCGTGAAGCTCGACACTCAGCGTGCCTACACCGTGATCCAGGCGCGTCCAACGGCTGGCTTGCAGCGTTTGCGCTACCTGCTGCTGTTGTGGGGTGCCGATCGTAACGGTGCTAACCCGATGACGCCGGAAGATGTGCATCGTGTGGCCAATGAACGCCTGATGCAGATGATGCCGCAGGTGCTGCCTGCGCCGGATGCGATGGGGCCACCTGCGCCCGTACCGGCTCCGGCGACAGGGTTAACGCAGCCGCTGCCAGATGCGCCGCCACCGCCGCAAGTTTCGGGTGGAGGGCAGTAGTGGCCAGTTATCGTAGCCAGGGGCGCTGGGTAATCTGGCTCTCATTCCTCGTTGCACTGTTGCTGCAAATTATGCCCTGGCCGGACGACATTCTTGTTTTCCGGCCAAACTGGGTATTGCTCATTTTGCTCTACTGGATCCTGGCCCTGCCGCACCGCGTAAATGTCGGCACAGGTTTTGTGATGGGTGCCATACTGGATCTTATCAGTGGCTCTACGCTTGGCGTCCGCGCCTTATCCATGAGCATTATTGCGTATCTCGTCGCACTCAAATTCCAGCTCTTTCGTAACCTTGCGCTCTGGCAACAGGCGCTGGTAGTGATGTTGTTGTCGCTCGCTGCGGATATCGTTGTTTTCTGGGCAGAGTTTTTAGTGATCAACGTCTCTTTCCGACCGGAAGTGTTCTGGAGTAGTGTAGTAAACGGTGTGCTCTGGCCGTGGCTGTTCCTGCTGATGCGTAAAATTCGCCAGCAGTTTGCCGTGCAATAAAAGGTTTCTATGACGTCTCTGTATCTTGCCTCCGGTTCTCCGCGTCGCCAGGAACTGCTCGCGCAGTTGGGTGTCTCCTTCGAACGCATCGTTACCGGCATCGAAGAAAAACGTGCTGAGGGCGAAAGCGCTCAGCAGTATGTTTCTCGTCTGGCGCGTGAAAAAGCGCAGGCGGGCGTCGCATGCGTGCCGCGTGACTTACCGGTGCTGGGTGCGGATACCATCGTCATTCTCAATGGCGAGGTGCTTGAGAAACCCCGCGACGCAGACCATGCAGCGCGGATGCTGCGTAACATGTCCGGACAAACCCATCAGGTAATGACGGCAGTGGCGCTGGCGGACAGCCAGTACGTTCTGGATTGCCTTGTGG
This sequence comes from Enterobacter hormaechei ATCC 49162, assembly GCF_001875655.1. Taxonomy (NCBI): domain Bacteria; kingdom Pseudomonadati; phylum Pseudomonadota; class Gammaproteobacteria; order Enterobacterales; family Enterobacteriaceae; genus Enterobacter; species Enterobacter hormaechei. The sequence continues at coordinate 213,023 of NZ_MKEQ01000002.1, forward strand.
TAACGGAAGTGACGTTCAGAGTCCTCACCGACGAGGAGATCGCCGGCTATATCGCCAGCGGTGAACCTATGGATAAAGCAGGTGCATACGGTATTCAAGGGTTGGGTGGCTGTTTTGTCAGGAAGATAAATGGCAGCTATCACGCCGTAGTCGGCTTACCGCTGGTGGAAACGTATGAGTTGCTGAGCAATTTTAACTCACTGCGTGAGGGAAGGGATAATTATGACGGCTGAATTGTTGGTAAACGTAACGCCATCGGAAACCCGTGTGGCCTACATTGATGGTGGCATTCTTCAGGAAATTCATATTGAGCGTGAAGCGCGACGCGGAATCGTAGGCAATATCTACAAAGGTCGTGTCAGTCGTGTACTACCGGGTATGCAGGCGGCTTTTGTAGATATTGGGCTCGATAAGGCAGCGTTTTTACACGCCTCCGACATCATGCCGCATACCGAATGCGTGGCTGGCGAAGAGCAAAAGCAGTTTGCGGTACGTGATATTTCTGAACTGGTGCGTCAGGGCCAGGATCTGATGGTGCAGGTGGTAAAAGATCCGCTGGGCACCAAAGGTGCACGTCTGACTACCGACATCACCCTGCCTTCACGCTATCTGGTCTTTATGCCAGGGGCGTCGCACGTTGGCGTGTCACAGCGTATTGAGAGCGAAAGCGAGCGCGAGCGCCTGAAAAAGGTGGTCAGCGCCTACTGCGACGAGCAGGGCGGGTTTATTATCCGTACTGCGGCGGAAGGGATCAGCGAAGAAGATCTGGCCTCGGATGCGGCCTACCTGAAGCGCGTCTGGACCAAAGTGATGGAGCGTAAAAAACGCAACCAGACCCGCTACCGGCTGTACGGTGAGCTGGCGCTCGCTCAGCGCGTATTACGCGATTTCGCCGATGCGCAGCTTGATCGCATTCGCGTGGACTCCCGTCTGACGTATGAAGCGTTACTCGAATTTACCGCCGAGTACATTCCCGAAATGCCGGGCCTGCTGGAGCATTACACCGGCCGCCAGCCGATATTTGACCTTTATGACGTTGAAAACGAAATCCAGCGCGCGCTGGAGCGTAAGGTTGAGCTGAAATCGGGTGGTTATCTGATCATCGATCAGACTGAAGCGATGACCACCGTCGATATCAACACCGGCGCGTTTGTCGGCCATCGCAACCTGGATGACACCATTTTCAACACCAATATCGAAGCGACGCAGGCCATCGCGCGCCAGCTTCGCCTGCGCAATCTGGGCGGCATTATCATCATCGACTTTATCGATATGAATAATGAAGATCACCGCCGTCGCGTGCTGCACTCCCTGGAGCAGGCGCTGAGTAAAGATCGCGTGAAAACCAGCATCAATGGCTTCTCGCAGCTCGGTCTGGTGGAAATGACCCGGAAACGGACCCGCGAAAGCGTGGAACATGTCCTGTGTAATGAATGTCCAACCTGCCATGGACGCGGAACGGTAAAGACGGTGGAGACGGTCTGCTACGAGATCATGCGTGAGATTGTCCGTGTCCATCATGCCTACGACTCAGACCGTTTTCTGGTCTATGCTTCCCCTGCGGTGGCGGAGGCCCTGAAAGGGGAAGAGTCGCACGCGCTGGCGGAAGTGGAAATCTTTGTCGGCAAACAGGTAAAAGTGCAAATTGAGCCGCTCTATAACCAGGAGCAGTTTGACGTCGTCATGATGTAAACGCAGTTCGCTGCGAGATTAAAGGCTGACAAGGAGAGACGCGTGAGGCGATTGCCGGGGATTTTACTGCTTACTGGGGCAACGCTGGTCGTGATTGTCGCGCTGCTCGTGAGCGGGCTGCGTCTCGTCTTACCGCACCTGGACAGCTGGCGTCCGCAAATCCTGGCCAAAATCGAATCCGCCACCGGCCTGCCGGTGGACGTGAGCCATATCGAAGCAAGCTGGCAGAACTTTGGCCCGACGCTTGATGCGCGGGATATCAGCGCCAGCCTGAAAGATGGCGGCCATCTTAAAATCAAACGCGTCACCCTGGCGCTGGATGTCTGGCAAAGCCTGCTGCATCTGCGCTGGCAGTTTCGCGATCTCACCTTCTGGCAACTTCAGCTGATGACCAACACGCCGCTGCGCAGCGGCGACAGCGATCGTGGGCTGGAAACCAACCGTATCAGCGATCTGTTCCTGCGGCAGTTCGATCATTTCGATCTGCGCGACAGCGAAGTGAGCTTTATTACGCTTTCCGGTCAGCGCGCCGAGTTGGCAATCCCGCAGTTGACCTGGCTAAACGGGAAAGAGCGTCACCGCGCCGAGGGGCAGGTGAATCTTTCCAGCCTGAACGGGCAGCACGGCGTTATGCAGGTGCGGATGGATCTGCGGGACGACAATGGCCTGCTGAACAATGGCAGGGTTTGGCTACAGGCGGACGACGTGGACGTGAAGCCGTGGCTCGGTGAGTGGCTTCAGCAGAACATGCAGCTGGAAACCGCACGTTTCAGCCTCGAAGGCTGGATGACCCTGACGAACGGCGCGTTCGCCAGCGGTGATATCTGGCTTAAGCAGGGAGGCGCGAGCTGGAAAGGTGAACGTCGTCAACATCAACTTTCCGTCGATAACCTCACCGCTCACGTCACGCAGGAAAAGGGCGGCTGGCAGTTCGCTATTCCGGATACGCGTATCTCCATGGATAACAAACCCTGGCCGCGCGGCGCGCTGACGCTGGCGTGGATGCCGGAGCAGGACGTCGGCGGGGTAAACGGGAAACGCAGCGACGAACTGCGTATCCGCGCCAGTAATCTGGATCTGACGGCGATCGAAGGTCTGCGTTCAATGGCCGCAAAACTCTCCCCGGATCTGGGCGAAATCTGGCTGGCGACGCAACCGAGCGGGCAGATAAACCGTCTGGCACTCGATATTCCGCTTCAGGCCACGGAAAAGACGCGTTTTCAGGCGGCATGGAAAAATCTTGCGTGGAAACAGTGGAAACTGCTGCCGGGTGCTGAGCACTTCAGCGGTAAGCTGGAAGGAAGCGTGGAAAACGGCAGGCTGACGGCAGAAATGCAGGACGCGAAAATGCCGTACGAAACGGTCTTCCGTGCGCCACTGGAGATCGAAAAGGGAAACGCCACCCTTAACTGGCTGAAGAATGACAAAGGTTTTCAGCTCGATGGCCGCGATATCGATGTGAAAGCCAAAGCGGTACATGCCCGCGGTAATTTCCGCTATCTACAGCCTGAAGGTGATGAACCATGGTTGGGTATTCTGGCGGGCATCAGCACGGATGACGGTTCGCAGGCGTGGCGCTACTTCCCGGAAAACCTGATGGGGAAAGCGCTGGTGGACTATCTCAGCGGCGCCATCCAGGGCGGTCAGGCGGATAACGCCACGCTGGTCTATGGCGGCAACCCGCACCTGTTCCCGTATAAGCATAACGAAGGCCAGTTCCAGGTTCTGGTGCCGCTGCGCAACGCCACCTATGCCTTCCAGCCGGACTGGCCCGCGCTGAAGAATCTGGATATTGAACTCAACTTCCTCAATGACGGCCTGTGGATGAAGACGGACAGCGTTGCCCTGGGTGGCGTGACGGCAAGCAACCTGACGGCAAACATCCCGGATTACTCCAAAGAGAAATTGCTGATTGATGCGGACATCAAGGGACCGGGTAAAGCGGTTGGCCCGTACTTTGAAGATACGCCGCTGAATGACTCCCTGGCAGCCACCCTTCAGCAATTGCAGTTAGATGGCGATGTGAATGCTCGCTTACATCTGGATATCCCGCTGGACGGTGAAATGACCACCGCCAAAGGCGACGTTCGCCTTAACAACAACAGCCTCTATATCAAGCCGCTGGACAGCACGCTAAAAAACCTCAGCGGTCAGTTCAGCTTTGTTAACGGCACGCTGAAAAGTGAGCCGCTGAAAGCAACCTGGTTCAATCAACCCGTCAATATCGATTTCTCCACCACCGAGGGCGATAAAGCCTACCAGGTGGCGGTCAATATGGACGCGAACTGGCAGCCGTCACGCATGGATGTTCTGCCGAAGCCGATTGAGAATGCGGTGGACGGGGCGGTGTCATGGAATGGCAAAGTTGCCATCGACCTGCCTTATCATGCCGGTGCGCGTTATAACGTCGACATTACGGGCGATCTGAAAAACCTCAGCAGCCAGCTTCCGGCACCGCTGAATAAGAAAAACGGTGAAGCATTGCCTGTCAACGTTAAGGTTGCGGGCAACCTCAACAGCTTCGAGCTCACCGGCAACGCGGGCGGAACAAACCACTTCAACAGCCGCTGGCTGCTTAACCGCAAGCTGACGCTGGACAGGGCAATCTGGACGACGGACAGCCGCACCACGCCACCGCTGCCGGAGCAGGCGGGCGTTGAACTGAATCTCCCGCCGATGGATGGCGCCGAGTGGCTGGCACTGTTCCAGAAAGGTGTCGGGCAAAACGTCGACCAAACGGCGCAGTTCCCGCAGTCCATTACCTTGCGAACGCCAGCGCTGACGCTGGGTGGGCAGCAGTGGAACAATCTGAGTATTGTCTCCAGCCCGACGGTAAACGGTTCAAAGGTCGAGGCGCAGGGGCGTGAAATTAACGGTTCGTTGACGATGCGCGATAATGCCCCATGGCAGGCGGCTATCCGTTATCTCTATTACAACCCGACCTTTGCGGCATCTCACGCTCAGTCGACAAGCGCTTCTCCGTTAAGCGAGGCCACGCGCGTGGATTTCAGCGGCTGGCCCGATCTCCAGCTGCGCTGTGCGGAGTGCTGGCTGTGGGGGCAAAAATATGGCCGTATCGACGGCGACTTCGCCATCCAGGGCAATACGTTGAGCCTCTCTGGGGGGCTGGTGGATACCGGCTTTGGCCGGCTGACTGCCAAAGGCGAATGGGTGAACAAACCGGGTGAACAGCGCACCTCGCTGAAAGGCGATATTAAAGGCAACAAGCTGGACGCCGCGGCTAACTTCTTCGGTATCAGCACGCCGCTTCGGGGATCGTCGTTCGATGTGAATTACGATCTGCACTGGCGTGCAGCGCCGTGGACGCCGGATGAAGCTTCGCTTAACGGCATCCTGAAAACCAACTTCGGTAAGGGTGAGGTTGCCGATGTGAGCACGGGGCGCGCCGGGCAGATCCTGCGTCTGCTGAGTTTTGACGCGCTGCTGCGCAAGCTGCGCTTCGACTTTAGCGACACCTTCAGCGAAGGTTTCTACTACGATTCCATTCGCAGCACGGCGTGGATCAAAGACGGCGTTCTGCACACCGACGACACGCTGGTGGACGGCCTGGAAGCGGATATCGCGATGAAAGGGTCAGTGGATCTCGTGCGCCGCGAGCTGGATATGGAAGCCGTGGTGGCGCCGGAGATTTCCGCAAGCGTGGGCGTTGCGGCAGCCTTTGTGGTCAATCCGATCGTCGGGGCGGCGGTGTTTGCGGCCAGTAAAGTGCTGGGGCCGCTCTGGAGCAAAGTCTCGATTCTGCGCTATCGCATTACCGGGCCGGTTGATAAACCACAGATTAATGAAGTGCTGCGCCAGCCGCGCAAAGAAGCACAGCAATGATTTGACGTGGGCAGGTAATTGCCTCACTCTCAATAAATACGATCTTTATACCGCCACCGGCGGCAACGAACGAGTAGCAATACGATGAGTCTGAACCTGGTAAGTGAACATTTGCTCGCAGCGAACGGCCTGAGCCATCAGGACCTGTTCTCCATTCTTGGTCAACTGACCGAACGCCGCCTCGACTATGGCGATCTCTATTTCCAGTCGAGCTATCACGAATCCTGGGTTTTAGAAGACAGCATCATTAAAGATGGCTCTTATAACATTGATCAGGGCGTCGGCGTACGCGCCGTCAGCGGCGAAAAAACCGGTTTTGCCTATGCAGACCAGATAAGCCTGGCCGCGCTGGAACAGAGCGCGCAGGCGGCTCGAACCATTGTGCGCGATACCGGCGACGGTCGCGTGAAAACGCTGGGCGAAGTGCAACACACCGCGCTCTATACCAGCATCGATCCGCTGCAAAGCATGAGCCGTGAAGAGAAGCTGGACATCCTGCGTCGCGTGGACAAAGTGGCTCGCGCAGCGGACAAGCGCGTGCAGGAAGTTTCTGCCAGCCTGAGCGGGGTCTATGAACTGATACTGGTGGCGGCGACGGACGGTACGCTGGCCGCCGACGTGCGTCCGCTGGTGCGTCTTTCCATCAGCGTTCAGGTGGAAGACGACGGCAAGCGCGAGCGCGGCTCAAGCGGTGGCGGCGGTCGTTTTGGCTATGACTGGTTCCTGGGCGATGTTGATGGCGAAGCCCGCGCGGATGCGTGGGCGAAAGAAGCCGTGCGCATGGCGCTGGTTAACCTGTCTGCCGTGGCGGCACCCGCCGGTACGCTGCCGGTGGTTCTGGGCGCAGGCTGGCCGGGCGTGCTGCTGCACGAAGCGGTCGGTCACGGCCTGGAAGGGGATTTCAACCGTCGCGGGACGTCCGTATTCAGCGGTCAGATGGGGCAGCTCGTCTCCTCGGAACTGTGTACCGTGGTGGATGATGGCACCATGCTCGACCGTCGCGGCTCGATTTCTATCGACGACGAAGGTACGCCGGGCCAGTACAACGTGCTGATTGAAAACGGCGTGCTGAAAGGCTACATGCAGGACAAGCTTAACGCACGGTTGATGGGCGTAGCGCCAACGGGTAATGGCCGTCGCGAATCCTACGCGCATCTGCCGATGCCGCGTATGACCAACACCTACATGCTGCCGGGTAAATCCACGCCGCAGGAGATTATCGAATCTGTTGATTACGGGATCTTCGCGCCAAACTTTGGTGGCGGTCAGGTGGATATCACCTCCGGCAAATTTGTCTTCTCTACCTCCGAGGCGTATCTGATTGAGAAAGGCAAAGTGACCAAAGCGGTGAAGGGCGCAACGTTGATTGGGTCCGGCATCGAAGCGATGCAGCAGATTTCCATGGTCGGTAACGACCTGAAGCTGGATAACGGCGTGGGCGTTTGCGGCAAAGAGGGCCAGAGCCTGCCTGTGGGCGTGGGTCAGCCAACGCTGAAGGTTGATAACCTGACGGTGGGCGGCACGGCGTAAATTTTTCCCCCTCACCCCGGCCCTCTCCCCAAAGGGGCGAGGGAGAAAAGACCGCACGGAGCAGTCCCCTCTCCCCGTTGGGGAGAGGGTTAGGGTGAGGGGTGAATGCCTACTCTTTCCTTCTCCCCCGCATGCCCTGAAACAGCTCCGCCACTTCCACAAAATAGTCCGTCAGATAGTTAATACAGACCTGCACCTTCAGCGGCAGCTTGTCCTTTTCGGTATACAACGCGTACACCGGGCGCGGATCGGACTGGTAGCGCGGGAAGAGGATCTCCAGTTCGCCGCTGTTGATCTCGTTGATCACCCACATCAGCGGCACGTAGGCGATCCCGGCCCCGGCCACCAGCCAGCGCGAGATCGTCATCGGATCGTTGGTCACGAAGCGGCCTTCTGGCAGCAGTTTAGTGGAAAGCCCTTCCGGCGCAATCAGTTCAAATTCGTTATCTGGCCGTACGCTGTATTCCAGCCACGAGTGGTTACTCAGGTCGGCGGGTTTTTCCGGTACGCCATACTGTGCCAGATAGCTCTTCGAAGCGCAGACCACCATCGGCATGCTGCCCAGTCGACGCGAGAACAGGCTCGAGTCCTGCAATGCGCCAACGCGTATCACCACGTCTAACCCATCGGCAATCAGATCCGGTGCTGGAATGCCCGTGACCAGATTGACGGATAAACCGGGATACTCTTTCAGCATTTCCGCCGTCATGGCAGCGAGAACATTTTGTGCCATAGTTGAAGAACACCCGATGCGCAGCGTGCCGATAGGGGTGTTATTAAAGGCATAGAGCTGCTCATGAACATCCTGCACTTCATGCAGCATTCGACGGCAGCCCTGATAGTAAATTTTCCCCGCTTCCGTCAGCCCGATGCTGCGGGTGCTGCGGTTGAGCAGCTTTACCTGAAGCTCATCCTCCAGTTTTGACACCGTCTGGCTAATGGATGAGACGCTCATTTGTAGCTGACGTGCTGCGGCGGTAAAAGAGCCTTGTTCGACAACTTTGGCAAACACCGACATGCGTTTAAGACGTTCCATTATTCACTCTGGCTTAAAAGTGATTTAGATCACATATGATAGATAACAGCATAACAGTTACGTTAATATATTATTAATTACATAACGGCTGCGCCACTCTCGCCCGGCAATTCTTGCTCTCCTGCGGCGGTGCGAGCTTAAAAATCCAGTAACCTGCACTCTCTTTAATCAAGGTCAACATGAGTCTGTTTCCCGTTATCGTGGTGTTCGGTTTGTCGTTCCCACCGATATTTTTCGAGCTTCTTTTATCACTGGCGATCTTCTGGCTGGTGCGCAAGGTGCTGGTCCCTACCGGGATTTATGATTTCGTCTGGCATCCTGCATTGTTCAATACCGCGCTGTATTGCTGCCTGTTCTATTTAATATCGCGCATGTTTGTCTGAGGTTGATGTGAAAACGCTAACAAGAAAAATCTCCCGCACTGCCATCACTATGGCGCTGGTCATCCTGGCGTTCATCGCTATTTTTCGCGCCTGGGTTTATTACACCGAATCCCCGTGGACGCGCGATGCGCGTTTCAGCGCGGAGGTGGTTGCGATAGCGCCCGATGTCGCCGGTCTTATTACGGCAGTCAACGTTCACGATAACCAGCTGGTGAAAAAAGATCAGGTGCTGTTCACCATCGACCAGCCGCGCTATCAAAAAGCGCTGGAAGAAGCGGAAGCCGACGTGGCCTATTACAACGCGCTGGCCTCTGAAAAACGCCGTGAAGCAGGACGCCGTAACAAGCTGGGCATCCAGGCCATGTCCCGGGAAGAGATTGACCAGTCCAATAACGTGCTGCAAACCGTGCTGCATCAGCTGGCAAAAGCGCAGGCGACGCGCGATCTGGCGAAGCTCGATCTGGAACGTACCGTTATCCGCGCCCCGTCCGATGGCTGGGTAACCAACCTCAACGTCTATGCGGGTGAGTTTATCACGCGCGGCTCAACCGCCGTGGCGCTGGTGAAACAGAACTCCTTCTACGTCCTCGCCTATATGGAAGAGACCAAGCTGGAAGGCGTGCGTCCGGGCTATCGCGCCGAAATCACGCCGCTCGGCAGCAACCGGGTGCTGAAAGGTACCGTGGACAGCGTTGCTGCGGGGGTGACCAACTCCAGCAGTACCAATGATTCAAAAGGAATGGCGACCGTCGATTCCAACCTTGAGTGGGTTCGCCTGGCGCAGCGCGTACCGGTTCGCATTCGTCTGGATGAGCAGCAGAGCAACCTCTGGCCCGCAGGCACCACGGCGACGGTGGTGATCACCGGTGAAAAAGACCGTGACGCCAGTCAGGACTCCATCTTCCGTCAAATCGCCCACCGCCTGCGCGAGTTTGGTTAATCACTATGGGCATTTTTTCCATCGCCAGTCAGCACATCCGCTTCGCCGTGAAGCTGGCATGCGCCATTGTGCTGGCGCTGTTTATTGGATTTCACTTCCAGCTTGAAACGCCGCGCTGGGCCGTTCTGACCGCCGCCATTGTCGCCGCCGGTCCCGCCTTCGCTGCGGGTGGCGAACCCTACTCCGGCGCAATCCGCTATCGCGGGATGCTGCGTATTATCGGGACCTTTATCGGCTGTATCGCCGCCCTGACCATTATCATCCTGATGATCCGCACCCCGCTGCTGATGCTGATCGTGTGCTGTATCTGGGCCGGTTTTTGCACCTGGATCTCTTCCCTGGTTAAGGTCGAGAACTCGTACGCCTGGGGGCTGGCGGGTTATACCGCGCTGATTATCATCATCACCATTCAGTCCGAACCCCTGCTCGCCCCGCAGTTCGCGGTAGAGCGGTGCAGTGAGATTGTGATTGGTATTGTCTGCGCGATTGTCGCAGATCTGCTTTTCTCTCCGCGATCTATCAAGCAGGAAGTGGATCGTGAGCTGGATGCGCTGATCGTTGCCCAGTACCAGCTGATGCAGTTGTGCATTAAGCATGGCGACAGCGAGGAGGTCGACAAGGCCTGGAGTGCGCTGGTGCGCCGCACGCAGGCGCTTGAAGGGATGCGCAGTAATCTCAATATGGAGTCTTCCCGCTGGGAGCGCGCCAATCGTCGTCTTAAAGCGATCAATACCGTCTCGCTAACGCTGATCACCCAGGCGTGTGAAACCTACCTGATTCAGAACACCCGTCCCGAGGTGGTAACGGATACCTTCCGCGAACTGTTTGACGAGCCTGTGGAGACGGTGCAGGACGTGCATCGACAGCTCAAACGCATGCGCCGTGTGATTGCCTGGACGGGAGAACGGGATACGCCAGTCACCATTTATACCTGGGTTGGTGCCGCAACGCGCTACCTGCTCCTGAAACGCGGCGTGATTAGCAACACCAAAATCAGTGCGGCGGAAGAAGAGGTGTTACAGGGCGAAGTGGTGATCAAACCGGAATCCGCCGAGCGTCATCATGCGATGGTCAACTTCTGGCGTACCACCCTGGCCTGTATACTCGGCACGTTGTTCTGGCTGTGGACTGGCTGGACGTCCGGTAGCGGCGCGATGGTGATGATTGCGGTCGTCACCGCGCTGGCGATGCGTCTGCCCAACCCGCGAATGGTCGCTATCGATTTTCTGTACGGCACCATTGCGGCGTTACCCATTGGCGCGCTCTATTTCCTCGTGATTATCCCCTCGACGCAGCAAAGCATGCTTTTGCTCTGCATCAGCCTGGCGGTAATGGCGTTCTTTATCGGGATAGAGGTACAAAAACGCCGTCTGGGATCGTTAGGTGCGCTGGCAAGTACGATTAACATCATCGTGCTGGATAACCCGATGACCTTCCATTTCAGCCAGTTCCTGGACAGCGCACTAGGCCAGCTGGTGGGGTGTTTCCTGGCGATGATGGTGATCCTGCTGGTGCGGGATAACTCTCAGGCGCGGACTGGACGCGTGCTGCTGAATCAGTTTGTATCCGCCGCCGTTTCGTCCATGACCACCAACACCGCGCGGCGCAAGGAGAACCACCTGCCAGCGCTCTATCAGCAGCTCTTCCTGTTGCTGAATAAATTCCCGGGAGATGTGGCCCGCTTCCGGCTGGCGTTAACCATGATTATCGCGCACCAGCGTTTGCGGAACGCGCCCGTGCCGATCAACGACGATTTGTCCGCTTTCCACCGCCAGCTACGGCGAACGGCGGACCATGTGATATCGGCATCCAGTGATGACAAACGTCGCCGCTACTTTAAGCAACTGCTGGAGGAGCTGGATATCTACCAGGAGAAACTGCGAGTCTGGGAAGCGCCACCGCAGGTTACCGAGCCGGTAGAGCGGCTGGTGTTTATGCTGCACCGCTACCAGAATGCGCTGACAGACAGCTAATAAAGAGAAAACCGACGCCAAAAGCGTCGGTTTTTTTGTGGCTATACTTATTCTTGCAGGTTCAAACATTCAGGAAGGGAGGACACATGACAACCCAGGCTCTTCAGGACAGTATTCTTTTTCAGACCGGCTATCTGGTTAACGGTATCTGGAAAACACTCGACACCACGTTTGATGTGCTAAACCCGGCCACGGGCGAGGTGGTCGCGAAAGTGGCGAAAGCAGGGAAAGCCGAAACCGAAGAGGCCATTGCGGCCGCGACGAAAGCCTTTCCCGCATGGCGCGCGAAAACGGCAAAAGAGCGTTCCGCGATCCTCTATCGCTGGTATGAACTGATTATCGAGAACAAAAGCTGGCTCGGGCGGCTGATGACCACCGAGCAGGGCAAGCCGCTGAAAGAGGCTGAGGGTGAAGTGGACTACGCTGCCAGCTTCATTCAGTGGTTTGCCGAGCAGGCCAAGCGCGCCAACGGTGAAATCATTCCTCCGGTTAAACCCGGTTCCCGTATTCTGGCCACTCGTGAACCTGTCGGGGTGGTTGCTGCTATCACGCCATGGAACTTCCCGATGGCCATGCTCACCCGTAAGCTCGGCCCGGCGCTGGCAGCAGGGTGTACCGGTGTGATCAAACCTGCAAACAACACGCCGCTGAGTGCCTTTGCGCTGCTGACGCTGGCCAAGCAGGCCGGTGTGCCGGATGGTGTGCTGAATGCGGTCGCGGGGAGCACCTCTGAAATTAGTGACGCCATTATGGCCAGCCATGACGTGCGCAAAATCTCGTTTACCGGTTCAACCGCCGTCGGGAAAACGCTGGTTCGCAATTCCGCAGAGACCATGAAAAAGGTGTCGATGGAGCTGGGCGGTAATGCGCCGTATATCGTATTTGAGGATGCGGACATTGACGCTGCCGTCAAAGGCGCGATCGCCAACAAGTTCCGTAACGCCGGACAGGTGTGTGTCAGCGTCAACCGCTTTTATATTCAGGAAACGGTCTACGACAAGTTTGTCAATCAGCTTGCCGATGCGGTGAAGGCGCTGAAGGTGGGCAGCGGTCTGGACGAGGGCATCGTTGTCGGCCCGCTGATAGAGCCTTCGGCTGTCGATAAAGTGCGCGAGCACGTCGAAGATGCGGTAGCGAAGGGCGCCACGGTGCTGGCTGGCGGTAAACCGCACGAGCTGGGCGGCAACTTCTGGATGCCAACTGTGCTCGGTGACTGCCATGAAGGCATGAAGCTGGCAGAAGAGGAGACCTTTGGTCCCGTTGCCGCCTGCTTCCGCTTCACGTCGGAAGACGAAGTGGTTATGCGTGCTAACAATACGCCTTTCGGTCTGGCGGCCTACTTTTATACCCAGAATCTCTCGCGCGTGTTCCGCGTCTCACAGGCCATTGAGAGCGGCATGATCGGGATTAATGAATGTGCGGTCTCGACCGAGCTGGGGCCGTTTGGGGGGGTAAAAGAGTCCGGGCTGGGCCGTGAGGGGTCCGTGCTGGGGCTGGAGGAGTTTCTGGAAGTTAAAACCCTGCATATCGGGGGATTATAATAGACAGGGCGGCATCTGCCGCCCGCCTGTACCGGGTGGCTGGCAATGAAAATTTATACCTTTGATTTTGACGAAATTGAGAGTCAGGAAGACTTCTATCGCGAGTTTACTCGGGCGTTCGACCTGGAGCGGGGCAGCGTAAGCGATCTTGATATGCTGTGGGATGTAGTGACCGGCGATCGGCTGCCGTTACCGCTGGAGATCGAGTTTATCCATCTGCCTGAAAAACTGCGCAGACGCTTTGGCGCATTGATTTTATTGTTTGATGAAGCGGAGGAGGAACTGGAAGGACAACTGCGTTTCAACGTGCGTCATTCATAAAAAAGCCCCTGACCGGGAGGTCAGGGGCAAGTCGTATGATGAGATACGACGAGGGTTTATTTGTACAGTTCTGCGGTAGCGTGCCAGTGATCACCACTGCGCGCTTCGATGATGCGATAGGATGACGCACCCTGTTCTTCCGCTTTTTTGTTCAGCATTTCGTGCATGTCCATCGGAGAAGTACCGATGGCACCAACAGAAACAGTCCCGATAGCCTGACGGGATTGTGCCTGTTCGGCATTAATGGTGTCGGCTGCAAACGCACCGAATGACAGGACTGACAGTACGCTCAGGGCAGCTACAGTGGTTTTGATTTTCATGATTATTTACCTCGTCAATTATTTTACTGGGGTCTTTGTTCTGTGACCCTCATCACAAAATCAAGTATACACTAATCACGCAAAAAATTAATACCAGACTAATGGTTGCGCCTGTTATTACGTGTTAAAAAAATCAATTTTTATAACAAGAATGCATAAAAAGTGCGTTGCAAGCTGAAAAGGAATGCTTTTTTGATTTAAAAATCAAAAGGATAAGTGAATTTGATTTTTAGTGCGATTTTGCGGCAGATCATTCGCTGGATGAATGTTAATGGACGGTAAAAAGCACTATTTGCAAAAGTAGCAGGCAGAGAAAAGCAGGGTAAAACGAGGTAACAGCAGAAGGATCCCCGCAGCCAGACGCTACGGGGCAGACAATTACAGCTCCTGTTCGAACAGAACCAGAATCGCTTCGTAGAGGTCTTTCACAGAGAAACCGTTTGCCGGGGTCGTAAAAATGGTGTCATCCCCGGCGATAGTCCCGAGGATCCCCTCTGCTTTACCCAGCGAATCCAGCAGGCGAGCGATCAGCTGTGCTGCGCCTGGGCTGGTGTGGATCACGACCACGGCATCGTTATAGTCGATGTCCAGAACCAGGTTCTTCAGCGGGCTGGAGGTCGTCGGCACGCCAAGTTCAGCAGGCAGGCAATAGACCATCTCCATTTTGGCGTTGCGCGTACGCACCGCACCAAACTTGGTTAACATGCGAGAGACCTTCGACTGGTTAATGTTGTCGAAGCCTTGTTCCTGCAACGCCTGAACAATTTCTCCCTGAGAACTGAATTTCTCTTCTTTGAGCAGCGCTTTAAACGCCTTTACTAATTCTTCTTGCTTAGACGAGCTTCGCATAAGTCACCCGGAATATGACGATAGAAACAACATTATTATGCATGTGGATGAATTTTTATGCAAATTATCTACCTGACACCAGGCTGAAATAATGTTATGAAAGGGAGTGATTTTATCAGATTTCGTTATCGGAAAACATGCCTGGGTCACGCCGCGCAAATAAGCTTAAAAGTAAATTAAATGTTATCAAAATGATGTTGTTTTGGTGGCGTGGCAGGGTGTATTGTAACCCCCTCTTAATTCGTTGTTTGCCCATAGCCCGATAGCATTCAGGTGAAGGCGAAAGACGTGCGACCTCAAATTCTTTAGCGATGAAAATTGTAATTAATGACGTGCTGAATTATGGTCGCCGCAACGGAATTACAGATACTTAAGTTAACCATAATAAGGAGTTTAGGATGAAAGTCGCAGTCCTCGGCGCTGCTGGTGGTATCGGCCAGGCGCTTGCCCTACTACTGAAAACCCAACTGCCTTCAGGCTCAGAACTCTCCCTGTACGATATTGCCCCGGTTACCCCAGGTGTGGCGGTTGACCTGAGCCACATCCCGACAGCTGTGAAAATCAAAGGCTTCTCCGGTGAAGATGCGCGTCCTGCATTGCAGGGTGCCGACGTGGTGCTGATCTCTGCGGGTGTTGCGCGTAAACCGGGTATGGATCGTTCAGACCTGTTTAACGTCAACGCGGGCATCGTGAAAAACCTGGTTCAGCAGATCGCTGAAACCTGCCCGAAAGCGTGCATCGGTATCATCACCAACCCGGTGAATACCACCGTGGCCATCGCAGCAGAAGTGCTGAAGAAAGCAGGCGTTTACGACAAGAACAAACTGTTCGGCGTGACGACGCTGGATATTATCCGTTCCAATACCTTCGTGGCTGAGCTGAAAGGCAAGCAGCCAACGGAAGTGGAAGTGCCGGTTATCGGCGGTCACTCTGGCGTGACCATCCTGCCTCTGCTGTCGCAGATCCCGGGCGTGAGCTTCACCGAGCAGGAAGTGGCTGACCTGACCAAACGTATTCAGAACGCAGGCACCGAAGTGGTGGAAGCGAAGGCGGGTGGCGGTTCTGCAACCCTGTCTATGGGCCAGGCGGCGGCACGTTTCGGCCTGTCTCTGGTTCGCGCGTTGCAGGGTGAAAAAGACGTTGTTGAATGCGCCTATGTTGAAGGCGACGGTGAACACGCGCGCTTCTTCTCTCAGCCGCTGCTGCTGGGTAAAAACGGTGTTGAAGAGCGTAAGTCTATCGGTACGCTGAGCGCGTTTGAGCAAAACGCGATGGAAGGCATGCTGGATACGCTGAAGAAAGATATTACGCTGGGCGAAGAGTTCGTTAACAAGTGATCTTGTCCCGGTAAAAAAAACGGAGCGCTAAGCTCCGTTTTTTTATGCCCGTCAGTTAGTGGCCGGGTATTCCTGAATCGTGACCTGAATCGTCAGCTTCTTGTCATTACGCATGACTTCAACAGGGATGATGGAGCCAGGGCGAATCTCAGCCACCTGATCCATGGTTTCCAGCGCAGAGACCGCTGGCGTGCCGTTGACGGAAAGGATAACGTCGTTCACCTGGATACCCGCATTAGCCGCCGGGCCGCCAGGAGCCACTTCGTTGACCACAATCCCCTGGATCTGATCGATACCACCGCCCTGCGTATGCATCGGCGCGATTTCACGCCCACCGATACCAATGTAGCCACGGATCACGCGGCCATCGCGGATCAGCTTATCCATAATCTTGGTCGCCAGCTGGAACGGAATGGCAAAGCCAATCCCTTCCGGCGTTTCGCCGTCGTTGCTCTTGTCGAAGGAGAGGGTGTTAATGCCCATCAGTTCGCCCAGAGAGTTGACCAGTGCGCCGCCGGAGTTACCGTGGTTGATCGAGGCATCGGTTTGCAGGAAGTTCTGCCGCCCTGACGGGTTCAGGCCGATTCGACCGGTCGCGCTGATGATCCCCTGAGTGATGGTCTGACCCAGGTTGTACGGGTTACCGATCGCCAGCACCACATCGCCGATGTGCGGCGTTCGTTTGCGATTAATCGGGATAGTCGGCAGACCGCCCGTGGCGTTGATCTTCAGCACCGCCAGATCGGTCAGGCTGTCCGACCCCACCAGCAGGGCTTCAAACACGCGGCCATCCTGCAAGGCGACGATAATCTGATCGGCATCGTTAATGACGTGTTTATTGGTGATGATGTAACCCCGGTCATCCATGATCACACCGGAACCGAGCGTGCGGATCTCCAGCTGGTTATGAGCGGAACTGTTAAGCCCGCGGTTATAGACGTTAACCACGGCGGGGGCGGCACGGCGTACCGCCTGATTGTACGTCGCAGGCGTTTCATCCGTGCTGTCGAACTGGGGAGCCGACAGTTTGTTGAACTGGCGTAAAGATGGCATAGCCACCAGAAGCAGGCCGGCAACGATCAAACCAATGACAATTGAACGAAAGAGCTTTAAAAGCATGATGCGTGTGTCGTTAAAAAAGGAACGGTTTGCAGCATAACATGAGTTATCCGGACATCACACGCAGCGGCGATGCCCGGAGTCGCAAATGGTTAACGCAGTAAAATGTAGAGGGTGTCGTTGCCACGGATAATTTGCAGGGCAATGACCGCCGGTTTACTCTCCAGCACCTTACGCATTTCGGCAATAGACTGCACGCGAGTGCGGTTCACGCCCACGATCACATCGTCCTGATGTAAACCTGCCTGCGCGGCCGGGCTACTCTTTTCAACGGTGGTGACAGAGATGCCTTTCGTGCCGTTTTTAAGCTGGCCGTCGCTCAGCGTAGCGCCCTGTAGCGCCGGGGAGATCTGTTCGGCACTGGCGGAAGAGGAGGTGCTCTTGTCCAGCGTCACTTCCACGGTCAGCGGTTTGCCCTCGCGGATCAGGCCCAGCTTCACTTTAGCGCCTGGCTCCGTGGTGGCAATACGTGAACGCAATTCAGCGAAGCTGCTCAGCGGTTTATCGTTCAGGCTGACAATAACGTCGCCGGATTTCACGCCCGCTTTCGCAGAGCCGGAGTTGGGCAGCACTTCGCTGACAAACGCCCCGCGCTGCACGTTGAGCTTAAAGGCTTTGGCGATATCGGCGCTCATTTCCATGCCTTTGATGCCCAGCAGCCCGCGCTTAACCTCGCCAAACTGAATTAACTGTTGAGACAGGGTTTTCGCCATGTTACTCGGAATGGCAAAGCCAATCCCGATGCTGCCGCCGCCTGGCGCGAGGATAGCGGTGTTGATGCCGATCAGCTCACCGTTCAGGTTAAGCAGCGCACCGCCGGAGTTGCCCCGGTTGATGGAGGCATCGGTCTGGATGAAGTTTTCCAGCCCTTCGAGATTCAGGCCGCTGCGCCCCAGGGCGGAGACAATCCCGGAGGTGGCGGTCTGGCCTAAACCGAACGGGTTACCGACCGCGACGGCAAAATCACCGACGCGCAGTTTATCGGAATCTGCAATGGCGATCTGGGTCAGGTTGCTGGGGTTTTGCACCTGTAACAGGGCGATATCACTCTGATCGTCACCGCCGATCAGTTTGGCGTCAAACTCCCGGCCATCGTTTAGCTGAACGCTGATTTTATCAGCCTGGCTGATCACGTGGTTATTGGTCAGGATATAGCCTTTGGCCGCGTCGATAATCACCCCTGAACCCAGACCTTCAAACGGCTGGGCCTGCTGATCCGGCGCGTCCTCGCCAAAATATTTCTTCAGCTCTTCGGGAATGCGCTGGCTTTGGCGGGCCGTCCCTTCCACCTGAACGCTGACCACCGCAGGCAGGACTTTCTCAAGCATTGGCGCGAGGCTGGGAATGGCTTCTTGTCCTGGCACCTGCGAAGGCAGTGCCGCACTGGCAGGGAAGGAGGCCGAGAGAGATAACCCGACACTTAACGCTAAGGCGCTCAACAGCTGGTTTTTTTTCTTCATCGATGCTGACTCTCGTATCCTGGAATGAAAAAGAACGGCCCCAAAAACATCTTGATGTTATTGAATTTTCAACCGCTGAACAATGAGGTGTTTGACTAAATAATAGCTGGGGACGGGAAGAAAGGACGGGCGCTTAAGGTGCGCCCGTAAAATTTATTCAGGTTGTGCGATTAATCGCGTTTTACGCCACCGCGCAGCAGGCCGGACGCGCCGTCTGAATAGTCGCGTGGCATCTGAACCGGTGCCTGATCGTTACCGGCTTCAGAGTCCGCCAGACGATTGCGGAAGGGGTTGGTCTCCGCGGTCATTTCCGGCAGCAGGCTGCTGGAGCTTTTCGCCATGTGCTGGTAGAGCTGGCGATAATCTGTCGCCATGTTGTCCAGCAGCTCAGCGCTACGGGCAAAGTGGCTGACCAGCTCTTCGCGATATTCTTCCAGTTCGGCTTTGTTCTTTTCCAGTTCGTATTGCAGTGACTGCTGCTGACGCAATTTGCGGTTACCGAAACGCATGGCCACAGCACCAATGATGATGCCGACGACTAAACCGATTAGCGCATATTCCCAGGTCATGAACTTCTCCCGTTGTCTTGTTGTTCCGTAGGGTGTTGGCTCGGCTCCTGCCTGTGCCTGATTATGCCACTATAACCGCTATTTCCGCAGAAGTGGAATCCTGACGTATCATCGCGTAGTGTAGAACGGCCTTTTTTTCATCAGCCACGCGCGCTGGTGAGGTTTAACTAAAGGAATAACAACAACATCATGCAAAACCTGTCCCCTTCATCGCGTTACCAACTGGCCCTGAGTGAGGGCACACACCAGCCGGATGATGTCCAGCGTGAAGCGGTTAACCGCCTGGACACGATTTATCAGGAACTCCTGGCGAAACCCGCCGATGCGGTGCAGAGCAGTGGGCTGAAGGCGGCATTCGGCCGTTTACTGGGCAAAAAAGAGCCCACGATAAACGCACCGGTTCGTGGCTTATATATGTGGGGCGGCGTGGGACGGGGTAAAACCTGGCTGATGGATATGTTCTACCAGAGCCTGCCCGGCACGCGTAAGCAGCGTCTGCACTTTCACCGTTTTATGCTGCGGGTTCATGAAGAGCTGACGGCGCTCCAGGGGAAAACCGACCCGCTGGAAATCGTGGCGGACCGCTTTAAGGCGGAAACCGACGTGCTCTGCTTCGACGAATTCTTTGTTTCCGATATTACGGACGCCATGCTGCTGGGGGGACTCATGAAAGCGCTGTTTGCGCGTGGGATCACCCTGGTAGCGACCTCAAATATTCCGCCGGATGAGCTTTATCGCAATGGTCTCCAGCGGGCGCGTTTCCTGCCAGCCATTGACGCTATTAAACAGCACTGCGACATCATGAACGTCGATGCCGGTGTCGATTATCGTCTGCGTACGCTGACGCAGGCGCACCTGTGGCTTTCGCCTTTGAATGCCGACACCGCCCGCGAGATGGATAAACTGTGGCTGGCCCTGGCGGGGGCGCCGCGGGGTAACGCGCCAGCGCTGGAGATTAATCATCGTCCATTGCCGACGCTTGGCGTAGAGAACCAGACGCTGGCCGTCTCGTTTGCCACGCTGTGCGTGGATGCCCGCAGCCAGCATGACTACATTGCCCTTTCGCGTCTGTTCCATACCGTGATGTTGTGGGATGTACCCGTCATGACCCCGCTCATGGAGAGCGAAGCACGCCGCTTCATCGCGCTGGTAGATGAGTTTTACGAGCGTCACGTTAAACTGGTGGTCAGCGCCGAGGTGCCTTTATATGAGATCTATCAGGGCGAGCGCCTGAAGTTTGAGTTCCAGCGCTGCCTGTCGCGTCTGCAAGAGATGCAGAGCGAGGAGTACCTCAAGCGTGAGCATATGCCATAAATACTCCCCTCTCCCTGAGAAGGGAGCCTTGTAGGCCGGGTAAGGCGCAGCCGCCACCCGGCATTTTCCGTAGCCCCGAAAAACCCATTCCAAATCACATTTAAGGGTCGATCTTTGACCTCAACTTCTCTATAATCTTGCGACCCCACGTTACGAGAAGGTTTTTTTCCCGAAACTTTCTATGTGTCGGCATGTGCTATTCGAAGGGGTAGGTTTGCCGGACTTTGTCGTGTGAACCTCAACTGACTAAACGTTTGGGTGTTCACCAACGTGTAACTTATTATTTGGGTAAGCTTTTAATGAAAACTTTTACAGCTAAACCAGAAACCGTACAGCGCGACTGGTATGTTGTTGACGCGACCGGTAAAACTCTGGGCCGTCTGGCTACTGAACTGGCTCGTCGCCTGCGCGGTAAGCATAAAGCGGAATACACTCCGCACGTTGATACCGGTGATTACATCATCGTTCTGAACGCTGACAAAGTTGCTGTTACCGGCAACAAGCGTACTGACAAAATGTACTACCACCACACCGGCCACATCGGTGGTATCAAAGAAGCGACCTTTGAAGAGATGATTGCCCGCCGTCCTGAGCGTGTGATTGAAATCGCGGTTAAAGGCATGCTGCCAAAAGGCCCGCTGGGTCGTGCTATGTTCCGTAAACTGAAAGTTTACGCAGGCAACGAGCACAACCACGCGGCACAGCAACCGCAAGTTCTTGACATCTAATCGGGATTATAGGCAATGGCTGAAAATCAATACTACGGCACTGGTCGCCGCAAAAGTTCCGCAGCTCGCGTTTTCATCAAACCGGGCAGTGGTAAAATCGTAATCAACCAGCGTTCTCTGGAACAATACTTCGGTCGCGAAACTGCCCGCATGGTAGTTCGCCAGCCGCTGGAACTGGTTGATATGGTAGAAAAACTGGATCTGTACATCACCGTTAAAGGTGGTGGTATCTCCGGTCAGGCAGGTGCGATCCGTCACGGTATCACCCGCGCTCTGATGGAGTACGACGAATCCCTGCGTTCTGAACTGCGTAAAGCTGGCTTCGTTACTCGTGACGCTCGTCAGGTTGAACGTAAGAAAGTGGGTCTGCGTAAAGCACGTCGTCGTCCACAGTTCTCCAAACGTTAATCCATTCTGCTTACGCAGAACGATTGGCGAAAAACCCGCTTCGGCGGGTTTTTTTATGGATAATGCGCAGGTTATCCACAGTAACATTTCATATATCTTCTCTTTTTCCACATTTCCGGAATCCCCTCACCACAAAGCCATCAAAATCTGGTAAACTATCATCCAATTTTCTGCCCAAATATCGGTGAATACTCGATTTTTGTTCGATTCTTGAACAATGTGTCTTCTCTGGGATGGGCGATACATCATCTGGCTGGCCCCGTTGGGCTGGTAGCAGTAAAAATTCTGAATATACCTGGAGGTTTTCATGGCTGTCGCTGCCAACAAACGTTCGGTAATGACGCTGTTTTCTGGTCCTACTGACATTTATAGCCATCAGGTTCGTATCGTGCTGGCCGAGAAAGGTGTCAGTTTTGAGATCGAGCATGTGGAAAAGGATAACCCGCCTCAGGATCTGATCGATCTCAACCCGAGCCAAAGCGTACCGACGCTGGTGGATCGCGAGCTGACCCTGTGGGAATCCCGTATCATTATGGAATACCTGGATGAGCGTTTCCCGCATCCGCCACTGATGCCTGTTTATCCTGTTGCGCGTGGTGAAAGCCGCCTGTACATGCAGCGTATCGAGAAAGACTGGTACTCGCTGATGAACGTTATCGTCACCGGTTCCTCTTCAGAAGCGGATGCTGCACGTAAACAGCTGCGTGAAGAGCTGCTGGCGATTGCGCCGGTATTTGGTCAAAAACCTTTCTTCCTGAGCGACGAATTCAGCCTGGTGGATTGCTATCTGGCTCCGTTGCTGTGGCGTCTGCCAACCCTGGGCGTAGAGTTCAGCGGCCCTGGCGCGAAAGAGCTGAAAGGCTACATGACTCGCGTCTTTGAACGCGACTCTTTCCTGGCATCCTTAACTGAACCGGAACGTGAAATGCGTCTCGGCCGAGGCTAATGACTGTGGAAATGTCACAACTTTCACCACGCCGTCCGTATCTGCTGCGCGCCTTCTATGAATGGCTGCTGGATAACCAGCTCACGCCGCACCTGGTTGTGGATGTGACGTTGCCGGGCGTGCTGGTGCCGATGGAATACGCACGTGATGGACAGATCGTACTGAACATTGCGCCGCGTGCGGTGGGCAACCTGGAACTGGCAAACGACGAAGTGCGCTTCAACGCGCGTTTTGGCGGTGTGCCGCGTCAGGTTTCCGTTCCGCTGGCAGCGGTACTGGCCATCTACGCCCGTGAAAACGGTGCCGGCACCATGTTCGAGCCGGAAGCGGCTTATGATGAAGATGTTGCCAGCCTGAACGATGATGAGTCAGCACCCGATTCAGAAAGTGAAACGGTCATGTCCATTATTGATGGTGATAAGCCGGACCATGCCGACGATAACGATCCGGATGACGACCCACCACCGCGTGGGGGGCGCCCGGCGCTACGCGTCGTTAAATAGATTCAGCTTCGTTATAAACCAGCCAGTTAACATTACCTGGCTGGTTTTTTTTTGGGAAAATTTTGCCCGGGTTTTTATTTTGTAATTGATAATGCATATGTTTTTTTATTTCGAACACATTAAAATGAAAATTTGAAGCGCAAATTCATAACTTTTGTGAATAATATAATCCATTTTTTTCATTGAAACTTCTGATTTTATAGTTATGCCATATCTTATGAGTGGTTCTTAATTTATTAATTAATAATGCTAAATTGCATGTATTTATAAAAATAATATTATGATAACCAATGCTGGAGGCTGTCATCGATTATTGACGCATCTGTACCAGCATAATATTCGCATATGTTAAGGAATAACAGGTGAAAAAGGTTTTACTCGCCTCGGCTTAGTCTCCTTGCGTTGTTTCTACATGAACTCCAGATACCCCAGCACTGAAATGTCAGTAGGCCTACCAGGCCGCGGTGGCGTAGTGGATTGCGGTACAGTTAAATAACGTGGGTTAAATAAACCCAGAGAGTAAATAAATCATGCGTTTATTCTCTTTTTAACAGCACGATAGACATGGATTGTATTGTTGTCGCTTCTAAGGATTTATTCATATGTCATGCTTTAAAAGTGTATTATTAAACACATTAATTACTGCTGCATTATTCTCAGTGCAATTTTCTGGGCATGCCGCCGGGATGGTTCCCGAAACCAGTCTGCTCGTTATTGACGAAGCAACGCACAGTGGAATCATTAACGTCAAAAATACGGATAGCTTTCCGTCACTGCTGTATACCAATGTCGTGGACCTTCCTGACGATAAAGGGTTGAAGCTGATTGCTACGCAGCCTGTTGTTCGTCTGGAGCCGGGGCAAACCCAGCAGCTTCGTTTTATATTGCAGACAAAAGAGCCTCTGAGCGTCGAGCATTATAAACGTGTCACTTTTGAAGGCATTCCGCCAAAAAGCGATGATAAAAAAATAAAAATTGGTATTAACATCCGCCAGGATATTCCTGTGCTTATCCGTCCAAAATCACTCGCGGTTGTGACGGATGCCTGGAAAGAGCTGAAGTGGAGTGCCAACGGCAAATCACTGAAGGTCAACAACCCGAGCAAATACGTCGTTCGTCTGGCGCAAAAAGTGGTAACTCAGCCCTCGGGTGCGGCTGGCTCGCTGTCTAAAACCTACATCCTGCCGGGTGAAACGCTCACCACGACTTTAGATAAAACGCCGGTGAGTGATAACAAGGTGAAGTTTTTCCCAGCAAGCCGCTATGGGGTTGAAGTACCAAGCTTTATTTCGGACTTGAATAAATAAAATAGGGATATGACGGTGTGTAAAAAAAGCCGCCTTGCACTTTGTGTCCGCGCCATCCTTTGCGGCACGCTGCCTCTGGTATTACTGAATTCAACTTCCCTCCAGGCGAGGGAAGTGACGTTTGACACGGGGATCATTAAATCCCGTGGTTTAAGCATGGATCTCAACCATTACTTTGCAGAAGCCCCGCGCTTCCTCCCGGGTACGCACTCCGTACAGATTAAAGTGAATGGCAAAGATCGTGGCACCGCGGCAGTACGCTTCAATGAAGAGGGTGTACTGTGTATTGATAATGATTTTCTTGAATTTGCAGGCATCATGCCTGTTCCATTAAAAGCCAGTGAAACGTGCCACGATATTCGCAGCGATTATGCGCAGGCCGTTGTTAACTCACTGCCTAACCAGGAAGCGGTGGAACTGTTTTTACCTCAGGAAGCCATTAACAGCCTGACGGCGGACGTTAAAAACTTCCAGCACGGGGGAACCGCTGGACTCCTGAATTATTCTCTGTTTAGCACCCGTAATGAATACGGTAGCAGCGAAAGCAATCGATACTCGCAGGCGAGTCTGGAGGCAGGTTTTAATGCTCTGGACTGGTCGCTGCGCAGCCGTTATATCCTGACGGATGATCAGGGGAAAAGGAATGCAGAGAGCATCTACACCTACGCCGAGCATGTGTTTGTGCCTCAGCGTCTGACCATGCAGGTCGGTGAAATTAACGCCTCATCGCAGGTACTGAGCGGTGCCCCCATTTTGGGCGTTCAGTTGATGCCCACGACTGGCTTGCAAAAGCAGGGCAGTGGCGTAAGTGTTTCCGGCATCGCACGTACCCCGCAAGCCCGCGTTGAGATTCGTCAAAGCGGGCAGGTTATTTTCAGTACGTTAGTGCCAGCCGGTCCCTTCAAGCTGGACGATGTGCCAATGGTCCGGAGCAATGTGGACCTGGATGTCACCGTGGTCGAGACGGACGGCTCCAGCAGCCACTTTATCGTGCCTGCCGCGTCGGTGAGATCGCAGCAACTGTCGCGTCCGCAAGGTCTGACAATCTCAGCAGGTCAGGTGCGCGACATTGAAAGTGATTATGATGATCCGATGGTCGTGAACGTTTCTGATGGCTGGCGGATCCTGCCATGGATGAACTTCATGGCGTCCGGTGCGGCAGCGGAAGACTACCAAGCCGTAGGCGGCAGAACCGAGTTTAGGTTAACCGACCGCTGGGGGATTTCAACGAGTGCCGCAGCCAGTAAATCGAAATTTGGCGACAGCAACAGCGGCCTGAAGACGGAATTGCAGAGTGATTTGGCGCTGGGCGAAAACTTCGGACTCTCTGCAAGCGCGACGCATTACAGCGGCGGCTACCGTGAATTGACCGAAGCAATGGACGATGATTTTGAAGCCAGCGATAACGTCTATTCAGGCAATATCAGCTTCTCGACTGAAATGGCGGGCGCTTTCAGCGCCGGGTTTAACTACAACCAGAGCGCTGGTGATGAGCCTGACTCACGCTACCTGTTGCTGACATGGGGTAAAACCTTCAAATACGCCTCGGTGAACGTGAACTGGCAGACTTCGGTAGGGAACAATGATAGTGATGATGAACAGGATGATGACCTGCTCTATATCAATGTGAGTATTCCTCTCGGCGGTTCACAAAGCCTGAGCACCTATATGCGTAAGCAGGGTGACAGCACCAGCTATGGCGTTGCGAACAGCGGAGGCATTGGTGATAACACCAATTACTACATCTCTGCTGACCGCGATGATGAATCTCACGAAAACAGCTTTAACGGAAATATCACGACGAACCTGCACTATACCCAGCTTGGCCTGGGCGGCGGCACCAGCGGTAATAACAACCGCAACTATAATGCCTCGCTGTCTGGTGGAATCGCGATGCATAAAGATGGCGTGACTTTCTCGCCGTATACCATCAAGGACACTTTTGCGATTGCCAAAGTGAGCGAGCCTAAGAGCGGGATAGAGATTTCTACCCCACAGGGAACCGTCTGGACGGATCGCTGGGGACAAGCCGTGGTGCCGGGGCTGACTGAATGGCGTAACTCTCGTCTTGAAGTTGATGCGAACAAACTGCCTCAAAGTATGACTCTCGCGAACGGGACCAAATACGTGGCCGCGGGGCATGCATCTGTCAGTGAAGTGACCTTTAAGGTGCTCAACAGTCGTCGTGTAATGTTGCGTGTGAAGCGTACCGATGGCACGCCATTGGCAAAAGGTATTTCGATTGTTGACGGCAAAGGTCACTACATCGTGACCACCGTAGATGACGGTCACGTCTTCCTCAACGATGCCGATCAGCTTGACGCGCTGTATGCGATGGACGACAACAACAAACAACTGTGTCAGATCGATTTCACCCTCAGTGATAAGCGAGATGAAGACGCATTCTATGAGGAAGTGAACGGAGTATGCCGATGAGATTTCAGCGAAAAATGACACTCGCCGGGCTGCTGGCGTTCTGTTTACCCGCGATGGCGTTTGCCGAGGACTGTCAGATTACCCTCTCGCAGTCCGTGGTGGATTACCACCAACTACAGCGTGAAAACATTGTCACGACGCAGCAGGACTGGCACAAAATGCCGGAGCGCGAAGTCAATGTGAATGTTTACTGCCCCGAAAAACACCAGATCGGCGTGCTGCTCCAGGGGGCATCCGGCGAAAAAGGTCGTTTTCTCTTTGGTGAAAAGGGCGGGGTCGCGATCAAAATCGACAACATGATTGTTGATGGTAAAAATTACAATGTGGGTAAAACAGGCGACCAGGTTAACTTAACGCCTGAGAGTGATGGTGAACAGTCGTTATATTTGAGAAATAACGAAACCGTAGTGGCCGTAGAGAACAACCAGGTTCCTATAGTTCAACAGATGAGCTTCAGGGTGACGGTTTTCCCCGTCCTGAGAGATAACGCATTCAGAAACATTGCGGACGTTACGCAACTGGAAAGCGATCTGAGCTGGAAAATCATTACGAAATAATGTTTCGCCATATGACGCGGTAGCGTTATAAGGCCTGGCACCGCTAACGATATTCAGTCCGTTGTTAGCCGCGTAAAAAAGCCGGATGGTCTGCACCATCCGGCTTATCTCTTACACTTCCAGGAAGTTCATAATCCCTTCAGCGGCTTTACGGCCTTCGGCAATCGCCGTGACCACCAGGTCAGAACCGCGAACGATATCACCACCGGCGAAAATTTTCGGGTTACTGGTCTGGAACGCGTTATCGCTGCCTTCCGGCGCAATCACGCGGCCCTGCGAATCCAGCTCGACGCTGTGCTTCGCCAGCCATTCCATACTGTGAGGACGGAAACCAAACGCCATCACTACGGCGTCAGCCGGGATCACGTGTTCAGAACCGGCAACGATCTCCGCGCGACGACGGCCTTTCGCATCCGGTGCACCCATCTCCGTGCGCGCCATCTTCACGCCGCTCACTTTACCGTTGGCATTCACTTCAATACCCAGAGGCTGGATGTTGAACTGGAACTCCACGCCCTCTTCACGCGCGTTTTTCACTTCGCGCTTAGAGCCAGGCATGTTCTCTTCGTCACGACGATAGGCACAGATGACGTGCGCCGCGTTCTGACGAATAGACGTACGCACACAGTCCATCGCGGTATCACCGCCGCCCAGCACCACCACGCGTTTGCCTTCCATGCTGACGAACGGCTCATCGGCCGTTTCGCCGTAGCCCATCAGCTGTTTGGTATTCGCAATCAGGAACGGCAGCGCATCGTACACGCCTGGCGCATCTTCGTTCTCCAGACCACCGCGCATGGACTGATAAGTGCCTACGCCCAGGAACACGGCATCGTAATCCTTCAGCAGATCGTCAAGCTGCACGTCGCGGCCCACTTCGGTGTTGAGTTTGAACTCAATGCCCATGCCGGTGAAGATTTCGCGGCGGCGGGTCATCACCTCTTTTTCCAGCTTAAAGGCCGGAATACCGAAGGTCAGCAGACCGCCGATTTCCGGGTGGCGATCGAAGACCACCGCCTTCACGCCGTTACGGGTCAGCACGTCCGCACAGGCCAGGCCTGCCGGACCCGCGCCGATAATCGCCACGCGCTTGTCGGTTTGACGTACGCCGGTCATATCCGGACGCCAGCCCATTTCGAAGGCTTTATCGTTGATATAGCGCTCGATGTTGCCGATGGTCACCGCGCCAAACTCGTCGTTCAGCGTACAGGAGCCTTCGCACAGACGGTCCTGAGGACACACGCGGCCGCACACTTCCGGCAGGGTGTTGGTCTGGTGAGACAGCTCAGCGGCTTCAAAAATACGCCCTTCGTTGGCCAGCTTCAGCCAGTTCGGAATGTAGTTATGGACCGGACACTTCCATTCGCAGTAAGGGTTACCGCAGGACAGGCAGCGGTCTGCCTGTGCTTTGGCCTGGCCTTCTGAAAACGGCTCATAGATTTCAACAAATTCAATTTTACGGATCTTCAGCGGTTTCTTTGGCGGATCAACACGCTGAAGGTCGATAAACTGGTAAACGTTCTGGCTCATCTGAATTCCTTACTGCGCCTGCACACGCAGCTCTGCTGCGCTACGACTACGGTGACCCAACAGGGCTTTAACATCGCTGGACTTCGGCTTAACCAGCGCGAATTTCGCAGAGAACGCCGGCCAGTTCGCCAGGATCTCTTCGCCGCGCGAAGAACCGGTATGCTGCACGTGTTCGGTAATCAAACCGCGCAGGTGTTCTTCGTGGATGGCCAGCGAATCAACGTCCAGCACTTCCACCAGTTCCGGGTTCACGCGTTTGCGGAACTCACCGTCTTCATCCAGGATGTAGGCAAAACCGCCCGTCATGCCCGCGCCAAAGTTCACGCCGGTTTTCCCCAGGACGCACACAATTCCGCCCGTCATGTATTCGCAGCCGTTATCGCCGATACCTTCCACCACGGTGATGGCGCCGGAGTTACGTACCGCAAAACGCTCGCCTGCACGACCCGCGGCAAACAGACGTCCGCCGGTCGCGCCGTACAGACAGGTGTTGCCGATGATGCTCGCTTCATGGCTGCGGAAGGCCGAGCCGACCGGAGGACGCACCGCCAGCAGACCGCCCGCCATGCCTTTTCCGACGTAATCGTTGGCATCGCCGGTCAGGTATAATTCAACCCCGCCAGCGTTCCACACGCCGAAGCTCTGACCTGCGGTACCGCTGAAGTGCGCGGTAATCGGATCCGACGCCAGCCCCTGATCACCGTGCGTTTGCGCGATATAACCGGAGAGGGATGCGCCGACTGAACGGTCGGTGTTGCGGATATCAAACCAGAACGTTTTGCTCTGCTTCTCATCCACATACGGCTTCGCCTGTTGCAGCAGCTGCGCGTTCAGCACGCCGTTGTCGAACGGCGGGTTGTTCTCGGTGCAGTAAACCGCTTTGCCAGGATGCGGCTGAGCGGTTTCCAGCAGCTTAGACAGCTCCAGCTTCTGCTGCTTGGCCGTGAAGCCCTCCAGCTCTTTCAGCAGGTCGGTACGACCAATGAGATCCACCAGACGTTTCACGCCCAGCTGCGCCATCAGCTCGCGGGTTTCACGGGCGATGAAGTCAAAGTAGTTAGTCACTTTAAACGGCAGGCCGTGATAGTGATTCTTACGCAGCTTCTCGTCCTGGGTAGCAACGCCCGTTGCGCAGTTGTTCAGGTGGCAAATACGCAGGTATTTACAGCCGAGCGCAACCATCGGGCCGGTACCGAAGCCGAAGCTTTCCGCACCCAGAATCGCCGCTTTGATGATGTCGAGGCCGGTTTTCAGCCCGCCATCCACCTGCAAGCGGATCTTGTGACGCAGGCCGTTAGCGACCAGCGCCTGCTGGGTTTCCACCAGGCCAAGCTCCCACGGACAACCCGCGTATTTCACGGAGGAGAGCGGGCTTGCGCCGGTGCCGCCGTCGTAACCGGCGATGGTGATCAGATCTGCATAGGCTTTCGCCACGCCGGTGGCAATGGTGCCAACGCCCGGTTCGGAAACCAGCTTCACGGAGATCATCGCTTTCGGGTTGACCTGTTTCAGGTCGAAAATCAGCTGCGCCAGATCCTCGATAGAGTAGATATCGTGGTGCGGCGGCGGGGAGATCAGCGTCACGCCCGGCACCGAGTAGCGCAGTTTGGCGATATACGGCGTCACTTTATCACCCGGTAACTGACCGCCTTCGCCCGGTTTAGCGCCCTGCGCGACCTTAATCTGGATCACGTCGGCGTTAACCAGGTACGCAGGCGTTACGCCGAAGCGACCGGACGCCACCTGCTTGATTCGGGACACTTTGTTAGTGCCGTAGCGGGCCGGATCTTCACCGCCTTCGCCGGAGTTAGAGTTGCCGCCGATGCTGTTCATGGCTTCCGCCAGCGCTTCGTGCGCTTCCGGGCTCAGCGCGCCGATGGACATCGCCGCGGTGTCGAAGCGTTTGAACAGCTCAGACGCAGGCTCTACGTCGTCGATGCTGACAGCCTCGTCACCCGGATTCAGCGCGATAAGGTCGCGCAGCGTCGCCGCCGGACGGTTGTTCACCAGCTCAGCATACTGCTGGTAATCGCTGTACTCGCCGCTCTGCACCGCCTGTTGCAGCGTGCGCACCACGTCCGGGTTATAAGCGTGATACTCGCCCCCGTGGACGTATTTAAGCAGGCCGCCCTGTTCCAGCGGCTTACGTGCCAGCCAGGCGCGTTTCGACAGGTTCACCAGATCCTGCTGGAAGTCAGCAAAACCGGCGCCACCGATGCGGCTGACCACGCCCTGGAAGCAGAGGTTGGCAACCTCGTCGTGCAGCCCGACCGCTTCAAACAGCTTCGAGCAGCGGTAAGAGGCGATGGTCGAGATGCCCATTTTGGACATGATCTTATACAGGCCTTTGTTGATGCCGTTACGGTAGTTCAGCATCACGGCGCGGTAGTCTTTGTCGATCGCGCGGGTATCCACCAGACGGGCCAGCGTTTCGTAGGCCAGGTACGGGTAGATCGCCGTCGCGCCAAAGCCTAACAGCACCGCAAAGTGATGCGGATCGCGCGCGCTCGCGGTTTCAACGATGATGTTGGCATCACAGCGCAGGCTTTTATCCACCAGGCGCGTCTGGATTGCACCTACCGCCATTGGCGCAGGCACAGGCAGACGGTTTTTCGCAATGTTGCGGTCAGACAGCACCAGCAGAACGGTGCCGTTACGCACCATCTGCTCGGCTTTATCGCACAGCGCGTTCACCGTCTCTTCGAGGCTCGTTTCGGTCACGTCGAAGGTGATATCGAGCGTGTCGGCGCGGTAGTGCTCCTCGGTCATGGTGGTGAGCTGTTTGAAATCGGAGTACAGCAGGATCGGTGATTTAAAGGTCAGACGGTGCGCCTGGCCTTCGGCTTCACAGAAGACGTTCATTTCACGACCAATGCTGGTGGCCAGCGACATGACGTGTGCTTCGCGCAGCGGATCGATTGGCGGGTTGGTGACCTGCGCGAACTGCTGACGGAAATAGTCGTAAATGATGCGTGGCTGGCTGGAGAGCACGGCAAACGGGGTATCGTCACCCATGGAGCCGACCGCTTCCTGGCCGTTTTCCCCGAGCACGCGAATAACCGAGTCCAGCTCTTCCGCGCTGTAGTTAAACTGTTTCTGGAAGCTCGCGAGGGTGTCATCATCCATCTCGCGGCTGCCCACTTCTTCGTCCGGCAGATCTTCAAACGGCACCAGACGGCGCACGTTTTTCGCCATCCACTCTTTGTACGGATGGCGGCTTTTCAGATCGTTGTCGGTTTCGGCGGAGTGCAGAATACGGCCGCCGCGGGTATCGATCACCATCAGCTCGCCCGGACCGACGCGGCCTTTCTCGACCACTTCGTCTGGCTGGTAATCCCAGATACCGACTTCAGAGGCGCAGGTGATGAGCTTGTCTTTGGTGATAACGTAGCGCGCCGGACGCAGACCGTTACGGTCCAGGTTACAGGCGGCGAAACGACCGTCGGACATGACGATGCCTGCCGGGCCATCCCACGGCTCCATGTGCATGGAGTTAAAGTCGAAGAAGGCGCGCAGCTCCGGGTCCATATCCGGGTTGTTCTGCCAGGCCGGTGGTACCAGCAGACGCATGGCGCGCACGATATCCATCCCGCCCGCCAGCAGCAGTTCCAGCATGTTATCCATTGAGCTGGAGTCCGAGCCGGTTTCGTTCACGAACGGTGCGGCATCGTGCAGGTCCGGGATCAGCGGGGTCTGGAATTTATAAGTACGGGCGCGGGCCCACTGGCGGTTACCGGTGATGGTGTTGATCTCGCCGTTGTGCGCCAGGTAGCGGAACGGCTGAGCCAGCGGCCAGCGTGGAACGGTGTTGGTGGAGAAGCGCTGGTGGAACAGGCAAATGGCCGATTCCAGACGCAGGTCCGCCAGGTCCAGGTAGAAGCGCGGCAGGTCAGCCGGCATACACAGACCTTTATAAATGTTCACCAGGTTAGAGAGGCTACAAACGTAAAACTCTTTATCGTCCTGGAGACGTTTTTCAATGCGGCGACGGGCGATGAACAGACGGCGTTCCATATCGCGCGGACGCCAGCCCGCAGGCGCGTTAACAAAAATCTGTTCAATACGAGGCAGCGAGGAGAGGGCGATTTCACCGAGCACCCCTTCGTTGGTTGGCACATCGCGCCAGCCGACAATTGACAGGGTTTCACGCTGAAGTTCTTCTTCAACAATGCGGCGTGAGGCGGCAGCCTTTTCAGGATCCTGATTCAGGAACAGCATGCCGACAGCGTAGTTTTTGGCTAAACGCCAGCCGCGCTCTTCCGCCACGATGCGGAAGAAACGATCCGGTTTTTGCAGCAGCAGGCCGCAACCGTCGCCGGTTTTACCATCGGCAAGGATGGCGCCACGGTGCTGCATACGGGCCAGTGCGTGAATAGCAGTACGCACTACCTTGTGGCTAGGTTCGCCTTCTATGTGGGCGATCAGGCCGAAACCACAGTTATCCTTCTCAAGGGATTTATCGTACAACATATCAGTGAACCTCCCCAGGCTCGTCGGGCTTCCCACTGAACTTTACCGTGGCGCACAGGCACAGAAAGAGCATGGCGACGGGGTTGGCGTTTCATACGCGGACCTCGCATTCGCCCTCTTTTTCATCCTTTCGCGCAGGTAAACAAGTTTGAGGACTTGCTTCAGAGGGAATCTCAATTACTGCATAAATATGATGAGCAGGCCGCTCATCCAGAAAGCTTCCAGCGGATTTCCAACTTATCGGGAATTGGTACACAGGTCAAATGGCAATCTTATTTATATAAAAATGTGCTAAAGAGCGCTTATCGCATTGTTTAAAAAAGAGATTTAACTATTTTTACAACCATTGAAAGGCCAGGGAAACCGCGAAGGAGTGTGATCTGACTCACTATATGAAAGCGGTATTATCGATGTAGCGTGCTGAAATGCTGATTTATAGCAGAATAATAATCTGGTAGTGCATTCAAACCCGCATAAAATCACTGTTTTTCAGTGATGCCGCTATAAATGAAAAAAACAATCAGAACATAAGGAAAAGTAATCACAGATGGCGTGAATGAAATCGCAGTAATCTTGAGTATTTATTCATATAGATAAAAGCCGTCCAGGGCGATTGATCCAGGTCATCGCCGACAGAGGCTAAAAATGGCAGGCTTGTCCCCTTTCTTCGGGACGGTCTATCAGATTATGCAGTTACAGAAATTAGTCAATATGTTTGGTGGGGATCTTTTGCAGCGCTACGGGCAAAAGGTTCATAAGCTGACGCTGCACGGCGGCTTTAGCTGCCCGAATCGCGACGGCACCATCGGGCGTGGCGGCTGTACCTTCTGCAACGTGGCCTCGTTTGCTGACGAAGCCCAGCAGCATAAATCCATCGCAGAGCAGCTCGCGCATCAGGCCAGCCTCGTGAACCGTGCGAAGCAGTATCTGGCCTATTTTCAGGCTTACACCAGCACATGGGCAGAGGTGCAGGTACTGCGCGCTATGTACCAACAGGCGGTTGCTCAAGCGAACATTGTCGGGCTGTGCGTGGGGACGCGTCCGGACTGCGTGCCTGACGCAGTGCTGGATTTACTGAGCGAGTACAAAGAGAAGGGCTATGAGATCTGGCTGGAGCTGGGCTTGCAGACCGCGCATGACAAAACCCTCCACCGTATCAATCGCGGACATGATTTCGCCTGTTACCAGCGCACCACGCGTCTCGCCCGCGAGCGTGGATTAAAAGTCTGCTCGCATCTGATTGTCGGCTTGCCGGGAGAAGGGCGGCAGCACGGTCTGGACACGCTGGAAAAAGTCGTTGAGACCGGCGTGGACGGTATTAAGCTGCACCCTCTGCATATCGTGAAGGGCAGCATAATGGCGAAAGCCTGGGAAGCGGGGCGGTTAAGTGGTATCGCACTCGACGACTATACGGTGACAGCGGGTGAGATGATTCGCCACACGCCGCCGGAGATTGTTTACCACCGCATCTCGGCCAGCGCCCGCCGCCCAACGCTTCTGGCACCGCTCTGGTGCGAGAATCGCTGGACGGGAATGGTAGAAATTGACCGTTATCTGCATGAACACGGTGTGCAGGGGTCAGCGCTTGGCCGCCCGTGGGTTTCCCCGCTACCGGCGACGGCCGCCTAGCAGACTTCCCAGCATGCCGCGTACAATCTGATTCGTAATCTGTCGCGTCGCGCTTTTTGCCATGGTCTGCACCACGCCATCGCGCTTGCCGCCGCGTGGCCCGGTGCTGCCGAACAGAATATCTTTCAGGCCCCCGAGAATGCCGTCATCCACGGCAACAGTTTGCCCTTTGGCGGCTGGCGCATCCTGTGATTCGGCAGTTGCCTGCACCCCTTTTTGCAGCATTTCGAACGCAGATTCGCGATCCACCTCGTCTTCATACTTGCCGTAGACCGGGGAGTGGTTAATCAGGCCGTTGCGTTCATCGTCCGTTACTGGCCCCATACGCGAGCAGGGCGCAATCACCATCGCGCGCTCGACAACTGTCGGGCTGCCTTTGGCATCCAGGAAAGAAATCAGCGCTTCACCGGTGCCCAGCGCCTGAATGGCGGTTTCGGTATCAAAGGCCGGATTGGCACGCATGGTTTGCGCCGCGGCTTTGACCGCTTTCTGATCTTTCGGCGTAAAGGCACGCAGGGCGTGCTGCACGCGGTTACCCAGCTGCCCCAGCACGTTGTCAGGAATATCCGACGGGTTTTGCGACACAAACCAGACACCGACGCCTTTGGAGCGGATCAGACGGATAACCTGTTCAATTTTATCCAGCAGCACCTGCGGCGCGTCGTTAAACAGCAGATGCGCTTCGTCAAAGAAGAACACCAGTTTGGGTTTTTCCAGATCGCCTGCTTCCGGCAGTTGTTCGTACAGTTCAGAGAGCATCCACAGCAGGCTGGCGGCATAGAGCTTCGGCATCTGGTAGAGCTTCTCTGCGCTCAGAATGTTGATGATGCCTTTGCCGCTGCTGTCGGTGCGCATCCAGTCTTTAATATCCAGCATCGGCTCGCCGAAGAAGTTTTCGGCTCCCTGTTGCTCCAGCGTCAGGAGTCCGCGCTGAATGGCGCCCACCGAGGCGCTGCTGATATTGCCGTACTGGTTCTGGAAGGATTTCGCGTTATCGCCAATATACTGGGTGATGGCGCGCAGATCTTTGAAGTCGAGCAGCAGCAGCCCCTGATCGTCGGCGATACGGAAGATAATGTTCAGCACCCCGGACTGCACATCGTTAAGGTTAAGCAGACGGGCCAGCAGCAAAGGGCCGAGATCGGAGACGGTGGCGCGCACCGGGTGCCCTTTTTCGCCGAAAATGTCCCAGACCACCACCGGATTACCGTGCGGCGTCCAGTCTGTGATGCCGATATTTTTCAGGCGCTCGAGCAGTTTTTCTGATGCTGCACCTTCCTGAGCCACCCCGGTTAAATCGCCCTTCACGTCAGCCATAAACACCGGCACGCCAATCTCTGACAACGACTCAGCCAGCTTTTGCAGGGTGACGGTTTTTCCCGTCCCGGTCGCGCCGGTGATCAGGCCATGACGGTTCGCCATCCCAGGCAGTAAAAACAGCTCTTTTTCCAGCGTCCGGGCGATTAACAATGGTGTACTCATGATGCACGTCCTCTCGTAGTCCTGGGTGGAGTATAGGCAACCTGACGGCAAAATGTCTGCGTAAATTCCTCACTTTGCGGCGCATTATCCAGTGCGGACTATGCTTTTGCATACGGTAAACAAAATTTTGGGAAACTATGTCCAGATTCTTTTTTAACGACCGCAAACAGCTTGTCAACGATGCCATTGAAGGCATACTTCTCTCCGCGCCGCACGGTAATCTTGTCAAACTGGATATCGATCCGGCCATCCGCGTGGTGGCACGCGGCGACTGGGATAAAAGCCGTGTAGCGGTGATCTCCGGTGGCGGCTCCGGCCACGAACCGGCACATGCCGGGTTCGTGGGTAAAGGCATGCTTACCGCAGCGGTGTGTGGCGATCTGTTCGCCTCCCCAAGCGTGGATGCGGTCCTCAATGCCATTGTGGCGGTGACGGGTGACCGTGGCTGCCTGCTGATTGTGAAAAACTACACCGGCGACCGTCTTAACTTTGGCCTGGCCGCGGAAAAAGCCAAACGCTACGGCCTGAAGGTGGAGATGGTTATTGTGGCGGATGATATCGCCCTGCCGGATAACAAGCAGCCGCGCGGTATCGCGGGAACGGCTCTGGTGCATAAGATTGCGGGATATGCGGCAGAGCAGGGGAAATCGTTAACCGACGTGCGGGATATTGCGCAACAGGCCTGCGATAACCTCTGGAGCCTGGGGGTTGCGATGCAAACCTGTAACCTGCCGGGTAGCGATGATGAAGAAGGGCGTATTAAGCAAGGCCATGTGGAGCTGGGGCTGGGCATTCACGGCGAGCCGGGGGCCTCGGTGGTGGATACGCAGAACAGCAGGGCGATTATCGACACGCTGGTGACGCCGTTGAAAGCCCAGGCGGGTGACGGGCGCTTTGCGGTGCTGATCAACAACCTCGGCGGTGTGTCAGCGCTGGAGATGGCTCTGCTCACCAAAGAGCTGGCGCATTCGGCGCTGAAAACGGAGATCGCTTACCTGATTGGTCCCGCGCCACTGGTGAGTGCGCTGGATATGAAAGGCTTTTCGCTGACGCTGTTAAAGCTCAACGACTTCTTCGAGAAGGCGATTCACGCCGAGGTCGAGACCCTGGGCTGGCAGAAGCCCGTCGCGTTTGCGCCTCTGCGTACCGTCCCACATAGCGCTCTTTATGACCGCGTGGAATATACCCCGTCGGACAATCCGCAGGTGGGGGCGTTAGTCTCCTCGGTAACTAAGTCATTGATCCAGCTGGAAAATCGCCTTAACGCGCTGGATGCCAAAGTGGGCGATGGCGATACGGGCTCTACCTTTGCGCAAGGGGCGCGGGATATTGCGCAGCGTCTTGAGGAGAACAACCTGCCCCTCAACGATGTGCCGACATTACTCGTGCTGGTGGGTGAGCGGCTGGCGACGGTGATGGGCGGATCGAGCGGCGTACTGATGTCGATCTTCTTTACGGCGGCCGGGCAAAAGCTGCATGACGGACACTCCCTGCCGGATGCGCTGTTGAGCGGGCTGGCGCAGATGAAGCAGTATGGCGGGGCCGATCTCGGGGATCGCACGCTGATCGACGCCCTGCAACCGGCGCTGGAGGCATTACAGAAAGGCAACATTCAGGCGGCAGCCCAGGCCGCACAGCAGGGCGCCGAAGCAACGGCGAAAATGGCGAAAGCCGGCGCGGGGCGCTCGTCGTATGTGAATAAAGAGAATCTGGACGGGGTGATGGATCCGGGGGCGGTCGCGGTGGCGGAAGTGTTTAAGACCATGGTAGATGCAAAACGGTAACAACCGTTACCGTTTTTAGTGTTTGCGCCCTCTCCCTGTGGGAGAGGGTTGGGGTGAGGGCATCAGGCCGAACATTCCCCGGCAAACTTACATCAGAAATCCGCTTTCAACACCACGCGGTAGCGGGCTTTGCCGTCGCGCACGTGCTGGATCGCTTCGTTGATTTTTGACATTGGGTACAGCTCGGTAGTCGGTGCCACTTTGGTGCGTCCGGCAAACTTCATCAGCTTGCGTAACTCATATGGCGTACCGGTCGCAGAGCCTGACACGCTGCGATCCCCGCCGATCAGGGTAAAGGCCGGAACAGGCAGCGGCTTCATCACCGCACCCACGGTGTGGAAGTTACCGCCGTAGGCCAGGGCTTCAAAGTACGGCTGCCAGTCGAGATCCACGTTCACAGTGTTGATGATCAGATCAAACTGACCCGCCAGTGCGGTAAGCGCCTGCGGATCGCGACTGTTCACCACTTTATCGGCCCCCATCGCCAGCACTTCCTGCTCTTTTGCCGGGTTGGAGCTGAACGCCGTCACTTCACAGCCCATCGCGTGCAGCAGTTTGATGGCAATATGCCCCAGACCGCCAATACCGATCACGCCCACGCGGCTGGTGGCGGTCACGTGGTGCATCAGCAGCGGTTTAAAGACGGTAATACCGCCGCACAGCAGCGGACCTGCGGATTCAATATCAATGCTGTCCGGCAGCGGGATAACCCATTGCCAGTCGGCGCGCAGTTTATCGGCGAAACCGCCCTTGTTCAGGATGGTAGGCACTGCGCCCTCAAGGCAGTTAATCTGGTTGCCGCTGATACAGGCGTCGCAGTGGCCACAGCTGCGTGCCGTCCAGCCGATGCCCACGCGCTGGCCCACTTTCAGCCCTTTGTCCTGCGCGGCGCTGCCGAGCGCCACGACGCGGCCAATGACTTCGTGCCCGGCAACCAGCGGATAGCTGGAGAAGCCCCATTCGTTGTCGATCATCGAGAGATCTGAGTGGCAGATCCCGCAGTAATCAACCTGTACTTCGACGTCTTCCGCTTTTAGTTCGCCCGCATCGTACTCGTACAGCTCAAGTTCTGCACCCGCCTGCGGTGCTGCGTAGCTTTTTATCTTCGACATCGCATTTCCCCTGTTTTGGTGTGAACTGTGAGTGTAGAGCATTCAGTTTACAGACGCTTAACAGAAGACGGCAGGAACGAAACTTACAGACTTTTCAGCATTCTGACTTCGCAGTCCACATGGCCTGTGCAGCCCAGTGGCGCATCGATATGCTCGAAGCCCAGATGTTCATACAGGCCAATGGCCTCTTTAAGGAAAGCGGTGGTTTCAAGGTAGCAACGTTTAAAGCCCTGTGAGCGTGCATATTCCAGGGCGACCAGCGCCAGCTTTTTCGCCAGCCCTTGTCCGCGTATCGTTGGCAGGAAATACATTTTCTGTAGTTCACAGATATCCGGCTCGCTGCAAAGCAGTGGGGCAATGCCGCCGCCGCCCACGACCTGACCGTCCTGCTCGATGACCCAGTAGGCATGACCCGGCTGGCTGTACAGCTGAAAAAGTTCGTCCAGATTTGGGTCGGCCACGGTGTAGCCTTTGTCGGCGGTCAGGCCGTATTCGGCAGAAACCGTGCGGATAACGGCGGCGATAGCCGGGTTGTCTTGCTCAGTGATCCGACGCATTGTCGTCGCGACGGGGGTAATCACGCTCATAGCATTACTCATGACAAAAATTGACACACAACTGCTGTTAATAGCACCGCGGAAAGGGGAGTGCAAGCGAGGAGTTTTCAGGAAGGATACCCCTTACGCCCTGAAGCGTAAGGGGTAAAAGCATTACAGGGCAGCGATAACCGCCTGCTGCTCGATCAGTTTGGTCTTCGCATCGGCGAAGGCAACCAGACGCTCACGCTCTTTGGCGATGACCGCTTCCGGCGCGCGGGCCACAAAGCCTTCATTCGCCAGTTTGCTTTCGATTTTGCCAATTTCCACGTCGACTTTCGCCACTTCTTTCGCCAGACGCGCCAGCTCAGCATCTTTGTCGATCAGACCCGCCATCGGGATCAGCAGTTCCGCGCCATCGATGATTTTGGTCACGGAAACCGGACCTTTGTCATCCGTAGGCAGTACGGTGATGCTTTCCAGACGCGCCATGGTTTTCAGGAAGGTGTTGTTCTCCGTGACACGACGAACGGCAGCTTCGCTGCAACCGCGCAGCAGCAGTTCCAGTGGTTTACCCGGAGCGATGTTCATTTCCGCGCGGATGTTACGTACCGCAACGATTGCCTGTTTCAGCCACTCGGTATCCGCAGATGCAGCGTCGTCCACTTTCGCGGCGTCGAATGCCGGGAACGGCTGGAGCATGATGGTATCGGCGTTGATACCGGCAATCACCTTCACACGCTGCCAGATGGTTTCGGTGATGAATGGAATGATCGGGTGCGCAAGGCGCAGCAGACCTTCCAGGACGGTAATCAGAGTATTGCGCGTACCGCGCAGTTCCGCCTCAGTCCCGCCGTTCATCACCGGCTTCGCCAGCTCCAGATACCAGTCACAGAACTGGTTCCAGGTGAATTCGTACAGGATGCCTGCCGCAATGTCGAAGCGGTAGCTGTCCAGTGCGTCGCGGAAGGCTTTCACCGTCTGGTTAAATTCCGCCAGGATCCAGCGGTCCGCCAGAGACAGGGTCATTTCGCCACCGTTGAAGCCGCAGTCCTGATCTTCGGTGTTCATCAGCACGAAGCGGCTGGCGTTCCACAGCTTGTTACAGAAGTTACGGTAACCTTCCAGACGCTTCATATCCCAGTTGATGTCACGGCCAGTAGAGGCCAGCGCCGCCAAGGTGAAGCGCAGGGCGTCGGTACCGTGAGATTCGATCCCGTTCGGGAACTGCTTCTCGGTACGCTTGCGGATTTTCTCCGCCAGCTGCGGCTGCATCATGTTACCGGTACGTTTTTCCAGCAGCTCTTCCAGCGAGATACCGTCCACCATGTCCAGCGGGTCGATAACGTTACCCTTAGATTTGGACATCTTCTGGCCTTCGTCGTCGCGGATCAGGCCGGTCATGTAGACGGTATGGAACGGAACCTGCGGCTTGCCGTCTTCGTCTTTGATGAAGTGCATGGTCATCATGATCATGCGGGCGATCCAGAAGAAGATGATGTCGAAGCCGGAGACCATCACGCTGGTTGGGTGGAACTGACGCAGCGCGTCGGTATTTTCTGGCCAGCCGAGGGTGGAGAAGGTCCACAGCGCGGAGGAGAACCAGGTATCCAGAACGTCTTCGTCCTGGCGCAGCGCCACGTCAGCGCCCAGGTTGTTTTCCTGACGCACTTCCTCTTCGGTGCGGCCAACGTAGACATTGCCTTCGTTGTCGTACCACGCCGGGATACGGTGACCCCACCACAGCTGACGGGAGATACACCAGTCCTGAATATCGCGCATCCAGGAGAAATACATGTTTTCGTACTGCTTCGGCACGAACTGAATGCTGCCGTTCTCAACCGCTTCCACAGCCGGTTTCGCCAGCACGTCGGCACGCACGTACCACTGGTCGGTCAGCATTGGCTCGATCACCACGCCGCCACGGTCGCCGTACGGCACGGTCAAATCGTGAGGCTTAATCTCTTCCAGCAGGCCAAGCGCGTCAACGGCGGCCACAATCGCTTTACGCGCGGCAAAGCGTTCCAGCTTCTGGAACTCAGCCGGGATGTCGCTTGAGTAAACGTCGGATTCGTTGCCTTTGGTGTCGTATACTTCTGCACTTTCGCGGATATCGCCGTCGAAGGTCAGAATGTTGATCATCGGAAGTTGATGACGACGGCCCACTTCATAGTCGTTGAAGTCGTGCGCCGGGGTGATTTTCACGCAGCCGGTGCCTTTTTCCATGTCGGCGTGTTCGTCGCCCACAATTGGAATACGGCGGTTCACCAGCGGCAGCACCACGAATTTGCCGATCAGATCTTTATAGCGCGGATCTTCCGGGTTAACGGCCACGCCGGTATCGCCCAGCAGGGTTTCCGGACGGGTGGTCGCCACCACCAGATAATCTTTACCGTCGGCGGTTTTTGCGCCGTCGGCCAGCGGATAGCGGATGTGCCACATGGAGCCTTTAGACTCGCGGTTTTCCACTTCCAGGTCAGAAATTGCGGTGCGCAGTTTCGGGTCCCAGTTGACCAGGCGCTTGCCGCGGTAAATCAGGTCTTCTTTGTACAGGCGCACGAAGACTTCTTTCACGGCGTTGGACAGGCCCTCGTCCATGGTGAAGCGCTCGCGCTCCCAGTCCACGGAGTTGCCGAGACGGCGCATCTGACGGGTAATGGTGCCGCCGGATTCTGCCTTCCACTGCCAGATTTTGTCGATGAACGCGTCGCGACCGTAGTCGTGGCGGGTTTTACCCTCTTCAGCGGCAATTTTACGCTCTACCACCATCTGGGTCGCGATACCCGCGTGGTCAGTCCCCGCCTGCCACAGGGTGTTTTTGCCCTGCATGCGCTGGTAGCGGATCATGGTATCCATGATGGTCTGCTGGAAAGCATGTCCCATATGCAAACTGCCGGTGACGTTCGGCGGCGGGATCATGATGCAGAAGGACTCTTTGCTTTCGTCGCCGTTAGGCTTGAAATAGCCCTGCTGTTCCCAGTGCTCGTAAAGCGGCTGTTCGATATCGCGTGGGTTATATGTCTTTTCCATTATTTCCAGGTTGCCGTATTCAGGTTAAAACCGGCCAGGCGGTACGCTTTGTAGCGTTCGCGCGCCAGTTGTTTCAAAGATTCTTCGTAAGGGACAAAGTCTACCACTTCTGTGAAAGCGGTGGCAAAATCTGCAAAGTCTGTCCGCAGGCTAATGAGAATGTCGCGCGCGCTGCTGTTGCGTTTTTGTGGCCAGGCAATTTCGACCGGTGCCCCGCCGCGCGGACCTTCACCCGACAGGTTATGCGGCACAAAACTCTCCGGCGGGCGCGCCCATAGCGCTTCATCCAGGCGAATGGCCTGCTGCTCATCTTCACAGGCAATCAACACGCGTTTACCTGCGCGCCAACGTTCTGCGGCAATTTCACACACCAGCTGTTCGACGGCGCTAAGGCCATCCTGATGGGTGTCGTTGTCCAGAAGGTAGAACGTTGCATTCTTCATATATGGGGCTTCTTGTCGTGGATTTAAATGCAAAGCCGGGTGGCGCTTCGCTTACCCGGCCTACGGTTGAGTGGCGTGTAGGCCGGGTAAGGCGTAGCCGCCACCCGGCGTTTTACATCACTCGTCGCCGTTAAAACCCGCACGATTGAGCAGGAACTGCGACAGCAGCGCCACCGGACGTCCGGTCGCGCCTTTGGCTTTACCGGAGCGCCATGCGGTGCCAGCAATGTCCAGGTGCGCCCAGTTGTACTTGCGGGTGAAGCGCGCCAGGAAGCAGCCTGCGGTAATTGCGCCGCCAGGACGACCACCAATGTTCGCCATGTCTGCGAAGTTAGACTCCAGCTGTTCCTGGAACTCATCCCCCAGCGGCAGACGCCACGCGCGGTCGCCAGCCTGTTCGGACGCGCCGATCAGCTCATGCGCCAGCGGGTTGTGGTTCGACATCAGGCCGGTGATGTGATGGCCCAGCGCGATCACGCAGGCGCCGGTCAGGGTAGCCACGTCAATCACCGCTTCAGGCTCGAAGCGTTCAACGTAGGTCAGCACGTCGCACAGTACCAGACGGCCTTCGGCGTCGGTGTTCAGCACCTCAACGGTCTGACCGGACATGGTGGTCAGCACATCACCCGGACGATACGCGCGGCCGCCAGGCATGTTTTCGCAGCCCGCCAGCACGCCGATCACGTTGATGGGTAACTGAAGTTCCGCGACCATGCGCATCACGCCGTAAACCGCCGCTGCGCCACACATGTCGTATTTCATCTCATCCATGCCTTCTGAAGGCTTGATGGAGATGCCGCCGGAGTCGAATGTCAGCCCTTTACCGACGAGCACGATGGGACGCGCATCTTCAGACGGATTGCCTTTGTATTCGATGACCGACATAAGGGATTCGTTCTGAGAGCCGTTACCGACCGCCAGATAAGAGTGCATTCCCAGCTCTTTCATCTGCTGTTCGCCGATGACGCGGGTGATGACGTTCTTGCTGTAGGCGTCAGCCAGCTGGCGCGCCTGAGAGGCGAGATACGCGGCGTTACAGATGTTTGGCGGCATATTGCCAAGATCTTTTGCCGCTTTAATACCGGCGGCAATCGCCAGACCGTGCTGAATAGCGCGCTCGCCGCTGGTCAGCTCGCGACGGGTTGGCACGTTAAAGACCATTTTACGCAGCGGGCGACGCGGCTCGCTTTTGGTGGTCTTAAGCTGATCAAAGCTGTAGAGGCTCTCTTTTGCGGTTTCGACGGCCTGACGTACTTTCCAGTACGTGTTGCGGCCCTTAACGTGCAGCTCAGTCAGGAAGCAGACCGCTTCCATCGAACCAGTATCATTCAGTGTATTAATGGTTTTCTGAATAACCTGCTTGTACTGGCGCTCATCAAGCTCACGTTCTTTACCACAGCCAATCAGCAGAATACGCTCGGACAGGACGTTCGGAACATGGTGCAGCAACAGGGTTTGCCCTGGTTTGCCTTCCAGTTCGCCACGGCGCAGCAGGGCGCTGATATAGCCGTCGCTGATTTTATCGAGTTGCTCGGCGATCGGGGAGAGTCGGCGTGGTTCAAAGACGCC
Organism: Enterobacter hormaechei ATCC 49162; assembly: GCF_001875655.1. NCBI lineage: Bacteria > Pseudomonadati > Pseudomonadota > Gammaproteobacteria > Enterobacterales > Enterobacteriaceae > Enterobacter > Enterobacter hormaechei. The sequence continues at coordinate 257,720 of NZ_MKEQ01000002.1, forward strand.
CACAACGATGCAGGCACTCCGCTGTTTCTCCGGGCTACCGCTTTTTACACTGAACTCCATGCACTACGCTCCTGAATCTTAAAGACAACGGCGGCGGCTACGGATAGAATTGAAACCTTTCGTAACTCATGTCCGCCGTTGTGGTGACTTCGTGTTAATCTTACGTTACTACGGTTTCGACACGTCAATAAATGTCATGAAGCGCGAATCCGCCGGGTTTTTTAATCTTAGCGATGATTTCGACGACTCAAGAGAATAAATGACGTTTAAGCCATGAAACAAGCTAAATTCCTGCATAAGACGAGTTTTAACGGGCGTATTTAAAGTGATAATCATAAGATATCTGGTTCGGGAGACGCTGAAGAGCCAACTGGCGATCCTCTTTATCCTCCTTCTGATCTTTTTCTGTCAGAAGCTGGTCAGGATCCTCGGCGCGGCGGTTGATGGCGAAATCCCAACGAATCTGGTGCTTTCCCTGCTCGGGCTTGGCGTGCCGGAAATGGCGCAGCTTATCCTGCCGTTAAGCCTGTTCCTTGGTCTGCTGATGACCCTGGGTAAGCTCTATACCGAAAGTGAAATCACCGTGATGCATGCCTGCGGCCTCAGTAAAGCCGTACTGGTAAAAGCAGCCATGGTGCTGGCGCTGTTTACGGGCATTGTTGCCGCGGTTAACGTCATGTGGGCGGGGCCGACCTCTTCCCGTCATCAGGATGAGGTGCTGGCGGAAGCCAAAGCTAACCCGGGGCTGGCCGCGCTGGCGCAGGGGCAGTTCCAGCAGGCGACCGACGGTAACTCCGTGCTGTTTATCGAAAGCGTGGATGGCAACCGCTTTAATGACGTGTTTCTTGCTCAACTGCGCCCGAAAGGTAACGCTCGCCCTTCTGTGGTGGTGGCAGACTCTGGTCAGCTGGCGCAGCGTAAAGATGGCTCTCAGGTTGTCACGCTGAACAAAGGAACGCGTTTCGAAGGCACGGCAATGTTGCGTGACTTCCGTATTACCGATTTCCAGAACTATCAGGCCATCATTGGTCATCAGGCCGTCGCGCTCGATCCAACGGATACTGAGCAGATGGATATGCGTACCTTAATGAATACCGATACCGATCGTGCGCGTGCTGAACTGCACTGGCGTATCACTCTGGTATTCACCGTATTTATGATGGCGCTGATGGTGGTTCCACTGAGTGTGGTGAACCCGCGTCAGGGGCGCGTGCTGTCGATGCTGCCAGCGATGCTGCTGTATCTGGTGTTCTTCCTGCTGCAAACCTCAATCAAGTCTAACGGCGGGAAAGGAAAAATTGACCCGATGATCTGGACCTGGGTCGTGAATGGTTTGTATCTGCTGCTTGCAGTCGGACTCAACTTGTGGGACACGGTGCCTGTGCGTCGTCTTCGTGCCCGGTTTACGCGTAAAGGAGCCATCTAATGCAGGCGTTTGGCGTACTTGACCGCTATATCGGTAAAACGATTTTTACCACCATCATGATGACCCTGTTCATGCTGGTGTCGCTTTCGGGCATTATCAAATTTGTCGACCAGCTGAAAAAAGCCGGGCAGGGGAGTTACGACGCGTTAGGCGCCGGGATGTATACCCTGCTCAGCGTACCAAAAGATGTGCAGATCTTCTTCCCGATGGCGGCCCTGCTGGGGGCGCTGCTGGGCCTGGGGATGCTGGCTCAGCGTAGCGAGCTGGTGGTGATGCAGGCATCGGGCTTTACCCGTATGCAGGTTGCGCTGTCGGTGATGAAAACCGCGATCCCGCTGGTGCTGTTGACCATGGCGATCGGCGAATGGGTTGCGCCGCAGGGCGAACAGATGGCGCGTAACTACCGTGCTCAGGCTATGTACGGCGGTTCACTGCTCTCCACACAGCAGGGGTTATGGGCGAAAGATGGTCAGAACTTCGTCTATATCGAACGCGTGAAAGGGGACGATGAACTGGGCGGCGTGAGCATCTACGCTTTCAACAACGATCGTCGTTTGCAGTCGGTGCGTTATGCCGCCTCCGCTAAATTTGATGCGAACAACAAGCTGTGGCGGTTATCCCAGGTTGATGAATCTGACCTGACGAACCCGAAACAGATCACCGGTTCGCAGACCGTTAGCGGTACCTGGAAAACCAACCTGACGCCGGACAAGCTCGGCGTCGTGGCGCTGGATCCGGATGCGCTCTCCATCAGTGGTCTGCATAACTACGTGAAGTATCTGAAATCCAGCGGACAGGATGCGGGGCGTTACCAGCTCAACATGTGGAGCAAAATCTTCCAGCCGCTGTCCGTTGCGGTGATGATGCTGATGGCGCTGTCGTTCATCTTTGGGCCACTGCGTAGCGTGCCGATGGGGGTTCGTGTGGTAACCGGTATCAGCTTTGGTTTCGTGTTCTACGTCCTCGATCAGATTTTCGGTCCACTGACGCTGGTGTATGGCATTCCGCCGATTATCGGCGCGCTGTTGCCGAGCGCCAGTTTCTTCCTGATCAGCCTCTGGATGCTGCTAAAACGCTCCTGATCACTCCTCTTCCTCGCTCCCGGTTGCACGGGGGCGAGGCTAATCTCCTGTTTCACCCCGCACTTTTTCTCACAACTTGCAACGCCTCGCCCTGAATTTGAGTATTATTGAGCGATAAAGTCGTGAAGGGATCCTCTATGAAGCAAATTCGAATGCTGGCCCAGTACTACGTCGACCTGATGATGAAGCTTGGGCTGGTGCGTTTTTCCATGCTGCTGGCGCTGGCACTGGTCGTTCTGGCGATAGTTGTACAAATGGCCGTGACCATGGTTCTGCATGGTCAGGTCGAGAGCATCGACGTGATCCGCTCTATTTTCTTTGGCCTGCTGATCACCCCCTGGGCGGTCTATTTCCTTTCCGTAGTGGTTGAGCAACTGGAAGAATCCCGACAGCGTTTATCGAAACTGGTGGATAAGCTGGAAGAGATGCGCGAACGCGATCTCAAACTCAACGTTCAGCTCAAGGACAACATTGCCCAGCTGAATCAGGAAATTTCAGACCGTGAGAAGGCGGAAGCCGAGCGTCAGACCACGCTTGAGCAGCTGAAAATTGAGATGAAAGAGCGTGAAGTGACGCAGATCCAGCTTGAACAGCAATCCTCTTTCCTGCGCTCGTTCCTCGATGCGTCGCCAGATCTGGTGTTCTACCGTAATGAAGATAAAGAGTTCTCCGGCTGTAACCGGGCGATGGAACTGTTGACCGGGAAAAGCGAAAAGCAGCTGATCCACCTGAAGCCTCAGGATGTCTATTCCGAAGAGGCGGCAGCAAAAGTGATGGAGACGGATGAAAAAGTCTTCCGCCATAACGTTTCGCTGACTTATGAGCAGTGGCTGGACTATCCCGACGGACGTAAAGCCTGCTTTGAGATCCGCAAAGTGCCTTATTACGACCGGGTGGGAAAACGTCATGGTCTGATGGGCTTTGGCCGTGATATCACCGAGCGTAAGCGTTATCAGGATGCGCTGGAGCGCGCCAGCCGGGATAAAACCACCTTCATCTCCACCATCAGCCATGAACTGCGCACCCCGCTGAATGGCATTGTGGGGCTGAGCCGCATTCTGCTGGATACCGAGCTGACCAGCGAGCAGGAAAAATACCTCAAAACGATCCACGTCTCGGCGGTCACGCTGGGCAATATCTTCAATGATATTATCGACATGGATAAGATGGAGCGCCGTAAAGTTCAGCTCGACAACCAGCCAGTTGATTTTACCGGCTTCCTCGCGGACCTGGAAAACCTGTCAGGTTTGCAGGCTCAGCAAAAAGGGTTGAGCTTTGTGATGGAGCCAACCCTGCCGCTGCCGCATAAAGTGGTGACGGACGGCACGCGTCTGCGTCAGATCCTGTGGAACCTCATCAGCAATGCCGTGAAGTTTACCCAGAAGGGGCAGGTTGCGGTGCGTATTCGCTATGACGAAGGGGACATGCTGCACTTTGAAGTTGAGGACTCGGGTATCGGCATTCCTCAGGAGGAGCAGGATAAGATCTTCGCCATGTACTATCAGGTTAAAGACAGCCACGGCGGTAAACCGGCGACCGGTACGGGCATTGGCCTGGCGGTGTCGAAACGTCTGGCGAAAAGTATGGGCGGGGATATCACCGTTGCCAGCCAGCCGGGTAAAGGCTCCACCTTTACGCTTACCGTCCACGCGCCTGCCGTCGCGGAAGAGGTGGAAGATACGTTTGAGAACGACGATATGCCGCTGCCAGCCCTGCACGTCCTGCTGGTGGAAGATATTGAGCTGAACGTCATTGTCGCCCGGTCGGTACTGGAAAAACTCGGTAACAGCGTGGATGTGGCGATGACCGGCAAAGCCGCGCTGGAGATGTTCACGCCGGGCGAGTACGACCTGGTGCTGCTCGATATTCAGCTACCGGACATGACCGGGCTGGATATTTCCCGCGAGCTGACGCGTAAATACGCTCCTGACGAGCTGCCGCCGCTGGTGGCGTTGACCGCAAACGTGCTGAAAGATAAAAAAGAGTACCTCGAGGCCGGTATGGACGATGTGCTCAGCAAGCCGCTGGCAGTGCCTGCCCTGACGGCGATGATCAAGAAGTTCTGGGATACCTGTGATGAAGAGGAGAGCACCATGACGTCTGTTGATAGCGCCAAAGCCCAAACGATTCTGGATACCGCCATGCTGGAGCAGTATATCGATCTGGTGGGACCCAAACTGATCACCGATGGCCTGGCCGTGTTCGAAAAAATGATGCCGGGCTATCTGAACGTGCTCGAATCCAACCTGACGGCGCGTGACCAGAAGGGCATCGTCGAAGAGGGACATAAAATCAAAGGCGCGGCTGGCTCCGTCGGATTACGCCATCTCCAGCAACTGGGCCAACAGATTCAGTCGCCTGATTTACCTGCCTGGGAAGATAACGTGGGTGATTGGGTTGAAGAGATGAAACAAGAGTGGCAAAACGACGTGGCAGTGCTGAAAGCCTGGGTAGATGCCAGAAAAAAATGACCCCGGCTATACCGGGGTGCGCGAATACTGCGCCAACACCAGGGAAATCGTGGCTGCGCCTGATTTTTATGGGTTGTTTTCGCATGGACGCCGCCTGAAAATTGAGGCCGCACGCAGACAAGATAGCAAATCTTAAATAGTTTGTTACATGAATCAGTGAAATATGTGAAGCATAGCGTTTTAATCAGAATTTTTAATGTGCTTCAGCGAGTTGCATAGAAGGATCGTCAGAATGAAAAAGATTGGTGTCGTGCTGAGCGGATGTGGTGTTTTCGATGGTTCAGAGATACATGAAGCCGTATTAACGCTACTGGCATTATCGCGCCAGGGGGCGGAGGTTATCTGTTTCGCCCCGGATAAAACCCAGGCAGACGTGATTAATCATCTTACCGGCGAGCCGATGGCGGAAAGCCGTAACGTCCTGATTGAAGCGGCGCGTATTGTGCGCGGGGATATTCACCCGCTGGCACAGGCTGATGCCGCTGAACTTGATGCCCTCATCGTGCCGGGCGGTTTTGGCGCGGCGAAAAACCTGAGCACGTTTGCAACTGAGGGGGCGGCGTGTCATGTCGATCCTGATTTAAAAGCGCTATCGCTGGCGATGCATGCGGCAGGTAAGCCACAGGGCTTTATCTGCATAGCGCCAGCCATGCTGCCGAAAATTTTTGATTTCCCGCTGCGGCTCACGATCGGAACCGACATTGATACCGCTGAGATGGTCGAGGATATGGGCGGCGAACACGTGCCATGTCCGGTAGACGACATTGTGGTGGATGAGGACAACAAAATCATCACCACGCCAGCCTATATGCTGGCGCAGAACATCGCCGAGGCTGCCGCAGGCATTGAAAAGCTGGTGGACAGAGTCTTGGTTCTTACCGAATGAGTCGTAAATTATCCCCCGGCGGGTGGGTAAAACGGATCCTGCTGCGTTTTGTTTTGGTTCTGGCGGTTTTCTGGGGCGGCGGTATTGCGCTTTTCAGCATCCTGCCCGTCCCGTTCTCCGCCGTGATGGCAGAGCGGCAGATTAGCGCCTGGCTCTCCGGTGATTTTGGCTATGTTGCCCACTCAGACTGGGTCAGCATGGATGCAATCTCCCCGTGGATGGGGCTGGCGGTCATTGCGGCAGAAGATCAGAAATTCCCGGAACACTGGGGTTTTGACGTGGCGGCGATCGAAAAGGCGCTGGATCATAATGAACGCCATGAGAACCGCGTCCGCGGCGCATCGACGCTTTCTCAGCAGACGGTAAAAAACCTGTTCTTATGGGACGGTCGTAGCTGGGTGAGAAAAGGGCTGGAGGCCGGGCTGACGCTGGGAGTCGAGACGGTGTGGAGCAAAAAACGCATTTTAACCGTCTACCTGAATATCGCGGAGTTTGGTGACGGCGTGTTTGGGGTCGAAGCGGCATCGCAGCGCTATTTTGGCAAGCCTGCCAGCAGGCTGACTATGTCCGAAGCGGCACTGCTCGCCGCCGTTCTGCCAAACCCTCTGCGGTTTAAGGCCAGCGCTCCGTCAGGCTACGTGCGAAGCCGCCAGGCGTGGATTATGCGCCAGATGCGTCAGCTGGGTGGGGAAGGCTTTATGGAGCGAAATCATCTTATGTAGAGCGGGTGAGCGCAGCGCCACCCGCCAGAACACCAGGTTTTAGTCTTCGTCAAACCCGGCATTAAACAGGGCAATCACCGCCGCCAGCGCTTCTTCTTCCTGTGGACCCGTGGCTTCCACTTCAATCTGGCGGCCTTTGGCAGAATCCAGCATCAGCAGCGCAATCACGCTGTTGGCTTCTGCCTCGGTTCCCTCATCGTTGCGCAGCAGCACCTCAGCATCAAAACCCTGCATCAGTTCAAACAGCTTCATCGCCGGGCGCGCATGCATGCCCAGCTTGTTGGTGATTTCGACGGTCTGTTTTACGGTCATGTTTTGCGTTTTTCCAGCGTGCGATGACGGGACTGAACGTTCTTCCCGCGTGAGCGGAAGTAATCGGCCAGCTGTTCGGCAATGTACACCGAACGATGTTTACCGCCGGTACAGCCAATCGCTACCGTCAGGTAGCTGCGATTGTTTGTTTCCAGCATAGGTAACCATAGCTCAAGGTAGCTTCGCGTCTGGTAGATAAAATTGTGTACTTCTGTGTGTCGATCGAGGAACGCCGCCACGGGCTTATCCAGACCGGTCATAGGACGCAGTTTCGGATCCCAGTGTGGGTTCGGCAGGAAACGCACATCAAAAACGTAATCCGCATCGATAGGTATGCCGTGCTTAAAGCCGAAGGATTCAAACACCATTGTCAGTTCGCGCTCGCGCTTGCCGAGTAAGCGAGTACGCAGCATTTCCGCCAGCTCGTGGACGGACATTTCTGAGGTGTCGACAATCAGGTCGGCCCGGGAACGCAGCGGCTCAAGCAGATCGCTCTCTTTATCGATGGCGCTTTCCAGCGAAAGATTTTTACTGGAGAGCGGATGCAAACGACGTGTATCGCTGTAACGACGGATCAACGTGTTGCGGTCAGCATCCAGGAACAAGAGCTGAGGCGAGAAGCATTCCGGCAGGCTGTTCATTGCCTGCTCGAAGATTTCCGGCGATTCCGGCATGTTACGCACGTCAATACTGACCGCGGCAGAGATTTGCCTGTCCGCAAGCGTCCGCGCCAGATCGGGTAACAGCACTACCGGTAGGTTATCTACGCAGTAAAATCCCATGTCTTCCAGCGCGCGCAGGGCCACGGACTTCCCGGACCCCGAACGACCGCTGACGATCATCAGCACCATGTTCCGTTTCTCCTCAGGGCAGCAGTTCTGAAAGCCATCTCCCGATTATGCCTCATCCTGGTGGCCTTCTGCTTCAGTGATAATTTGATAAAGCTCTTCATCACTTTGGGCTGAGCGCAGTCGACGACAAATGGTTTTATCCGCCAGACGTTTGGCAACCAGCGACAGCGTGTGCAGGTGGGTTTTGGTCTGATCGGCAGGAACCAGCAGCGCGAAGAGCAGATCCACAGGCTGGTTATCGATGGCGTCAAAAGCGATAGGCGTTTCCAGTTGCACAAACACCCCCACGGCACGCAACGTATCTTCTTCCAGCTTGCCATGCGGGATCGCAATGCCATTGCCGATGCCGGTACTGCCCATTTTTTCACGGGTCAGAATGGCTTCAAACACGATCTGCGGCGGCAGACCCAGCTGCTTTGCGGCCAGCTCACTGATAATTTCCAGCGCACGTTTTTTGCTCTGGCAGTGAACGCCACTGCGGGTACAATCCTGGTTAAGGACATTGCTCAGTTGAAGAGCGGAATCGTTGTTTATCATAATTTCACCTAAGCGCTAACTGTACAAATGGCCTGTTGTGTTTCACAACAGGCCGTCCTGCACCCGTTAACTGCCCGGACAATTAGTGTTGTTTCAGTTTATCTTTATGTTTATTGAGCTGTCTCGCAAGCTTATCAATCAAGCCGTCGATAGCCGCGTACATGTCTTGCCCTTCCGCACTGGCATGGAGTTCCCCTCCGTTGACGTGCAGGGTCGCATCCGAGATATGCGTCACTTTCTCCACTTTCAACACAACATAGACCTGGTTGATCCTCTCGAAATACTGCTCGAGTTTCGCAAACTTAGTGTTTACAAAATCGCGTAAAGCCTCAGTAATCTCGACGTTATGTCCGGTGATATTGAGCTGCATAGTGTCTTCCTTATCGGTTGTGTCAAACCAGTTGTTTACGCTGGTTAGACGGCGGAATGGATAAAGACTCTCGATACTTCGCGACAGTACGACGTGCCACCATAATACCCTGATCGGACAGCATGGTGGTTAACTTACTGTCACTGAGTGGCTTCGCGGGATTCTCCGCGGCGATCAACTTCTTCACCAGTGCGCGAATGGCCGTTGACGAGGCTTCGCCGCCGCCTTCGGTATTCACGTGGCTGGAGAAGAAATACTTAAGCTCAAAAATACCGCGTGGGCTGTGCAGATACTTCTGCGTAGTCACGCGGGAAATGGTTGATTCATGCATCTCGACGGCCTGGGCGATGTCCGCCAGCACCATCGGTTTCATAAACTCTTCGCCCTGCTCAAAGAACGCCTGCTGCTGTTCGACAATACAGCGGCTGACGCGCAGCAGCGTGTCATTACGGCTCTCCAGACTCTTGATCAACCAGCGTGCTTCCTGAAGGTTGCTGCGAATGTATTGATTGTCGGCATCGTTACGTGCGCTGGTGCACATGGCGGCGTATTGCTGGTTGATTTGCAGGCGAGGGATGCTGTCAGAGTTCAGTTCAACGACCCAGCGGTCATTGTGTTTTCTGACCAGCACGTCCGGGATAACGTACTCGGGTTCGCTGGTCTGGATCGACTGCCCCGGACGCGGATCGAGCGACTGGATCAGATTCACCGCTTCCTTCAGTACCTCTTCCTTCAGGCGCGTCACGCGCATCAGGGTGCGGAAGTCGTGGTTCGCCAGCAGATCCAGATGATCGCTGATGATGAGCCGGGCTTCGTCAATCCACGGTGTCTCTTTGGCAAACTGCGAAAGCTGGATCAGCAGGCAGTCGCGCAGATCTTTCGCGGCGACGCCAATCGGGTCGAAACGCTGAACGCGTTTCAGGACGGCTTCGATCTCTTCCATCTCAATGTCGTCATCGCCGATGCTTTCCAGTATTTCATCCAGCGTCACGGTCAAATAGCCCGTGTCGTCAACGGCATCGACAATGGAGGTGGCAATCGCGCGATCGGTATCGGAGAAAGGGGTCAGCTCGACCTGCCACATCAGGTAGTCCTGAAGCGACTGGGTTGTTTCGCCCTGATAAACCGGCAGCTCGTCGTCCTGGTAGTCTGCACGGGTTCCTGAGGGCGTACCCGCGGTGTAGATTTCATCCCAGCTGGCATCCAGCGGCAGTTCGTCCGGCATATCTTTCTGTTCGAGCGCATCTACGGAGTCGAGCGTTTCTGTGTCCTGCGTCTGCTGGGTGTCTACCTCGTCATGAAGATCGGTTTGCTCCAGCAGCGGGTTACTGTCCAGCGCTTGCTGGAGCTCCTGCTGGAGTTCTAACGTGGACAACTGCAACAGACGGATTGCCTGCTGTAGCTGCGGCGTCATGGCCAGTTGCTGGCTGAGCCGTAATTGCAAACCTTGCTTCATGTTCAGCGCGTTTTTCTCCGGTTCGGCGTGATTTAACCTCTACCCTATCAGAGTCTGAAGTCTTCCCCAAGGTACACGCGCTTAACATGCTCATCTTCGAGGATTTGCTGCGGCGTACCGTGGGCAATCAGATGGCCCTGGCTCACAATGTAGGCGCGCTCACACACGGCCAGCGTTTCACGAACGTTGTGGTCCGTAATCAGTACGCCAAGCCCGCTGTCGCGCAGATGCTCAATGATACGTTTGATATCGATAACGGAGATGGGGTCAACGCCCGCAAACGGTTCATCCAGCAGGATGAATTTCGGGTTTGCTGCCAGCGCGCGCGCAATCTCAACGCGGCGGCGTTCACCGCCAGACAATGCCTGACCGAGGCTGTCGCGTAGGTGTTCGATATGAAACTCTTCCATCAGCTCGTTCGCACGGTCAGTGCGCTGCTCGCTGGTCAGATCGTCACGGATCTGGAGCACGGCCATCAGGTTATCGAACACGCTTAAGCGGCGGAAGATAGAGGCTTCCTGCGGCAGATAGCCGATGCCACGACGCGCGCGAGCATGCAGCGGCAGCAGGCTGATGTCTTCATCATCGATAATAATGTTGCCAGCGTCACGCGGGACAATGCCCACCACCATGTAGAAGGTCGTGGTTTTACCCGCACCGTTAGGGCCAAGCAACCCCACGATTTCGCCGGAGTTGACGGTCAGACTGACATCTTCGACGACGCGGCGGCCCTTGTACGCTTTCGCGAGGTTTTTTGCAGTTAATGTTGCCATAACGAATTAGTTACTCTTTTTCTGTGCCGGAGCCTGACCGTTGTTCTTGTCCTGCAACTGCGAAGGCACAAGCACGGTAGTGACGCGTTTGCCTTTTTCGCTGGAGGCCTGCATTTTCTGCTCTTTCACCAGATAGGTGATCTTGTCGCCTTTGATATTGCTGTCCAGCTGTTCCAGGTAGGCATTACCGGTCAGGATGACCAGATCTTTCGCCAGTTCATAGTGCATATGCGAGGCATGGCCTTTCACCGGCTTGCCGTTGTCCTGCATCTGGTAGAAGGTGGCCGGGTTGCCATAACCATCGATAATCTCTTTGCCCTGCTCGCCGCCCGGACGGGTAACGACCACTTTGTCGGCGTTGATTTTGATGGTGCCCTGGGTCATGACGACGTTGCCGGTAAAGGTGACGACGTTACCCTGCATATCCAGAGACTGGGTATCAGATTCAATATGAATCGGCTGTTCGGTATCGCCAGTCACAGCAAGCGCGGGAAGACTGGCCGCCAGCAGCGCGCTGGCGATAACCACTTTAAGGCTGAGTTTGTTTGTTTTGAATTTCATAGGAGGTTCTAACCTTTTCAATCAGCTCGGCGTTTTTGCTGCGTAAGTTCCCGCGCATTCTTAAACCGCTGGAATTAAATGTTGTGCCATACAGGGTGACTAAATCCTGCGACGTGACATCCTGGGTGACCAGGTTGATCTGGGCGTTATCCGTCGTAATTTTGCGCAGTTGAGCGTCAGCGGTCAGGGCGTTGACTTCAACGTGACCATACAGGTAAAGCATACGGTCATTTGTCAGTTTTGCCCGGTCAGACTTGATAGACCACGTCGGCACTTTGTCCGTATCAAAGGTGGTCATGACCGGTTGGGTAAACCACGACGTACCGTCATCTGAAAAATATTCTACATGCTGTGCAACCAGGCGATAGTTCAGTGCGCCTTCCGGGCTATAGACCACGGTATCGCTGTGATCGCTTTTATAGGTCGGGTCGCTCGTGTTAACCACTTCCGCTTGCGAATCATCGCGATCGGCGAGGTTTACGCCAATCAGTACCAGGGCGACAAGCGCAAGCAGAATGATAACCCAACGTCTGGTTTTACTCATATTGATTGCCCTTTCGCCTCATCAAGCTTGCCCTGCGCCAGCAGAAGCAGATCGCAGACTTCACGGACGGCGCCACGGCCACCGTGAATATGGGTTACGTAATCAGCACGCGGGATCAGCAGCGGGTGCGCGTCAGCCACGGCGATGCTCAGACCCACCTCCGCCATCACTGGCCAGTCGATCAAATCATCGCCGACGTACGCCACATTCTCTGGCGCAATGCCCAGTTTTCCCAGCAGATCCCGGAAGGCTACCATCTTATCAGACTGCCCCTGATAGAGATGGGTAATGCCCAGCGTTTCACACCGATCTTCTACCAGTTTAGCTTTCCGTCCGGTGATGATTGCAACTTCAATGCCGGACGTGAGCGCACAGCGGATGCCGTAACCGTCGCGAACGTTAAAGGCTTTCAGCTCTTCGCCATTATTGCCCATATAAATCAGACCGTCAGAGAGCACGCCATCTACATCGAGGATCAGCAGGCGGATATTTTCCGCCTTTGCCATCATGTGGGCACTCACCGGGCCATAACAGGTTGCAAGGGATGCACCCGCATTACTCATTGTCTTATCCTTCATTACACTACGCCAGCGCGCAGCAGATCATGCATATGTACCACACCCAGCAGTTGGTCGCCATCGGCAACCATCACTGAGGTAATATGACGGGACTGCATCAGGTTCAGCACATCTACCGCCAGCGTACCCGGACGGACGCGGATCCCGCCTGGCGTCATCACATCAGCGATGCCCAGCGTTCGGACATCCACACCCATATCGAATACCCGGCGCAGGTCACCATCGGTGAAAATGCCCTGAATCTTCATCAGGTCATCGCAGATGACCGTCATGCCCAGGTTTTTACGGGTGATCTCCAGTAACGCGTCGCGCAACGAGGCCTCTTTGCTGACGTGCGGGATCTCATCCCCGGTGTGCATAATATCGTTCACCCGCAGCAGCAGCTTGCGCCCGAGCGCGCCGCCGGGGTGAGACAGGGCGAAATCTTCAGGCGTAAAACCACGGGCTTCCAGCAGCGCAACGGCAAGGGCATCGCCCATCACCAGCGCGGCGGTTGTGCTGGAGGTCGGCGCCAGCCCCAGTGGACAGGCTTCTTTTGGCACCTTCACGCACAGGTGGATATCCGCCGCACGCGCCATACTGCTTTCCGGGCGGCTGGTCATACAAATTAGCGGTACGTGCAGACGCTTCAGCACCGGGATCAACGCCAGAATTTCATTCGATTCCCCGGAGTTGGAGAGCGCAATAACCACGTCCTGCGGCGTAACCATGCCGAGGTCACCGTGCGCGGCTTCACCTGGATGAACGAAGAATGACGACGTGCCGGTACTGGCAAAGGTCGCCGCCATTTTGCGCCCGATATGGCCGGACTTGCCCATCCCCATCACCACGACTTTACCGGCACAGTAGAACATCTTCTCACAGGCCAGACTAAAATCCTGATTAATGTACTGATCTAACTGCGCCAGACCTTCACGTTCAATCTCCAGAACGTCTTTGCCTGCTTTCTGAAAGTCAAAACCCGGCTGCAATTCTATTTGCGACATAATGCGTTTCCGTTTACCCAGAGAGAAGAGGCGAAAGCCAGTACAGCATCGCCAGCCATACGATAAATCCACCCGTCAATAGCGCGCCTGCGCCTTTGCCGATCTGCTCTTTTCGCCGCCAGCAGAGCAGGGCGAAAATCACGCTAACCAGCAGCATCACACCGTAATCGCGCGTGAAGACCATAGGGTTAAACGGCCCCGGCGAAATTAACGCTGGCAGCCCCGTCACGATCGCGATATTGAAAATATTAGAGCCAATGATATTGCCGATGGCGATATCATCTTCCCCTTTACGCGCCCCGGCGATGGCGGTAGCCAGCTCTGGCAGACTGGTGCCGATGGCGATGACCGTCAGGCCGATTGTCAGTTCGCTCATCGCAAACGCGTTCGCCAGCACCGTCGCGTTATCGACTACCATCTGCGTGGCCATTGGCATGATGATCAGCGCGACGCCCAGCCACAGCAGGGCGACGGGCAAGGTCCCTTCCCGGGGCAGCTCGGCGAGATGCTCACGCGTGAGGCTATCGTTACCCTGTTTTTCCGCCAGACGTGCGATCTTCACGCTGTAAAGCAACCAAATCACGGCCAGGGCGAGCAGGAATATACCGTCATCGACGCTTAGCACGCCGTCATAAAGCACGTAGCCTGCCAGCAGGCTAACGACTAACATTAGCGGCAATTCACGGCGCAAAACATCAGAATGCACGCGAAATGGATGCAATAATGCGGCTAAGCCTAAAATCAGTAAGATATTGACGATGTTAGAGCCAATCGCGGTGCCGATAGCGAGGTCGACCTGGCCATGCAGCGAGGCTGAAACAGAAACGATGATTTCAGGTAGCGATGTGCCTACACTGACCACCGTCATGCCGATAATGATGGGCGGCATGCCAATGAGTCGACAGAGAATGGATGCGGCAAAGACCAAACGGTCAGCACTGTAGACCACCAACAGTAAACCAATTATTAACAGTGCTGTTGCTAAAAGCATCAAAAGTCCTTTCTTCAGGTATACTCGCTGGTCCACTGCGCACGAATGTTGGCGCCAGATGAAGTCTGAGACGTAACGAATTCCTAATTTTGACTTTATGCGCCGGAAAAGTAAAACAAATGCCAGCTTTCGCTAACCCCAATAGTGAATATTCTGTAAAAATGCGGGGTTTAGGGCTGATTTACGCTTCATGCCAGCCGTGAAGCAAGGTAAGTAAGGAACCATAAATGAGCCAAACGATGGCGAATATAGTCGATGTCCGGGGCGTCAGTTTTTCTCGCGGCAACCGGTTAATATTTGATGATATTTCGCTGACCGTGCCGCGCGGTAAAATCACCGCCATCATGGGGCCGTCAGGGATCGGTAAAACCACGTTGCTGCGTCTGATCGGCGGGCAAATCCCCCCTGATAGCGGCGAAATTCTCTTCGACGGCGAAAATGTCCCGGAGATGTCTCGCTCGCGCCTCTACACGGTTCGCAAACGGATGAGCATGCTCTTTCAGTCGGGCGCGCTGTTCACGGATATGAACGTTTTTGACAACGTGGCCTATCCGCTGCGTGAGCACACCCATCTTCCCCCTGAGCTGTTGCACAGCACGGTGATGATGAAGCTTGAAGCCGTAGGGCTGCGGGGGGCGGCGAAACTCATGCCGTCCGAACTCTCGGGTGGGATGGCGCGCCGCGCCGCGCTGGCGCGTGCTATTGCCCTGGAACCCGATTTAATCATGTTCGATGAACCGTTCGTCGGGCAGGACCCTATCACCATGGGCGTGCTGGTAAAGTTAATCTCAGAGCTGAACAGCGCCCTTGGCGTCACCTGCGTGGTGGTGTCCCACGATGTGCCGGAAGTGCTGAGTATCGCGGATTACGCCTATATTGTGGCTGACAAAAAGATCGTCGCCCACGGCAGCGCCCAGGCGTTGCAGGAGAATGGCGATCCGCGTGTGCGGCAGTTCCTGGACGGTATCGCAGATGGGCCAGTGCCTTTCCGCTATCCGGCGGGCGACTATCATGACGATTTACTGGGAATAGGGAGTTAAGCCACTCATGCTGTTAAATGCGTTGGCGGGTCTTGGACACCGTGGCCTAAAAACCATCAGTACGTTCGGGCGTGCCGGATTAATGTTGTTCAACGCGCTGGTTGGCAAACCGGAGTTCCGCAAGCATGCGCCGTTACTGGTGCGGCAGCTCTACAACGTCGGCGTTTTGTCGATGCTTATCATCATCGTGTCGGGTCTGTTTATCGGCATGGTGCTGGGGTTGCAGGGGTATCTGGTGCTGACAACCTACAGCGCGGAAACCAGTCTTGGCATGCTGGTGGCGCTTTCGCTGCTGCGTGAACTCGGGCCGGTGGTTGCCGCGCTGCTGTTCGCCGGGCGTGCCGGGTCCGCACTGACGGCTGAAATTGGCCTGATGCGCGCAACCGAACAGCTCTCCAGTATGGAGATGATGGCGGTTGATCCGCTGCGCCGGGTCATCTCTCCGCGTTTCTGGGCCGGGGTTATCTCCTTGCCGTTACTGACTATCCTCTTTGTGGCGGTAGGTATCTGGGGAGGCGCGCTGGTTGGCGTCAACTGGAAAGGCATTGATGCTGGCTTCTTCTGGTCTGCCATGCAGGACGCCATCGATCTGCGTATGGATCTGGTGAACTGTCTGATCAAGAGCGTGGTTTTCGCTGTGACGGTTACCTGGATTGCGTTGTTTAATGGTTACGATGCCATTCCGACGTCGGCGGGCATTAGCCGTGCAACGACGCGTACTGTCGTACATTCGTCGCTGGCCGTTTTAGGTCTGGATTTTGTGCTCACCGCACTGATGTTTGGGAATTGAGTTCATGCAAACGAGAAAAAATGAAATTTGGGTTGGCGTGTTTCTGCTTCTGGCGCTGCTGGCCGCGCTGTTCATCTGCCTGCGAGCGGCGGACATCACCTCAGTTCGCGCCGAGCCGACGTATCGCGTCTACGCGACTTTCGATAATATCGGCGGCCTGAAGGCGCGCTCACCGGTGCGTATTGGTGGCGTCGTTATCGGACGTGTCGCTGATATTACGCTTGATGAGAAAACCTATCTGCCGCGCGTCGCGATGGATATCGAAGAGCGTTATAACCACATTCCAGACACCAGCTCACTTTCTATCCGCACCTCTGGCCTGCTGGGGGAGCAATATCTGGCCCTTAACGTGGGTTTTGAAGATCCTGAGCTGGGAACGACTATCCTTAAAGACGGTAGCGTTATCCAGGATACCAAGTCAGCGATGGTGCTGGAAGATATGATTGGTCAGTTCCTTTACAACAGTAAAGGGGATGATAAAAAGTCTGACGATGCCCCTGCGCAGAGTGAAGACCACACCAACGTCGAACCGACGCCAGGCGCGACGAATTAATTTCAGGAGAAGTCATTCATGTTTAAACGACTGTTAATGGTTGCCATGCTGGTCATTGCCCCTCTTACCGCGGCGCACGCCGCGGATCAGAGTAACCCGTACAAACTGATGGATGAGGCCGCGAAGAAAACCTTCGACCGTCTTAAAAACGAGCAGCCAAAAATCCGCTCTAACCCTGATTATCTGCGTGATGTGGTGGATCAGGAACTGCTGCCGTATGTGCAGATCAAGTATGCGGGCGCACTGGTACTGGGCCGTTACTACAAAGACGCGACCCCGGCACAGCGCGAGGCTTACTTCGCGGCGTTCCGTGAATATCTGAAACAGGCTTACGGCCAGGCGCTGGCAATGTACCACGGGCAGACCTATCAGATTGCCCCTGAGCAGCCGCTGGGCGATGCCACCATCATTCCTATCCGCGTGACGATTATCGATCCAAACGGTCGTCCACCGGTTCGTCTGGACTTCCAGTGGCGTAAAAACAGCCAGACCGGTAACTGGCAGGCGTACGACATGATCGCTGAAGGCGTCAGCATGATCACCACTAAACAGAACGAGTGGAGCGATCTGCTGCGCACTAAAGGCATTGATGGCCTGACGGCTCAGCTTCAGTCTATCTCTCGTCAGAAAATTACCCTGGACGAGAAGAAGTAATGTCGCAGCAGCTTAGCTGGGCGCGTGACGGCGAGACGCTGACGCTGACGGGAGAGCTGGATCAGGATCTGCTTAACCCGCTGTGGGACGCTCGCCATAACGTGATGCAGGGCGTGACGCTGATTGATCTTCATGGCGTCACGCGGGTAGATACCGCCGGTATTGCCCTGCTGGCGCACCTGGTGGCCACGGGGAAAAAGCAGGGGAGCAACGTCGCCCTGACGGGGGTAAGCGATAACGTGATTACCCTTGCACAGCTTTACAATTTGCCGCAAGACGTATTACCTCGCTAATTTTTTCAGTACGTTACTTCCGAAAGCCCCGACAGTTTACTGGTTGGGGCTTTTTGCTTGTTTAAGACCGCGCCACTTTGCTCTAAGATGTTGGGCTTGTTTTCACTATCAGATGATGTAGACCCCCATGGAAAATAATGAAATCCAGACTGTGCTGATGAATGCACTCTCCCTTCAGGAAGCCCACGTCTCTGGCGATGGCAGTCACTTCCAGGTTATTGCTGTGGGTGAGATGTTCGACGGAATGAGTCGCGTGAAGAAACAGCAGGCTGTGTACGCGCCGCTGATGGAATACATTGCGGATAACCGCATTCACGCCCTGTCGATTAAAGCGTTCACCCCACAGGAGTGGGCACGCGATCGCAAACTAAACGGTTTTTGAGCTGAGGGCGAAGCGCCCGCAGCACGGTTGAATTTATAAGAGAGCAAACAATGGATAAATTTCGTGTTCAGGGACCCACGCGTCTCCAGGGCGAAGTCACAATTTCTGGCGCTAAAAACGCCGCGCTGCCCATTCTTTTCGCTGCGCTGCTCGCAGAAGAGCCGGTAGAGATCCAGAACGTACCGAAGCTGAAAGATATCGACACGACCATGAAGTTGCTCGGCCAGTTGGGCACCAAAGTGGAGCGTAACGGTTCCGTCTGGATCGATGCCAGCAATGTGAACAACTTTTCAGCACCGTATGAGCTGGTGAAAACGATGCGTGCGTCCATCTGGGCGCTTGGTCCGCTGGTGGCGCGTTTCGGTCAGGGACAGGTTTCACTGCCGGGCGGATGCGCTATCGGCGCGCGTCCAGTCGACCTGCATATCTTCGGCCTCGAAAAACTTGGCGCGGAGATCAAGCTGGAAGAAGGTTACGTTAAAGCGTCCGTAAATGGTCGTCTGAAAGGCGCGCACATTGTCATGGACAAAGTGAGCGTGGGCGCAACGGTCACCATCATGTCGGCTGCTACGCTGGCAGAAGGCACCACCATCATCGAAAATGCCGCACGTGAACCGGAAATCGTGGATACCGCGAACTTCCTGGTCGCGCTGGGCGCGAAGATCAGCGGGCAGGGCACTGACCGTATCACCATCGAAGGCGTTGAACGTCTGGGTGGCGGTGTGTACCGCGTACTGCCAGACCGTATCGAAACCGGTACTTTCCTGGTCGCGGCCGCGATTTCTGGCGGTAAGATTGTCTGCCGTAACGCCCAGCCGGACACCCTGGATGCGGTGCTGGCGAAACTGCGCGATGCGGGTGCGGACATTGAAATCGGTGAAGACTGGATCAGCCTGGATATGCACGGGCAGCGTCCTAAAGCCGTTAACGTGCGTACTGCGCCACACCCGGCATTCCCGACGGATATGCAGGCACAGTTCACGCTGCTGAACCTGGTGGCCGAAGGCACGGGCTTTATCACGGAAACCATCTTCGAAAACCGTTTCATGCACGTACCGGAACTGATCCGTATGGGTGCGCATGCTGAGATTGAAAGCAACACGGTAATTTGCCACGGCGTTGAAAAACTGTCCGGTGCGCAGGTGATGGCGACCGATCTGCGCGCGTCTGCGAGTCTGGTACTGGCTGGTTGTATTGCGGAAGGGACTACCGTTGTCGATCGTATCTACCACATCGATCGTGGTTATGAGCGTATTGAAGACAAACTGCGCGCGCTGGGTGCTAATATCGAGCGTGTGAAGGGCGAGTAATCTTTCCGGCCCCCCCCTGCCAGAACAGGCCGGGGGATTGCTGTTCCTGTAAATCCGGGTGCATCAGTCCTGATGTGCTTTCTTCGTTTTGCTCTGGCGCATCATGCGCGTTCTGTCGATAAATTCATGGGTAATGGGATCGTGGTAGCGTGATGGCCAGATTACCCACGGATGCGTATCCAGCGCCGTCGCGATAATCAGTTCCCCCTTCGGCCATGGGCGGGTCAGTGCGTTTGCCAGCGTCGACGAGCTCAGCCCATGACGACGTGATTCGCAGCCAGCGATGTCCCTTTTTTACGCAGTGCCGCAATAATGTCAGCAGAATGCCAGTCGATGAATTTTGTATCCATAATGCTGTCCTTGTGTTCGTTATCGTCCACGTCGTTTCGTGTGAAAAGACAGCATTACTATACTCACTTCGAACATCTGTTCTAAAAAGTTCATGTTACGAGAAGCAATATTCAGAATAAGACACGGCTTTATACATGCGGCCTGTAACCTGATGAGCTTACACGGGAAAGTAATTTACTGGTGCGTACTGGAATCTCCCTGCAAGGACGCAGGGAGACGAGGAGAGGATTAACGGTCGCGCTGAACGGCGATGTGGGCGAGGCCGATTAACGCATCACGCCATGGGCTGTCAGGGATGACCTGAATTGCGGCGATGGCTTTGTCTGCTTCTTCTTCAGCGCGCTGGCGCGTCCATTCGAGGGAGCCGCAGATTGCCATTGTTTCCAGTACCGGTTCCAGAAGATGGCGACCATTTCCCTGCTCGATAGCTTCCCTGATCATTTTCGCCTGCTCTGGGGTGCCGTTGCGCATCGCATGGAGCAGCGGCAGCGTTGGCTTGCCTTCGTTGAGGTCATCGCCGACGTTTTTACCAAGCGTTTCGCCATCCGCGCTGTAATCCAGCAAATCATCAATCAGCTGGAACGCGGTGCCGAGGTAACGGCCATAGTCCTGAAGCCCTTTTTCCTGAGCTTCGCTACAGCCCGCCAGAATGCCAGAGCACTGCGCGGCTGCTTCAAACAGACGTGCGGTCTTGCTGTAAATCACCCGCATATAGTTCTCTTCGGTGATGTCCGGGTCGTTGACGTTCATCAACTGTAGGACTTCGCCTTCAGCGATAACGTTCACGGCTTCTGACATCACTTCCAGCACCTTCAGCGAGCCAAGGCTGGTCATCATCTGGAACGCTCGGGTATAGATAAAATCCCCTACCAGAACGCTTGCCGCATTACCAAACGCGGCATTAGCGGTGGCTTTGCCACGACGCATGTCTGATTCATCCACAACATCGTCGTGAAGCAGGGTGGCGGTGTGGATAAATTCGATCAGCGCCGCGATCGTGACGTGGGCATTTCCCTGATAGCCAACCGCGCGTGCGGCCAGAATGGCAATCATCGGACGAATACGTTTACCGCCGCCACTGACGATGTAATAGCCCAACTGATTGATCAGCTGAACGTCAGAGTTGAGTTGCTCCAGGATTGCTGCATTCACACCCGCCATATCTTGCGCGGTTAACTCATTGATTTTTTCTAAATTCATCGCAAAAGCCGGGCTTTTTATCCTGTTTATCCCACACGAGATGGGTACACAAAGGGTTTCGGTTTATAAATAGTATTGCTGATTGTACTGAAAAAACGGCTCAGATAAACGTTACCGTACGTGTTGTGTTTTTTTTCTTCATGTATTGATGGTAGCACTTGTCAAAGGCTCGCGTTTTGCGTAATATTCGCGCCCTATTGTGAATATTTATAGCGCACTCTGAATCATACGAGGATGTGCGCGGAAGCGGAGTTTATATGTACGCGGTTTTCCAAAGTGGTGGTAAACAACACCGAGTAAGCGAAGGTCAGACCGTTCGCCTGGAAAAGCTGGACATCGCAACTGGCGAATCTGTTGAGTTCGCTGAAGTTCTGATGATCGCAAACGGTGAAGAAGTCAAAATCGGCGTTCCTTTCGTTGATGGCGGCGTTATCAAAGCTGAAGTTGTTGCTCACGGTCGTGGCGAGAAAGTTAAAATCGTTAAGTTTCGTCGTCGTAAACACTATCGTAAGCAGCAGGGCCACCGTCAGTGGTTCACTGATGTGAAAATTACTGGCATCAGCGCCTAAGACCTGAGGAGAGATTTAAATGGCACATAAAAAGGCTGGCGGCTCCACACGTAACGGTCGCGATTCAGAAGCTAAACGCCTGGGCGTTAAGCGTTTCGGTGGCGAATCCGTTCTGGCGGGTAGCATCATCGTTCGTCAGCGTGGCACCAAGTTCCACGCAGGTACTAACGTAGGTTGCGGTCGTGACCACACTCTGTTTGCTAAAGCAGACGGTAAAGTGAAATTTGAAGTTAAAGGCCCGAACAACCGTAAATACATCAGCATCGTTGCTGAGTAAGGTTTTCTCGGTCCGGTAACGGATTAAAGCCCCGCAACGTGTTGCGGGGCTTTTTACATTGGAAACCCGGAAAATTTTCTGTAGGGAAAACGGGCATGAAGCAGCAGGCCGGCATTGGTATTCTTTTGGCGCTCACTACCGCAATGTGCTGGGGTGCACTGCCAATTGCAATGAAGCAGGTACTGGAAGTGATGGAACCGCCGACGGTGGTGTTTTATCGCTTCCTGATGGCAAGCATTGGCCTGGGCGCCATTCTGGCCGTCAAAGGTAAGCTGCCACCGCTGCGCATCTTCCGAAAGCCGCGTTGGCTGGTGTTACTGGCTATCGCGACGGGCGGTCTGTTCGGTAACTTCATTCTGTTCAGCTCTTCCCTGCAATATCTTAGCCCTACAGCGTCGCAGGTGATTGGTCAGCTTTCACCGGTCGGCATGATGGTCGCCAGCGTATTTATCCTCAAGGAGAAGATGCGTGGCACGCAGATCATCGGGGCAAGCATGCTGCTTTGCGGTCTGGTGATGTTCTTTAACACCAGTCTGATCGAGATTTTTACCCGCCTGACGGATTACACCTGGGGTGTCATTTTTGGGGTGGGTGCAGCAACGGTCTGGGTGAGTTATGGCGTCGCGCAAAAGGTGTTATTGCGCCGTCTTGCCTCACAGCAGATCCTCTTTTTGCTGTACACTTTGTGTACACTGGCATTATTGCCGTTAGCGAAGCCGGGTGTGATCACCCAGCTCAGCGACTGGCAACTGGCGTGCCTCATTTTTTGTGGGCTGAATACGCTGGTCGGTTATGGCGCGCTGGCTGAAGCCATGGCGCGCTGGCAGGCAGCACAGGTGAGCGCCTTAATCACGCTTACCCCGCTGTTTACGCTGTTATTTTCAGATTTGTTATCAATGGCCTGGCCCGATGTCTTCGTCAAGCCGATGCTCAACCTGTTGGGTTATCTCGGTGCGTTTGTCGTGGTTGCGGGCGCGATGTATTCCGCCATTGGTCATCGTCTCTGGGGACGTTGGCGCAAAAATGAAGCGGTTGTAGTAGTCCCCCGCTCAGGCGAATGAGTTACGGAGAGTAAAATGAAGTTTGTTGATGAAGCGACGATTCTGGTCGTGGCAGGTGATGGCGGTAACGGTTGTGTAAGCTTCCGCCGTGAAAAATATATTCCTCGTGGCGGTCCTGACGGCGGTGATGGTGGAGACGGTGGAGACGTGTGGCTGGAGGCGGATGAAAACCTCAACACGCTGATCGACTACCGTTTCGAAAAATCTTTCCGCGCCGAGCGTGGTCAGAACGGCCAGAGCCGTGACTGTACCGGTAAACGCGGTAAAGACGTGACGATCAAGGTGCCGGTGGGTACGCGTGTGATCGACCAGGGCACGGGCGAAACCATGGGTGATATGACCAAACACGGTCAGCGCCTGATGGTGGCGAAAGGCGGCTGGCACGGTCTGGGTAACAGCCGTTTCAAATCCTCCGTAAACCGTACCCCGCGTCAAAAAACCATGGGTACCCCGGGTGATAAGCGCGACCTGCAACTGGAACTGATGCTGCTGGCGGATGTTGGGATGCTGGGTATGCCAAACGCCGGTAAATCGACGTTTATCCGTGCTGTCTCTGCGGCGAAACCAAAAGTGGCGGACTATCCGTTTACGACGCTGGTGCCGAGCCTGGGCGTTGTCCGTATGGATAACGAGAAAAGCTTCGTGGTAGCGGACATCCCGGGTCTGATTGAAGGGGCAGCAGAAGGCGCCGGTCTGGGTATTCGCTTCCTGAAGCACCTTGAGCGTTGCCGCGTACTGTTGCACCTCATCGACATCGATCCCATCGACGGTTCCGATCCGGTTGAAAACGCCCGTATTATTATTGGCGAGCTGGAGAAATACAGCGAAAAACTGGCGCAAAAACCACGCTGGCTGGTCTTCAACAAGATCGACCTGATGGACAAAGCGGAAGCTGAAGCGAAAGCTAAAGCGATTGCCGACGCGATGGGATGGGAAGATAAGTACTACCTGATCTCTGCCGCCAGCCAGGTTGGCGTGAAAGATCTCTGCTGGGATGTGATGACCTTTATCATCGAGAATCCGGTTGTTCAGGCAGAAGAAGCGAAACAGCCTGAAAAAGTCGAATTCATGTGGGATGACTACCACCGCCAGCAGCTCGAAGAGCTGGAAGCGGAAGAAGATGATGAAGACTGGGACGATGACTGGGATGAAGACGACGAAGAAGGCGTCGAATTCATTTACAAGCACTAACCCCTGTATCAAGCCCCTTAACGGGGCTTTTTTTTATCCAATTTTCGCGGGTAACCAACAACTGGCGATTAAACCGCCCTCAGCACCGTTCTCCAGCGTTAAATGGCCATGATGGAGCTGCACGATTCGCTGTACGATGCTCAGCCCAAGGCCGCTGCCGCCATAGCGCTGGTCGAGACGGCGAAAAGGTTCGGTGATCGACTGGCGGTGTGCCTCATCAATACCCGGCCCCTGATCGGTAACGCTGATCCGGGTACCGCCCTCCGTCGCTGTTAATGCCACTTCAATGGTTGTGCCTGCCGGGCTGTAGCGGGCGGCATTCTCCAGAAGGTTCCTTAGCATCAGGCGTAACAGAACGGCGTCCCCCTGTACCGTCAGCGCGCTGTGCGCTGGCCATATTACCGTGTGCTCTTTGGCTTCATGTTCCAGGCTGAGCGGGGCAATGATCGTCTCTGTCCAGTTCACGGTATCGTAGTGGCCGCTGGCCATCGCCTGCCCGGCACGCGCCAGCATCAGCAGCTGTTCCACCGTATGCATTAACTGATCGATACGGCTTATCAGAGGCGTGGCCTGAGGGGAACCGGACTGGGCCATCAGTTCCAGATGGAGCCTGATCCCCGCAAGCGGTGTTCGTAACTCGTGTGCCGCATCGGCGGTAAACAGGCGTTCCTGTTGAATAGTGTGGTCCAGCCGGGCGAGCAGTTGATTCAGCGACGTGGTCACTGCGCCAATCTCTTCCATATCGGAATACATCGGCAGGGGGGTCAGATTATCCGCCGATCGGTTCGCCAGGCTATCGCGAAGTTTATTGAGGGGCCGGGTGATCCAGGTGACCGCCCAGAATGAGAAGAACAGGGTAAAACCGACCATCACCAGGGAAGGGACCAGCAACGAGGCTATGGCTTCGCGGATCTCTTTTTCGACATGGTTATTGCGCGCTTTCGCGGATAACGTTTCGTTCACCAGAAAACCGATTTGCTCACGGCTTTCATGCCATAGCCAGATAACGCTAATCAGTTGGAAAAATAACAGAATAACCGCCAGCAACACCATTAATCGCCGACGCATACTGTTCATTTCTGACTCTCCAGACGATAGCCCACGCCGCGCACGGTTTTGATGCGATCTTTGCCAAGCTTACGTCGCAGGTTGTGTATATGGACTTCAAGCGTATTTGATCCCGGATCGTCCTGCCAGGAGTAGATGTCCTGTTGCAGCGTTTCACGGTGTACCGTCTGTCCGCTGCGCATGATCAGGCGCGTCAGCAGAGCAAACTCTTTTGGTGTCACTTCCACAGGCTGAGACTGGCGCAGCACCTGCTGGGTTTGCAGATTGAGGGTGATATCCCCGTCCGTCAGCAGGTTGTCGCTGTGGCCCTGATAGCGGCGAATCAACGCCCGTACGCGAGCCTGTAGCTCGGCAAGGGCGAAGGGTTTTACCAGATAATCGTCAGCGCCAGAATCCAGCCCGTTAATTCTGTCTTCAATGGCATCGCGGGCGGTAAGAATCAAAACGGGATTCTCCACCCCGCGACGACGCCACTGGCAGAGCAGCGTCGCGCCGTCTTTATCCGGCAGCCCCAAATCCAGGATCACCAGACTGTATTCTCCGCTCTGGATCAGGGCATCTGCTTCAGCGGCCGTGGCGGCACAATCCAGGGCGTAGCCTTCATTCCCCAGCGCCAGCGCTAACCCTTCCTGCAATAACAGATCGTCTTCAACTATAAGTAGTTTCATCGCTAGTTATTCTGGTAGATGTCCTTATAGAGCCTGCTTTCGAAACGCACCAGTGGAATACGACGATTGCGCTGGTCAGCCGGTTCGACGGCATAGCCGGAAAGATACTGCACAAATGCCATGCGTTGTCCGCTGGCTGTTGTGATAAAACCGGCAAGGTTGTAAACGCCTTGCAGAGAACCCGTTTTCGCCGACACTTTGCCATCCACGCCCGCAGCGTGTAGGCCCGCACGGTACTGAAGTGACCCATCGTGCCCGGCAAGCGGCAGCATCGTAATAAAGTTTAGCTCAGCGTCATGCTGAGCAATGTACTGCAACACCTGCATCATGGTGGCTGGCGAGATCAGGTTATGACGCGATAAACCGGAACCATCGACCGCAATCGTATTGCCCAGATCGATTCCCGCCTGCTGACGCAGGATTTGACGTACGGCATCCGAACCGGCCCGCCAGGTGCCCGGCACACCAAAGCGCGCGTGCCCAATCATGCGGAACACCGTGTCGGCAATCATGTTATCCGACTTTTTCAGCATAATCTTAAGCAAATCATGCAGTGGCGCGGACTGTTTACTGGCGATCACCGTGCCTGGTTCATTCACCTGCGTCTGGCGCAGCAGCGTTCCGGTGTAGGTAATACCCGCCTGCTTCAGTTCGTCTTTAAAAATGGCCCCGGCATAGCCTGCGCCATCCTGAATGGCGAATGCCAGCGGGAGTGGGTCAGCCCGCTGGGTCAGGCAGCCAGTCAGCGTATAACGGTTGAGATCGCCAGGCACAACGTCCAGTTCGCAATACTGTGCCTCAGGCGAGCCTTTCGCCAGCGTCCGGACCTGGCTGAACATCGTGACCGGGTAGTAAGACGCGACGCGGATAAAAGCTAAGTCATTTGGTTTTGGCGCGCTGTAAAGCGATACGGAGAAGCAGTTACGGTCGACGATGGCGGCGGCTGGCGGGGCGCTAAAGCACTGCGTCATGTCGTTCCACGGCCAGCCAGGAGCTTTATCGTGGCTGGCGAAAATGGAGGTGTCGATCAGCACATTGCCATCGATTTTTGTCACGCCGGATTTTTTCAGTACCGCCACCATGTTGCGGACATCCTGACGCTTAAAGGTGGGATCGCCACCAAAACGGGCGATAAGATCGCCTTTTAGTTCGCCACCCTCAACGTTACCTCTGGTTTCAAGGGTGGTGGTAAAACGGAAGTCGGGCCCGAGCTGAAGCAGGGCGGCGAGGGCAGTGATCACCTTCTGGGTACTGGCAGGCAGCGCCATCTGTTGACTGTGATAGTCAATCTCGGGAGCCTGCGCGCCAACCTTTTGCACCATCAGGGCAAGGTTCGCGCCAGCGGGCAGTTGATTAATGTACTCATCAACATTCGCGGCCTGAACGGTGAACGTTATACTGGTAGTCAATCCGATGATAAAACTGGAAAATCGCATAATCTCGCGCTAACAACCCGAAAACAAACCGTCATACTACGGTGCATGGCACTGTAAAGTAAACGATGACCCATAGTGAACTTCGCGGTAAAATGCGTATCAAATTGAAAAATTGCTGCTGACCTGGGACGTTGCTCCCGGGTCGGTTTTCTTTTTGCTTCTGGCCTGTTCAGGTGGGCTGGAGCAGGGAACACTGCTCCCAACAGGAATGTTTAAGAGGTATAACAAATGCAAGCTATTCCGATGACCTTACGTGGTGCCGAAAAACTGCGCGAAGAGCTGGATTTTCTCAAATCCGTGCGTCGTCCTGAAATCATCGCCGCTATCGCGGAAGCGCGTGAGCATGGCGACCTGAAAGAGAATGCTGAATACCACGCGGCGCGTGAGCAGCAGGGTTTCTGTGAGGGGCGCATTAAGGATATCGAGGCGAAACTGTCTAACGCACAGGTTATCGATATCACTAAAATGCCAAACAATGGCCGTGTGATCTTCGGCTCTACCGTCAGCGTCCTGAACCTGGATAACGACGAAGAGCAGACCTATCGCATCGTGGGTGATGATGAAGCGGACTTCAAACAGAACCTGATTTCGGTGAACTCGCCGATTGCTCGTGGCCTGATTGGCAAAGAGCAGGACGATGTGGTCACCATCCGCACCCCTGGCGGCGAAGTAGAATACGAAATTATTAAGGTTGAATACCTGTAATTCGCTTCTCTACTAAGATGTTGATACATTGTAAAGAAAAGAAAAAGGCCGCATAGCGGCCTTTTATCAACTCAAGGAGCATGGCATTTTGCTCGCCTGCTGAAAGAAATCCCTCGTTTCACACAGAAAATGTGTTCGATTCAGGATATCCTTAACGTGGCAGCGAGATTTTGCGCTCTTTAGATGGGCGATAGAGCACCAGCGTTTTACCGATGACCTGTACATTACAGGCGCCGGTTTCGCGCACGATGGCTTCCACGATCAGGTTTTTAGTGTCTCTGTCTTCAGAGGCGATTTTCACCTTGATCAGCTCGTGGTGTTCCAGCGCTTGTTCAATCTCGGCAAGCACCCCTTCGGTCAAACCATTGTTGCCAAGCATCACTACAGGCTTGAGCGGATGTGCCAGACCTTTAAGGTGCTGTTTTTGTTTAGTACTCAGATTCATCGTATATTTTTGCTTACGTTGGGATTGAAAACGGTTCATTCTACCGCCATCTCCCTAATATCGCCAAATAGCTGCGTAGAAATTTACGTCACAGGCAAGTAACGATGAACCAGGACGGAAATGTTAAATGACAGGTAAAAAGCGTTCTGCCAGCTCCAGCCGCTGGCTTCAGGAACACTTTAGCGATAAATATGTTCAACAGGCGCAGAAAAAGGGGTTGCGTTCCCGCGCCTGGTTTAAACTTGATGAAATACAGCAAAGTGACAAACTTTTTAAACCGGGAATGACGGTGGTCGACCTCGGTGCGGCACCGGGCGGATGGTCCCAGTATGCGGTTACGCAGATCGGCGGAACGGGCCGAATCATCGCATGCGATCTTTTACCAATGGATCCCATCGTCGGTGTCGACTTCCTTCAGGGCGACTTTCGTGATGAATTAGTGCTTAAAGCATTACTTGATCGTGTAGGTGACAGTAAGGTCCAGGTTGTCATGTCGGATATGGCACCAAATATGTGTGGAACACCGGCGGTGGATATCCCCCGCGCCATGTATCTGGTGGAACTAGCGTTAGAAATGTGTCGTGATGTACTAGCGCCTGGTGGTAGTTTTGTTGTGAAGGTGTTTCAGGGCGAAGGTTTCGAGGAGTATCTTAAGGAAATTCGCTCCCTGTTTGCGAAGGTCAAAGTTCGTAAGCCGGACTCTTCCCGGGCCCGTTCCCGTGAAGTGTATATTGTAGCGACCGGGCGAAAATGATAACCGGTAGATTTCAGGCGAAAGTTTGAATGAAACTGGATATAGAGTATCCTGACGCTGTTTTTAACACAGTTGTAATATGAGGTTAATCCCTTGAGTGACATGGCGAAAAACCTAATACTCTGGCTGGTCATTGCCGTTGTGCTGATGTCAGTATTCCAGAGCTTTGGGCCCAGCGAGTCGAATGGCCGCAAGGTGGATTATTCTACCTTCCTGCAAGAGGTCAATCAGGACCAGGTTCGCGAAGCGCGTATCAACGGACGTGAGATCAACGTTACCAAGAAAGATAGTAACCGTTACACGACTTACATCCCGGTGAACGATCCTAAGCTGCTTGATAACCTTCTGACCAAAAACGTCAAAGTGGTAGGCGAGCCGCCGGAAGAACCAAGCCTGTTGGCTTCTATCTTCATTTCCTGGTTCCCGATGCTGCTTCTTATCGGCGTCTGGATCTTCTTTATGCGCCAGATGCAGGGCGGTGGTGGCAAAGGTGCCATGTCGTTCGGTAAGAGCAAGGCGCGTATGCTGACGGAAGACCAGATCAAGACCACGTTTGCTGACGTCGCAGGTTGTGACGAAGCAAAAGAAGAGGTGGGTGAACTGGTTGAATACCTGCGCGAGCCGAGCCGTTTCCAGAAACTGGGCGGTAAGATCCCGAAAGGCGTCCTGATGGTCGGCCCTCCGGGTACCGGTAAAACCCTGCTGGCAAAAGCCATCGCGGGTGAAGCGAAGGTACCGTTCTTTACGATTTCAGGTTCTGACTTCGTTGAAATGTTCGTGGGTGTCGGTGCATCTCGTGTGCGTGACATGTTCGAGCAGGCCAAGAAGGCAGCACCGTGCATCATCTTCATCGATGAAATCGACGCCGTAGGCCGCCAGCGTGGCGCAGGTCTGGGCGGTGGTCACGATGAACGTGAGCAGACCCTGAACCAGATGCTGGTTGAGATGGACGGCTTCGAAGGTAACGAAGGTATTATCGTTATCGCGGCAACTAACCGTCCGGACGTACTCGACCCTGCGCTGTTGCGTCCAGGCCGTTTCGACCGTCAGGTTGTGGTTGGTCTGCCGGATGTTCGTGGTCGTGAACAGATTCTGAAAGTGCACATGCGTCGCGTTCCGCTGGCGCCAGATATCGACGCGGCAATCATTGCGCGTGGTACACCGGGCTTCTCCGGTGCGGATCTGGCTAACCTGGTCAACGAAGCCGCACTGTTTGCCGCTCGCGGTAACAAGCGCGTGGTTTCCATGGTGGAATTCGAGAAAGCGAAAGACAAAATCATGATGGGTGCGGAACGTCGCTCCATGGTGATGACGGAAGCGCAGAAAGAGTCCACGGCATATCACGAAGCGGGCCACGCGATTATTGGTCGACTGGTGCCGGAACACGATCCGGTGCACAAGGTGACGATTATTCCACGTGGGCGTGCGCTGGGTGTGACCTTCTTCCTGCCTGAAGGCGACGCGATCAGCGCCAGCCGTCAGAAGCTGGAAAGCCAAATTTCAACGCTGTACGGCGGTCGTCTGGCTGAAGAGATTATCTACGGTGCGGAACATGTTTCTACCGGTGCGTCGAACGATATTAAAGTGGCGACAAACCTGGCGCGTAACATGGTGACTCAGTGGGGCTTCTCCGACAAACTCGGTCCGCTGCTGTATGCAGAGGAAGAGGGCGAAGTATTCCTGGGCCGCTCTGTGGCAAAAGCGAAACATATGTCCGATGAGACGGCACGTATCATCGACCAGGAAGTGAAAGCGCTGATTGAACGTAACTACGGTCGCGCCCGTCAGATCCTGAACGACAATATGGACATTCTGCACTCGATGAAAGATGCGCTCATGAAATATGAGACCATTGATGCACCGCAGATTGACGACCTGATGGCGCGCCGCGAAGTGCGTCCGCCAGCTGGCTGGGAAGACCCAGGTGCGTCTAACAATTCTGACAACAATGGCACCCCGCGTGCGCCGCGTCCGGTCGATGAACCGCGTACGCCAAACCCGGGCAACACCATGTCAGAGCAGTTGGGCGACAAGTAAGTCACTGCTGTTGAAGCGTTTGTCTGTATCTCAAACCCTGGAGCTTGCTCCGGGGTTTTTCTTATCTGTTTAACCACATCAATTCCAGGGATTTCACCATGAAACTATTCGCCCAGGACTCGCATCTCGACCTTTCACATCCCCATGTGATGGGGATCCTGAATGTCACGCCTGATTCCTTCTCTGACGGCGGCACGCATAACTCGCTCATCGACGCGGTTAAACACGCGAATTTAATGATCAACGCGGGTGCCACCATCATTGACGTTGGAGGTGAGTCAACGCGGCCCGGCGCGGCGGAGGTTTCGGTGGAAGAAGAGCTGGCGCGCGTGGTGCCGGTGGTTGAGGCGATCGCGCAACGTTTCGAGGTATGGATCTCCGTCGATACGTCCAAACCCGAAGTGATCCGTGAAGTGGCGAGAGTGGGCGCTCACATTATCAATGATATCCGCTCACTGACCGAGCCGGGCGCGATTGAAGCCGCCGCAGAAACCGGGCTACCGGTGTGTCTGATGCATATGCAGGGCCAGCCTAAGACAATGCAGGAGGCGCCGAAATATGAAGATGTGTTTGCTGACGTCACCCGCTTCTTTATTGAGCATATCGAACGCTGTGAACGTGCGGGTATCGCAAAAGAGAAATTGCTGCTCGACCCGGGCTTCGGTTTCGGTAAAAATCTCTCACACAATTACGCGTTGCTTGCGCGCTTATCAGAGTTTCATCAGTTCGGCCTGCCACTGCTGGTGGGAATGTCGAGAAAATCGATGATTGGTCAGTTGTTGAATGTCGGGCCGAGCGAACGTCTGAGCGGCAGTCTGGCCTGCGCGGTGATTGCCGCGATGCAAGGTGCACACATCATTCGCGTCCATGACGTAAAAGAAACAGTAGAAGCCATGCGTGTGGTGGAAGCCACACTGGCAGCGAAGGAAAACAAACGCTATGAGTAATCGTAAATATTTTGGTACCGATGGCATCCGTGGGCGCGTAGGCGATGCGCCAATTACCCCTGATTTTGTCCTGAAGCTGGGCTGGGCGGCGGGGAAAGTTCTGGCGCGTCATGGTTCCCGTAAGATCATTATTGGGAAAGATACCCGTATTTCGGGTTATATGCTGGAATCCGCGCTGGAAGCCGGGCTGGCGGCGGCGGGGCTTTCCGCTTCTTTTACAGGCCCAATGCCGACCCCTGCTGTTGCTTACCTGACCCGTACCTTCCGTGCGGAAGCGGGCATCGTCATTTCAGCTTCGCATAACCCGTTCTATGACAACGGTATCAAATTCTTCTCCATTGACGGCACCAAACTGCCGGATGACGTGGAAGAGGCGATTGAAGCGGAAATGGAAAAAGAGATCACCTGTGTCGACTCCGCTGAGCTGGGTAAAGCAAACCGTATTGTCGATGCGGCAGGTCGCTACATTGAATTCTGCAAAGGCACCTTCCCGAATGAACTGAGCCTGGCACACCTCAAAATTGTGGTGGACTGTGCCAACGGTGCGACGTACCACATTGCGCCGAATGTGTTCCGCGAGCTGGGCGCGAAAGTGATCACGATTGGCTGCGAGCCGGACGGCCTGAACATCAACGAAGAAGTTGGCGCGACAGACGTGCGTGCCTTGCAGGCGCGTGTACTGGCTGAAAAAGCCGATCTGGGCATTGCCCTGGATGGCGATGGCGACCGTGTGATCATGGTTGACCACGAAGGTAACAAGGTCGATGGCGATCAGATCCTCTACATCATTGCGCGTGAAGGCCTGCGTCAGGGACAACTGCGCGGTGGCGCGGTGGGCACGCTAATGAGCAATATGGGTCTTGAGCTGGCGCTGAAACAGCTGGGCATCCCGTTTGTCCGTGCGAAAGTGGGTGACCGCTACGTGCTGGAAAAACTCCAGGAGAAAGGCTGGCGCATTGGCGCGGAAAACTCCGGCCACGTGATCCTGCTCGATAAAACCACCACCGGTGACGGCATTGTGGCGGCGCTTCAGGTTGTTGCCGCGATGGCGCGTAACCATATGAGCCTGCACGATCTTTGTAGCGGCATGAAAATGTTCCCGCAGATCCTGGTTAACGTACGTTTCACCGCCGGTAAAGGCGACCCGCTGGAAAATGATAACGTGAAAGCGGTGATGGCAGACGTTGAAGCCGCTTTGGGCAGCCGTGGGCGTGTCCTGCTGCGTAAGTCAGGTACGGAGCCGCTGATCCGCGTGATGGTGGAAGGTGAAGACGAAGCGCAGGTGACCGAATTTGCGCACCGTATTGCGGATGCGGTGAAAGCTGCATAATCTTTCAGAATAAGTGTTTAAAAAGGCGGCGTTTGCCGCCTTTGTTTTAAGCAATTAATGGCTTTTTGCTGTTTTTTTCCGCAGTTGATACAATGCCTCGAAAATGCCCTTGCGAAGGTGATTCGCTTTGGTTAGTATTCACACCCGCTTCAGTGGGAAACAAAATCCTGCTAATTGGTCGAAGCATTGGTATGCGGCAAATCCGCAAGGAACAGGTTGATTATGTACGAAGCTCTTTTAGTTATTTTCCTTATTGTAGCCATCGCTCTCGTAGCGCTGATTATGCTACAGCAAGGTAAAGGCGCTGATATGGGAGCCTCCTTCGGAGCAGGCGCTTCCGGTACGCTGTTCGGTTCAAGTGGTTCTGCGAACTTCATGACCCGTACGACGGCGATTCTGGCTACGCTGTTCTTCATCATCAGTCTGGTGCTGGGTAATATCAACAGCAACAAGACCAGTAAAGGAAGCGAGTGGGAAAATCTGAGCGCGCCAGCAAAAACTGAGCAAACTCAGCCAGCTGCACCGGCTAAGCCAACCAGCGATATCCCGCAGTAAGTATTCCGTACCGAGGTGGTGGAATTGGTAGACACGCTACCTTGAGGTGGTAGTGCCCTAACGGGCTTGTGGGTTCGAGTCCCATCCTCGGTACCAATATTCCAGAAGAAAGACGTCGCAAGACGTCTTTTTTTTCATCTGTACATTGTGGTGGCGGGCAAATGGCGGGTGGCGCTGCGCTTACCCGCCCTACAAACACCCAATAAAAAAAGGCGCCTGTTGGGCGCCTTTTGCATGTCTGGCTGTCGATTACTTCTTATCGCTGTGTTCCAGGTTCTCGACCTGCGGCAGACCATTACCGGAATTCGCGGAGAGCAGGCCATTCTCAACATAGTTGAACAGCTTCTCACGGGTATCGGTGATGTCCAGGTTACGCATGGTCAGCTGGCCAATACGATCGTCCGGAGAGAAGACTGATTCACCTTTCTCCATGGTCAAACGCTCTGCTTTATAGGTCAGGTTGTCAGACACGGTATTCAGGATGGAGTAGTCATTGCCGCGACGCAGTTCCAGCGTGACTTCGCCGGTGATTGCGCTTGCCACCCAACGTTGCAGGGCGTCACGCAGCATCAGCGCCTGTGGATCGAACCAGCGGCCCTGATACAGCAGTTTGCCCAGCTGACGGCCATGAGAGTGATACTGCTCAATGGTGTCTTCGTTGTGAATACCGGTCAGCAGGCGCTCGTAAGCGATGTGCAGCAGTGCCATCCCCGGCGCTTCGTAAATGCCACGGCTTTTCGCTTCGATGATACGGTTTTCGATCTGATCGCTCATGCCCAGACCGTGACGACCGCCGATGCGGTTTGCTTCCAGCATCAGTTCAACATCGTCGGAAAAGGTTTTACCGTTCAGGGCAACCGGATGACCCCGTTCGAAACGCACGGTCACTTCTTCCGCCGGGATCTTCACGTTTTCGTCCCAGAACTTCACGCCCATAATCGGGTTAACAATTTTGACGCTGGAGTTCAGGAATTCCAGATCTTTCGCTTCGTGCGTTGCACCCAGCATGTTGGAGTCGGTTGAGTAAGCTTTCTCAACGGACATTTTGTAGTCAAAGCCGCAGGCAATCATAAACTCAGACATTTCATGACGGCCACCCAGCTCGTCGATGAAGTCGGTATCCAGCCAAGGTTTGTAGATCTGCAACTCAGCGTTGGTGAGCAGGCCATAACGATAGAAACGTTCAATATCGTTGCCTTTATAGGTGCTACCGTCACCCCAGATGTTCACGCCATCTTCTTTCATGGCGGCGACCAGCATGGTGCCGGTGACGGCACGGCCCAGCGGGGTGGTATTGAAATAGGTCAGGCCGCCGGTCGTGTTATGGAAAGCACCGCACTGGATCGCGGCAATCCCTTCGGCAACCAGCTGCTTACGGCAGTCGATCAGACGTGCGTTCTCTGCGCCATATTCCATGGCACGACGAGGGATCGCGTCATAATCTTCCTCGTCCGGCTGACCCAGGTTCGCAGTATATGCATAAGGAACCGCTCCCTTCTGGCGCATCCACAGCAGTGCAGCGCTGGTATCCAGGCCGCCAGAAAAAGCGATGCCAATACGTTGTCCTACCGGGAGATGCTTGAGAATCGTCGTCATATAATAAAACCCTGCTTGATTGACTGATTAGAGACCGCTTTCGCTCTCGATGCATGTTTATGCAAAATAAGTGAGTATTCATTTAATCATCTTTTATCGACGACCGAAAGAGACGTGTGCGTTTTTTGTAAAAATTTCCCTTTTATTACCCTGACTGAAGTTGGGTTGACAGGTGGGGTCAACTATCAATATACTGAACGCCGATTTTACGTCCCGTCTTCGGTACCAAATCCCAGCATTATTTGCAAATTCTGTCCAAAACGCGTAGAATTTGCCACGTTTCAGGCGCGGGGTGGAGCAGCCTGGTAGCTCGTCGGGCTCATAACCCGAAGGTCGTCGGTTCAAATCCGGCCCCCGCAACCACTTTCCCATAAAGTTCTTTTTCAAATATACTGTGAAGACTTAGAGCCTTCGTAGCTGGATTTGAAAAAATTCTTTCGGAGAGTGCTCCAGGCCACAGTTGTGGCTATAGGGTTCAGTTATCTAAAGCCCCGATTTATCGGGGTTTTTTGTTATCTGACTACAGAATAACTGGGCTTTACGCCCTTTTTTTATGTCTTGGGGGTGGGCTTGTCCACATTAGAGCAAAAATTAACAGAGATGATTACTGCACCGGTCGAAGCACTGGGCTACGAACTGGTCGGCATCGAATTCGTTCGCGGCCGTACATCCACACTGCGCATCTATATTGATAGTGAAGATGGCATCAATGTTGATGATTGTGCTGATGTCAGCCACCAGGTGAGTGCGGTTCTTGATGTTGAAGATCCGATTACCGTTGCGTACAACCTGGAAGTTTCCTCACCTGGCCTCGATCGCCCGATGTTCACGGCCGAGCACTATGTGCGCTTTACCGGTGAAGAAGTGGCTCTCGTTCTGCGTATGGCCGTACAGAACCGCCGTAAATGGCAGGGAATTATCAAAGCCGTTGATGGTGAAATGATCACGGTAACAGTCGAAGGCAAAGATGAAGTGTTCGCGCTGAGTAATATCCAGAAGGCGAACCTGGTTCCCCACTTTTAACAGTCTGGATTGAGGTGAAAAGCCCGCGATGAACAAAGAAATTTTGGCTGTTGTTGAAGCCGTCTCCAACGAGAAATCACTGCCGCGTGAGAAGATTTTCGAAGCGCTGGAAAGTGCACTGGCTACAGCAACCAAGAAAAAATACGAACAAGAGATCGATGTTCGCGTAGAAATCGATCGTAAAAGCGGTGACTTCGATACATTCCGTCGTTGGGTAATTGTTGAAGAAGTGACCCAGCCGACCAAAGAGATCACCCTGGAAGCGGCACGTTTTGAAGACGAAAGTCTGAACGTGGGTGACTACGTTGAAGATCAGATTGAATCTGTCACCTTCGACCGTATCACCACCCAGACCGCGAAGCAGGTTATCGTGCAGAAAGTGCGCGAAGCCGAGCGCGCGCTGGTTGTCGATCAGTTCCGCGATCAGGAAGGCGAAATCATCACTGGCGTGGTGAAGAAAGTAAACCGCGACAACATCTCTCTGGAGATTAAGTCCGAAGGGCTGCCGGGTAACGCTGAAGCCGTGATCCTGCGCGAAGACATGCTGCCGCGTGAGAACTTCCGCCCAGGCGACCGTATTCGTGGTGTGCTGTATGCCGTACGCCCTGAAGCGCGTGGTGCACAGCTGTTCGTGACGCGTTCTAAACCAGAAATGCTGGTTGAACTCTTCCGTATTGAAGTGCCGGAAATCGGCGAAGAAGTTATCGAAATCAAAGCGGCGGCCCGCGATCCGGGTTCCCGTGCGAAAATTGCGGTGAAAACCAACGACAAGCGTATCGACCCGGTCGGTGCTTGCGTCGGTATGCGTGGCGCACGTGTTCAGGCGGTTTCTACCGAACTGGGCGGCGAGCGCATTGATATCGTTCTGTGGGACGACAACCCGGCGCAGTTCGTGATCAACGCAATGGCACCGGCTGATGTGGCGTCTATCGTTGTTGACGAAGACAAACACACCATGGATATCGCTGTAGAAGCGGGCAACCTGGCGCAGGCGATTGGCCGTAACGGTCAGAACGTACGTCTGGCGTCACAGCTGAGCGGCTGGGAACTCAACGTGATGACCGTTGATGACCTTCAGGCCAAGCATCAGGCTGAAGCCCACGCGGCGATCGATACCTTCACCAAATACCTGGACATTGACGAAGACTTCGCCACTGTGCTGGTTGAAGAAGGTTTCTCTACGCTGGAAGAACTGGCCTACGTGCCAATGAAAGAGCTGCTGGAAATTGACGGTCTGGATGAACCAACCGTTGAAGCCCTGCGTGAACGCGCTAAAAACGCACTGACCACCCTGGCGCTGGCTCAGGAAGAAAGCCTTGGCGATAAGAAGCCGGCTGATGACCTGCTGAATCTGGAAGGTCTTGATCGTGCGATTGCGTTCAAGCTGGCTGCCCGTGGTGTTTGTACGCTGGAAGATCTCGCTGAGCAAGGCGTTGATGACCTGGCTGATATCGAAGGTTTAACCGACGAGAAAGCCGGCGAACTCATCATGGCCGCACGTAATATTTGCTGGTTCGGCGACGAAGCGTAATAAACTGTAGCAGGAAGGAACAGCATGACTGATGTAACTGTAAAATCGCTGGCTGCTGAGATTCAGACCTCCGTGGACCGCCTGGTACAGCAATTTGCTGATGCAGGGATCCCGAAGTCCGCTGATGACTCGGTGACCGCGCAAGAAAAACAAACCTTGTTAGCGCACCTGAACCGTGAACACGGCTCTACGCCTGACAAGTTAACGCTACAGCGCAAAACGCGTAGCACGTTGAACATCCCTGGTACCGGTGGCAAAAGCAAGTCGGTACAAATCGAAGTCCGCAAGACGCGCACCTTTGTAAAACGTGATCCGCAAGAGGCAGAACGCCTTGCCGCGGAAGAGCAGGCACAGCGTGAAGCGGAAGAACAAGCTCAGCGTGAGGCAGAAGCCACTGCCAAACGTGAAGCAGAATTAAAAGCTGAACGTGAGGCCGCAGAAAAAGCGAAACGCGACGCCGGTGAAAAAGCGAAGCGTGACGCTGCGGAAAAAGACAAAGTGAGCAATCAACAGACCGACGAAATGACCAAAACAGCCCAGGCTGAAAAAGCCCGCCGTGAAAATGAAGCTGCCGAGCTGAAGCGTAAAGCGGAAGAAGAAGCCCGCCGCAAGCTTGAAGAAGAAGCTCGCCGCGTCGCCGAAGAAGCGCGTCGCATGGCAGAAGAAAACGAGAAGAATGGTGTGAATACCGCTGAACCAACTGAAGATACCAGCGATTATCACGTCACCACGTCTCAGCATGCGCGCCAGGCAGAAGACGACAACGACCGTGAAGTTGAAGGTGGTCGTGGCCGTACTCGCAGTGCAAAAGCTGCACGTCCTGCGAAAAAAGGTAACAAGCACGCTGAATCGAAAGCTGACCGTGAAGAAGCACGTGCAGCGGTTCGCGGCGGTAAAGGCGGCAAGCGTAAAGGTTCCGCTCTACAGCAGGGCTTCCAGAAGCCAGCTCAGGCCGTTAACCGTGACGTTGTGATCGGTGAAACCATCACCGTTGGCGAACTGGCTAACAAGATGGCGGTGAAAGGCTCTCAGGTCATCAAAGCGATGATGAAACTGGGCGCAATGGCCACCATCAACCAGGTTATCGACCAGGAAACCGCACAGCTGGTTGCCGAAGAGATGGGTCACAAAGTTATCCTGCGTCGTGAAAACGAACTGGAAGAAGCGGTAATGAGCGACCGTGATACGGGTGCAGCGGCTGAACCGCGTGCTCCGGTTGTGACCATCATGGGTCACG
Organism: Enterobacter hormaechei ATCC 49162; assembly: GCF_001875655.1. Classification (NCBI taxonomy): domain Bacteria; kingdom Pseudomonadati; phylum Pseudomonadota; class Gammaproteobacteria; order Enterobacterales; family Enterobacteriaceae; genus Enterobacter; species Enterobacter hormaechei. The sequence continues at coordinate 297,269 of NZ_MKEQ01000002.1, forward strand.
TTGACCACGGTAAAACCTCTCTGCTTGACTACATTCGTTCTACTAAGGTTGCCTCCGGCGAAGCGGGTGGTATTACCCAGCACATCGGTGCTTACCACGTAGAAACCGAAAACGGCATGATCACCTTCCTGGATACCCCAGGCCACGCAGCGTTTACCTCAATGCGTGCTCGTGGTGCTCAGGCAACGGATATCGTTGTACTGGTTGTTGCTGCCGACGATGGCGTGATGCCACAGACCATTGAAGCTATCCAGCACGCGAAAGCGGCGCAGGTGCCTCTGGTTGTCGCAGTTAACAAAATCGATAAGCCAGAAGCCGATATGGATCGCGTGAAAAACGAACTCTCCCAGTACGGCGTTATGCCGGAAGAGTGGGGCGGTGAAGCGCAGTTCATCCCTGTATCTGCAAAAGCAGGTACCGGTATCGACGACCTGCTGAACGCTATCCTGCTTCAGGCTGAAGTTCTGGAACTGAAAGCGGTGCGTAAAGGTATGGCGAGCGGCGCGGTAATCGAATCCTTCTTGGATAAAGGTCGTGGTCCGGTTGCAACCGTTCTGGTTCGCGAAGGTACTCTGCACAAGGGCGATATCGTTCTGTGTGGTTTTGAATACGGTCGCGTTCGTGCTATGCGTAACGAACTGGGTCAGGAAGTGCTGGAAGCGGGTCCATCCATTCCAGTCGAAATCCTCGGCCTGTCCGGTGTTCCGGCTGCCGGTGACGAAGTTACCGTGGTACGTGACGAGAAGAAAGCGCGTGAAGTGGCTCTGTATCGTCAGGGTAAATTCCGTGAAGTGAAACTGGCTCGTCAGCAGAAATCTAAACTCGAGAACATGTTCGCCAACATGACCGAAGGCGAAGTTCACGAAGTGAACATCGTTCTGAAAGCGGACGTTCAGGGTTCTGTGGAAGCGATCTCCGATTCCTTGCTGAAACTGTCTACCGACGAAGTGAAAGTGAAGATCATCGGTTCTGGCGTAGGTGGTATCACCGAAACCGACGCAACCCTGGCAGCCGCGTCCAACGCTATTCTGGTTGGCTTCAACGTTCGTGCTGACGCATCTGCGCGTAAAGTGATTGATGCTGAAAGCCTGGATCTGCGTTACTACTCCGTCATCTATAACCTGATTGACGAAGTGAAAGCAGCGATGAGCGGCATGCTGTCTCCTGAGCTGAAACAGCAGATCATCGGTCTGGCTGAAGTACGTGACGTGTTCAAATCACCGAAATTCGGTGCGATCGCGGGCTGTATGGTTACCGAAGGGACCATCAAGCGTCACAATCCAATCCGCGTACTGCGTGACAACGTGGTTATCTACGAAGGCGAGCTGGAATCCCTGCGCCGCTTCAAAGATGACGTTAACGAAGTCCGTAACGGTATGGAATGTGGTATCGGCGTGAAGAACTACAACGACGTTCGCGTTGGCGATATGATCGAAGTGTTCGAGATCATCGAAATTCAGCGTACCATCGCGTAATCTTCGTCAACAGAAGATTAATAAGCGTAGGCCGGGTAAGCGAAGCGCCACCCGGCAGTAATTTTAAAAAGGGGCTTAAGCCCCTTTTTTGTCTGGAGAATTTATTATGGCGAAAGAATTTGGTCGCCCACAGCGCGTCGCGCAGGAGATGCAGAAAGAGATCGCACTCATTCTGCAACGTGAAATCAAAGATCCACGCGTGGGTATGATGACCACCGTGTCTGGCGTGGAAATGTCCCGCGACCTGGCGTACGCCAAAGTGTTTGTGACTTTCCTGAATGATCAGGATGAAGACGCAGTGAAGAACGGCATTAAAGCGTTGCAGGAAGCCTCTGGTTTCATCCGCTCTCTGCTTGGCAAAGCGATGCGCCTGCGTATCGTGCCGGAACTGACCTTCTTCTACGACAACTCGCTGGTTGAAGGTATGCGTATGTCCAACCTGGTGACCAGCGTGGTGAAACATGACGATGAGCGTCGTGTTAACCCGGCGGACGACAGCAAGGAGGACTGATGAGTCGTCCTCGTCGTCGCGGTCGTGACGTGCATGGCGTGCTGTTGCTGGATAAACCGCAGGGCGCATCCAGCAACGACGTGCTGCAAAAAGTGAAGCGTATTTATAACGCCAACCGTGCAGGGCACACTGGCGCGCTGGATCCGCTGGCAACCGGCATGCTGCCGATCTGCCTGGGGGAAGCGACAAAGTTTTCCCAGTACCTGCTGGATTCCGATAAGCGCTACCGCGTGATTGCCAAACTGGGCCAGCGCACGGATACCTCCGATGCAGATGGTCAGGTCGTGGAAGAGCGCCCGGTGACCTTCAGCGCAGAGCAACTTGATGCGGCACTGGACAGTTTCCGTGGTGATACGCTTCAGGTGCCGTCGATGTATTCGGCGCTGAAATATCAGGGCAAGAAGCTCTACGAATATGCGCGTCAGGGCATTGACGTTCCGCGCGAAGCTCGTCCGATTACCGTGTATGAGCTGCTGTTCATCCGCCACGAAGGTGATGAACTGGAGCTGGAAGTGCACTGTTCGAAAGGGACCTACATTCGTACCATCATTGATGACCTCGGTGAAAAGCTGGGCTGCGGCGCGCATGTGATTTATCTGCGTCGTCTGGCGGTCAGCAAATATCCGGTCGAACGCATGGTGACGCTCGAGCATCTGCACGCGCTGGTTGAACAGGCGCAAGCGCAGGGTATGGCGCCAGCCGATCTGCTGGACCCGCTGCTGATGCCGATGGACAGTCCGGCAGCAGATTTCCCGGTTGTTAATCTTCCTTTAACATCGTCCGTTTACTTTAAGAACGGGAACCCGGTTCGTACAACGGGGGCGCCGCTTGAGGGCCTGGTACGTGTGACAGAAGGTGAAGAAGGGAAATTCATCGGGATGGGCGAAATGGACGGAGAAGGGCGCGTGGCGCCGCGTCGTCTGGTCGTCGAATATCCGCTCGAAGCATGACGGTGATAACGCCTCACCTTGCGATAAGCAGGGGAGACGAGTAGAATATCGCCGCTTAACGCCTGGTAAATTGTTTAACAATCTGCGGGGCGTACATGGGATAGCTGAATTAGAGATCGGCATCCTTACATTCTTTATACTTTGGAGTTTGAAAATGTCTCTAAGCGTTGAAGCTAAAGCTAAAATCGTTTCTGAGTTTGGTCGTGGTACTAACGACAGCGGTTCTACCGAAGTTCAGGTTGCACTGCTGACTGCACAGATTAACCACCTGCAAGGTCACTTTGCAGAGCACAAAAAAGATCACCACAGCCGTCGTGGTCTGCTGCGTATGGTTTCTCAGCGTCGTAAACTGCTCGACTACCTGAAGCGTAAAGATGTTGCACGCTACACCGCGCTGATCGAGCGTCTGGGTCTGCGTCGCTAAGTCTTGCGAGTTTCAGAAAAGGGGGCCTGATGGCCCCTTTTTTCAACCAGACGGCAGCAATTCAATGGAAACTATTGTATTGTTGCTATAAATGATCTTCATTGCAGAGGTTCGCGCGGCTAATGAGAGGCTTCACCCATGGGGGTGTCGGTTGTCATTAGTCGCGAGGATGCGAAGAAGGTCGGGTTAAATCGTCAGCACACCTGAGGTGTGCTTTCAAACATTTAAGAAAGGACAGAATTTTGCTGAATCCGATCGTTCGTAAATTCCAGTATGGTCAGCATACCGTCACGCTGGAAACCGGCATGATGGCGCGTCAGGCTACTGCTGCCGTAATGGTAAGCATGGATGACACTGCTGTATTCGTTACCGTAGTTGGCCAGAAAAAAGCTAAACCAGGTCAGGACTTCTTCCCGCTGACCGTTAACTACCAGGAGCGTACCTACGCTGCCGGTAAAATCCCGGGTGGCTTCTTCCGTCGTGAAGGCCGTCCAAGCGAAGGCGAAACCCTGATCGCGCGTCTGATTGACCGCCCGGTTCGTCCGCTGTTCCCGGAAGGCTTCGTCAATGAAGTACAGGTTATCGCAACCGTTGTTTCCGTTAACCCACAGGTTAACCCGGACATCGTCGCGATGATCGGTGCGTCTGCTGCCCTGTCACTGTCTGGTATTCCATTCAATGGCCCAATCGGTGCTGCGCGCGTTGGTTACATCAACGATCAGTACGTGCTGAACCCAACTCAGGAAGAGCTGAAAGAGAGTAAGCTGGACCTGGTTGTTGCCGGTACTGAAGCCGCGGTGCTGATGGTTGAATCCGAAGCTGAACTGCTGAGCGAAGACCAGATGCTGGGCGCTGTGGTATTTGGCCACGACCAGCAGCAGGTTGTTATCCAGAACATCAACGACCTGGTGAAAGAAGCCGGTAAACCACGTTGGGACTGGCAGCCAGAAGCGGCCAACGACGCGCTGAACGCACGTGTTGCTGCCCTGGCAGAATCTCGTCTGAGCGACGCATACCGCATCACCGACAAACAGGAGCGCTATGCTCAGGTTGATGTGATCAAATCTGAAGTGACCGCGACCCTGGTTGCCGAAGACGAAACGCTGGACGCTAACGAAATTGGCGAAATCCTGCACGCCATCGAGAAAAACGTTGTTCGTAGCCGCGTACTGGCAGGCGAGCCGCGTATCGACGGCCGTGAAAAAGACATGATCCGTGGTCTGGACGTGCGTACCGGCGTACTGCCACGTACACACGGTTCTGCGCTGTTCACCCGTGGTGAAACGCAGGCGCTGGTAACCGCGACCCTGGGTACTGCACGTGACGCACAGATCATCGACGAACTGATGGGCGAGCGCACTGACAGCTTCCTGTTCCACTACAACTTCCCTCCGTACTCTGTGGGCGAAACCGGTATGGTTGGCTCACCGAAGCGTCGTGAAATTGGTCACGGTCGTCTGGCGAAGCGCGGCGTGCTGGCAGTGATGCCAGAAGCAGACAAATTCCCGTACACCGTACGTGTTGTGTCTGAAATCACTGAATCCAACGGTTCTTCTTCCATGGCTTCCGTGTGTGGTGCCTCTCTGGCGCTGATGGATGCAGGCGTGCCAATCAAAGCCGCCGTTGCGGGTATCGCAATGGGTCTGGTGAAAGAAGGCGACAACTACGTTGTTCTGTCTGACATTCTGGGTGACGAAGACCACCTGGGCGATATGGACTTCAAAGTGGCGGGTTCCCGCGACGGTATCTCTGCCTTGCAGATGGATATCAAAATTGAAGGTATCACCAAAGAGATCATGCAGGTTGCTCTGAACCAGGCTAAAGGTGCGCGTCTGCACATCCTGGGCGTGATGGAACAGGCTATCAACGCACCACGCGGTGATATCTCTGAATTCGCTCCGCGTATTCACACCATCAAGATCAATCCAGACAAGATCAAAGATGTCATCGGTAAGGGCGGTTCTGTTATCCGTGCGCTGACCGAAGAAACGGGCACCACCATCGAAATCGAAGATGACGGTACTGTGAAAATCGCAGCAACCGACGGCGAGAAAGCGAAATACGCTATCCGTCGTATCGAAGAGATCACGGCAGAAATCGAAGTGGGCCGTATCTACAATGGTAAAGTGACCCGTATCGTTGACTTTGGTGCGTTCGTTGCCATCGGTGGCGGTAAAGAAGGTCTGGTACACATCTCTCAGATCGCTGACAAGCGTGTTGAGAAAGTGACCGATTACCTGCAAATGGGTCAGGAAGTACCGGTGAAAGTTCTGGAAGTTGACCGCCAGGGCCGTATCCGTCTGAGCATTAAAGAAGCAACCGAGCAGTCTCAGCCTGCTGCGGCGCCGGAAGCTCCGGCTGCTGAACAGCAGGGCGAGTAAGGTTGCCATTTGCCCTCCGCACTGGCGGAGGGCTTATTATCAGGCAGGACGCCTTGTTAAGCCGCCGGGGGACAGGACGTTCATCCAATAGTTGTCTTCGGGAGTGGGAAATGAAGCCTTTTTTGCGCTGGTGTTTCGTTGCGACAGCTTTAACGCTGGCAGGATGCAGCAACTCTGCCTGGCGTAAGAGCGAAGTCCTCGCAGTGCCATTGCAACCGACTTTGCAGCAGGAAGTCATTCTGGCACGCATGGAACAAATACTTGCCAGTCGGGCTTTAACCGATGACGAACGCGCACAGCTTTTATATGAGCGCGGAGTGTTGTATGATAGTCTCGGTCTGAGGGCATTAGCGCGAAATGATTTTTCACAAGCGCTGGCGATTCGACCTGATATGCCTGAAGTATTCAATTACTTAGGCATTTATTTAACGCAGGCAGGCAATTTTGATGCTGCCTATGAAGCGTTTGATTCTGTACTTGAGCTTGATCCAACTTACAACTACGCGCACTTGAATCGCGGTATCGCATTGTATTACGGCGGTCGTGATAAGTTAGCGCAAGATGATCTGCTGGCGTTTTATCAAGACGATCCTAATGATCCTTTCCGCAGCCTGTGGCTTTACATCGTTGAGCAGAAGCTCGATGAGAAGCAGGCCAAAGAAGCACTGAAACAGCGCTTCGAGAAATCGGACAAGGAACAGTGGGGATGGAACATTGTCGAGTTCTACCTGGGCAACATTAGCGAAGCAACGCTGATGGAACGCCTCAAGGCGGATGCAACGGATAACACCTCGCTCGCTGAGCATCTCAGTGAAACCAACTTCTATTTAGGTAAGTACTACCTAAGTCTGGGGGATATGGACAGCGCTACGGCACTGTTCAAATTAGCGGTTGCTAACAACGTACATAACTTCGTTGAGCACCGTTATGCATTGTTGGAATTATCGCTCTTGGGCCAGGAGCAAGACGACCTGGCAGAATCGGACCAGCAATAGCTGACGACATAAACATCAGCCCGTAATCTTTTGATTGCCATCACCTTCACTGGTGAGGGCGTTGTTGTTCGTCAATACACCTAATTTGAGCCGGTTCACACTTTTCAATGAAAATTGCTAATCATTTTCACGATGAGCTAAGTAGACTGGCCGCCATTAATATCGAGGCACTTGTACTACATGGCTGAATTCGAAACCACTTTTGCAGATCTGGGCCTGAAGGCTCCTATCCTTGAAGCCCTTAACGATCTGGGTTACGAAAAACCATCTCCGATCCAGGCTGAGTGTATCCCACACCTGCTTTCTGGTCGTGACGTGCTGGGCATGGCCCAGACTGGTAGCGGTAAAACCGCAGCATTCTCGCTGCCGCTGCTGAACAACATTGATCCGGACCTGCGTGCACCGCAGATCCTTGTCCTGGCTCCAACCCGTGAACTGGCTGTTCAGGTTGCTGAAGCCATGACGGAATTCTCTAAACATATGCGCGGCGTAAACGTGGTAGCCCTGTACGGCGGCCAGCGTTATGACGTGCAGTTACGCGCCCTGCGCCAGGGCCCACAGATTGTTGTCGGTACGCCGGGCCGTCTGCTGGATCACCTGAAGCGCGGTACCCTGGACCTCTCTAAACTGAGCGGCCTGGTACTGGACGAAGCCGATGAAATGCTGCGTATGGGCTTCATCGAAGACGTAGAAACCATCATGGCGCAGATCCCGGAAGGTCATCAGACCGCTCTGTTCTCTGCAACCATGCCAGAAGCGATCCGTCGCATTACCCGCCGCTTCATGAAAGAGCCGCAGGAAGTGCGCATTCAGTCCAGCGTGACCACTCGCCCGGACATCAGCCAGAGCTACTGGTCTGTGTACGGCATGCGCAAAAACGAAGCGCTGGTGCGTTTCCTGGAAGCGGAAGATTTTGATGCGGCGATTATCTTCGTTCGTACCAAGAACGCGACCCTGGAAGTGGCTGAAGCCCTGGAGCGTAGCGGCTACAACAGCGCCGCGCTGAACGGCGACATGAACCAGGCTCTGCGTGAGCAGACGCTGGAGCGTCTGAAAGACGGTCGTCTGGATATCCTGATTGCAACTGACGTGGCAGCACGTGGCCTGGACGTTGAGCGTATCAGCCTGGTTGTTAACTATGATATCCCAATGGATTCCGAGTCTTACGTTCACCGTATCGGTCGTACCGGTCGTGCGGGTCGTGCGGGTCGTGCGCTGCTGTTCGTTGAGAACCGCGAGCGTCGTCTGCTGCGTAACATTGAACGCACCATGAAGCTGACGATTCCAGAAGCTGAACTGCCAAACGCAGAACTGCTGGGCAAACGCCGCCTGGAAAAATTCGCCGCGAAAGTACAGCAGCAGCTGGAAAGCAGCGATCTGGATCAGTACCGTGCGCTGCTGTCGCAGATCCAGCCTGTCGCTGAAGGCGAAGAGCTGGACATGGAAACCCTGGCCGCAGCACTGCTGAAAATGGCCCAGGGCGAACGTAGCCTGATCGTGCCACCTGATGCACCGATGCGTCCTAAGCGTGAGTTCCGTGACCGTGACGATCGTTTCGAACGTCGTGGCGACCGTAACGACCGTGGTCCACGTGGTGACCGTCAAGAGCGTGGTGGTGAAGACCGTCCACGTCGTGAGCGTCGTGACGCGGGCGACATGGAACTGTATCGCATTGAAGTGGGCCGTGATGATGGTGTTGAAGTTCGTCACATCGTTGGCGCGATCGCTAACGAAGGCGACATCAGCAGCCGTTACATCGGTAACATCAAGCTGTTCGGTTCCCACTCCACCATCGAGCTGCCAAAAGGCATGCCGGGCGAAGTACTGCAACACTTTACTCGCACCCGCATCCTGAACAAGCCGATGAACATGCAGCTGCTGGGCGATGCACAGCCACGTCCTGACCGTGGCGGCGAACGTCGTGGCGGTGGTCGCGGTTTCGGCGGTGAGCGTCGTGAAGGCGGTCGTAGCGAAGGCCGCGGTGAACCCCGTCGTTTCTCCGGTGAGCGCCGCGAAAACCGTGGTCCACGCCGTGAAGAAGGCACCAGCCGTCGTCGTTTCGGTGACGCGTAAGCCTTTCGCTTCTGACGTAAAGTAAAATATACAGCCCCGATAGTTGCTATCGGGGCTTTTTTTATTCCTTTTGTACTCCTGTACTGGTACAGTGCAACACACTAAAATACAGAACCACATTTTTCACTGGAGATCAGGCCGCATGGCAACACTAACCACCACCCAAACGTCACCTTCGCTGCTTGGCGGCGTGGTGATCATCGGCGGAACCATCATTGGTGCCGGGATGTTTTCCCTGCCTGTGGTCATGTCCGGTGCGTGGTTCTTCTGGTCACTGGCGGCGCTGGTTTTTACCTGGTTCTGCATGCTCCATTCGGGGCTGATGATCCTTGAGGCCAACCTCAACTACCGCATCGGCTCCAGCTTCGACACCATCACCCGGGATCTGCTGGGCAAAGGCTGGAACCTGGTGAATGGGCTGTCCATCGCGTTTGTGCTCTATATCCTGACCTACGCGTACATTTCTGCGAGCGGGTCGATTCTGCACCACACCTTCTCCGAGATGTCGCTGAACGTTCCGGCGCGTCTGGCGGGGCTGTGCTTCGCGCTGGGCGTGGCGTTTATCGTCTGGATGAGTACCAAAGCAGTGAGCCGCATGACGGCCATCGTGCTGGGCGCAAAGGTCATTACTTTCTTCCTGACCTTCGGCAGCCTGCTGGGGCACGTCACGCCAGCCACGCTGTTTAACGTTGCCGAAGTGAACACTTCCTACACGCCGTACCTGCTGATGACGCTGCCATTCTGTCTGGCGTCGTTTGGCTACCACGGCAACGTGCCGAGCCTGATGAAGTACTACGGCAAAGATCCGCGCACCATCGTGAAATGCCTGGTTTACGGCACGCTGCTGGCGCTGGGGCTGTATGTGATCTGGCTGCTGGGGACGATGGGCAACATCCCGCGTCCGGAATTTATCGGTATTGCACAGAAGGGCGGTAACATCGATGTGCTGGTGCAGGCCCTGAGCGGCGTGCTGAACAGCCGCAGCCTGGATCTGCTGCTGGTGGTCTTCTCGAACTTTGCCGTGGCGAGCTCATTCCTCGGCGTGACGCTGGGCCTGTTTGACTACCTGGCGGATCTGTTTGGTTTTGATGACTCTGCGATGGGGCGCTTCAAAACGGCGCTGTTGACCTTCCTGCCACCGATTGTGGGCGGCCTGCTGTGGCCGAACGGCTTCCTGTACGCCATCGGCTATGCAGGACTGGCGGCCACCATCTGGGCGGCGATTGTGCCAGCGCTGCTGGCGCGCAAATCACGTAAGCGCTTCGGCAGTCCGAAATTCCGCGTCTGGGGCGGTAAGCCGATGATTGCGCTGATCCTGGTATTTGGTATCGGCAACGCCGTGGTGCACGTGCTGTCGAGTTTTAATCTGTTGCCTGTGTATCAGTAAAACGTGCGGTCTGAACCCCTCACCCCGGCCCTCTCCCACAGGGAGAGGGAGAAAAGAATGTAGGCCCGGTAAGCGTAGGGTATGAACCGGAAACATGGGTAACACTTTAGACCGGATACATGGGTAACAGTTATAACTGGCATAGAAGAGGAGACTCGCTATGCCCTGGACTGAGACCCGACCTATGCAACACCTTGATTTTATCCGTGCCTGCCATGCAGGTACGGACTCCTTCTCCGCGCTTTGCCGTCTTTTTGGCATCAGCCGTAAAACCGGCTATAAATGGCTTCAGCGTTTTGACCCCTCTGACCTGTCGTCTCTCTCTGACCGGTCTCGTGCTCCGCATTCCCACTCCCGGACAGTTCCTGATGATATCGCCGCACAGCTGACGGCCCTGAGGCAAAAACACCCGGACTGGGGGCCGAAAAAACTGCGGATGTGGCTGCTCAATCATCACGCCGATTTTACCGTCCCTGCCGCCAGCACTATCGGCGATATCCTCAAGCGTGAAGGCCTGGTTCCGGATAAAAAGCGAAAACGCAGGACCCCGGGCAATCGCCAGCCACTGACCACCATCAGTGAGAACAATCAGGTCTGGAGCGCTGATTTTAAAGGCAAGTTCAGGCTACTGAGCAGAGAGTACTGCCATCCCTTCACCCTGACCGACAATCACAGCCGGTATCTTCTGAGCTGCCGGGGAACGGACCGGGAGAGTGAGCCCTTCGTCAGACAGTGCCTGACGGATGCGTTCCTGGAATACGGTCTGCCGGAAGTGCTCAGAACCGATAACGGTCAGCCCTTCGCGGGAACAGGGATAGCCGGATTAAGTCGTCTTGCCGTCTGGTTAATCAGGCTGGGCATCAGGCCTGAGCGTATCAGGAAGGGGCATCCGGAAGAAAATGGCCGTCATGAGCGAATGCACCGCTCCCTGAAAAGTGCGGTGAACCATGGCAACACCTTCATGACGATGGAAGAGCAACAGCGGTGGTTCAGTGACTACCGGGAAGAGTTTAACCACGAAAGGCCGCATGAAGCACTGGCGGGCGCAACGCCCGGAATGGTATGGCAACCCTCATGCCGGCAGTGGGATGGCAGGGTTCCTGACTATGCTTATCCGGAAGGAGGTACGGTCTACAGGGTGAAATCGAGGGGAACGCTCTATATGGGGAAAAAGGGGACGGTGTTCCTGAGTGAAGCGCTGACGGATGAGTACATCATGCTGGAAGAACGGGATGATGGCCTTGAGGCCATCATCTTTAATGGAATAACGCTTGCGTACTACGACCGAAAAACCCAGAGTGTGCTCCGGATAGACTAAAAGTGTTACCTATGTTCCCGGTCTGATCTGTCACCTATGTATCCGGTCATACAGTAGCGCCACCGGGCGAAACAATGGCTACCCCACCAACTCCTCTTTCACCTGCATCGCCAAATCAAACGAATGCAGACGCGCCTGGTGATCGAAAATCTGGCCGTTGACCATAATCTCATCCGCCTGCGTTTCACGCAGCACCGCCTCCAGCCCGTGACGCACTTTCGCCTTATCACCCACCAGCGACATGCTCAGCGCCTGCTGCACGCCATACTGCTCGGAGGCCGACCACAGCTGATGCATATTCTCTACCGGCGGCGGAAGCTGGCCTGTCTCGCCGCGACGCAGCTTCACAAACGCCTGCTGCATGGAGGTAAACAGGAATTCCGCGTCGCGGTTGCTGTCAGCGGCAATGATATTGATACACACCATCGCATACGGCTTCTCCAGACGTTCAGACGGTTTGAAGTGCGTGCGATAAAGATGCAGCGCCTGATGCAGCATATCCGGCGCGAAGTGGGAGGCGAACGCGAACGGTAGCCCCAGCTGGGCGGCGAGCTGGGCGCTGTACAGGCTTGAACCTAACAGCCATACCGGGATCTTTTCCCCGTAGCCCGGCACAGGACGCACGTGCGGGTTCGGATCCCGCGCGTCAAACCAGTCCACCAGTTCTGCGACATCGCGCGGGAAGTTATCGATATCGCCGCTCATATGACGGCGCAGGGCGCGCATGGTCGGCTGGTCGCTGCCCGGCGCGCGGCCAAGACCTAAATCAATACGCCCCGGATAGAGGGTATTCAGCGTCCCGAACTGCTCGGCAATCACCAGCGGGGCGTGATTCGGCAGCATCACGCCCCCAGAGCCGAGGTGCAGAGTGGTGGTATTCGCCGCCAGATAGCCAATCAACACCGAGGTGGCGGCACTGGCGATGCCCACCATGTTATGGTGCTCTGCCAGCCAGTACCGGTGATAGCCACGCTTTTCGGCAAGTTGAGCAAGATCGAGAGAGTGCGTAAAGGCCTCTCTGGCCGAGGAACCTTGCGGGATCGGCGCCAGATCCAGCACCGAAAATGGAATGGTTTTGTCAGTCATAACAGCTCACTTTGTCGACGGTCAATCTTTAATACTGCATTAAAAAATGATAACCGTTGTTAACAAAGTGAGCTTTTTTTACGCCTGCAATTCCAGTCCGGCGAGACGTCGCCAGTAACCGTTGCAGTCGCTGTTCGCCGTCAGCGGCAGCGGCGAGGCGCCGTTTTCGTTGGCGCGGAAGGCGTCCAGCATCGCGAACACGCCGGTATCAAGCGGCGAAAGACGCACCATATCCACCAGCCCGTGCATTGACGCCAGTTCGTTGCCGAGGTTATAGACGTAACCGCTCATGGTCTGAATGCCGTTGAGGACAAACACCTGCTGGTTCTCCTGCGACAGCATACTGCGTCCGTTCGGGTACTTAATGCAGCAGGTTTCGCACTCGTCTTTCGGACGATCTTCGGAACGTGCGGTAAAGCAGCGGGCGGAGTAGGCCAGCGGCAGATGGCCGTAGCTCAACACTTCCACTTCAAACTGATTGCGAATACCCAGTTCGTCACACTGATTCAGCAGGTTGGCCAGCCAGTCGCGGGAGAGTTCCACCGGCATGCACCAGCGCGTCATCCCCTGTTTAAGCAACAGGCGCAGGGTCACCGCGTTATAGCAGTTCAGCGCATGTCCGGCGACAAACGGCAGCTTACGCTCGGCGCACAGGTTCACCACGCCCAGGTCGCTCGCCTCCAGCAGAAACTCACCGTTTTCGACGTAGCGCTTCAGCTCGCCCAGCTCAGAGGACGCCTGCACCAGCGCCAGCGTTGAGAGCACAACCTGCTTGCCGCTCCCGGCCAGACTTTTCGCCATATCCAGCCAGTCGCCCACTTTGGTGGCGCGGCGCTTGCTGCACACCGCTTCGCCGAGGTAAATCACATCGGCGCTGCTGGTGGCGGCCTGTTGATAAAAATCTTCCAGCGTCTCTTTTGACCAGTAGTAGAGCACCGGCCCTAACGAATATTTCATGATGATCTCACTGCCATTTACGGTGATACGCGCCAAGCGTGGTTTGGGTGCCTTCGGACATCGCGCCGAGCGTCTCCATCCAGGCCGCTTGCGGGGCGTAGTTTTGCGGGTCCGCCATGCAGCGGTCGATGGCCTGACGCCACACCTTCGCCACCTGGCTCACGTAGGCCGGGCTGCGCTGGCGGCCTTCGATTTTCACCGAGGCAATATTGGCGGCGAGCAGTTCCGGCAGCAATTCCAGTGTGTTGAGGCTGGTAGGCTCCTCCAGCGCGTGGTAGCGCTCGCCGTCTACCAGATAGCGGCCTTTGCACAGCGTCGGGTAGCCCGCGTTTTCACCGTCCTGATAGCGGTCGATTAACACATCGTTCAGACGCGACTCCAGTCCCTGCGGCGTTTGCTGCCAGCGAACGAAGCGGGCAGGCGAGCAGGCACCGACGGTATTTGGCGATTCCCCGGTGAGATAGGAAGAAAGATAGCAGCGGCCTTCGGCCATGATGCACAGGCTGCCGAAGGCAAAAACCTCCAGCGGCACTGGCGTGACGCGCGCCAGTTGCTTAACCTGATGAATAGAGAGCACGCGCGGCAGCACCACGCGGGCTACGTTAAAGTGTCGATGATAAAAACGCACGGCCTCTTCATTGGTGGCCGATGCCTGAACAGAGACGTGGCGCTCAATATGCGGATAACGTTCTGCCGCATACTCAAGCATGGCGAGGTCGGCCAGGATCAGCGCATCGGCGCCCAGCTGGGCCGCCATATCCACGGCACGCTGCCAGCGGGCATAGCCATCAGGATGGGCAAAGGTATTGATGGCGATGTGCAGTTTGCGCCGGTGCTGGTGAACGAAGTTAACGGCTTCCTGAAGCTTTTTCTCCGTAAAGTTAAGACCCGCAAAATGGCGGGCGTTGGTATCATCCTTCAGCCCGATATAGACCGCATCGGCCCCATTTTCGATGGCCGCCTTAAGCGCCGGAAGGTTTCCGGCAGGGCAGAGCAGCTCCATAATTTATCCCGATGTTGTCGATCGCAGGGATCGTAAAAAATGTTAACGAGCTGGGATTTTAATTAACCCATACGCGACAATTTTTGATTTAAGGCAGCTAATGGCGTATTGATGGCACCAATAATGAGGTATACCGGACAACGGTTTGTTGATTTACGCCGCTATCTTCTTGTCGGGATATGGCAAAATAGCAGGACTATAGCTATCAGGGAGTAAAGCTCGTGCTGGATAAACTGCGTTCACGTCTCGTACAATTTGGTCCATCAATGCTGAGCGTGCCGGTAAAACTGGCGCCGTTCGCGCTTAAACGCCAGGTGCTGGAGCAGGTGCTGAGCTGGCAGTTCCGCCAGGCGTTACAGGATGGTGAACTGGAGTTTCTGGAAGGCCGCTGGTTACAGATTGAAGTGCGCGATATCGGGTTGCGCTGGTTTACTTCCGTCGAGAACGATCGGCTGATCGTCAGCGAGTCCGCCAGCGCGGATGTGAGCTTTAGCGCGGACGCCAGCGATCTGCTGATGATCGCCGCGCGCAAACAGGATCCGGACACACTTTTCTTCCAGCGTCGACTGGTGATTGAAGGCGACACGGAGCTTGGTCTGTACGTCAAAAATTTAATGGATGCCATTGAGCTGGAGCAGATGCCGAAAGCACTGCGTATGATGTTGATGCAAATGGCAGATTTCGTTGAGGCCGGGCTGAAAACCCCGCCGGATAGTAAACACACTTCAGTAGGTGAGCCATGCTGATTCGAGTCGAAATTGGGATTGATGCGCCGGGTATCGATGCGTTGTTACGCCGCTCTTTTGCAGGCGACGCCGAAGCCCAACTGGTTCACGATCTCCGCGAAGATGGCCTGATTACGCTGGGCCTGGTTGCCACCGACGATGAAGGGCAGGTGGTCGGCTACGTGGCGTTCAGCCCGGTGATTGTGCAGGGTGAGGAGTTACAGTGGGTCGGGATGGCGCCGCTGGCGGTGGATGAAAACTACCGTGGCCAGGGTCTGGCACGCCAGCTGGTCTATGAAGGGCTGGATTCCCTGAATGAATTTGGCTATGCCGCGGTTGTCGTACTGGGCGATCCGGCGTTCTATGAACGTTTAGGTTTTGAGCCAGCGGCTAAACACGATCTGCGCTGCCACTGGCCGGGCACGGAAACGTCGTTCCTGGTGCATCCTCTGGCGGACGATGCGCTCGACGGCGTTAACGGTCTGGTTGAGTACCACGACCACTTCAATCGCTTTTAATCAGGCTCTCGCGTAGCGCCTCAAAAGAGCCGTCTCCGGTAACGAGGCGCTCTTTCTGGCGCTTCGTCAGCTGCTTGATGCGGTATTCCAGCCTGAGCGCCAGGGATCTGTCGCCCACGGCGGCTGAAAACGCTAAATGAAGTTCACCTTTCCCCCGCAGTGCTTTCGCCCCTTTCCCCGTTTGATGTTGTAAAAAACGCCGTGCCACATCGGTGGTGATCCCGGTGTAGAGTGCGTTATCAGCGGTTCGGACAAGATAGAGAAACCAGCACACAGTAGACAGATTCAGTATGTTAAGGTGAACGCACCATAGCATGAGAGAGAGCGAAAATGGAAACACTGGCCGCCATTAACCGCTGGCTGGCAAAGCAGCATGTCGTGACCTGGTGCGTCTGTAAAGACGAGGAGATGTGGTGCGCAAATGCCTTTTATTACTACGATCCCGAGCGCGTGGCTTTTTACGTGATGAGCGAAGACAAAACGCGACATGCGCAGATGTCAGGCCCACAGGCAAAAGTGGCGGGCACGGTAAACGGTCAGCCTAAAACCGTTGCGCTGATCCGCGGGGTTCAGTTCAAAGGCGAAATTCGTCGCCTGGACGGTGAGGAAAGCGACGCACAGCGTAAACGCTATACGCGCCGCTTCCCGGTGGCCGCGGCGCTAAAAGCCCCGGTGTGGGAAATCCGCCTTGATGAGCTGAAATTTACCGACAACACCCTGGGCTTTGGCAAGAAACTGCACTGGTTACGCGCCGAGCAGGCGTAGCGCTTCGCGGTTAAATGCAGGCAGATCGTCAGGCGTACGGCTGGTGATCAACTGGTCGTTATCGTTCACCACTTCCTGATCGTAAAACTCGGCTCCCGCGTTTTTCAGATCGATAACGATCGGCTTCACCGCGGTGAGCTTACGCCCGCGTACCACCTCGGCGCTGATCAGCAACTGCGGACCGTGGCAAATGGCAAATACCGGTTTACCGGTGCCGACGAAGTCACGGGTAAAGGTGACGAAGCGTTCGTCTCCGCGCAGGGAATCCGGTGAATGGCCGCCCGGTAACAGCAGGGCGTCGAAATCCGACGGGCTGACGTTATCAATGGATTCGTCAATGGTCACGCTGGCTTCGCCCTTATGGCCTTTCACGGTTTTACCCGCTTCTTTCTCGATGGTGACCACCTCGTGGCCCGCCTTGCGGAATGCCTCTGCTGGCGATGTAAATTCTGAATCTTCAAACTCGTCGGTAATCAAGACTGCGATTTTTTTACTCATGCTTCCTCCGTTGTTTTCGCTTCAGACTGTTTTTTTCCCGTTTGTGGTAAATACTTACCGGTAACAGACTTTTAAGTGTGGTAGAGCAGGCCCAGAACGCAAACGGACAATTCTGTAAAGGGGATAAGATGAGTCAGGTACTGATTACCGGCGCAACCGGGCTGGTGGGTAGACATCTGCTGCGGCTGCTGATCCAGGATCGCCATATCAACTATATCGCCGCACCGACGCGTCGTCCGCTGTTGGATATCACCGGCGTCTATAACCCGCACGATCCACAGCTCACCGACGCGCTGGCGCAGGTGCAGGATCCCATTGATATCGCCTTTTGCTGCCTTGGCACCACACGACGGGAAGCGGGCAGTAAAGAAGCCTTTGTCCATGCAGATTACACGCTGGTGGTGGATACCGCCCTGACGGCGAAAAAGCTGGGTGCGAAGCATTTTCTGGTGGTCAGCGCGCACGGTGCGAATGCAGGCTCGCCGTTTTTTTACAACCAGGTGAAGGGCAAGATGGAAGAGGCGTTAATCGCGCAGAAATGGGAGCGCCTGACCATCGTGCGGCCTTCCATGCTGATGGGGCACCGTGACGAACGTCGTTTTAACGAGTCTTTTTTCGCTCCGCTGTTTCGCATTTTGCCGGGTAACTGGAAGTCCATCGAGGCGCGGGATGTCGCGCTGGCGATGCTAAAAGAGGCGCTGGCTCCGTCGCAGGAGGGCGTTAATATTATCCCTTCGGCAAAACTGCGTGAAATCGCGCAGGGCGAGGCGTAAACTTCCCCGGCTTATTAAATAACACCTTCCGGGGAATGGTATGACTGGTCAGTCTTCATCTCAGGCGGCAACACCTGTTCAGTGGTGGAAGCCCGCACTCTTCTTTCTCGTGGTCATCATTGGCCTCTGGTATGTGAAATGGCAGCCGTACTACGGTAAAGCCTTTACCGCCGCCGACACTCACAGCATCGGTAAATCAATCCTCGCCCAGGCCGATTCCAGCCCGCTACGCGCGGCGTGGGATTACGCCATGGTCTATTTTCTTGCCGTCTGGAAAGCGGCGGTATTGGGCGTATTGCTGGGCTCGCTGATTCAGGTACTCATCCCGCGTAACTGGCTGGTAAAAACCCTGGGTCAACCGCGCTTACAGGGGACGCTGCTGGGAACGATATTCTCCCTGCCGGGCATGATGTGCTCCTGCTGCGCTGCGCCGGTGGCGGCGGGCATGCGCCGACAGCGCGTGTCGATGGGCGGCGCGCTTGCCTTCTGGATGGGTAACCCCCTGCTGAACCCGGCGACGCTGGTGTTTATGGGCTTTGTACTCGGCTGGCATTTCGCGTTTATCCGTCTGGCGGCTGGCCTGCTGACGGTGGTGCTTGTCGCTACGCTGGTCCAGCACCTGGTGAAAGACAACGAGGCCGGGCCTGCCTCCGTTGAGCTGGACGTCAGCGAGCCGCAGGACAGTTTCTTTGCTCGCTGGGGCAAAGCGCTGTGGCAGCTTTTCTGGAGCACAATTCCGGTTTATATCCTGGCCGTACTGGTGCTGGGGGCGGCGCGTGTCTGGCTGTTCCCGCATGCGGATGGCGCTATTGACAACACGCTGATGTGGGTGATTGCGATGGCGGTGGCCGGGTGCCTGTTTGTGATCCCCACCGCGGCGGAGATCCCGATTATTCAGACCATGATGCTGGCCGGTATGGGTACCGCACCGGCGCTGGCGCTGCTCATCACGCTGCCAGCGGTGAGTCTGCCATCGCTTATCATGCTGCGTAAGTCATTCCCGGCGAAAGCGCTGTGGCTGACGGCGGGGCTGGTGGCGTTGAGCGGAGTGATTGTGGGAAGTATGGCGCTTGTGTGAAAAAAAGCCCGGTGGCGCTAGCGCTTACCGGGCCTGTAGTCAGGTGGGAATTACTTAATGTAAGTAAAGGCGGTGGTGACGTGTTTCACGCCGCTCACCCGGCTGGCGATATCCGCTGCCGCTTTCCCTTCACGTTCCGTCACCAGACCCAGCAGGAACACTTCGCCGTTTTCCGTGGTCACTTTCACGTTTGAAGATTTCACCTGGTCAGTACCCAGCAGCTGGGAACGGACTTTGGTGGTGATCCAGGTATCGGATGACGCGGTGCCGAGACCAATCGGCTGGCCCTGGCGGATCTCGTTAAACACTTCTGCCGTGCCTTCTACGCCCATCGCGATCTGTTTGGCGCGCGAGGCGAGTTCAGGATTTGGCGCCTGGCCTGCCAGCAGCACTTTGCCCTGATAAGCCGTCACGTTGATGCGTGCTTCCTTCTTAATCTGTTCGTCTTTCGACAGCGCACTGTTAACGCGCAGCTCAAGCGTACCGTCATCCACCTGCGTCCCAACGGTACGCGGATCGGTCGCTGCTTTGGTGCCGACCGCTGCGGTACCGACTACAGCGGCAGCGATGCATCCCTGAAGCAGTAATGCAGACATCACGACTGCAAGGGCCGATAAAACCTTCATGAGAACTCCTTAATCATCCTGGTGAGGGAAAAGCGTGTTATCGATCAGATCGCATAAGCAGTTCACCGTGAGCATATGCATCTCCTGGATGCGGGCGCTACGGTGCGAAGGAATGCGGATCTCCACATCCTGCGGCCCCAGCAGGCCAGCCAGCTCACCGCCATCGTAGCCGGTCAGGGCGACAATCGTCATATCCCGGGTCACTGCCGCTTCAACTGCTTTAACGATATCCCGGCTGTTACCGCGCGTGGAGATCGCCAGAAGCACGTCTCCGGCATGGCCCAGGGCGCGCACCTGCTTGGCGTAAATTTCGTCATGCAGACGATCGTTGGCAATCGCAGTTAAGACCACGTTATCGGTGTTTAGTGCAATGGCAGGTAAACTCGGGCGCTCGGTTTCGAAGCGATTGATCATGCTGGCAGCAAAATGCTGTGCGTTGGCGGCGGACGTGCCATTGCCACAACAGAGGATTTTGTTGCCGTTGAGCAGCGACTGAACCAGCGTCATCGCTGCACGAGAGATCGCGTCCGGAAGGGCTTCCGCCGCGGCAATCTGCGTTTGAATGCTTTCTGTGAAGCACACTTTAATTCGTTCGAGCACGGTATCCCTTTAAAATCTTATTTATGCGTCTTCGCCAAACGCGTTTTTAAGCCAGTCGATCGCATTTCCGGTGAAGGCTACCACATCGAAACGGCAATCCACAGTATCAAAACTCCCATTATGGCGGGCAAGCCACAAGTGGGCAGTCTGTAATAATTTTTGTTGTTTGGCGAGCGTCACGCTGGCGGCAGCACCGCCAAAACGGGACGACTGTCGGTAGCGAACTTCAACAAACACGATGGTCTGACCGTCTTTCATGATCAGGTCAATCTCGCCGCCGCGCCCGCGAACGTTGGCGGCGACAAAGCGCAGTCCTTTGCCTTCAAGCCAGCGGCGCGCCGTTAACTCCCACGCGTCGCCGGTCTGTTTACGGCTTAACTGGCCGGGACAATCTGCCCCTGCTGGTATTTGAGCCATGATAACTTCCTGTTAATCACACAATCCTGGTCGGCAGTCAGATCGCCGGTATTCCCGTTAAGCTCGAAGCCCGGTACCTGACGCATCTGGGTGAAGTGGTTTGCCAGCGCCCAGGCATCGACGCCCATCGCGTACAGACGCGCCAGGGAATAGTCATTGCGCACCGCGCCCAGCGCCTGCTGCATCAACTGCGGGTTACTGCCCGCCAGCATAGGGATCTCGCTGTATTGCAGACCGTCCATTTCCAGACGGAAATCCGGGCCTGCGGTACCCTGTGCGCTGCGTGAGCTGGCGTAGAGCGTTGCGCCGCTCTGGCTGCCGTTCCGCATGGCGATCATCGGTTTGATAAAGGCGATCTCTTCCGGCGTAGCGACGATGTATGCCGAATCCACTTTACCGCCGCCGCTGATTTGCGCGTCGGTAGGTGGCGCCGGGATCGTCAGGCCGCCGATGGTGACGCTCTGCTGCTGCGGCAGGCTGGCGGAGACCGGGCTACCGTTGAGGGCAATACCTGCCCCGCCGTTCACGCCTGCTCTCAGTTCAGACGCTGAACCAAATTTTTGCTGCAACACCACGCCGCCGCCAAGGGTTTGCCACTCCTGGGCAAACGCGTTGGCAACGCGGTCGCCCAGCGTGCTGCGCGGGATCAGCAGCAGCGGCGCCTGTTTGCCCTGCTCGTGAATATGACGGGCCGCATCGCGGGCTTCATCCTCCGGAGAGAGGGCGAAGTAACAGATATTGGCGCGGTTCTGAACCTGCTCAGGCTGGTTAAGCGCCAGCACGTTCAGCGTGGTGTTGCTCTTCATCAGCGCTTCCACGTTGTTTTTTAACAGCGGGCCGACAACGATGCTGGCCCCGTCCTGCTGAACCTGCGCCAGCACCTGGTCAAGCGGCTGGGCGCTGGTGTCGTAGATTTTCAGCTCTGCACCAGGGTTAGCGCTGGTGGCGGCCACAGCCTGCGGCTGGGCTGCTGGCTGCTGTTCCGGCTGCGTGGTTTGTGGCTGAGGTTGTTCTGCCGTAGCGGCTGCTGGTGTTTCAGCCGGGGCCTGTGTCGCCGCAGGCGCTGGGGTAGCGGGCTGCGTCGTTGGGGCAGTAACCGGATTCTGCATGGTGCCCTGCGCAGGGGTTTGCGCGGTGGTCAGGTCTTCGGTTTCAGCGGCGGACGGGCTGACAACGTCATTCACGTTTGCCGCCTGTGCAGCCTGCGCCGGAACGGCGCTGCCGGTGACGGCGGTGGTGCCGTTTTTCGCGGCTTCAAAACCTTGCTGAATGGCGCGACCAAACACTGCTGCCTGGCCGTTTAACGGCAGCAGCAGGGCGATTTTGCTGGTGGAGGCGGGCTTAAAGTTTTGCACGTTCACCAGCTGCGTGGGCAACATTTTCGCCCCCGGGTTTTGCGGGTAGCGCTTCTGCCAGTCGGTAATACCGGCTTTCAGCATGTCCGGATCGCTGCGGTTGTTGAACCACATCTGTTGCAGATCCAGCCAGCCTTGCAGGACATTTTCATCGGCGTTGATCACCAGCGTTTTGGCCTGATCCGGCGTCATGGAGGCGAGCGCCTGCCAGGTTGCGTCAATATTTTTCTGCTTGTCCGCACCCGCGAGCAGAGGCTCCTGGGCAATCAGCGCGCGGAGTAGCGTCAGGGAAGGGCGACCCTGCTCAGCGGTGATACCGGCCTGCCAGAAACGGGCCTGCTGGTTTTTATCCAGCGTGTTCAGATCGATGGTGCCGAGGATCTTCTTCGCGCCGTCGTAATCTTTCTGCGCGACCTTCAGTTCTGCCGACAGCAAGGTCTGCTCACGACGCTGATCGTCGTTAAGCTCCTGCGGCAGCTGGCTGAACAGTTCGGCGGCCTGCTGGGTTTTCCCTTCTTTCAGCAGTGCACGAATGGCGAGTAATTGCCAGTTGATCCTGGTATCATTTGTACTCTGCGACATTTGTTGCAGATAAAAGCCAGAATCAGCCTGAGCGGACCCCTGCATATGAGCAGTGCTCTGGTCAGGTGCCTGGGTGCCGCAGCCTGTAAAGATCAGGGCTGCCAGCAGGAGGGGCACGCTGTGCGCGGCTTTTTTTCGAAGAAACGTTAACGGTACCATACTGTATCCAGTGATTTTTTTACGCAATGCTCAATATTAAATCGGCAATACGGACGAGACAATGAAACAACACGAAACGGCAGATAATTCTCAAGGCCAGCTTTATATTGTACCTACTCCTATCGGGAATTTGTCTGATATTACCCAACGTGCACTCACTGTATTGCAAGCTGTTGATTTAATTGCGGCTGAAGACACGCGTCATACCGGTTTACTGCTACAACATTTTGCCATTAACGCCCGTTTGTTTGCCCTGCACGATCACAATGAGCAACAAAAAGCCGAAACGCTGGTGGCGAAGCTTAAGGAAGGGCAGAACATTGCGCTGGTCTCCGATGCGGGAACGCCGCTGATCAACGATCCGGGTTACCATCTGGTGCGCACCTGCCGTGAAGCCGGGATCCGCGTGGTCCCACTGCCGGGACCGTGTGCTGCTATTGCCGCATTAAGCGCCGCGGGCCTGCCGTCCGATCGTTTCTGCTACGAAGGTTTCCTGCCAGCTAAATCCAAAGGTCGCCGCGATGTATTAAAGGATCTGGAAGCCGAACCGCGTACGTTGATCTTCTACGAATCCACTCACCGTCTGCTGGAAAGCCTGGAGGATATGGTGACCGTCTGGGGCGAAGGGCGCTACGTGGTGCTGGCGCGCGAGCTGACCAAAACGTGGGAAACCATTCACGGTGCGCCGGTCGGTGAACTGCTGGCGTGGGTGAAAGAAGATGAAAACCGCCGCAAGGGCGAAATGGTGCTGATTGTCGAAGGACACAAAGCGCAGGAAGACGCTCTGCCTGCCGATGCGCTGCGTACGCTGGCCCTGCTACAGACTGAACTTCCTCTGAAAAAAGCGGCTGCGCTGGCGGCGGAGATCCACGGCGTGAAGAAAAATGCGCTGTATAAATATGCGCTGGAGCAGCAGGGGGAGTAAGTCAAATGAGCCGCTATCAGCCTCCTTTCACTATCACACCCTTTATTCTCAATCAGGTGGTTGAGATTGGTGAACTGTTGGGGCATTGGGCGGCACACTCCGGTAGAACATCCCCTTTACTGCGCAAAGAGAACAGGATACGCACTATTCAGGCTTCCCTGGCCATTGAACATAACTCATTAACGACTGGACAGGTGACGGCCATCATGGATGGCAAACGCGTGCTTGCACCTGAAAAAGATATTCAGGAAGTACGCAATGCTATCCTGGCATATGAGAAACTGCCCGAATGGAAGCCCTGGAAGCTCAACGACTTACTCAGCGCACACCGATTATTGATGTTGGGTCTGGTCGATCATCCCGGAAAGCTCAGAAATGGGGACGTAGGGGTGTACCGTGGAAACCAGCTAGTCCACATGGCTCCGCCAGCCTCCCAGATGAACCGCCTTATCGACGATCTTCTTTCCTGGCTTAAGCAAACCGATCTTCACCCGCTGATTGCCAGCTCGGTATTTCACTACGAGTTTGAATTTATTCATCCCTTCTCGGATGGAAATGGTCGGATGGGACGGCTGTGGCAAACGTTGATCTTAAGCCAGTGGCGTGCAGAGCTTGCATGGTTGCCCGTTGAAACACTCATTCACTTCCAGCAAGCGCGCTATTACCAGATTTTAGGGCAATGCGATCGGGCCAGTGACTGCACGGCATTCGTGGCGTTTATGTTGCAAAATTTGGCCGAAGCTTTGCGGGAAGGCATCGATATGACATCCGCCATGTCGGAAAAAATGTCGGAAGAATTGTCGGAAAAGGAACTCACTATCCTTGAGCTGCTTACCGTTCAGCCGCAAATGACTGCGGTGATGTTGGCCTCTGTATTGGGCGTGACTTCCCGCACAGCGGAACGTTATCTCCGTTCTTTGCAAACAAAAGGTAAATTAAAACGCCTGGGGGCAAGGAAAGGGGGAAGCTGGCAGGTCATGCGCTGACCTGCACCGTTAGCTAAACCGTAATTATCTCTGTTCCTGTTTTACCCAGCAGTTCTTTTTCCTGCTTTCCGATCCCATCATCCGTGATCACACAGTCGATTTTCTCCATCGGCAGCACCTGGTTAAAGCCGCGACGGTTGAACTTGCTGGCGTCCAGCACGGCAACCACCTTGTGTGCGGCAGCGGCCATCACGCTGCTGATGGAGTAACCCTCATTGAAAGTGGTTATGCCATTAGTGGCATCGATACCGTCAGCCCCAACAAACATCAAATCGGCACTGATGCCAGTCAGCGAACGCTCGGCGATAGTGCCGTGCATAGAGTGCGTTTTATGGCGCACCGTGCCGCCGCAGACTACCAGCGTAATGTCTTTGTTCTCTGATAGGGCAAACGCGGCGGGCAGGCTGTTAGTGATGACCGTAATATTGGCTTTTTTGGTCAACGCCTCGGCGATCAGCATCGTGGTGCTTCCGCTATCCAGAATGATCGTCATCCCTTCTTCAATCATGGCCGCCGCTGCTTGTGCGATGCGTTTTTTCGGATCGCTCGCCAGCTGGTAACGGTCTTCCAGGACGACTTCCTGACTTTCGCTTTCGGCCAGATTGCTGCCAGGCCTTGCGGCGCCACCGTGAAAGCGAGTGACCAGTCCTTTTTCTTCCAACAGGCGCAGGTCTGTTCGAATAGTCACTTCTGAAATGCCAAACATATTCGACAGATCCAGCACCATCACGCTGCCATGCGTGTTGACGAGGTCAACGATTTTATTCCTTCGCTCAAATGAATTCATATTGAAATGCCTGATAATTAACTGCCTCCTATTCTAATCGAAGGTATGCGAAAGGGGTACGGTAATATTCGAAAGTAAATGTGAGCCAGCTCAGGTTTGCTGGCTCGCGAGGTTATGCGAAGCGCAGCATAATTTTGCCCTGCATGGGTGAACCGTTCAGGGCCTGCACGGCCTGAGCAAAGCTTTCACTGTCGCCACTGTGCGCGACAAGCGGAGCTAACTGTAGTTTTTTATCTGCGAGCAGACGGGCAGCCATTTCCCACTCTTCCCCAGGCCATGGCGCGGAATAGTTCATCCAGCTTCCCAGCAGCGTCAATTCCTTACGCAGAATTTTGCCGAAAGTTGCAGCGGGTAAATGCAGGTCATGATGCAATGTTCCTACCAGTGCAAGCTGGGCTCGCGGCCCGGCAATATCAATGGCAAGCGTGACGGTTTGTGGGGTTCCGGCAGTCTCCAGTACCAGTTGATCAAACCGGCTTTCGCTGAGCGCACTGAAGATGTCATCAGCGCTCAGAGAACGGCTGTTAAATACCCGGGTCGCGCCCAGCCGGGATGCCAGGGCAAGCTTTTCGTCGTTGATATCGATCGCGGTGACACTGCTGGCACCCAGCGCCAGCGCGCACTGCATCGCCAGCAGACCGATGGTACCAGCACCGACAATAATGACATTTTTCCCCTCACAACCTGAAGCCAGGTGGAACGCATGTAACCCGACGGTAATCGGCTCAATAAATGCACCATCTTCAATCGTCATCGTCTCTGGAAGACGGAACAAATTTGCGCGCTTAACAACCACATATTCCGCATTGCCGCCCTCACTGCGTGAACCAACGAACTGGTAATGCTTACATAATGAGTAGTAGCCTTTTTCACATTCGGGGCAAGAAAAACAAGGAAGTAGCGGAACACACGCCACACCATCACCAACCTTAAGATCGGCTACGTCGGTGCCGCATGCTTCGACGTATCCGCTGAATTCATGGCCTAACGTGATGGGATAGTAGTGTGCGCCTTTGGCGAAAATTCGTGGAATATCCGAGCCACATAACCCGGAGCAGATAACGCGTACCAGCACATCATCTGCGGCCTGAATGAAAGGAAGGGGGCGTTCTTCAACCCGCACGCTGCCCTCAGCGTGAATTACCACTGATTTCATGAATGACTCCAGAAAAAAGAGGGGAGCGTCGCTCCCCCTGTTATTAAGATGCCGTCTGGCTTTGAGGATTGGCGGCGCGTTTTTCTGCCGCAATAAAGGTGCGGGCACGACGCCATGTCAGCAGTACGCCCGTAAAGTAAATCGCAGCAATTACGATGAACCCCACTACGTTTTGCCAGGTAAAGAGTTGAATCAATAGCCAGGTTATCGGTGAGCCACCCTGGTCCATAGAGGCCACCAGCCCGCCAGCTTTCAACGCGCCAGCGTTTTGCGCAAGCTGGGTATGCAGGCCGATGGTCTGGGTCGCAATCCACAGGGTGATGCCCATTATGATGACGCCGGAGATAAGCGTGCGGAACAGATTGCCCTGGTGAACCGCGACCGCCATTGCCACAAAGAAGCCGATAGTGGCGAGGTCGCCGAATGGTAGCACCTGGTTTCCCGGCACCAGCACTGCAATGAGGATGGTGAGCGGGATAAAGATCAGGCTGGCGGAGACCACGGATGTATGACCCAGCAGCAGCGCGGGATCGAGCCCAATTAAAAACTCCTGGCCGCCGAATTTAGCTTGCAGACGCTTACGGGCATGTTTGGCGATGGGGGTCAGGCCGTCCATGATCGGCTTAATCACGCGCGGCATCAGCAGCATAACGGCGGCGGTTTTTACTGCCAGCTGGAGAACAGATTTAGCGTCATAGCCTGCCAGCATGCCGATAACCAGTCCCATGACAAACCCAACGGTCACAGGTTCCCCAAACGGACCAAAGCGTTTCTGAACGTCGTCAGCGCTAAAGTGAATGCGATTCAGACCCGGAATTTTGTTGATAATCGTATCCACCAGGACCGCGATCGGGCCGAGATATGCTGATGAGCCGTGAGGGATAGCGATCCCTTCGAGACCAAAGAAGTCTCGCGTGTCTTTGGCAAACCAGTCCCCCAGTTTGTAGACAAAGGCTGCGTGTACGACCACCCCCAGGATCCCGAGCCAGTAAGAGCCGGTTGCCAGGTGCAGCATCGCACCGGTGAAGGTCATGTGCCAGATGTTCCAGATATCCACGTTCACCACGCGGGTCATTCGGGTGACCAGCATGAGAATATTGACGCCAATGGCCACCGGGATTGCCACCAGCGCTATCTGCGAAGCCCAGGTCATCGGTGATGAACCCGGCCAGCCGACGTCCACCACGTGCAGATTGATCTGAAATTGCTCTGCCATCGCTTTGGCTGCCGGGCCGATGGAGTCGAGCATCAGGCCGATAACCAGCCCGATCCCCACGAAACCGATGCCGATATGCAAACCGGACTTAAAACAATCACCCAGCTTCATCCCCAGCAGCTTAGAGAAGATGATGATGACGATAGGCAGCATTACGGTTGGCCCCAGATCGAGGATGTACCGCATGATTTCGGTAAACATAATCTTACCCCTCGAGGATGGTCAGAATTTTTTGTTGCAGGGCTTCGATACCAACGCCAGAGACAAACGGCATACCGTGTACCACGGGAATGTCGCCAAAAGATCTGTCGACTTTCGCCGTGGTGCAGATGAGATCCGCGCCATCCATGTAGGTTTCAATTTCGGTTACCCGGCACTGCACCAGATCCAGCTCAATGTGGTGGGCCTCACAAAGCTCTTTGATTTCTTCTGCGGCCATAGTTGAGGTGGCAACAGCGCCGCCACAGGCGACGATAATTTTACGTTTCATAGGGTACACCTTCTTATTATCAGTATGTTATGACGCCTGGGCACAGGCCTCAGGCTCAAGGATCGTCGTCCGGAAACGGTCCGCCAGATGCTCAGCAGGGGTCGCCAGGAGCATGTCCAGCGTGTCCGGGTTTTGCAGCTCACTAAAAAGGCGGCGCAGCAATTTCATTTGTGCCGCAGGGTTTTCAACAATTAGGGCGATAATGAGCGACACGGCGACGTCGCCATCATCATCTGCCTGCTGAAAGTTGACCGGTTTGTCCGGGCGAATCAGGTAAATGGCGGGGCTTTTCGCATGTACGGCTTCACAGTGCGGAATTGCGACCGCATGTCGCTCCAGGGCAATGCCGGTGGGGTAGTTCATCTCCCTTTCCAGGAGTGCATCGGGATAGGTAGCGTGCACGACACCTTTTGTCAGCATCTCCTCGCCAATATGCGCCAGTGCCTGCTGGCAATCTTCAAACTCAATTCCGGTACGGACAAAAACGTGACTCATACACTCTCCGGTATCAAACGTGTTCAGGGGTACAGCCAAATCGATAGGCGCGTAATACATCCTGTATTTTGTCGATGATGAGATTTTGCGGTGTTGCCGGGATCGCATTCATCGACAATCGCTCGAACTGGACGGGCATAAACTGGCTGATTAACCCCAGAGGCAGGGACGCTGCGCTCAGGTTAGCAAGCAATTTCTCTACGCTCTGGCGAATACGCGGGTGCGGCCAGTAGTAGCGAATGCGATCGGACAGGCTAAAGTGAATATCCACCATCGCCTGGCTCCAGGTCGGACGGTAGTACTTTTTCCAGTAGCCAGGTTCGTTCAGCATCACTTCATCGATGACCTCAAGCACATGGCTCCGTTGCTCCGGGGCGATGAGCGCTTGCTCCATCTGCGCAAGGGCGAAGATGGCTTCGCGCAGGGCAAAGGTGAGCGCCGGGCCGACTTTCAGGATCGCAAAGTGATCGCGAACCAGTGCTCGATAGGCCTGACGGGTCTGATAATCAGTTGAATGCGCTTCGTAAACTATCGGGGTCTGACGGATCCAGCCGGAGAGCGCTTCTGCTGCGTGTGACTGGTAGTGAATAATTTGCGTATGGTCGAACTCCACCCCTGGCTGAACTACCATCGCAATGACGCGCGACATAGCGTCATCCAGGCCGAGCGCACCAAAGGCCACGCGATGCGTTTCCAGCGTCTGCTCTGCATCTTCCACGCGCGTCACATGTACGCGATTAATGCTGCTGGCTTCGCCTCCTGGTACAGGGACTTCTGTGCCAATGACATAGGTCAGCGCCGCTTTTTGCGCGTCGGTGGCCGTCTCCTCTGCCGCCTGACACAGACGCGCCGCACGCTGGGCTACGACCATTGGCGCTAACGGGACAGGGTCATCGGCGCAGGACATTGAGGCATCCAGATGGATCTTGCTAAACCCGGCCGCGACATAGGCTTTGATCAGCTCAATGGCCTTTTCCATCGCCGCTTCTGCGGGTTCATTCTGCCAGCAGTTTGGCCCCAGATGGTCGCCACCCAAAATCAGGCGTTCCTGTGGAAAACCGACTTCCTTAGCGATTTTGAGGACAAAGTCACGGAAGTCAGCCGGTTTCATGCCGGTATAACCGCCGAACTGGTTTACCTGATTCGAGGTGGCCTCAATCAACACCTTATTGTTTGTTTGCAAATCGAAGCGCAGGGCGGCCTCAATCACCAGCGGGTGGGCTGAGCAAACTGAGCAAATGCCGAGGTGTTCTCCCGCCTTATGGCGAGCAATAATATCTTTCACGTTTCCTCCAGTTCGGGACAACAGGCTTTCGTATTCAGAGTTTTCCTTCACAGCCACAGTCAGCAATCACCTTACGCACCACCTCCTTCATGGCATTCTTGGCAGGCACCATGTAGTGACGTGGGTCGCTGGCAGCAGGATGTGAAGAGAGATAGGTTTTCAGGGCATTCGAGAAGGCAATTTTCAGTTCTGTGGCGACGTTGACTTTACAAATCCCCAGGCTAATCGCGGTACGGATATCCGCAGCCGATAAACCAGACGCGCCATGCAGAACCAGCGGCACGTCGACCTGATTGCGGATCGCTGCCAGACGTTCAAAATCAAGTTTTGGTGTGTCAGTGTACAGACCGTGAGCGGTACCGATAGCAACGGCCAGAGAGTCGATACCCGTCAATTCAACAAACTCGCGAGCCTGTTGCGGATTGGTGTAAAGGGCATCCTTACTGTCGACGATGAGGTCATCCTCCTGACCGCCAAGGCGGCCTAGCTCGGCTTCAACGCTTACATCGTAGCGGTGACAGAAATTCGTCACTTGCTTCACCAGTGCGACATTTTCAGAGAACGGATGATGAGAGCCGTCGATCATCGCTGAGCGGATACCTGCATGGATTTTCTGTGCGATATCGTCGAAATCTTCATGGTGATCGAGATGGATCGCCAGCGGCTGGTTGTAGGTTTTCGCCAGATCGCTGGCAATGGCGACTACATTTCCTGTTCCGGCGTAGCTGAACGTGCCGGGAGTGCCCGCAACAATCAGCGGAGAACGCATTTCAGCGGCAGTTTCAACAACCACTTGCAGCGTTTCGAGATTATGAATATTGAATGCCGGGACGGCGTAACCTTCACGCTGGGCCTTCAGCAGCATCGCTTTCGATGAGATGATGAACATCTTTCCTCCGAAACCTTTCGTTTTGTTTATGCGAAAGAAGATATAGGGTTTCGGAATATTTTTTTGTGATTCACATCTTAAAAATGAAAGAGACGAAAGTGAAAGTAAGTATGCGAAAGAATCGAAAGCAAAAAAAAGCATGGCCGAAGCCATGCTAAGCAAGGTTCACTATGAATTCACGTCACCGGCGCCGGGTTAAACACCGCCAGCGAGTTATGCAATCCCCATTGATCGGAGAAGGTTTTCTTCCGCCCGCTTGCCACATCCAGAATGAAGTGGAACAGCTTCCAGCCCACCTCTTCAATACTCTCTTCCCCGGTGGCGATGGTGCCCGCGTTGATATCCATTAAGTCATACCAGCGGTTTGCCAGCTCGGTGCGGGTCGCCATTTTGATCACCGGTACCGCCATCAGGCCGTACGGCGTGCCGCGCCCGGTGGTAAAGACCTGCACCGTAATACCGGACGCCACCTGCTGGGTACCGCAAACGAAATCACTGGCAGGCGTTGCCGCGTAGATCAGGCCGCGTTTGGTTGGCCGCTGGCCAGGCGAGAGCACTTCCACAATCGCGCTCTGGCCGGATTTGGCAATCGACCCGAGGGCTTTTTCCACCACGTTCGCGAGGCCGCCTTTCTTATTCCCCGGCGACGGGTTGGCGCTGCGGTCGGTTTTGCCCATATCGAGATAGTTATCGTACCAGGCCATCTCCTCCAGCAGGCGTTTACCTACCTCCTCGTTGGCGGCGCGCGGCGTAAGCAGGTGGATGGCGTCACGCACTTCGGTGACTTCGGAGAACATCACCGTGGCGCCGCAGCGCACGAACAGATCGGAGGCATAGCCCACCGCCGGGTTAGCGGTGACGCCGGAAAACGCATCGCTGCCACCGCACTGTGTCCCAACAACCAGTTCAGAGGCCGGGCAGGTTTCACGCTGGCGTTTATTCAGCTTCTCCAGATGGCGCTCTGCCACCTGCAAAATGTCGTCGACCATCGATCTGAAGCCGACATGGTGTTCATCCTGAAGACGCACAATACTGGCATCGTCAACCGGAATGGCTTTCACATCCTCCGTACCCTGCAACAGGCGTTCTGGCTGCAATTTTTCACAGCCGAGGCCAATCACCATTACCTCGCCGCCAAAGTTGGGGTTGAGGGCGATATTGTGGATCGTGCGGATCGGCACGACCGCGGCGGGTGCGTTGATCGCCACGCCGCAGCCGTACAGGTGGTTAAGACCCACCACGCCGTCGACGTTCGGGTACTTCGGCAGCAGATCGCGCTCAATCAGTTTCACTACGTAATCCACGACGCCCGCCACGCAATGCACGCTGGTGGTGATGCCAAGCAGATTTTTGGTTCCCACACTGCCGTCCGCGTTGCGGTAACCTTCGAAGGTGTAACCTTCCAGCGGAGGCAACGGCTCAGGCACGCGGGTAGCCAGCGGCAACGTCTCCAGCGGCGGGGCGGTGGGCAGCTCAACCAGCGACTCTTCAATCCAGCTACCCTGCGGGATAGCGCGCACCGCATAGCCGATGACTTCGCCATAGCGCACGATTTCGCCGTGCGCCGGGATGTCGACCAGGGCGACTTTATGCCCCTGCGGAATGTGCTCAATCAGCTCCAGGCCATCCGGAAAGCGGGTGCCTGCTTTTAAGCCATTGTCGTTGACGATAATCGCCACGTTATCGGTATCGTGCACTTTTATATAGAACGCCGTCGGCGATGCCTGTCGAATTTCAATATCGGCCATTGTTCACTCTTCTCCAGCAAAAATATCTGATACTCACTATAGCCAGATGGATAATTGTTTCTTATTGAAGAAATAAAGAATGTCAGGTGAGGAAAGGTGAGAATGTGATCGCGATCGCTCCCGAACCATTAATCGTTGATTCTGTGCATCAGCGCCCACTGTATTGTGCATATGCTCAAAATAGCGTTCAGCTCACGATGGATAATTGAGCATTAAAACAATGTGCTGCCGTGTGGTGACGATTATACTGAATGACGATTTTATAACGCCAAAATTCAGGCAGGAAAATAAATATAACGCTGACGATGAGTCGGAATAAATAAAAAGATCCTGGCTAAAACTGCGGAATTAAAAAAGGTATAAGTAATGAACGACGACATCTTCCCGAATAAATTTAAGGCGGCTCTCGCCGCGCACCAGATTCAGATTGGCTGCTGGTCTGCGCTGGCCAACCCCATCAGCACCGAAGTGCTGGGTCTCGCCGGGTTCGACTGGCTGGTGCTGGACGGCGAACATGCGCCGAACGATATCAGCACGTTTATTCCGCAGCTGATGGCGCTGAAAGGCAGCCACAGCGCGCCGGTGGTGCGCGTACCTACCAACGAGCCGGTGATCATTAAGCGTCTGCTGGATATCGGCTTCTATAACTTCCTGATCCCGTTTGTTGAAACGGAAGAAGAAGCGGTGCTGGCCGTGGCGGCGACCCGCTATCCGCCGGAAGGGATCCGCGGCGTGTCCGTCTCGCACCGCGCCAACATGTTTGGCACTGTGCCGGACTATTTCGCCCAGTCAAACAAGAACATCACCATTCTGGTTCAGATCGAGAGCCTGCAGGGGGTCGATAACGTCGACGCCATTGCCGCGACCGATGGGGTGGACGGTATTTTCGTCGGCCCAAGCGATCTGGCTGCCGCTTTTGGTCATCTGGGCAACGCCAGCCACCCGGACGTGCAGCGCGCTATCCAGCACATTTTTGCCCGTGCCAAAGCGCACGGTAAACCGTGCGGCATTCTGGCGCCAGTGGAAGCCGATGCCCGCCGCTACCTGGAGTGGGGCGCAACGTTTGTTGCCGTCGGCAGCGACCTCGGCGTATTCCGCGCCGCCACGCAGAAATTAGCGGACGCTTTTAAAAAATAAACATCATTGAGGAAACAGATTATGACGCTGAAAGTGGGTTTTATTGGCCTGGGTATCATGGGCAAACCAATGAGCAAAAACCTCATCAAAGCAGGTTACTCACTGGTGGTTTTAGATCGTAATTCAGACGCGGTAGCAGAGGTGATTGCGGCTGGCGCAGAAACGGCGACTACTGCAAAAGCGATTGCTGAGCAGTGCGACGTCATTATCACTATGCTGCCAAACTCACCGCACGTGAAAGAGGTGGCGCTGGGTGAGAACGGCATTATCGACGGTGCGAAGCCGGGCCTGGTGGTGATTGATATGAGTTCTATCGCACCGCTGGCGAGCCGCGAAATCAGCGAGGCGCTGAAAGCGAAAGGCGTGGAGATGCTGGATGCGCCGGTCAGCGGCGGCGAGCCGAAAGCCATCGACGGCACCCTGTCGGTGATGGTCGGCGGCGATAAGGCCGTCTTCGACACATACTACGACCTGATGAAAGCGATGGCTGGCTCCGTGGTGCACACCGGTGAAATTGGCGCAGGCAACGTCACCAAGCTGGCTAATCAGGTCATTGTGGCGCTGAATATCGCGGCAATGTCCGAAGCGCTGACGCTGGCCACCAAAGCGGGCGTTAATCCGGATCTGGTTTATCAGGCCATTCGTGGTGGTCTGGCGGGCAGCACCGTGCTGGATGCCAAGGCGCCGATGGTGATGGATCGTAACTTCAAGCCGGGCTTCCGCATCGACCTGCATATTAAAGATCTGGCGAATGCGCTGGATACGTCCCACGGCGTGGGGGCACAGCTGCCGCTGACTGCCGCCGTCATGGAGATGATGCAGGCGCTGCGTGCGGATGGTCTGGGCACTGCCGATCACAGCGCGTTAGCGTGCTACTACGAAAAACTGGCGAAGGTCGAAATTGCTCGCTAATGACGTCCTGCCCGGTGTCGCCATGATCACCGGGCCTACGGTCCAGGCATATCACTATGAAAATCGTAATCGCGCCAGACTCTTATAAAGAAAGCCTGTCTGCCACTGAAGTGGCGCAGGCAATAGAAAAAGGATTTCGGGAAATTTTCCCCGACGCTCATTACGTCTCTGTTCCCGTTGCTGACGGTGGGGAAGGTACGGTTGAAGCGATGATCGCCGCGACGCAGGGCACCTGGCAACAGGCTGTCGTCACCGGCCCGTTAGGGGAAAAGGTGAATGCCTGCTGGGGGATCTCGGGCGACGGTACCACCGCATTTATCGAGATGGCCGCCGCCAGCGGCCTGGCGCTTGTTCCTCCCGCGCGGCGTAACCCGCTTATCACCACCACCCGCGGTACGGGGGAGCTGATCCTCAGTGCGCTGGATAAAGGCGCGCGCAATATCATTATCGGTATCGGCGGGAGCGCAACCAACGATGGGGGCGCAGGCATGATGCAGGCGCTGGGCGCGAGGTTTACGGATGCGAACGGGACGGAGATCGGCTACGGCGGCGGTAGCCTGATGGCGCTAAACCATATTGATATTTCGGGTCTCGATCCGCGTCTTCAGGGATGCACAATTCGCGTCGCCTGTGACGTGACGAATCCGCTGGTGGGTGAAAGCGGCGCGTCGCGTATCTTTGGCCCGCAAAAAGGGGCGACGGAGGCGATGATCCTCGAACTCGACGCCAGTCTTAGCCACTATGCTGAGGTGATCAAAAAATCGTTGCGTATTGACGTCAACCCGGTGCCGGGGGCAGGCGCCGCGGGCGGCATGGGCGCGGCGCTGATGGCCTTCCTGGGGGCTGAGCTGAAAAGCGGCATTGAGATTGTCACCCAGGCGCTCAATCTTGAAGAACATATTCACGACTGCACCTGGGTGCTGACGGGGGAAGGGCGTATCGACAGCCAGAGCATTCACGGCAAAGTGCCCGTTGGCGTGGCGAGCGTTGCCAAAAAATACCATAAGCCGGTGATAGGGATTGCCGGAAGTCTGACGCAGGACGTGGGTGTGGTACACCAGTACGGCATCGATGCGGTGTTCAGCGTACTGACCCGCATCGGTTCGCTGGAAGAGGCGTTCCGGGGAGCCTCTGACAACATTTACCGCGCCTCGCGCAATATCGCGGCCACATTGCAGGTAGGCATGCGCAGCCAGGGGTGACAGCGGCGCGCAAACCCTCTATACTGCGCGCCGAAGCTGACCAGACAGTCGCCGCTTCGTCGTCGTCCCTTTCGGGGGAGACGGGCGGAGGGGAGGAAAGTCCGGGCTCCACAGGGCAGGGTGCCAGGTAACGCCTGGGGGGGAAACCCACGACCAGTGCAACAGAGAGCAAACCGCCGATGGCCCGCGCAAGCGGGATCAGGTAAGGGTGAAAGGGTGCGGTAAGAGCGCACCGCGCGGCTGGTAACAGTCCGTGGCACGGTAAACTCCACCCGGAGCAAGGCCAAATAGGGGTTCACATGGTACGGCCCGTACTGAACCCGGGTAGGCTGCTTGAGCCAGTGAGCGATTGCTGGCCTAGATGAATGACTGTCCACGACAGAACCCGGCTTATCGGTCAGCTTCAACTTCTTACAAAACCCCGCTTCGGCGGGGTTTTTGCTTTCTGAAGGTTGCTGAAGAGTGGGTAAGCGTAGCGCCAGACGACATCAATTCTCAATTTTGCGACGCTAAGCACATTTCACTGTTTTCTCCGATACGCGTTCCTCTCATCTGCTGCGCATGATCGCAATCACAAAATTTAACGCTATAAAATGAGAAAAATTTAGTGTTGATTCAATGTTGCATTTGTTGGCTTTGTGATACGGAATGTTTTTTATTTGATAATCGAATATTGAATCTAAAAACATTCTTCTGGTGAATGTGTGATATATCCCACCCTTTAACCGAAAATGGAATAAATATTCCTGGTAAAGTTGATAAACCACAAAAATGTTTTAAAGGAATAATGCTGTTTTATTAACCTTTAATTGCCTGAAAGATAGCCTTTATTAATATTTTTAAGGCAAAAAAATTCACGCTGGTTATTGCCATAAAATAAATTTATTACTGCGGTTTTTATTGATCAATATCAGCGTAGTTGCGTATTTTTATTGTGTTAAATATTTGATTAATAAAGAAATAAATCGCTTTTGGGTGCGGTTGTAAAATGGGCGTTCTGGCAAATTGTGAGTAACAGCACATACCCCCGGAAAGAATATTGGGTAGAATCCGCTGCGTCATAGGGAAATAAGCGCAGAATATTATGAATACTATTATTCTACCGAAAACACAGCACCTCGTGGTATTTCAGGAAGTCATCAAAAGTGGCTCCATAGGTTCTGCTGCAAGACAACTGGGGCTGACGCAACCTGCCGTCAGCAAAATCATCAGCGACATCGAATCCTACTTTGGGGTGGAAGTGATGGTGCGTAAAAACACCGGCGTAAAACTCACTGCCGCTGGCCAGGTGCTGCTGTCGTACGCTGAGTCGATCACCCGCGAAATGAAAAACATGGTAAGCGAGATCAACAGCCTCAGTTTCAGTACCGTCATGGACGTTTCCTTTGGCTATCCGTCGCTGATTGGCTTCACCTTCCTGTCCGGGATGATCAAAAAATTCAAGGAAGTGTTCCCGAAAGCGCGCGTCTCCATGTATGAAGCGCAGCTCTCTTCATTCCTGCCCGCCATTCGCGATGGTCGGCTGGATTTCGCCATCGGCACGCTGAGCGACGGAATGCAGCTTCAGGATCTTCACGTCGAGCCTCTGTTTGAATCCGAGTTTGTGCTGGTGGCGAGTAAATCACGAACGTGCACCGGCCCGACCAGACTGGCATCGCTCACGCATGAGCAGTGGGTGATGCCGCAAACCGATATGGGCTACTACAACGAACTCCTGACCACCCTGCAAGACAATCACATCAGCATTGAAAACATCGTCCAGACCGATTCCGTCGTCACCATCTATAACCTTGTCCTCAATGCCGATTACCTGACGGTGATCCCCCGTGACATGATTGCACCATTCGGTTCGGATCAGTTTATCGTTTTGCCAGTAGAAGATGAATTACCCGTGGCGCGTTATGCCGCCGTATGGTCGAAAAATTACAGTATTAAAAAATCGGCGTCAGTATTAGTTGAACTGGCAAAACAATATTCGTCGATGAATATCGAAAAACGACGATAGAAATAATGATGATTTAAAACACCCGTAGCGATGCCTTTTAACGCTCTGATACCCTGACTTTGCCTGAAAACAATGAATTATTATAACGAGGATATTATGCACATTACTTACGATCTCCCGGTGACTATTGAAGATATTCAGGACGCCAGAAAAAGACTGGCGGGAAAAATCTATAAAACCGGTATGCCGCGCTCAAATTATCTCAGCGAGCGGTGTAAGGGTGAGATATTCCTGAAATTTGAAAATATGCAGCGCACCGGCTCGTTTAAAATACGTGGGGCGTTCAATAAATTAAGCTCGCTGACCGATGCGGAAAAACGCAAGGGCGTGGTGGCCTGCTCTGCGGGAAACCATGCGCAGGGGGTCTCGCTCTCCTGTGCGATGCTCGGCATTGACGGCAAAGTAGTGATGCCGATGGGCGCGCCGAAATCCAAGGTTGCCGCCACGCGCGACTACTCCGCCGAAGTGGTGCTGCACGGCGAGAACTTCAACGACACCATCGCCAAAGTGAGCGAAATCGTCGAGATGGAAGGGCGCATATTTATCCCGCCTTACGACGATCCGAAAGTGATCGCGGGTCAGGGCACCATTGGCCTGGAAATCCTCGAAGATTTATATGACGTGGATAACGTGATTGTCCCCATCGGCGGCGGCGGTTTAATTGCCGGTATTGCGACAGCAATTAAATCCATCAACCCGACCATTAATATTATCGGCGTACAGTCTGAAAACGTGCACGGCATGGCGGCATCGTATCAGGCCGGAGAAATAATCAACCATCGCGTTACCGGTACATTAGCCGACGGCTGCGACGTGTCTCGCCCGGGTAAATTAACCTTCGAAATCGTTCGTGAATTAGTCGATGACATAGTGCTGGTCAGTGAAGACGAAATTCGCAACAGCATGATCGCGCTTATTCAGCGAAATAAAGTGGTGACGGAAGGCGCGGGCGCGCTGGCGTGCGCGGCGTTATTAAGCGGCAAACTTGACCACTATATTCAGGGCCGGAAAACCGTGTGCATTATTTCCGGCGGCAATATCGATCTCTCCCGTGTTTCCCAAATTACCGGCTTCGTTGACGCATAAAGGATGACTTATGAGCAACACAGAAAGCATTATCGTTGGCCAGACAAAAACGTCCACCTGGCGTAAATCGGATACTACCTGGACGCTCGGCCTGTTTGGTACCGCCATTGGCGCAGGCGTGCTGTTTTTCCCCATTCGCGCAGGCTTTGGCGGACTGATCCCCATCCTGCTGATGCTGGTACTCGCCTTCCCGATTGCGTTTTACTGCCACCGCGCGCTGGCGCGCCTGTGTTTGTCCGGCAGTAACGTCTCCGGCAACATCACCGAAACGGTGGAAGAGCATTTTGGTAAGACCGGCGGGGTGGTGATCACCTTCCTCTACTTCTTCGCCATTTGCCCGCTGCTGTGGATTTACGGCGTCACCATTACTAACACCTTTATGACCTTCTGGGAAAACCAGCTCCAGATGCCCGCGCTGAACCGCGGCGTGGTGGCGCTGTTCCTGCTGCTGCTGATGGCCTTTGTGATCTGGTTCGGTAAAGACCTGATGGTGAAGGTGATGAGCTACCTGGTGTTCCCTTTCATCGCCAGCCTGGTGCTAATTTCCCTGTCGCTGATCCCGTACTGGAACTCAGCGGTAATCGACCAGGTCAACCTGAGCGATATCGCCTTCACCGGTCATGACGGCATTCTTGTCACGGTGTGGCTGGGGATATCCATCATGGTCTTCTCCTTCAACTTCTCGCCTATCGTCTCGTCGTTCGTGGTCTCCAAGCGCGAAGAGTACGAGCCGGAGTTTGGGAAAGAATTCACCGAGCAGAAATGTTCCAAAATCATCGGTCGCGCCAGCCTGCTGATGGTTGCCGTGGTGATGTTCTTTGCCTTCAGCTGCCTGTTTACGCTCTCGCCGCAGAACATGGCGGACGCCAAAGCGCAGAACATCCCGGTGCTCTCTTACCTGGCAAACCACTTTGCGTCCATGTCAGGCAGTAAATCCACGTTCGCTACGGTGCTGGAATACGGTGCGTCCATCATCGCGCTGGTCGCTATCTTTAAATCCTTCTTCGGCCATTACCTGGGCACGCTGGAGGGGCTGAACGGCCTGATCCTCAAGTTCGGTTACAAGGGCGACAAGAAGAAAGTCTCCGTCGGCAAGCTGAACACCATCAGCATGGTCTTCATCATGGGCTCCACCTGGATTGTGGCCTACGCCAACCCGAACATTCTGGACCTCATTGAAGCCATGGGCGCGCCAATTATCGCTTCACTGCTGTGCCTGCTGCCGATGTACGCCATCCGCAAGGCGCCCGCACTGGCGAAATACAAAGGCCGGACCGAGAACATCTTCGTGACCGTGGTTGGCCTGCTGACCATTCTGAACATCGTGTACAAACTGTTTTAAATCAAAGCTCAGGAAGAGCGGAGCCATACCATGATTGAGTTTCCGGTAGTACTGGTCATTAACTGCGGATCGTCCTCTGTTAAGTTTTC
This sequence comes from Enterobacter hormaechei ATCC 49162, assembly GCF_001875655.1. NCBI lineage: Bacteria > Pseudomonadati > Pseudomonadota > Gammaproteobacteria > Enterobacterales > Enterobacteriaceae > Enterobacter > Enterobacter hormaechei. The sequence goes on from NZ_MKEQ01000002.1 coordinate 337,675, forward strand.
GGTGCTGGACGCCGCAAGCTGCGATGCTCTGATGACGGGCATAGCGGACGGCATCAACACTGAAAAAGCCTTTATTTCCGTGAACGGGGGTGAGCCAGTCAGACTGGCTCACCAGGACTACGAAGGGGCGCTGGCTGCCATCGCCCTGGAGCTGGAGAAGCGCAACCTGATGAGCAGCGTGGCCTTGATTGGCCATCGCATTGCGCACGGCGGCGATCTCTTCAGCGAGTCAACCCTGATCACGGAAGAGGTGATTGAGCAGATCCGCCAGGTTTCCCCGCTGGCGCCGCTGCATAACTACGCTAACCTGAGCGGCGTGGAAGCCGCAGAGCGCCTGTTCCCTGGCGTGCAGCAGGTGGCGGTATTTGACACCAGCTTCCACCAGACCATGGCGCCGCAGGCGTATCTGTACGGCCTGCCGTACCGCTATTTTGAAGAGCTGGGCGTACGCCGCTACGGCTTCCACGGCACCTCTCATCGCTACGTGGCTACGCAGGCGCATACGCTTCTCGGGCTGTCCCCCGAGGATAGCGGCCTGGTGATTGCCCATCTCGGCAACGGGGCGTCCATCTGCGCGGTGCGTAACGGCGAAAGCGTGGACACGTCCATGGGCATGACGCCGCTGGAGGGGCTGGTGATGGGGACGCGCTGCGGCGACGTGGATTTTGGCGCGATGGCGTGGATCGCCCAGCAGACCGGCCAGTCGTTCGAGGATCTGGAGCGCGTGGTTAACAAAGAGTCGGGGTTGCTGGGGATCTCCGGGATTTCTTCAGATCTGCGGGCATTAGAGAAGGCCTGGCACGAAGGTAATGAGCGGGCCGCGCTTGCGATACACACCTTCGTTCACCGCGTTGCGCGGCACATTGCGGGGCACGCCGCGTCCCTGCACCGTCTGGATGGCGTGGTGTTCACCGGCGGGATCGGTGAGAACTCCGTGCTCATCCGTACGCTGGTGGTGGAGCACCTGAAGGTGTTTGGCATCACCCTCGACGAGGCGAAAAATGCCCTGCCGGGCAGCGCGGGTGAGCGCGTCATCTCCACCGAGTCGTCCCGCGCGGCCTGCGCGGTTATCCCTACCAATGAAGAAAAAATGATCGCGCTGGATGCCCTCCGTCTTGGGAAGGTTACTCCGGCCGCGGCTTACGCCTGATAAAGCGAGAATCTGATGAAAGTAACAATCGATACGGGCGTCGCGCCTTACAGCGACGCATGGGCCGGGTTTCGCGGTGAAGAATGGAAAAACGCCGTTAACGTGCGCGATTTTATTCAGCATAACTACACCCCTTATGAAGGCGATGAAGCTTTCCTCGCGCAGGCGACGCCAGCAACGACGGCGCTGTGGCAGAAGGTGATGGTCGGCATTCGCCAGGAGAATGCCACCCACGCCCCGGTGGATTTTGATACCAACATCGCGACCACCATTACCGCCCACGGGCCGGGCTATATTGACCAGGAGCTGGAGACGATCGTTGGCCTGCAAACCGACAAGCCGCTCAAGCGCGCCCTGCATCCGTACGGCGGGATCAACATGATCCGTAGCTCGTTTGAAGCCTACGGTCGCGAGATGGATCCGCAGTTTGAATATCTCTTCACCGATCTGCGCAAAACCCACAACCAGGGCGTGTTTGACGTTTACTCCCCGGAAATGATGCGCTGCCGCAAATCGGGCGTGTTAACCGGTCTGCCGGATGGCTACGGGCGCGGACGCATCATCGGCGACTACCGCCGCGTGGCGCTGTATGGCATCAGCTATCTGGTGCGCGAGCGTGAACTCCAGTTCGCCGATCTCCAGGGGAAACTGGAGCGCGGAGAAGATCTGGAGGCCACGATCCGCCTGCGTGAGGAGCTGGCGGAGCATAAGCGTGCGCTGCTTCAGATCCAGCAGATGGCGGCGAACTATGGCTTTGATATTTCACGTCCGGCGATGAATGCGCAGGAGGCGGTGCAGTGGGTCTACTTTGCCTACCTTGCCGCAGTGAAATCCCAGAACGGCGGCGCGATGTCGCTGGGGCGCACGGCCTCCTTCCTTGATATCTACATTGAACGCGACATGCAGGCAGGAAGGCTGAATGAGGTTCAGGCCCAGGAGCTGATCGACCACTTCATCATGAAGATCCGTATGGTACGCTTCCTGCGCACGCCGGAGTTCGACACGCTCTTCTCCGGCGATCCGATCTGGGCCACGGAAGTGATTGGCGGCATGGGTCTGGATGGCCGCACGCTGGTGACCAAAAACAGCTTCCGCTACCTGCATACCCTGCACACCATGGGGCCTGCGCCGGAGCCAAACCTGACGATCCTCTGGTCCGAGCAACTGCCAATCGCCTTCAAGAAATACGCCGCGCAGGTCTCTATCGTTACCTCCTCGCTGCAATATGAGAACGACGATCTGATGCGCGCTGACTTCAACAGTGACGACTACGCCATTGCCTGCTGCGTCAGCCCGATGGTGATCGGCAAGCAGATGCAGTTCTTCGGCGCACGCGCTAACCTGGCGAAAACGCTGCTGTACGCGATCAACGGCGGGGTGGATGAGAAGCTGAAGATCCAGGTCGGCCCGAAAACCGAGCCGCTGCTGGATGAGGTGCTGGATTACGACACCGTGATGGCGAGCCTCGATCACTTCATGGACTGGCTGGCGGTGCAGTACATTAGCGCGCTGAATCTCATTCACTACATGCATGATAAATACAGTTATGAAGCCTCGCTGATGGCGCTCCACGACCGGGACGTCTACCGCACCATGGCCTGCGGCATTGCCGGGCTGTCGGTGGCGGCGGATTCCCTGTCGGCCATCAAATACGCCACGGTAAAACCGGTGCGCGACCACACCGGACTGGCGGTCGATTTTGTCATCGAAGGCGACTATCCGCAGTACGGCAACAACGACGATCGCGTGGACAGCATTGCCTGCGACCTGGTGGAGCGCTTTATGAAGAAGATCCAGGCGCTGCCGACATACCGCAACGCGGTGCCGACGCAGTCGATCCTGACCATCACCTCCAATGTGGTTTACGGGCAGAAGACCGGCAACACGCCGGATGGACGCCGCGGTGGTACGCCGTTTGCACCGGGGGCCAACCCGATGCACGGGCGTGACAGAAAAGGGGCGGTGGCGTCGTTAACCTCGGTCGCCAAGCTGCCGTTCACCTATGCGAAAGACGGGATCTCCTACACCTTCTCCATCGTGCCGCAGGCGCTGGGCAAGGACGAGCCGGTGCGCAAAAACAACCTTGTCGGGCTGCTGGACGGGTACTTCCACCACGAAGCGGCCATTGAGGGCGGTCAGCACCTGAACGTCAACGTGATGAACCGGGAGATGCTGCTGGATGCGATTGCCCATCCGGAGAACTACCCGAACCTGACGATCCGTGTTTCAGGCTATGCGGTGCGGTTTAACGCCCTGACGCGCGAGCAGCAGCAGGACGTGATTTCGAGGACGTTTACGCAGGCGATGTAATTCCGGCTGCCTTCAAGCCTCCTCGTTTGAGGAGGCTTTTAATTTCGTGAACACCGTCACTTTTAGAAAATAACCTCTTTATCGAATCCACCAAAAGCAAAATTTCCTCCAAACGAAGAAAACCCTTATTAAAGTTGTGACTTTTTTCTCCCGCGCTCCGGATATGATCTCCCCATACCAATAACACACACCTGCACTCTCTGACTCGCCATCGCTGGCGGTCGGAACCTTATAAAAACAACTAGTTACCCTACAAAATAAGCGAGTGCCCAATGAATATGGCAACAAACAGCAATGTGATTGTGAGTGATTCCCCTGCGGCAAGGCGGGCGGGAATGAGCGAAAGCGAATGGCGAGAGGCGATCAAATTCGACAGTACCGATACGGGCTGGGTCATCATGAGTATTGGGATGGCTATCGGCGCGGGGATTGTTTTTCTCCCGGTGCAGGTCGGATTAATGGGGCTGTGGGTCTTTTTGCTCTCGTCGATTATTGGCTATCCGGCCATGTACCTGTTCCAGCGCCTGTTTATTAATACGCTGGCGGAATCCCCGGAATGTAAAGACTACCCGAGCGTCATTAGCGGTTATTTAGGTAAAAACTGGGGCATCTTGTTGGGTGCGCTTTATTTCGTGATGCTGGTGATCTGGATGTTTGTCTATTCTACGGCTATCACCAACGACAGCGCATCTTATTTGCACACCTTCGGCGTGACCGACGGTTTGTTATCTGAAAATCCGTTCTACGGTTTATTCCTGATCTGCATTCTGGTCGCCATTTCGTCGCGCGGTGAAAAGCTGCTGTTTAAAGTCTCCAGCCTGATGGTGCTGACCAAATTATTTGTGGTGGCGGCGCTGGGTCTTTCGATGATTGGACTCTGGCATTTAGCCAACGTCGGCATGCTGCCACCGATGGGGCTGCTGATTAAAAATGCCATTATTACGCTGCCCTTTACCTTAACCTCCATTCTGTTTATTCAGACCTTAAGCCCGATGGTAATTTCCTATCGGTCGCGGGAAAAATCCGTTGAGGTGGCGCGTCATAAAGCGCTGCGGGCGATGAATATTGCTTTCGGCGTGCTGTTTGTCACGGTCTTTTTCTACGCGGTCTCCTTCACACTGGCGATGGGGCACGACGAGGCGGTGAAAGCCTACGAGCAGAACATTTCTGCCCTGGCAATCGCGGCACAGTTTATCAGCGGCGACGGCGCGGGCTGGGTCAAAATCGTCAGCGTGATCCTCAATATCTTCGCTGTGATGACCGCCTTCTTCGGCGTCTATCTCGGCTTTCGCGAGGCGACGCAGGGCATCGTAATGAATATCCTGCGCCGCAAAATGCCGGTGAAGAAAATCAATGAAAACACCGTCCAGCGCGGGATTATGCTCTTCGCGATCCTGCTGGCCTGGAGCGCGATTGTATTAAACGCGCCGGTGCTGAGCTTCACCTCCATCTGTAGCCCTATTTTCGGGATGGTGGGCTGCTTAATTCCGGCGTGGCTGGTCTACAAAGTGCCCGCACTTCATAAATATAAAGGCGTATCGCTGGTGATTATTGTGATTACCGGGCTGCTGCTTTGTGTTTCTCCTTTCCTCGCCTTCTCATGAGGTTAAATAAGGTCGTAACGATGTCTGAGCAAATTAATCCTTTATGGAACCATTTTATTCGCGCCGTGCAGGAAGAGGTAAAGCCTGCGCTGGGGTGTACCGAACCCGTCTCGCTGGCGCTGGCCTGCGCCATGGCTGCCGGACAGCTTTCCGGCGACGTAACGCGTATCGAGGCGTGGGTATCGCCGAACCTGATGAAAAACGGGCTTGGCGTAACGGTACCCGGCACCGGTATGGTTGGTTTGCCAATAGCGGCCGCGCTGGGGGCCATCGGTGGCAATGCGCAGGCGGGGCTGGAGGTGCTGAAAGATGTCACCGCCGATGCGCTGGCGCGGGCCAAAGCAATGCTGAAAGCGGGCCTGGTGCAGGTGAAATTGCAGGAGCCGTGCGATGAGATCCTCTATTCGCGTGCCTGCGTTTACGCCGGTGAGTCCTCGGCGATGGTGACTATTGCGGGCGGGCATACCCGGGTGGTGGAGGTGGTTTGTCAGGGCGAAACGCGCTTCAGGCTTGACGAGCAACAGCGCCAGACGAACTATGATCCGCTTGCGGTGCTCTCGACCACCACGCTCTCGCAGATCCTTGAGTTTGTGGAGCAGGTGCCGTTCGACGCGATCCGCTTTATCCTCGATGCAGGGCGACTGAACGATGCGCTCTCCCGGGAAGGTTTACTTGGTAACTGGGGGTTGCACATTGGCGCGACGCTCAATAAGCAGCGCGCACGTGGATGGATGGCCCAGGATCTGGGTTCAGACATTGTGATCCGCACCAGTGCGGCCTCGGATGCCCGCATGGGGGGCGCGACGCTTCCGGCGATGAGCAACTCGGGGTCCGGGAATCAGGGCATCACCGCCACCATGCCGGTGGTCGTGGTGGCTGAACATGTTCAGGCTGATGACGAACGCCTGGCGCGGGCGCTGATGCTCTCGCATCTGTCGGCTATCTATATCCATTACCAGCTTCCGCGCTTGTCCGCGTTGTGCGCGGCGACAACGGCGGCAATGGGGGCTGCGGCGGGGATGGCGTGGCTGATGGGCGGTTCTTACCAGACCATTTCCATGGCGATCGGCAGTATGATCGGCGACGTGAGCGGGATGATCTGCGATGGGGCGTCTAACAGCTGCGCAATGAAGGTCTCGACCAGCGTCACCAGTGCCTGGAAAGCCGTGATGATGGCGCTGGATGATACTGCCGTGACGGGTAACGAGGGGATTGTGGCGCACGATGTGGAACAGTCTATTTCTAACCTGTGCGCCCTGGCGTGCCGCTCAATGCAGGCGACGGATCGGCAGATCATAGAGATTATGGCGAGTAAGGTGTAAAAATTTCCCCTCACCCCAACCCCTCTCCCCAGAGGGGCGAGGGGCTTGATCGTTCCCTCTCCCCTTTGGGGAGAGGGCCAGGGTGAGGGGTAAGGGCGAGTGTGTTCTTTACACCGGCAAATCAATCAGCAGCGCGCGCAGCGGCGTGTCCGCCACCAGGGTGATATTCGCTTCATCACGAATAAACGCCCCGTCACCGCAGGTGAGCGCTTCTTTCTCTTCCGTATGCGTTACCGCATGCACCGTTCCGTGAATGGACTGCAAATAGGCGCGCGGGCCATGAAGCTGGAAGCTCGCCTGTTCACCTTTTTTCAGTTCGATATGGTGCAGCCACACCTGCTGGCGTAACTGCAAACTGCCTTTGCTGCCGTCTGGTGAGGCAATCAGCTGCTGTTTATCGCCCTTCAGATCGATCTTTTGTACCAGCGGATTTTCCCGCTCCGGACAGGCATCAAGCCACAGCTGCATGCGGGTCAGCGTTTTATCTTTGCTGAGGTTATGCTCGCTATAGCTAATGCCTGGCTGCGTGGAAATTAGCAGCGCCTCGCCAGCCTTCGCCTGGACATGATTGCCCTCGCTATCGCGGTATTCTGCCTCGCCTTCCAGGATCAGGTTCAGGATATCGACTTTAGGGTACGTGCGCGGCTGGAAGGACGCGCCCGGGGCGAGCACTTCCTGATTCAATACGCGCAGTGAAGCGTAACCGAGAAGTTTAGGGTCAAAGTAGTGTCCAAAGGAAAAGGTGTAGCGGGCCTGCAACCAACCGAAATCGGCTTGTCCGCACTGTTTCGCTGTTCTTGTCGTAATCATAAACTTGACCTCTCTTTACACTAAATCAATGGTAAAGGTATGGACGCTGCATTGTTAGCCAGATATTCTGCCCGGTATGTTCAAATTTCCTGAATGAGAACGAGATGGCTAAAGAGAGAGCATTGACGCTTGAGGCGCTACGCGTCATGGACGCGATTGACAGGCGCGGCAGTTTTGCCGCGGCGGCAGATGAACTGGGGCGCGTTCCGTCTGCGCTGAGCTACACCATGCAAAAGCTGGAAGAGGAGCTGGATGTCGTGCTCTTCGATCGCTCCGGTCATCGAACAAAATTCACCAACGTTGGGCGAATGCTGCTGGAGCGTGGACGCGTATTGCTGGAAGCGGCGGATAAGCTGACAACGGATGCCGAAGCGCTGGCCCGCGGCTGGGAAACCCACCTGACGTTAGTCACCGAAGCGCTGGTGCCCACCGAGGCGCTGTTCCCGCTGGTGGACAGACTGGCCGCGAAAGCCAATACCCAGCTGTCGATCATCACCGAGGTGCTGGCCGGGGCGTGGGAGCGTCTTGAGACGGGCAGGGCGGATATCGTCATTGCGCCGGACATGCATTTCCGCTCATCGTCAGAGATCAACTCACGCAAACTGTACAGCGTGATGAACGTTTACGTCGCCGCCCCGGATCACCCTATCCATCAGGAGCCGGAGCCGCTTTCTGAGGTCACGCGCGTAAAATACCGCGGCGTGGCGGTCGCGGATACTGCCCGTGAACGACCGGTGCTGACGGTACAGTTGATGGATAAACAGCCGCGTCTGACGGTAACGTCGCTGGAAGATAAGCGTCAGGCGCTCCTGGCGGGGCTGGGCGTGGCGACCATGCCGTATCCGTTTGTCGAAAAGGACATTGCAGAAGGGCGGCTGCGCGTCGTCAGCCCGGAATACACCAGCGAAGTGGATATCATTATGGCGTGGCGTCGTGACAGCATGGGCGAAGCCAAATCGTGGTGTTTGCGTGAAATTCCAAAGCTCTTTGCCCACCACAACAAATAAGCGTAGGCCCGGTAAGCGTAAGCGCCACCGGGCAGAATTTACGCGCTTGCCTTAGGATCCGGACCAAAGCGGTTTTCGCCAGGCGTTCCGCTCTGACAGTTGAAAATCAAAATCACGATCCAGCCGATAAGCGGGATCAGCAGCAACAGCAGCCACCACGCCGAACGATCGGTGTCGTGGAGACGACGAAACAGTACGGCCCATGAAGGCAGCAGAACTAACACACCATAAATGGTGGTGAGAATGCCTTCACCCCCCTCGCGTTCCCAGCCGAGGATCTTGTCCACAATGCCCAGCACCATAATCAGGACGAAGTTCACCAGAACGAACATCCAGTACTCTTTGCGGCGGGCGCGGCCACCAAAACCAAAATAGTTGCGCAGTACCTTTAAATACCAGTCCATTTTTCCTTGCCTCTTAATCAGTCAATCACTTGTTTTCTAAGCGATCGAGGTAAGGATAGATGCATGCCGTAAATTAAAAAAGGGAATCAATTGATTCCCTAAATAATTATCCGAAACGCACGTCGCGCCCGTGTGGTTCATCCAGATCCTGCCAAGGGCCAATGGAGATAATGCCCGTTGGGTTGATGGTCTTATGGCTGCGGAAATAGTGGGTGCGAATATGGTCAAAATTGACCGTCTCCGCAATCCCCGGCATCTGGTAGATGTCGCGCAGGAAACCGTGCAGGTTCAGGTAGTCGCTGATGCGATGTTTGTCGCACTTGAAGTGGGTGACATACACCGGATCAAAGCGGATCAGCGTGGTCCACAGGCGGATGTCCGCCTCCGTCAGGCGGTCGCCCGTCAGATAGCGATGCTGGCCGAGGATCTGCTCCAGTCGTTCCAGGGATTCAAAGACTTTTCCGACCGCTTCGTCGTACGCTTCCTGGCTGGTGGCAAATCCTGCTTTATAGACGCCGTTGTTAACGTTGTCGTAGATCCAGCCGTTCAGTTCGTCAATTTTATCGCGCAGCTCAACCGGGTAGTAATCCCCGGCACGGGCGCCGTGCGCGTCAAACGCGGTATTGAACATGCGAATGATTTCAGCGGATTCATTGCTGACGATCGTCTGGTTTTTTTTGTCCCACAGCACCGGCACCGTTACGCGTCCGGTGTAGTGCGGATCGGCGCGCAGATAGAGCTGATACAGGAAATCGTGATGATAAAGCTCATCACCGGTCGCGGCAGGGAAGTCACTGTCGAACGTCCAGCCGTTTTCCAGCATCAGCGGGTTGACCACCGAAACCGGAATCAACGATTCGAGACCTTTAAGTTTGCGCACAATCAGCGTGCGGTGTGCCCACGGGCAGGCGAGAGAAACGTACAGATGATAACGATCTTTTTCCGCCGCAAAACCCCCTTCGCCACTCGGGCCGGGTGCGCCGTCGGCGGTCAGCCAGTTACGGAAGGCCGAAACAGAGCGCTTAAAGCGTCCACCGGTGGATTTGGTGTCATACCAGACATCCTGCCAGACGCCGTCTACGAGTTGTCCCATTTTTTACTCCTCCGTCAGATAGCAAAAGCGAGGAGATGTCTCCTCGCTTTGAATGTAATCAGTATAGCCTGCTTACCACTTCTTATTCAGAAGACGGTCGATGCTGTAGGCGCCTGGACCAGTGATGGCCAGCAGCAGGAAGCCACCCGCGATGGTCAGGTTTTTCATGAACATCAGGGAGTTCACGCCTTCCGCAAAGTTGCTGTGGAAGATGAACGCGGTCAGCAGGGTAAAGCCTGCGGTGAACAGCGCCGTGGTGCGGGTCAGGAAACCGAACAACACTGCCAGGCCGCCGCCGAACTCAAGCAGGATGGTCAGCGGCAGCAGGAACCCTGGCACGCCCATCGCTTCCATATATTGCTGAGTGCCCGCATAGCCGGTGATTTTGCCCCAGCCTGCGGTAATGAACAGAACAGGCATCAGAATTCGCGCTACCAGTACACCAACATCTTCTAATTTTTTCATTTTACTCTCCAGGAAACCACATCAGCGGCTAAACGTTATTTGCTTGCAAATTCGGGTAGATACCGCGTCTTTGCTGTCGATGGAGAGGAGTGTAAACGGGGCGGATGGCAATTGTTAGCAAGGAAAACTGTTAATCTTTTTCAAAGATATTGAGTAAGGGAGGAAGTTTTGCCGGGTAAGCGCAGCGTCACCCGGCAAGAAGGCTAGCGCAACTGCTGCTGTCGCAGCGTGGTTTTCACCAGACGCCATGCGCTCCAGACACCAAAGCCACGGCGTGCCCAGCGAATCAGCATGTTTGGATGACGAATCGTCCAGATAGCCATCACGCTGCTACCCACCAGCGCCCACGACCGCAGGCTCAGGAGAGTATTCCAGCCGCGATCGTAACGCTGCGTCAGCTCCAGCCAGTCGCGACGGCTGGCGGACAGATCCAGCCGCTGCTGCTGGATTTGGCTCAGCAGATACGCTTTTCGCTTCTGACGTTCGGCTTTGTCGCTCACGACTTATCATCCTCCAGCAGGGCGCGGTCGTTGGCCAGCTCCTGACGCGTGTGGCGCAGGAAGGTCGACGTACGCGCTTTATGCAGGGTCCAGATACCGCCTATCAGCGCCGCCACCAGCAGAACCACGGTAGTCGCAATCATCGCGTTCAGACGATACTGTGGATCGATTGCCCAGATGATTAACACCATCAGGCTCATCAGACCAAACGCGGCAAAGAGCATCGTAAGGCCAAGCATGAGCAGCATCTGGAAGAGATTGGCTTTCTCTTCTTCCAGTTCCACTACCGCAAGCCGGACGCGCGTTTCGGCAATCCCGACCAGCGTGGTAAGAATACGCTGGCCGATGCCGAGGACGTTTTTAGCAGGCCCTTGTGCGTGACGTGGATCTTCCATAATCAACGACGCGTCAGCAGGACACCCAGCACCACACCCACTGCGGCACCAATACCTACACCCGTCCATGGATTATCACGTACATATTCGTCTGCGCGCGCTGCCGCTTCGCGGGTCTGTTTCGCCAGTGCATCACCGGTTTCACCCAGACGGTAACGGCTCTCTTTCAGCGCCTGCTCCGCTTTGCTGCGCAGTTTGCTCACTTCTTCTTTCGATTTATCGGCAGAAGAGTTCAGCACCTCTTCCAGGGTATCCGCCAGGGATTTCAGTTCAGCGCGCAGATTTTCTGAAGTTGTATCTTTTGACATGATTTTCTCCTGTTGAGATTTCCGTTAACTCAATAATCGCGAGCTTCCAGCGCTTTCAGTTCGTCCTGCGCCTCTTGCAACTTCCTCTCGCGCTTGGCAATTTTTTCCGCATCACCTTTCTCTTTCGCTTCTTGCAGGTCTTGACGGCGCTCGGCTATCTCCTCCTTCTGTTCAGCGATTTTTTCCTGATGATCGGCACGCAGCTTGCTGTCCGTACAATTGTCTTTCACTTCGCTCAACGCTTTTTTCAGTCCGTCGATCCGGTGCTGATTGTTATGCTTTTCGGCATAACTGATTTCGCGTTGGATATCCTGTTCTTTCTCCTGACAAAGAGACATAGCGAAGGAAGCTGTGCTTAAAGAAAAAAGGGCCAAAGCCAGAGTGATGCGGTATTTCATTATAGAAACCTTCCATTGTGTAACGGCGTAAGCCGTGTTCCAGAACTATGCGGAGAACATCTGAGGGGTGCTCCGCGTACTTAAGCATAGTAAGTAAACGGGAGTTTCACCAAAGTCGGTGAAAATATTCGGAATCTTAGTCGTTAACCAAATCGATGCGAGGTGTCGCGTAACCGTGACATCCAGGAGGCAACGTGGCTGTCATCATCCTGTTGCGCGATGATGTAACCCTGCGGCAGCGTGCGGTCCAGCACGGCTTTCGCCGCGGCGCTTTGCGCACTGGAGTCAAATTTTATCAGCAGCACATCGTCTTGCGGCGTGATGCTCTTAAAGCGGATCCCGTTAGCGTCCAGATGATGCCAGATGGAAAAACCATCCGGCACGCTGGCTCCCTGGCTCACAGGACGGATAGCCAGCGTAGACTCCTCATGCTGTAGCGCCGACCACAGCAGAATGAGGGCGCTGAACATCATCAGCGCGACGATGGCGTAAGAGAAGCGGCGCAGCGCGAGCGGGGAGATAACCATCGTTAACCCCTGGCTCCGTATTTCTTCTTCCACAGCACAACCAGTGAACCGACCAGGCCAAACACCAGCAGGACGACGGGCAGCAGCATCAGGCAAGACATCAGCTGGTCTTCATATTTCATAAAGACCGGCGTTTTACCGAGCGCGTAGCCGAGCGTGGTCAGGATCAGCACCCACAGCAAGCCACTCATCCAGTTAAAGAACTGGAAGCGCGTACTGCTCAGGCCGGACAGACCCGCGATGGTGGGCAGCAGGGTGCGTACAAAGGCGATAAAACGGCCAATCAGCAAGGCGGAAAGCCCATGCTTATGGAAAAGGTGGTGCGCTCGCTGGTGGTAATGTGCCGGGAGATGCGAAAGCCAGTTCTGAACGATTCGCGTGTTGCCCAGCCATCGCCCCTGAATATAACTCACCCAGCAACCCAGGCTGGCGGCAATGGTCAAAAGCAGGACCGTTTGCGGGAAAGCCATTGCCCCTTTCGCACAGAGCACGCCGACCAGCACCAGCAGACTGTCGCCCGGTAAAAAGGCAGCAGGCAACAGACCGTTCTCAAGGAACAGGATCATAAATAACACAAAGTAGAGCATGCCAATCATGGACGGGTTGGCCAGCGTTTCGAAATCCTGAGCCCAGAGGGCGTTCAGTAGTTGGGTCAAAAGTTCCATTCAGTGTTCCTGGAAATCGGTTAACGTCACGCCTGTCATTCGGGAAAAACAGCACGGCGACATTGTCGTGATTTCATTATGGTCGCTCGCGGACACATTGATGTGTGGCCAACACTGTTCCCTGTTAATTGGCTGGTTAGCAAGCACTAACTTACAAAATAACGAAGTGAATCCAATTGTAACAAAGCCCGACGTTCTGCGTCACAGAATTTGAGGGGAAACACGATTTTGGCGTAAGCCACGGAGGGGAGCGAGAAATTTTACAAAGGCTGACACTATAGAGGTTTTCTTACCCTGTCTGGCCGGAAGGCGCAGCGGTGCGCCTGCCAGCAGTTCGGGAGCTTATTTTGCGAGATTGGTCGCCGTATCGAGGTGAACCACCGGATTATCGGCAAAAAGATAGCGGTCAGCGTTAAATTCAAAGTCATCACTTGTTTCATTAAACAGCATCTGCTTAGTGTTCTCGAGATGCTGCCACATCGCCAGTTTCGCCGCATGCGGATCTTTACGAATCAGGGCTTTAAGAATTTGGTCATGGTCGTCACACCAGTTATCAACCGTGCGGGAATCAATGTGATCGTGCAATTTTTTCCAGTACGGGTTGTGAACGCGCTGAGTCCACATTTTTTCAACGATTGCCGCCAGCGCCGTATTCTGAGTCGCAAGGGCAACCTGGACGTGGAATTGCAGGTCCCATTCTGAATCGCGGAAACATTTTTCTTTACGCGCGTGATCCTGGATTTCCATCAGCTTCATGATGTCCTGCTTGGTCACCTGCGTCGCCGCAAATTCCGCGATGTTGCTTTCAATCAGCTGGCGAGCCTGGAGAAGCTCAAACGGACCGTAGCTGGCAAACTCCAGACTTTCGTCCGGGGCGGGGGAGTGTTTCGCCTGGCTGGAAATCACATGAATGCCGGAACCTTTGCGTACCTCAACATACCCTTCCACTTCCAGCATGATGATGGCTTCGCGGACCACCGTACGGCTGACGCTTTTTTCATCCGCAATGAAGCGCTCAGCGGGAAGTTTATCACCGACAAGATAGACCCCTTGCTCGATGCGATCTTTCAGCTCGGCGGCAAGTTGTTGATATAAACGACGTGATTCGGTGATTTCCATATGCGCTCCAGGCAGGGTACGGCGAATGATTTGTTATACCACTTTTGCGTGCCAGTCTCCAGATTTCGCCATGAAAAAAGCCGCCCGGAGGCGGCTTTTGAGTAGATTTTGCCGGGTGGCGCTGCGCTTACCCGGCCTACGATTTTATTGGGTTTTGTAGGCCGGGTAAGGCGGAGCCGCTACCCGGCACAACAACGCTAACTCTGCGTCGCCGGTCCCCCGAGGGACTCTTTCGCCAGTTCGTCGGCGGATTTACTTTTCAGCACCGTCCAGATAACCACCGCACCCAGCAGGTCGAAGATAGCCAGTACCGCGAACAGCGGGCTGAAGCCGATGGTATCCGCCAGCGCGCCGACCACCAGCGCAAACATCGTACTCGCGGTCCATGCCGCCATACCGGTCAGGCCGTTGGCGGTAGCCACTTCGTTACGACCAAACACGTCGGAAGAGAGCGTAATCAGCGCACCGGACAGAGACTGGTGAGCGAAGCCCCCGATACACAGCAGGGCGATAGCCACGTAAGGGCTGGTGAACAGGCCGATCATGCCCGGACCAATCATCAGCAGGGCGCCCATGGTGACCACCATCTTACGGGAAACAATCAGGTTCACACCGAACCAGCGCTGGAACAGCGGTGGCAGGTAGCCGCCGACGATACAGCCCAGGTCAGCAAACAGCATCGGCATCCAGGCGAACATCGCGATCTCTTTCAGGTTAAAGCCATAAACTTTAAACATGAACAGCGGGATCCAGGCGTTGAACGTACCCCATGCCGGTTCTGCCAGGAAGCGTGGCAGGGCGATACCCCAGAACTGGCGTGTGCCCAGGATCTGCCAGACGGACATCTTCTTACCGTTGTCGGTCTGATGCTGAGATTCCTGACCATTGATAATGTAGTCACGTTCTTCGTCAGACAGCTTTTTCTGATCGCGCGGGTGTTTATAGAAGATCAGCCACGCCATGGCCCAGGCAAAGCTCAGCACACCAGAGATGATGAACGCCATCTGCCAGCTGTGCATCACAATCGCCCACACCACCAGCGGTGGCGCAATCATCGCCCCGATGGAGGAGCCGACGTTGAAGTAACCGACAGCGATAGAACGCTCTTTTGCCGGGAACCACTCGGAGCTGGCTTTCAGCCCCGCCGGGATCATCGCCGCTTCTGCCGCACCAACTGCACCACGCGCCAGCGCCAGTCCACCCCAGCTGCCAGCCAGCGCGGTTGCCCCACAGAAGACGGCCCAGGCTACTGCGAAGAAGGCATAACCAATTTTTGTACCCAGAATATCAAGAACATAACCTGCAACAGGCTGCATTACGGTGTAAGCGGCAGAATAGGCCGCAATGATGTAAGAGTATTGCTGCGTGGAGATATGTAGCTCTTCCATCAACGTTGGCGCCGCTGCTGCCACGGTGTTACGTGTCAGGTAGCCCAGCACGGTGCCGAGCGTCACCAGTGCGATCATGTACCAACGTAACCCTTTAATTTTACGCATGTAAAACCTCATCGTTATGTTATTTCCGTGTCGGGACACGGCAACAACTCAACCGTTGCCGGGAGCTGTTCTGTAACGGGAGGGGCGTAACCGGGAACCTGTCCCGGAACGGCCCGAACCTTGCCATAAGTAATCGTGCTAAGTCGGCTTCCGTACCGTTAAATCCGATGTATCAAACACCGGTAATGCATTCCGTCGGCTTATAGTTTGCGACGGCGAAAAGATAACTTGTCATACAACTTTAAAAGGTGAGTGACATCACAAAAGTGTGAATCTTTGTAGGGACATTATGCGGCGTGCGTAAAGCCAGAACTGGCGCGGCCTGCGAGTAGGTTTACCCCTTTGAGGGTAATTTATTTGTCGACGTTTATTGATCTAACTCACGAAAAAAACGTCGGCCTGTGGAAATTGGTGTGATAACTTTGCAGCATCTGAACATAAGCTTTCTGACGCTCCCGTAATGAGGAAGACGATAATGACGCCGTTTATGACCGAAGATTTTCTGTTAGATACCGAATTTGCTCGCCGCCTGTACCACGACTACGCAAAAGACCAGCCGATTTTCGACTACCACTGCCATTTACCGCCGCAGCAGGTTGCCGAAAATTACCGTTTCAAAAACCTGTATGATATCTGGCTGAAGGGTGACCACTATAAGTGGCGCGCAATGCGCACCAACGGTGTGGCCGAGCGCCTGTGTACCGGCGACGCGACCGATCGCGAGAAGTTTGACGCCTGGGCCGCCACCGTGCCGCACACCATCGGTAACCCGTTATACCACTGGACGCACCTCGAACTGCGTCGTCCGTTTGGTATCACCGGCAAGCTGCTTTCTCCCGCCACGGCGGATGAAATCTGGGATCAGTGCAACGAACTGCTGGCGCAGGATAGCTTCTCGGCGCGCGGCATCATGAAGCAGATGAACGTGAAGATGGTGGGCACCACCGACGATCCGATCGACTCGCTGGAGCACCACGCAGTTGTCGCGAAAGACACCTCTTTTGACATCAAAGTGCTGCCAAGCTGGCGCCCGGATAAAGCCTTCAACATCGAACAGGCCACCTTCAATGACTACATGGCGAAGCTGGCGGAAGTGTCCGATACCGATATCCGTCGTTTCGCCGATCTGCAAACCGCGCTGACCAAACGCCTGGATCACTTTGCGGCGCACGGCTGTAAAGTCTCCGACCACGCGCTGGACGTGGTGCTGTTCGCGGAATCGAACGAAGCCGAACTGGACAGCATTCTGGCGCGTCGTCTCTCTGGCGAACAGCTAAGCGAGCACGAAGTGGCGCAGTTCAAAACCGCGGTGCTGGTGTTTCTCGGTGCGGAATACGCCCGTCGCGGCTGGGTTCAGCAGTATCACATCGGTGCGCTGCGTAATAACAACCAGCGCCAGTTCAAACTGCTGGGCGCGGACGTGGGCTTTGACTCCATCAACGACCGTCCGATGGCGGAAGAGCTGTCAAAACTGCTGAGCAAACAGAACGAGCAAAACCTGCTGCCAAAAACCATCCTTTACTGCCTGAATCCACGCGATAACGAAGTGCTGGGCACCATGATCGGCAACTTCCAGGGCGAAGGGATGCCGGGCAAGATGCAGTTTGGCTCCGGCTGGTGGTTTAACGATCAGAAAGACGGCATGGAGCGTCAGATGACGCAGCTGGCGCAGCTCGGTCTGCTGAGCCGCTTTGTTGGCATGCTGACCGACAGCCGCAGTTTCCTCTCCTATACCCGTCATGAATATTTCCGCCGCATTCTGTGCCAGATGATTGGCCGCTGGGTGCATGCGGGTGAAGCACCAGCGGATCTTCAGCTGCTGGGCGAAATGGTGAAAAACATCTGCTTTAACAATGCGCGTGACTACTTCGCCATTGAACTGAACTAAGGCCGTTTGAGGTTGATATGCAATACATCAAAATCCATTCGCTGGATAACGTTGCCGTCGCGCTGGCCGATTTAGCCGAAGGGACGGAAGTCACCTTCGACAACCAGTCGGTGACGTTACGCCAGGCCATTGGACGTGGACATAAGTTTGCCCTGATCCCCATCGCGAAAGGGGAGAACGTGGTGAAGTACGGTTTGCCCATCGGTCATGCGCTGGCGGATATTGCGCCGGGTGAGTACATTCATTCCCACAATACCCGCACCAATCTCAGCGATCTGGACGAGTACAGCTATCAACCTGACTTCCAGGCAGAAGAAGGACAGGCGGCCGATCGTGAGGTGCAGATCTACCGCCGCGCCAACGGCGAGGTGGGGATCCGCAATGAACTGTGGATCCTCCCGACCGTCGGCTGCGTGAACGGGATCGCGCGTCAAATTCAGACGCGTTTCCTGAAAGAGACCAACGATGCTGAAGGCACCGACGGCGTGCATCTGTTCAGCCACACCTACGGTTGTTCCCAACTGGGCGACGACCACATTAATACCCGCACCATGCTGCAAAACATGGTGCGCCACCCGAATGCGGGGGCGGTGCTGGTGATTGGCCTTGGCTGTGAAAACAATCAGGTCGATGCCTTCCGCGACACGCTGGGCGAATTTGACCCTGAGCGCGTGCACTTTATGGTGTGCCAGCATCAGGACGACGAAGTGGAAGCGGGCATTGAACAGCTGCATCAGCTGTATGAGGTGATGCGTCACGACAAACGCGAGCCGGGCAAGCTGAGCGAATTGAAGTTTGGCCTGGAGTGCGGCGGATCTGACGGGCTTTCCGGCATTACCGCTAACCCGATGCTGGGCCGCTTCTCGGATTACGTGATTGCCAACGGCGGCACCACGGTGCTGACCGAAGTACCGGAGATGTTCGGCGCAGAGCGCATTCTGATGAGCCACTGTCGCGACGAAGAGACGTTTGAGAAGACCGTTACCATGGTCAACGATTTCAAACAGTACTTCATCGCCCACAACCAGCCGATTTATGAGAACCCGTCGCCAGGTAACAAAGCGGGCGGGATCACCACGCTTGAAGAGAAATCACTCGGCTGCACCCAGAAAGCGGGCGCCAGCCAGGTGGTGGACGTGCTGCGCTACGGTGAGCGTCTGAAAACCCACGGTCTGAATCTGCTGAGCGCACCGGGCAACGATGCAGTCGCCACCAGCGCGCTGGCGGGGGCGGGCTGTCACATGGTGCTGTTCAGTACCGGGCGCGGAACGCCGTACGGTGGATTTGTGCCGACGGTGAAAATCGCCACTAACAGCGAACTGGCGGCGAAGAAAAAGCACTGGATCGATTTTGATGCCGGACAGCTGATCCACGGCAAAACGATGCCACAGCTGCTGACGGAGTTTGTGGATACCATTGTGGAATTTGCCAACGGCAGACAGACCTGCAACGAGAAGAACGACTTCCGCGAACTGGCGATCTTTAAAAGTGGTGTGACGCTGTAAGTGTTATGTCGGGTGGCGCTAACGCTTACCCGACCTACGATATTCTGTAGGCCCGGTAAGGCGTAGCCGCCACCGGGCTTTTGTTTTAACTGCGCAGGGCGTTCTTCGCTAACCGCGCGTCTTCCGCCTGACAGGCCGCTGCGGTAAACAGCACGTCGGTAGAGGAGTTCAGCGCGGTTTCGCAGGAATCCTGCAATACGCCGATAATGAAGCCCACGGCCACAACCTGCATGGCAATCTCGTTAGGGATACCGAACATGTTACAGGCCAGCGGGATCAGCAGCAGCGAGCCGCCTGCCACGCCAGAGGCGCCACAGGCACACAGCGATGCGACGATGCTCAGCAGCAGCGCGGTAGGCAGATCAACCGGAACACCCAGCGTATGTACGGCCGCCAGCGTCAGCACGGTGATGGTGATTGCCGCACCCGCCATGTTCACGGTTGCACCCAGTGGAATCGACACCGAATAGGTATCGCGATCCAGGTTCAGCTTCTCCGCCAGCGCCATGTTGACCGGAATGTTTGCCGCAGAGCTGCGGGTGAAGAAGGCGTACACGCCGCTCTCGCGCAGGCAGGTCAGCACCAGCGGGTACGGGTTGCGGCGGATCTGCCAGAACACCAGCAGCGGGTTGATCACCAGCGCCACCAGCAGCATACAGCCGACCAGCACGAACAGCAGCTGCGCATAGCCCCACAGCGCGTCGAAACCGGTGGTGGCCAGCGTCGAAGAGACCAGACCAAAGATCCCGACTGGCGCAAAGCGAATCACCAGCTTCACCATAAAGGTGACGGCGTTCGACATATCGTTCACCAGGTTTTTCGTGGTCTCGTTACCATGGCGCAGCGCGAAGCCCAGACCAATCGCCCAGACCAGAATACCAATGTAGTTCGCGTTCATCAGCGCGGTGACAGGGTTAGAAACCATGCTCATCAGCAGACCGCGAAGCACTTCCACAATCCCGGATGGTGGGGTGATATCACCGGCCGCGCTGGTCAGGTGCAGCGTGGACGGGAACAGGAAGCTGAACACCACAGCCGTTAAGGCAGCAGAGAAAGTTCCCAGAAGATACAGGAACAGAATAGGACGAATGTTGGTTTTTTGTCCGTGCTGGTGGTTGGCAATCGATGCCATCACCAGCATCAGCACCAGTACCGGTGCGACGGCCTTCAGTGCGCCAACGAAAAGGGTACCGAGCAGTCCCGTCGCTTCCGCAGCGGGTTTTGACACCATCGCCAGCAGAATACCCAGTACCAACCCGACCAGAATTTGTTTTACAAGACTGCCCTGCGCCAGGCGCGCGAACAGACCGCGTGATTGTGTGCTCATACGTTATTCCTGAGTGAAATTGCGTTCCATCCTGGATGTGCTCTAAGTCACATTTTTGTCCGGATGTAAGTATTTGTTTGCCTGGTTGAGTATCAGGGAAAGCAGCGAAAGGCGGAAGAGTAAAATGCTGGATTTTACGTGTTGCGTCATGTTTTTTAACTATTGCTTAACGAAAGTGCCGGGTAGCGCAGCGCCACCCGGCAAAACGCACTAAACCTGCTGCTTTTTATCGTGCTGGCGGTTAACCCAGGTATTGATAATCAGCGTTACCAGCAGAATGCCAAACACCACGCCGAGCGAAATGGCGATCGGAATATGGTAGAAATCAACAATCAGCATCTTGATACCGATGAACACCAGAATCACCGACAGACCGTACTTCAGCATTGAGAAGCGCTCTGCCGCACCCGCCAGCAGGAAGTACATCGCACGCAGGCCCAGGATGGCGAACAGGTTTGAGGTCAGCACGATGAACGGGTCGGTGGTGACGGCGAAGATAGCCGGGATACTGTCCACCGCGAAAATCACGTCGCTCAGTTCAACAAGGATCAGCACCAGCAGCAGCGGGGTGGCGAACAGGAGACCGTTCTTACGCACGAAGAAATGCTCGCTCTCGATCTTGTCCGTCATGCGCAGATGACCCCGGATCCACTTCACCAGTGGCTTATCACCGATACCGGTATCGTCTTCTTTCGCCAGCGCCATTTTGACCCCGGTGAACAGCAGGAACGCACCAAACACGTACAGCAGCCATTCAAACTGAGTAATCAGCCAGCTGCCGGCGAAGATCATGATGGTACGCAGGACAATGGCACCCAGCACGCCATACACCAGTACGCGGCGTTGCAGAGCCGCAGGCACGGCGAAATAGCTAAACAGCATCAGCCAGACGAAGACGTTATCAACCGCCAGCGCTTTTTCAATCAGATAGCCGGTGAGGAAGGCGAGTGCCTGAGGATCGGCCACCGCGCGGCCTTCGGTTGAGGCCAGATACCACCAGAAGGCGGCGCAGAAAAGGAGTGAGAGGCTAACCCATACCAGCGACCAGACGGCGGCTTGCTTGACGCTCATGCCGTGCTCGCCGCGACGACCCTGCAAAAAGAGGTCGATTGCCAGCATGATGAGCACGACAACCGCGAATCCGCCCCACAGCATTGGAGTGCCGACAGAATGCATACTATTTTCCTTACACATAAAAAAACAAAAACGGCTATGGTCAGAAGACGATAGCCGTTAGCTTTTTATGCATAGACCTCGCCTTCCGGCAAGGTCTCACTTACAACCACGAGGGTTGCCCGGCGACCGGATGCGGTTTTGCACGCATCGTAATGACGATCCACCGGCGAAGAAGTTACTCCCCTTTGCAGGTAACAAATTATGTCAGACCATCGGTTTCGTCAATGGTCTGCACGGTTTCATTACACAGCTTTACGCGACGGCTTCCACATTCACGCCGTCTGCGGGGAACACCACGCCAGTCTGTCGGCGGATCTCCGTTTGCAGCTTCGCGGTGGTGCGGCTGATCGCAAGCCCGGGGTGGTTCACTTCGTTGTCTTCTACCAGGCGGGCGAAGACCTCTGCCTCATAGAGCATAGTGTTAATATGCTGAGGCTGCGTCAGCTCCTGCGCTTTGCCGCCGCGCGGGACGATGCTTAGCTTCTGGCATTCGGAGATTTTTTCGATCACCAGCGAGCCGTCTTCGCCCTGAATTTCGCTTGGCAGTACGGAGTCACTGACCTTCGAGTGCTGCAACGTCACGCTGAAATCACCGTAGTCCAGCACCACAACGCCGTGTGCATCCACGCCGCTCTCCAGCAGGCTGGCGGTGGCCGTTACGCCGTGCGGTTCACCCCACAGGGCGACCGCAGAGGCCAGGCAGTAAAAACCGATATCCATAATCGAGCCATTCGAGAAGGCCGGGTTAAAGGTATTCGGGTTTTCGCCGTCCAGGTAGCGCTGGTAGCGCGAGGAATACTGGCAGTAGTTGATAAAGGCTTTACGCACTTTGCCAATTTTTGGCAGTGACTGCTGCAACAGCAGGAAGTTCGGCAGGCTGGCGGTTTTGAACGCTTCAAACAGCACCACCTGGTTTTCGCGGGCAAGCGCAATGGCGGATTCCACTTCCTCAATGTTGGAGGCCAGCGGCTTCTCGCAGATCACATGCTTCTTGTGGCTGAGGAACAGCTTCGTTTGCGGGAAGTGCAGAGAATTCGGGCTGGCGATATAGACCGCGTCAATGGCGTCGCTTTGCGCCATCTCATCGAGCGAGGTGAACAGATGTTCAACCAGGTAGTCATTCGCAAAACTCTGCGCCTGCTCAAGGCTGCGGGAATAGACTGCGGTGAGCTTATATTTGCCGGTTTCGTGGGCGGCGTCGACGAACTGGCGCGTGATCCAGTTCGTACCGATGACTGCGAAACGTATCATAAACGTTTACGTACTCCGTAGCAGGGAACCTAATGCCACTGTAGCACGTCATCATGACATTTCGCGTGCGCTACTGCGCATTACTCTTTAACGATAAATGCGTCAGCCACAAACGGGTATCAAACTCCAGCTGGTGGTACTGCGGCTCCATATGGCAGCACAGGGAGTAGAACGCTTTGTCGTGCTCTTTCTCTTTCAGGTGGGCCAGCTCATGGACCACGATCATCCGCAGAAAGGCTTCCGGCGCGTTGCGAAAGACGGTCGCGACGCGGATTTCGGCCTTCGCCTTCAGCTTGCCGCCCTGCACGCGGGAGATGGCGGTGTGCAGGCCGAGCGCATTTTTCAGCACGTGGATCTTGTTGTCGTACATCACCTTATTGATCGGCGGCGCGCTCTTCAGATACCGGTTTTTCAGATCCTGCGTATACTGCCAGAGCGCCTTATCGGTGGTGACATCGTGCGTGTCGGGGTAGCGTTTTTCCAGCACCGCGCCGAGCTTTCCCCCGGCAATCAGGTCACGCACCTGGGAAAGTAATTGCTCCGGGTAGCCCTGGAGATAAGTCAGCTGGTTCATCAAAACCCCAAAATAGTGTGAAAACGGGTATACTCACGCACCCTTTTCAGGGATACGCCAAATTTTACCATTCAGGAGGGCCGATGAGCCACTTAGACAACGGTTTCCGTTCACTCAACCTTAAACGTTTCCCGGAAACGGACGACGTTAACCCGCTTCAGGCGTGGGAAGCGGCGGATGAATATCTGCTGCAACAGCTGGATGAGACTGAAATCAGCGGGCCGGTTCTGATCCTGAATGACGCCTTTGGCGCGCTGGGCTGCGCGCTGGCGGAACATGCGCCTTACAGTATCGGTGATTCTTACTTAAGCGAGCTGGCGACGCGTGAAAACCTGCGCCATAACGACATCGACGAGTCCAGCGTGAAGTTCCTCGACAGCACCGCGGACTACCCGCAGGCGCCGGGGGTGGTGCTGATCAAAGTGCCCAAAACCATGGCGCTGCTGGAGCAGCAATTGCGCGCGCTGCGTAAGGTCGTGACGCCGGATACCCGCATCATCGCGGGGGCCAAAGCGCGCGATATTCACACCTCGACGCTGGAGCTGTTCGAGAAGGTCCTCGGCCCGACCACCACGACGCTGGCCTGGAAAAAAGCGCGCCTGATCAACTGCACCTTCAGCGCACCGGCGCTGGCCGACGCGCCAGAGACTCTGAGCTGGAAACTGGAAGGCACCGACTGGACCATCCACAACCACGCGAACGTCTTCTCCCGCACCGGTCTGGATATCGGGGCGCGTTTCTTTATGGAACATCTGCCGGAAAATCTGGAAGGTGAGATTGTCGATCTCGGCTGCGGTAACGGCGTGATTGGCCTGACGCTGCTGGCGAAGAACCCGGAAGCCAGCGTGGTGTTCAGCGACGAGTCACCGATGGCGGTGGCCTCCAGCCGTCTGAACGTGGAAACCAATATGCCGGACGCGCTGGATCGCTGCGAGTTTATGATCAACAACGCACTGTCCGGCGTAGAGCCTTTCCGCTTCAACGCCGTGTTCTGTAACCCGCCGTTCCACCAGAAGCACGCCCTGACGGATAACGTCGCGTGGGAGATGTTCCACCACGCGCGCCGCTGCCTGAAAATCAACGGCGAGCTGTACATCGTGGCGAACCGCCACCTGGACTACTTCCATAAGCTGAAGAAGATTTTCGGCAACTGCGTCACCATTGCGACGAACAACAAGTTTGTGGTGCTGAAATCGGTGAAGCTGGGGCGTCGTCGGTAAGATTGTTTTGCCTGGCGGCGCTGCGCTTGCACAGGCCTACGGTTTAGTAGGCCCGGTAAGCGCAGCGCCACCGGGCAATGATCTAGATCTCCAGAGCTAATTTCGTCCCCTGCGCAATGGCCCGCCGCGCATCCAGCTCCATCGCCACATCGCACCCGCCAATTAAATGCACCGTTTTACCGGCCTCGCGCAGCGGATCGGCCAGATCGCGCTTCGGCTCCTGCCCGGCGCACAAAATCACATGATCCACATTCAGCAGCTGCGGCTCGCCGCCGATCAGCACGTGCAGACCCTCGTCGTCGATCTTCTGATAGCTCACCGCCGGGATCATCTTCACCCCGCGCGAGAGCAGGGTGGCGCGGTGGATCCAGCCCGTGGTTTTGCCCAGCCCTTCACCCGGCTTGCTGGCTTTACGCTGGAGCATCACGATCTGACGCGGGCTTTTCGGCAGCTGTGGCCCTTCCGGGCGTAAACCGCCGGACTGACTGAGACTGGTATCAATGCCCCATTCCACGCAGAACTCAGCGATGTTCTGGCTGGTGGCCTCACCCGGCTGGCTTAAATACATTGCGGTATCAAAACCGATCCCGCCGCAGCCGATAATCGCCACCTTCTCGCCAACGGGTGCTTTGTCACGCAGCACATCGAGATAGCTCAATACCTTCGGATGATCGATACCCTCGATCGCCGGGGTACGCGGGGCGATCCCACTTGCCAGGATCACCTCGTCGAAACCTACCAGATCCGTCGCGCTGACAAACTGGTTGAGCCGCAGATCGACGCCCGTCAGCTCGATCATCCGGCGGTAGTAGCGCAGCGTTTCGTAGAACTCCTCTTTGCCGGGGATCTGTCTGGCGATAGTAAACTGCCCGCCGATTTCCGCCAGCGCATCAAACAGCGTCACGCTGTGCCCGCGCGAGGCGGCATTCACCGCAAACGCCAGCCCGGCGGGGCCAGCGCCCACCACGGCCAGGCGTTTTTTATTCACCGCCGGAACGACCGGCATTTTGGTTTCATGGCAGGCGCGTGGGTTAACGAGACAGGAGGTGACCTTGCCGACGAAGATCTGATCCAGACACGCCTGGTTACAGCCGATGCAGGTGTTGATCTCATCCGCACGACCGCTTTGCGCTTTGGAGAGCAGTTCGGCATCTGCAAGGAACGGACGCGCCATCGACACCATATCGGCGTCGCCGCGCGAAATCACATCATCCGCCACCTGCGGGTCATTGATCCGGTTGGTGGTGACCAGCGGGACAGACACTTTGCCTTTCAGCTTCCGCGTCACCCAGCTGAAGGCCGCGCGCGGCACCGGGGTGGCGATGGTCGGGATGCGCGCCTCGTGCCAGCCGATGCCGGTGTTGATAATGGTGGCGCCAGCGGCTTCAATGGCCTTCGCCAGCTGCACGGTTTCGTCGAACGTGCCGCCGCCCTCCACCAGGTCGAGCATCGACAGGCGGAAGATGATAATAAAGTCCGCGCCCGCGCGTTCGCGCACCGCGCGCACCACCTCCACGGCAAAGCGCATGCGGCGGGCGTAGTCGCCGCCCCATTCGTCGTCGCGCTGGTTGGTGCGGGCGGCGAGGAATTCGTTGATCAGATAGCCTTCAGAGCCCATCACCTCAACGCCGTCGTAGCCCGCTTCACGCGCCAGCGCGGCGCAGCGGGCAAAATCGTCGATCAGCGCCAGGATCTCGTCGTGGGTGAGGGCATGGGGCGTAAAGCGGTTAATCGGTGCCTGAAGGGCCGACGGCGCGACCAGGTTCGGCTGATAGCTGTAGCGCCCGGTATGCAGAATTTGCAGGGCGATCTTGCCGCCCTCGTTGTGAACCGCGTCGGTGACGATACGGTGGTGCGGCAGCTGTGACGCATCGTTCAGGACCGCGCCACCCTCCATCGTCACGCCCGTGGGCGCGGGCGCTACACCGCCGGTCACAATCAGCGCCACCCCGTGGCGTGCGCGTTCGGCATAGAAGGCCGCCAGACGTTCAGCCCCGTCCGGACGCTCCTCCAGCCCGGTGTGCATCGAGCCCATCAACACGCGGTTTTTAAGGGTGGTGAACCCGAGATCGAGAGGGGCGAATAACGACGGGTAGCGGCTCATAGTCTCTTCCAGTGTAAAATTATTGTTATGTGGTCGGATGAGTTACTAATTTAGCCAGCGGCAGCGGAAAGGTAAAAGCGGGATCGAATGATTGTGATAGATCTCAAAGAACTTCGCCCCTCACCCTAACCCTCTCCCCGGAGGGGAGAGGGGACTGGCCGGTGCGGTCTTAACGTATTGGCTCGATCTGGTTTTCTCCCTCGCCCCTTTGGGGAGAGGGCCGGGGTGAGGGGGAGCGCGCTAACCCCGGCGCCTGCCACATCGACGTCGTCAGCCCGCTGTCCACCAGCCCGAGCTGGTCGGCGTACACCGCCTGCCACTTCTGCATCATGCCGTCGTACAGCTCGCGGTGCTCCGGGTTTGGCGTGAACTCGCGGCTCCACTTCACCAGCCGCTCGCCCGTCGAGGCCATATCCGCGAACAGCCCCGCGCCCGTTCCGGCGGCAATGGCGCAGCCGAGCGCCGTTGCCTCTTTCACTTCCGGTACGCGCACCGGCAGCCCGGTGACGTCGCTTAAAATCTGGCTCCACAGGGCGCCTTTCGCGCCGCCGCCCGCAAACACCAGGCTCTCAAACGTCACGCCGGAGAAGCGCGAAATCTGCGCCAGGTTGCAGGCCGAGACGATTGCCGCGTTCTCTTCAAGCGCGCGGAACAGCGTCGCTTTGTTGCACTTTTCCGGATCGATGGAGAGGTTAATAAACGACGGCGCGGCGTGGTACCACTGCTTAAAATGCATCGCGTCAGAGAAAATCGGCATCACGCCGTGGGAGCCAGCGGGCACGCGGCCCGCCATCTCTTCCAGAAGGGAGTAGGTGTCCATTCCCATTCGTTCGGCAATCAGCTTCTCTTCGGCGCAGAAGGCGTCGCGGAACCAGCGCATGGTCAGCCCGGTAAAGAAGCTGATCGACTCCGCCTGCGCCATGCCGGGGATCACGTGCGGGTTTACGCGGATGTTCATCTCAGGGTCGGTGCGCACCTGCGGCAGGTTGACCACCTGCTGCCAGAAGGTGCCGCCCAGCACCGCCGTTTGTCCGGCGCGGACCACGCCCAGCCCCAGACAGCCCAGCTGCACGTCGCCGCCGCCCATCACCACCGGCATACCCTCGCGCAGGCCGCTTTGCTGCGCGGCCTCTTTCGTTACGGCGCCCAGCACGGTGCCGGTCTCTTTCACCGGGGAGAGAATATCGGCGCGCAAACCGGCCATGTCGAGCAGCGCCGGACGCCAGTCGCGGGAGAAGAGATCCAGCATGCCGGTCGTGCCCGCGTTCGACGGGTCAACCGCCAGCTCGCCGGAGAGCTTCGCCGCCAGCCAGTCGCTGATCATGGTGATGGTGGCGGCTTTACGATAAATATCCGGGCGATGATGCGCCAGCCACAAGAGGCGCGGCATGGCGCTCAGCGCCAGCGTCTGCCCGGAGACGTCATACACTTCGGATTCAAAACGGTAATCGTGGATCTCTTTGAGTTCGGCCACCTCGCGGCTGGCGCGGGCGTCGACGTTAGCGCAGGCCCAGATAGCCTCGCCGTTGCGGTCGTACAGCACGATCCCTTCGCGCATCGAGCAGCAGGCGACGGACTGAATGTCCGCCGCGCTCAGGCGTGCGCGTTCCAGCGCCTGATGAATACACTGGCAGGCCAGCCGCCAGTTAGTGTCGAGGTCGAACTCCATCGACCCCGGTACGTTCTCCACGCTCAGGTGTTTCCACTCGGCCTGGCCAACGGCAATCTGGTTGCCCTGTAAATCGAAAATCACGGCGCGAACGCTGCCTGTCCCTGCATCTAACGCTAAAAGGTAACTCATGAGCTTGCCTCGTGTCAGGCGCAGGGCTGCTCTTATCCGGCCAGAGCCAGCACCGCGCGGGCTGTCGTCTCTTCCGTCACCAGGCCATTGATACGGCGACCTTTCAGTGCGGCATAAATCGCATCGGCTTTCTCTTCTCCTCCGGCCACGCCTACGATGGTGGGCAGTTGCGCCAGTTCATCGAGCGTGACGCCCAGTAATTCTTTGTGGATCTCCAGCTCCTCGACGCATTCCCCTTCGGCATTGAGGAAAAAGCCGAGGATATCGCCCACCGCGCCTTTACGGGCGTACATCAGCTGTTCACCTTCGCTGATATAGCCGGAACGCAGTATCGTCGCGTCACGGCGCTGATTTACCGAACCAATCCCGACCACCGCCACGTCAGCGGCGGTGGCGGCGAGGATCACGTCCCGCACGCTGGTTTCGCGTTTTAAGATCCCGGCCACTTCAGCGGATGAAACGCGAAGCGGGGCGGGGATCATGCTGACGCTACAGGCTGCATCCAGCTGGCCGATACCGGTCATATACGGCCCGACGCCGCCGGAGAGCGTCACCAGGCGGATCTGCTGCGAGCTGATAAAGCCGCTTAAGTGTTGCAGGCTGCTCATGGTGGTTTCACCGAAGCCCACCGCTAACAGCTGGCCGGGTTGCAGTACGCCCATCAGCGACTGCGCCGCGCCAATGCCTAACCGCACGTTCATCGGCGGCGTATTCAGGGCGGGCATCACCCGCACCAGCTTCAGGCCAAAGCGCTGCTGTAGCTCGGTTTCCAGCGCCAGACAGCCCTCATAGCGGGAGTTGATCTGCACGCGGATCACCCCTGACTGGCGGCCCTTCTCCAGCAGGCGGGAGATCTTCAGACGCGGCAGCCCGAGCCGTTCACCGATGTCGTTCTGGGTCAGCCCGTCGTGGTAGTAGCACCAGGCCACGCGCGCCACCAGCTCCTCTTCCGCCAGAGCCAGCCCGGCAAACCGTCCTTCTTCCGCAGTGCGTTTATCGCTCATAATTGAACTCTTATAAAAATTTAGATCATATGTTCGTGATGGCGCGACGTGAAAATGTGAGCCACGCGGCAAAACGGATCTTTTCGATCGTTTCTGGTTTATCTGAATATCAATCGATAAAACTGTGATCCCTGCACGGTTGTAAATATAGTTCACCGTCTACGCTTTTGAACATTATTAAATCTAAAAATCATTTGTTCAATAGCGGAGCGATGATGACCCCAATTCTCGACGCGCGGAATATCAGCAAGCAGTTCTCAGGCGTGCCGGTTTTAAAAGGCATTGATTTCACGCTGCTTGCGGGGCAGGTGCACGCGCTGATGGGCGGTAACGGCGCGGGAAAATCGACGCTGATGAAGATCATCGCCGGGGTGGAAACCCCGGACAGCGGTGAACTTTCGGTTGCCGGTGAGTCTTTTGCACGGCTTACCCCCGCGCAGGCGCACAGGTTAGGCATTTATCTGGTGCCGCAGGAGCCGCTGCTTTTCCCCAACCTGACGGTGCGGGAAAACATCCTGTTTCGTCTGCCGCGCGAGCGCGATCGGGAAAAACGCCTGACGGAGAAACTCCGGCAGCTGCAATGCCAGCTTAACCTTGACGCCACTGCCAGCACCCTGGAGGTGGCGGATCAGCAAATGGTGGAGATCCTGCGTGGGCTGATGCGCAACGCCAGAATTTTGATCCTCGATGAACCCACGGCCTCTCTTACACCGGGCGAAACCGAACGCCTGTTTCGCCAGATCCGCGCCTTGCAGGATCTCGGCGTCGGGATTGTTTTTATCTCGCACAAGCTGCCGGAGATTCGACAACTGGCGAGCCACGTCTCGGTGATGCGCGACGGCGCGGTGGTACTCAGCGGCGAAACCGCGCAGTTTGACGATAACGCCCTGATCGCCGCCATGACCCCGGTCAGCCGGGAGACCTCCCTCAGCGATACGCAAAAGCTGTGGCTGGCGCTGCCGGGCAACCGCCGCACCCAGGCGCAGGACTTTCCCGTGCTGCGCGTGGAAGCGCTCACCGGGGAGGGCTTTATCGATCTCAGCCTGGAGATCTACGCCGGGGAGATCGTCGGTCTGGCCGGGCTGGTGGGGTCCGGGCGTACCGAGTTTGCCGAAACGCTCTACGGCCTGCGTCCGGTACGCGGCGGACGGGTGTGGCTGGAGAGTCAGGAGATCACCGCCGATCCGGTCAGTTCACGTCTGGAAAAAGGGCTGGTCTATCTGCCAGAAGACAGGCAGGTGTCCGGCCTGTTTCTCGACGCGCCGATCCGCTGGAACACCGTGGCGCTGAACGAGCCGTCGCTCTGGCAGCAGCGCAAGCGGGAGTCTGCGGTGGTCGAGCGCTATCACCGGGCGCTGGGGATCAAGCTCAACCATGCGGATCAAACCGTGCGCACGCTCTCCGGCGGCAATCAGCAGAAGGTACTGCTGGCCCGCTGTCTGGAGGCCAACCCGCTGTTGCTGATCGTCGATGAGCCGACGCGCGGCGTGGATGTGTCGGCGCGCGCCGATATTTATCAACTGCTGAAAAGCGTGGCGGCGCAGAACGTGGCGGTATTGATGATCTCAAGCGATCTTGATGAGTTTCCCGGCCTCGCGGACCGCGTGCTGGTGATGCATCAGGGCGTACTCAGCGGCGAACTGCCGCGCCACGCCGTCAGCCTTGACCGGATGATGGCGCTGGCGTTTGGAGGGCAATCATGAAGATCTTACTGAAAAACCGCGAGTTGAGCGCGTTTCTGGCGATCCTCGCCCTGTTCGCCGTGCTGGTGGCGCTGAACCCGTCCTACTTCAGCCTGCAAACGCTGGGGATGATTTTCGCCAGCGCGCAGATCCTGATTTTGCTGGCAACCGGCGCGGCGCTGGTGATGCTGACCCGCAATATCGACGTCTCAGTTGGCTCCATCGTCGGGCTGTCTGCCATCGCCGTCGGCGTGGCGCTCAATAGTGGCTACAGCCTGCCCGTTTCAATCCTCTTCGCGCTGTCGACTGGTGCGCTGGCCGGAGCGTTCAACGGGGTTCTGGTGGTGGGCCTGCGCATTCCGGCGATTGTCGCCACCCTCGGCACGCTGGGGCTGTACCGCGGGGCGATGCTGCTCTGGACCGGCGGAAAGTGGATTGAGGGGCTGCCGCCGGGGCTGAAATCCCTCTCTGAGCCAGCCGCCGTCGGCATTTCGCCGCTCGGCATGCTGGTGTTGATTATCGCGGCCACAGGCGCGTGGACGCTGTCGCGCACCGCCTTTGGGCGTGATTTCTACGCGGTGGGAGATAACCTCGCCGCCGCGCGGCAGCTGGGCGTGGCGGTGAACCGCACCCGTATGCTCGCTTTTACCCTCAACGGCATGCTGGCGGCCTGCGCCGGGATTGTCTTTGCCGCGCAGATTGGCTTTGTGCCCAACCAGACCGGCAGCGGGCTGGAGATGAAGGCCATCGCCGCCTGCGTGCTCGGCGGCATTTCGCTGCTGGGCGGCACGGGTACGCTGGTCGGCGCCTTCCTCGGCGCGTTTTTCCTCACCCAAATCGATACCGTGCTGGTGCTGTTCAGGCTGCCAGCGTGGTGGAACGACTTTATCGCCGGGTTGGTGCTGCTGGGCGTGCTGGTGCTCGACGGACGTCTGCGTCAGGCGCTCTCAAAACATCAGCGAGCGCTGAAATACAGCCGCTTCCAGCCGGGTAACAAAGGGGGAAAGCACGTTACCCCATTTCCAGAATGCAAAAAAGAGGTGGCGTAAATGAGGCTTAACTGGGAAAGCGCGCTGCTCATTTTACTGGTGCTGGAGATCCTGCTCTTTGGTGCCCTCAACCCGCGCATGCTCGACATCAACATGCTGCTGTTCAGCACCAGCGACTTCATCTGCATCGGCATTGTGGCGCTGCCGCTCACGCTTGTGATTATCAGCGGCGGGATCGATATCTCCCTCGGCTCGACCATCGGCCTGTGCGCCATCGCGCTGGGGGTGATGATGCAGGCCGGGTGGCCGATGGCAGTTGCTATTCCGCTGACGCTGCTGCTGGGACTGCTGTGCGGGCTGCTGAATGCGGCGCTGATCCACTACACCGGCATTAGCCCGTTAGTGATCACCCTCGGTACGCTCTACCTCTACGGCGGCGGGGCGCTGCTGCTCTCCGGCATGGCGGGGGCGACGGGCTACGAGGGCATCGGCGGCTTCCCGGACAGCTTTACGGCCTTCGCTAACCTCACGGTGGTGGGTCTGCCGATCCCATTGGTTTTGTTTGCGGTGATTACCGCTTTCTTCTGGCTGATTACCCATCGCGGGCGCTTTGGTCGTCATCTGTTTTTAATTGGGCAAAACCCGCGCGCGGCGCGCTATGCGGCGCTGTCGGTGAACGGCATGCCCTACGCGCTGTACGGCCTGGTGGGCGTGGCCTCGGCGATTGCCGCGCTGGTGATGGTCTCTTATTTCGGTTCCGCGCGCTCGGATCTGGGGCGCGATTTGCTGATGCCCGCGCTTACCGCCGCCGTGCTTGGCGGCGCCAATATCTACGGCGGGTCAGGTTCGGTTGTCGGTACGGCGCTGGCGGCGCTGCTGGTGGGCTACCTGCAACAGGGGTTACAGATGGTCGGCATCCCCAACCAGGTGTCGAGCGCGCTGTCAGGGGCGCTGCTGGTTGTGGTGGTGATGGGACGTTCGTTGAGTCTGCACCGCGAATGGGTGCGATCTCTCTTCAGAAAACTATCCGGAGCGTAAGATGAAAACAAAACTGCTCGTTCTGGCAATGGCCCTCAGCTTCGCTTCGGCGCAGGCGGCGGATCGCATTGCCTTTATCCCGAAGCTGGTGGGCGTGGGCTTCTTCACCAGCGGCGGCAACGGCGCGAAAGAGGCGGGGAAAGATCTTGGCGTGGACGTCACCTACGACGGCCCGACCGAGCCGAGCGTCTCCGGCCAGGTGCAGCTCATCAATAACTTCGTCAATCAGGGCTATAACGCCATCATCGTTTCCGCCGTGTCGCCGGACGGCCTCTGCCCGGCGCTGAAGCGCGCGATGCAGCGCGGCGTCAAGGTTCTGACCTGGGATTCCGACACCAAACCGGAGTGCCGCAGCATCTACATCAACCAGGGGACGCCGGAACAGCTGGGTGGCCTGCTGGTGGAGATGGCGGGCAAGCAGGTCACCAAACCGAATGCCAAAGTGGCGTTCTTCTACTCCAGCCCGACCGTCACCGACCAGAACCAGTGGGTGAAAGAGGCGAAGGCCAAAATCGAGAAAGAACACCCCCAGTGGCAGATCGTCACTACCCAGTTTGGCTATAACGACGCCACCAAATCCCTGCAAACCGCCGAGGGGATCTTAAAGGCGTATCCTGATCTGGATGCGATTATCGCCCCGGATGCCAACGCGCTGCCTGCGGCGGCGCAGGCGGCGGAGAATCTGAAGCGGGAAGGGGTGGCGATTGTCGGCTTCAGCACGCCGAACGTGATGCGTCCGTATGTTGAGCGCGGCACGGTGAAAGCCTTCGGCCTGTGGGATGTCGTACAACAGGGCAAAATTGCGGTCAATGTCGCCGATCGTCTGCTGAAAAAAGGCGATCTTAACGTCGGCGACAGCGTGGACGTAAAAGAGATTGGCGCGCTGAAGGTCGAGCCGAACAGCGTGCAGGGCTACCAGTATGAGGCGAAGGGCAACGGCATCGTCCTGCTGCCGGAGCGCGTGGTGTTCACCAAAGAGAACATCAATAAATACGATTTCTGACGGGGGAGCAAATGGCTGATTTAGACGACATCAAAGACGGCAAGGATTTTGGCATCGGCACGCCGCAGCAGAATGTGCCGTACACCCTGAAGGGCTGCGGCTCGCTGGACTGGGGCATGCAGTCCAGGCTTGCGCGCATCTTCAACCCGCAGAGCAACCGCACGGTGATGCTGGCCTTTGACCACGGCTACTTTCAGGGGCCGACCACCGGCCTGGAGCGTATCGACCTCTCCATCGCGCCGCTGTTTGGCGAAACCGACGTGCTGATGTGCACCCGCGGTATTCTCAGGAGCCAGGTGCCCGCCGCGACGAACAAACCGGTGGTGCTGCGCGCCTCCGGCGGTAACTCGATTCTGGGCGAGCTGTCGAACGAGTGCGTGGCGGTGGCGATGGAGGACGCCCTGCGCCTGAACGTCTGCGCGGTGGCGGCGCAGGTGTACATTGGCAGCGAGTTTGAGCATCAGTCGATCAACAACATCATCAAGCTGGTGGACGCGGGCGCGCGCTACGGCATGCCGACGCTGGCGGTGACGGGCGTGGGTAAAGAGATGGCGCGTGACGCGCGTTATTTCTCGCTTGCCAGCCGCATCGCCGCCGAAATGGGGGCGCAGTTCGTCAAAACCTACTACGTGGACGAGGGCTTTGAAAAAGTGACCGCCAGTTGCCCGGTGCCGATTGTCATCGCCGGGGGCAAAAAG
The DNA here is from genome assembly GCF_001875655.1 of Enterobacter hormaechei ATCC 49162. NCBI lineage: Bacteria > Pseudomonadati > Pseudomonadota > Gammaproteobacteria > Enterobacterales > Enterobacteriaceae > Enterobacter > Enterobacter hormaechei. The sequence continues at coordinate 372,508 of NZ_MKEQ01000002.1, forward strand.
CTGCCGGAGCATGAGGCGCTGGAGATGTGCTGGCGCGCGATCGACCAGGGGGCATCGGGCGTGGACATGGGGCGCAATATCTTCCAGTCCAGCGCGCCGCTCGCCATGCTGAAGGCGGTGAAGAAAGTGGTACACGAGAACATGAGCGCCCGGGAGGCGTTCCAGTTCTGGCAGGAAGAGAAACAGGGAGAAGCAAAATGAACGTGACGTTAGTGGAGATCAACATCAAGCCCGAGCGGGTGGATGAGTTTCTGGAGGTATTTCGCGCCAACCATGAGGGGGCGATCAGGGAGCCGGGAAACCTGCGCTTTGACGTGTTGCAGGACCCCAGGGTGAAAACCCGGTTCTTTATTTATGAGGCCTACAAAGACGAAGAGGCGGTGCTGGCGCACAAGCAAACCCCGCACTATCTGGCCTGCGTGGATAAGCTGGAGGAGCTGATGTCAGAGCCGCGCAAAAAACGCTGTTTTGTGGGGCTGTTGCCGGAGTAGCGGCTTTGCCCGGTGGCGCTGCGCTTACCGGGCCTACATATGCAGTATTTGTAGGCCGGGTAAGCGAAGCGCCACCCGGCGTTGTTCACGCCAGCTCCAGCAACTGAACACGCGCCGTCGCGCCCGGCATCAGCTTTTGCAGATTGCTCACCAGCTCATCGCCAGCTTCCTGTAATGCTGCCAGCGGCATCGACGGCAGGCTTTCGAGAATAAACCACATGGACTGCGCCTGGCTGTCCAGACGCGTGCGTATCCCCTGTCGCCAGTTCCAGCGGCGGCAGGTGACGCCGAGATCGTCACGCCAGATAACTTCGGCAGGCTCCGGATTTTCGACGACCGGCTCACCCTCTTTGAAGGTATCAAACGGCTCGCTGCCGTCGGCCAGCGTCAGGCGCGGCACACCCGAGTAAGCCGCCAGATTTTCTCCCCCCACCGGAATAGCGTAGCGGATGCTGATGGCATTATAGATATCCACCACCGGGTCGAGCGGCGGCAGCGAACCGTCTCTCATCACGCGCTTGCGCAGGGCCGAGGCCGAGCAGGGCGTGCGTTTGGGTTTTGCACCAAAGGCTTTAAACACCTCATCCCAGGCGGCGAGGTGATTTTCTGCCCAGGGCACATCATCATTGAGCATCTGCTGGCAGGCCTGCGCCAGCGCGGCGGGCGCAACCTCCGGTTGGGTAATCGGGGCGGCTTCCACCTGAATGCTCAACGCCCGAAAGCCGGGCGCGATCCCGACAAGACGCGAATCTATTGACGGTGTTACAAGAGACATAAATAATCCTGTATTGACTGTTTTATACCATGGTAGTGACCAATGACTGATAAAGTCAATATAATGACCGAAGCGGGCGCCGATGTTGCCCAGGTAAGCCTGGCCGTGGCGAACCGTATCCGCAGCTGGCGGAAAGAGAAAAAGCTGTCGCTGGACGAGCTTTCCCGCCGCGCCAGCGTCAGCAAAGGCATGCTGGTGGAGATCGAAAAAGGGGCTGCCAACCCCAGCATTGCCATTTTGTGCAAACTGGCCGCCGCGCTTGGCGTCTCGGTGGCAGATATCGTTAACGTCTCCAGCGAGCCGCAGGTACACATTATTCAGGAAGAGGCGATCCCGGTTCTGTGGCAGGGCGCACAGGGCGGTTACGCCAGACTGCTGGCAGGCACCGCAGGCCCGGACATGATTGAGCTGTGGCAGTGGGAGATGCATCCGGGAGAGACGTTCACCTCTCCGGGGCATCCGGCGGGAACGTTTGAACTGCTGCACGTGAACGAAGGCGTATTAACCCTGACGGTGGACGAGACGGTGGCACAGGTTAATGCTGGCGCGTCGGCGGTGGCGAAAACGGAAGCGGCGCACGGCTATGCCAATAAAGGCGATACCGTGCTTCGCTTCACTATGACGGTGGCGGAGTTTCACCGATAAAAAGCAGCCCGGCGGCGTGCATATGCAGTATGTTGTAGGCCGGGTAAGCGTAGCGCCACCCGGCGTTTTTTACGCCTCTTCCACACTCACCCGCAGCGCCGCCAGCGCCTTACGCGCCGCCTTCAGCACCTGCTCACACTGCTCAATGGTGAGCGTCAACGGTGGCTCAATGCGGATGGTTTTCGAGTTGTTGAGCGTTCCCGCCACCAGTACCCGCTGGCGGAACATCTCGCTTGCGAAGCTATAGCCGGTTTCGTTATCAACGAACTCAATCGCCATCAGCATCCCTTTCCCGCGCGCATCCTGTACCAGATCCGGGTACTCACGCCCCAACTGGCGGAAGCCGTCCAGCAGCATGTCGCCTTTCTGCTCCGCCTGCGCAGGCAGGTTTTGCTCCAGCAGCACGTTGATGGTCGCCAGCGCGGCCGCGCAGGCCAGCGGGTTACCGCCGAAGGTGGTGGTGTGCAGGAACGGGTTGTCGAACAGCACCGAGAATACCTCTTCCGTTGCCACCGTCGCGCCAATCGGCATCACGCCCCCGCCGAGTGCTTTCGCCAGGCACAGAATGTCCGGCTGAACGTTCTCGTGTTCGCAGGCGAACATCTTGCCGGTGCGTCCCATTCCGGTCTGCACTTCGTCGAAGATCAGCAGCGCGCCAAATTCATCGCACAGCTGACGCACGGCGGGCAGATAGCCCTGCGGCGGCAGGATGACGCCGCCTTCGCCCTGAATCGGCTCCAGGATCACCGCCGCCACGTCGTCGCCGGTTTTACGGCATTCGCTGAGCACGGTGCGCATGGCGTTGATGTCGCCGAACGGCACATGGCGGAAGCCCGGCAGCAGCGGCATAAACGGTTTACGGAAGGTGGATTTGGCGGTCGCCGACAGTGCGCCCAGGGATTTCCCGTGGAACGCGCCGCTGGTGGCGACAAAGGTGAATTTCCCGCGCGGCGACTGGTACGCTTTGGCGAGCTTGAGCGCCGCCTCGACAGATTCGGTGCCGCTGTTGCTGAAGAAGCTGTATTTCAGCTTGCCGGGCGTGAGCGCCGCCAGCGTTTTCGCGAGCATGGCGCGAAGCGGGTCGAGCAGCTCCTGGCTATGGAGAGGTTGTTTCGCAAGTTGATTCTGTACGGCGGAAACCACAACTGGATTACGGTGCCCCACGTTGAAAATACCAAAACCACCCAGGCAATCGATAAACTCCTGTCCCTGGGTGTCGACAAGCGTATTCAGACTTCCCGCTTGCCACTCTACGGCTCCGTAATCCCCGCCGGCGGTAACAGATTTGCGATACTCCAGAAAACCAGGATTCACATGCTCTTTAAAGTAATCAATGACCTCTCGGTTAAGTTGTTTCATCTCCTCATGATCAAGTGTTCGCTTCTCGATGAGATTCAGTGCGTGCGCGGTACAGGCAAGAGCCGAGGCGCTGGAAGGTAACCTGTTCAAAATATGCTCCCGGGGATCGCGTATCACATGATACTGAGTTAAGTATTGCAGGGATTACGCCACCTCAGATGCCTTAACAAAAATCGGGATAAACGCCAGGTGAAATCAAAGTTGCGCAATATTTAATCATGCCATTGCGCGCCGCGCGGGATAAGGGATAACGAGCCGGGGATGGGGTTTCGTCAATTGCACTGGCGTAGGGCAGAGCGTGCAACTTAAGTGTGCATCGGGGGATCATGCTTTGTGGGTAGTTTCGGCGCGAAAGTATTTTAAATCAATTAATTAGAAAAGCGTACGAAAAGTGCGGTTTAACCGAGATTTGCGATCTCAATCATATTTAACAACTAAAGATAAATTTTTTATCGCCGAAAAAACATAAGCCACAAAATTAACATTCAAATAACCTGCAAGGGATGCTCACTATGTCCTCTCCTGACTACGTCACCCAGAATGAATATCCGCTGGACGATGACACCACGCTTATGTCGACCACCGACCTCCACAGCTACATGACCCACACCAATGACACCTTTGTGCAAGTGAGCGGCTTTTCGCTCCAGGAGCTGCTCGGGCAGCCGCACAACATTGTGCGCCACCCGGATATGCCGAAAGCGGCGTTTGCCGACATGTGGTACACGCTGCAAAAAGGCGAGCCCTGGAGCGGGATTGTCAAAAACCGGCGTAAAAATGGCGATCACTACTGGGTACGCGCGAATGCGGTACCGATGGTGCGTAATGGTCAGATGACGGGCTATATGTCCATTCGTACCCGCGCCACACGGGACGAGATAGCCGCGGTGGAGCCGCTATATCAGGCGCTCAACGAAGGACGCTGCAAAAAACGGATCCATAAAGGGCTGGTGGTGCGCAAGGGCTGGCTCGGCAAATTACCGGCGATGCCGCTGCGCTGGCGCGTACGTAGCGTGATGGCGGGACTGTTTGCGGTGATGGCCGCAACGCTGGTTGCCAGTGCTGCGGGCTGGGCTTCGCTGGTGGCGGCTGCCGTGGTCATGCTGCTCGGCACCCTGGTGTTTGAACAGCAGATTGTTCGCCCGGTGGAAAACGTCGCACGGCAGGCGCTCAGGGTCGCTACCGGCGAGCGTAACAGCGTTCAGCATCTTAACCGTAGCGATGAACTGGGGCTGACGCTGCGGGCCGTCGGCCAGCTGGGGCTGATGTGCCGCTGGCTTATCAACGACGTTTCCAGCCAGGTGGTAAGCGTGCGTGACGGCAGCGACAGGCTGGCGCAGGGCAATGAAGATCTCAACGACCGCACGCGCCAGACCGTGGCTAACGTGCAGCAGACCGTGGCGACAATGAACCAGATGGCGGCGTCGGTGCAGAGTAATTCTGAGACCGCAGCCGAAGTCGACAAGCTCTCGATGGCTGCCAGCAGCGCGGCCACGCAGGGAGGCACCGTGATGCAGACCGTGGTGAAAACCATGGATGACATTGCCGACAGTACCCAGCGCATTGGCTCTATTACCTCGCTTATCAATGACATCGCTTTCCAGACCAATATTCTGGCGCTGAACGCCGCAGTTGAGGCGGCACGCGCGGGCGAGCAGGGGAAAGGCTTTGCGGTGGTGGCGGGGGAAGTGCGTCATCTTGCCAGCCGCAGCGCGAATGCGGCGAACGATATTCGCAAGCTGATCGACGCCAGCGCCAGCAAAGTGCAGTCGGGCGCCGATCAGGTCCACGCCGCGGGGCGTACCATGGATGATATTGTCGAGCAGGTGAAAAACGTCACGCAGCTTATCGCGCAGATCAGCCACTCCACCTCCGAGCAGGCGACAGGCTTGACAGAGCTAACCCGTGCTGTGGCTGAGCTGGACAGCATTACGCAGAAAAATGCTGACCTGGTGGAAGAGAGCTCGCAGATTTCCGCGATGGTTAAGCACCGGGCCGGACGTCTTGAAGATGCGGTTACCGTGCTTCATTAAGAAATGCATGCTTTGATAAAGCCGTTTATTCCCCCGGGGTAAACGGCTTTTTTGTTTTTCAGAATACGTTATGTTGTTAATGAAATATTAATTAACTAAAAAAAATGACCGGTTTTTAATTCCTGCGCCCCGGCTTCATTGCGAGTGATAAATAAAAAAACGATCAAAGTCATAAAGTTAGCGAGTTTGCTACCGATAACAGCGATCGTCTGAGAAATAATCACATCGATGGGGTAAATATGTTCATACATGACGTAAAGATCGGCACGAAATTATTTCTGGCGTTTGGATTATTTATTGTCCTGATGGTCGTCAGCGCAAGTTTGTCTCTGATGAGCCTGAATCGGGCCAACAATGGAATGCAAACCATCCTTACCAGCGACTATCCAACCACGGTAAAAGCGAACCAGTTAATCGACAACTTCCAGGAATTTATCAGCACACAGCAGCTCATGCTGCTGGACGAACAGGGGACGTACACGGCGCAATCAGAGCAGCGTATGAAGGCGATCAGCGAGCGCATCACCGCCATCCTGAGCGAGCTGGACAACGATCTCAAGGATAAAAAATCCCAACAGGTGCTGGCGGATATCCACGGCGTACGCCAGCAGTATCTTGACTCGCGCTACCGCATTTTGCAGGCCGTGCAGAATAACGATCGTGCGGGCGCGGTAAACGAGATGATGACCAACACCCTGAATCTGCAACAGTCCTACAAAGCGAAAGTGCAGGCGTTGATTGCGATCCAGGATCAGGAAATGCAGCATGCGGGCGCGCAGGTGGAAGGTGATTTCCGCACCAATCGTCTCCTGTTGATCCTGATTACGCTTTTCAGCGTCGCGGCAGCCAGCGTGATTGGCTGGTTCATTGTGCGATCCATTACCCGCCCGCTGAACGACGCGGTGAATTTTGCACAAGCCATTGCCGAGGGCGATCTCACCGGCAGCATTACCTCGCACGGTAAAGATGAAACCGGACTGCTACTCACCGCACTGATGGAGATGAAAACGCGTCTGCTGGAGATTGTGCAGCAGGTGCAAACCGGATCGGAAAACATCTCCAGCGCCGCCGCGCAGATTGTCGCGGGCAACCAGGATCTGGCTGCGCGCACGGAGGAGCAGGCCAGTTCCGTTGAACAGACGGCCGCGTCGATGGAGCAGATCACCGCCACGGTGAAGAACACCGCGTCGCACACCGGAGAGGCGACGAACCTGTCTGCCGATGCGGCTGCCGTGGTGAAAAACAACGGTGAGATGATGAAGCAGGTCACCAGCAAAATGCGCCTGATTAACGAAACATCGAACAGGATGTCCGACATTATCGACTTGATCGACGCCATTGCCTTCCAGACAAACATACTGGCGCTCAACGCGGCGGTCGAAGCGGCGCGCGCGGGTGAGCATGGTCGCGGCTTTGCGGTGGTGGCGGGGGAAGTGCGCCAGCTTGCGCAGAAAAGTGCAACATCCGCGAGTGAAATCCGTCAGCTGATCGAAAGTTCCACAAGCCAGACGCAGGACGGCATGAACCTTGTGGAGAAAGCCAGCGGGCTTATCAACGGGATGGTCGGTAACGTGGAGGAGATGGACGTAATCCTGCGTGAAATTCGCCAGGCCAGCCACGAGCAGACGGAAGGCATCTCGCAGATCAACAGCGCCATTGGCCTGATAGACGCCACCACCCAGCAGAACTCCGCGCTGGTGGAGGAGTCCGTTGCGGCGGCGGCATCCCTTAACGAACAGGCGATGCATCTGAAAGAGCTGGTCCGCGTGTTCCGCGTGAGCAACAGCGTGCTGGCTTAATCCAGCTGGGAGATCTCCAGCGCCGCACGGTCAATCACGCCGATAATCTGTTTGAGCTGCGCGTCGCTGAGTTCCCCCTGGTTTACCTTCAGGTCCAGAACCGCTTTGAAATTATCCAGCGCCCGCTTCATCTGCGGGTTTTTGCGTAGCTGAAAACCGACAGAACGCGCTTTGATTCGCGTCTGGATCTGTTCCAGCTGTTCCCGATTGTCATCCAGCCATTGCTGTCCTGCGGCGTTAATCGCAATCCGCTTACGGCCATTCTCTTCCTCGGTAATGGTGATAAACGTCTGATCCTGTAAATAATCCAGCGTCGGGTAGATCACGCCAGGGCTTGGCGTGTAATGTCCCTGCGTCAGGTTCTCGATCTCTTTTATCAATTCGTAACCATGGCTCGCGTTACGGGTCAGGATATCCAGGATCACCAGCCGCAGATCGCCATGGCCAAAAAATCGTGGCCGACGTCCGCCGCCCTCGTGTTCGTGTCGCATGTTTTTTCCTCAATTTGATATATCTAAACTATATCTAAGATATATTCAGATGCAATCTAAAAAATCTTGCTTTCTGAGTTAATAGCAATCATTATCATTAAAAAATCATTCCGATATATCGTATTCACCTGAGAAGGGCATCAACATGGCATCTACCCGTTACCCTCAACGTGTCCGTAATGATCTGCGTTTTCGTGAGCTGAACGTGCTGCGCACTGAGCGAGTCAGCGCCGGATTTCAGCGCATAGTGTTAGGCGGCGAGGCGCTGGAGGGCTTTAGCTCTCGCGGCTTTGACGACCACACCAAGGTCTTTTTCCCGGCACCGGGCACCACCTTCGTGCCGCCTGTCGTGACCGATGAAGGCATCGACTGGGGCGACGGCGTACGTCCGCAGGCGCGCGACTATACCCCGCTGTACGATGACGAAAAACATGAGCTGGCGCTCGACTTCTTCATACATGATGGCGGCATTGCCAGCCACTGGGCGACAGAGGCGAAGGAGGGCGATAAGCTGACCATCGGCGGTCCGCGCGGTTCGCTGGTGGTGCCGGAAGATTACGCCTGGCAGCTGTACGTGTGCGACGAATCCGGCATGCCCGCGCTGCGCCGCCGTTTAGAAGGCATCGCAAAACTGCCTGTTCGCCCGGCGATCCACGCCATCGTCACCGTGGGCGATGCGGCGTACCAGGACTATCTGGCGCATCTGAGCGGGTTCAACATCACCTGGGTTATCGGCCACAACGAGCAGGCGGTAGCGGACCATCTTGCCGCGCTGACCGTGCCGGACGAGGATTACTTTATCTGGCTGACCGGGGAAGGAAAGGTGGTGAAACGCCTGAGCCGTCAGTTTGACACCGACGATATTGACCCACAGCTGGTGCGTGCCAGCGCATACTGGCACGCTAAATAATCAGGCTGCGGGATCAAGCTGCGCTTCGCTCACCTGAAGTTCGAGCGAGGCGCATACCTCTTTCAGCGCTTTCTCCTGCTGGGCGAAGTAGGCTTCCATATTGCTGAGCGACGAGACGAGCAGCCAGGACTCTTCCTTCTCCAGCTCTGCCAGCTCGTTCACCAGGGTGTCGATTTGCTCACGCACCTGCGCCATCTTTTTGCGAATACGTTCCAGGTCGTTCAGCCTGTCGCTCGCCATCATCGGTTCGAACCCTTGTTGCAGACGGGCGACCAGCGAGCGAATGGCCTTCACGTCGCCGCGCTGTTTGGCCTGGTTGAGCTGCACCATCATCCTGTTGGCTTCTTCTTTTAAATCATCGGCAACCAGATCCGGGTGGCATAGCTTGCTCGCCTGACGCCAGAGCCGCTTCAGTTCGTTCCGATCCTCTTCGGAGAGATCTTTGCCTTTGCGCAGGCGAACTTCGGCATCATGGTGCTGTTCGCGATACTTCTTGTACTCCTCGTTGGCCTCATCGCGCGCCTGACGTGCAGGCTCTTCTTCACGCGTTAAACCGTGCTCCAGCTCCATCGCTTCGGCCAGCAGGTTGGCAATCAGATTGCTTTGCTGCTGAAGATGCTTGCGCGCCTCTGCCGCCTGGACGGAATCCGCAGGCAGATCTCGCCAGCGCCGGGTGAGTGTTGCCAGCACCTCCACGGCCTGCGCCATATAGCCCTGGCAGCGGCGGTAATCCTCCTCCCGACGACGCGCCTCCGCCTGCTGACGACGCAGGTTTAGCTCTGCCAGCGTTTTACGCAGGGCGAGGATCTGCTGCATCAGCGGCCCGAGACGGGAGAAATAGAGATCGTTGAACTCATCAAGCTGCTGTACCCGGGCGTTACGGCGGTCAATCAGATCGCGCAGACGCTCTTCCAGGGCTTTCAGCTCCAGCTTGCTGGCCGCCAGCTGTGGGTCACGCCACGGGGTAACGGCACGCTGGCTTTGCAGCCAGGCGGTGATAGCCCTGATGGCTGCGGTGTAGTTCTTATTCTCAAGCGCCACGACGATTGCCTGTAGCTCCTCGTCAAACGCTTCATTTTTCAGCCGCGTCAGCTGGCTCTGGATGATGTCGTCATCTTCCAGTTCGATGGCATTTTTAATGATTTCAAGCCGTTTGATCGGTGTGCTCATGATGCCTTTCGCTCTGGCGCTTAAGTATTTGAGTTAAGGTTAGTTGTTGTAAAAGCTACAGGAAATAATACACACGGATGATGATCGGCGCGATGGGGGATTTCTTTAGCGATATGACGAGTCCATTTTGTCTTGCACAGTCACGCTCTCTCTTTTTGCGGACGATCGGATAAACACACTGAAAACTCTGAAAGTATCTTGAAATAATCTGAATCTCATTTACATCTGTTTACATCGGTTACCTTCCTGACATAAGTTGCTCATTTTTTAACAGTCAAGTTTGCAAACGGACTTTACGCAGGAGCGGCAGTAATGTTAGGGAAAACGGCGATAATCAACGCGCTGGCAGGTGTTACCCTGCTGGTATCCGGTGCTGCACTGGCTGCTCCATTGTCCCCGGCTGACCGTAATACCATTCAACAACAGCAGCAGCAGTTGCTCGATGAAAACCAGCGTCAGCGTGAAGAGCTTGAGCGCAGCGCGATCGTGCCGCGTCCCGTTACGCCAGACGACGCCTTCACGCCGCAAGGACCCTGTTTCGTCATTCGCCGCATTGAGCTGTCGGGCGCGACGCTGCTCTCACCTTCTGCCAAAAACCGTTTGACCGCCCCCTGGATTAACCAGTGCCTTGATATGGCTCGTCTCACCCGGCTGACTGACGCGGTTTCTGACTGGTACATCAGCCGGGGTTATATCACCAGCCGCGCGTTTTTAACCGAGCAGGATCTCTCCGGTGGCGTACTCCATCTTGCCGTGCTGGAAGGAAAGCTTCAGCACATTCGCCTCGAAGGCGTGCCGGACCGCACATTGAAAATGACCTTCCCTGGGCTTGAAGGGAAGATCCTTAACCTGCGCGATATCGAACAGGGCATGGAACAGCTCAACCGGGTACGTCAGCGGCCCGTTGAAATTGAAATTTTGCCTGGCGACAGGCAGGGCTACTCGGTGGTCAATTTGACCGCCACGCCAGAGTTCCCGCTCAGCGGCTCTGTCAGTTTTGATAACAGCGGGCAAAAGAGTACCGGGACCGGTCAGCTTAATGGCGCGTTGTACGGAAATAACCTGCTGGGGCTGGCGGATAAGTGGTTTATCAGCGGCGGGCGCAGCAGTGATTTTTCCAACAGTAAGGATGCTCAAAATTTTGCAGCGGGCGTAAGCATTCCTTACGGCTACGGATTGCTGGACTACAGCTACAGCTGGAGCAACTACCTCAGCACTATTGATAATAACGGCTACTTCTGGCGGTCGACGGGGGATACCGAAACGCACCGTCTGACGGGCTCCTGGGTGTTGTTCCGCAATGGCGATATCAAAACCGGCGTGTCGGCGGGCATCACTCACCGCATCAACCGCAACTATCTTGATGATGTTTTGCTGGCTACCAGCAGCCGTAAGCTCTCCAGTTTGTCATTGGGCATTAACCACACTCAAAAAATCGCTTCGGGCGTCGCGACCCTGAACCCAACCTTTACGCAGGGCGTACCATGGTTTGGTGCGGAAGACGATAGCGACAAGCAGGGTGATGTGCCAAAAGCAGAATTCCGTAAATGGAGCCTGAACGGCAGCTTTCAGCGTCCGCTGGCGGACAAACTCTGGTGGCTCACCAGCGTCTATTTTCAGTGGTCGCCGGACAGGTTGTACGGCAGTGAGCGTCTGACGCTGGGCGGCGAAACGTCCGTTCGGGGCTTTAAGGAGCAGTATATCTCCGGCGATAACGGCGGCTACTGGCGAAACGAGCTGAACTGGTCGCTCTTTACGCTGCCGTGGATTGGTGATGTTGGTGTGCTTGCCGCAATTGACGGCGGCTGGCTGAAGAAGGACGGCCTGGATCGCTACGCCTCCGGCACGCTGTGGGGAACCGCGTTGGGGCTTACCGCGACGAATCGCTGGTATTCAAGTCAGTTTACCGTCGGCACGCCGGTGGACTATCCGGACTGGCTGGCACCGGACCACCTCGTGATGTATTACCGTTTTTCAGTGGCTTTTTAAGGGACAGGGATGATGGAAAAGGATCAGATTCGTTTTTCACAGCGTGCGCTTAGCGCATTACTGAGCGTATTGCTGGCCACCCAGCCGCTGCTGCCTGCGGTGGCTGCCACGATCGCCCCGTCCGGAAATACGCAGATGGATAAGGCGGCCAACGGTGTTCCGGTCGTGAACATTGCTACGCCGAATCAGTCCGGTATTTCCCATAATAAATACAACGATTACAACGTCGGCAAAGAAGGGCTGATCCTGAATAACGCCACAGGACAGCTGAACCAGACCCAGCTTGGCGGGATTATCCAGAACAACCCCAACCTGAAAGCCGGGCAGGAAGCCAAAGGGATCATCAACGAAGTCACCGGTGCTAACCGCTCACAGTTGCAGGGCTACACCGAAGTGGCGGGCAAGGCGGCAAACGTTATTGTGGCGAACCCCTACGGTATCACCTGTAACGGCTGCGGATTTATTAATACGCCGAATGCGACACTCACCACGGGGAAACCGGTACTCGACGCCAGCGGCAGGCTGCAATCGCTTGACGTGACTAAAGGTGTGGTCACCATTGAGGGCGCAGGGCTGGATGGTAGCCAGAGCGATGCCGTATCGATTATTTCCCGCGCGACCGAGATCAATGCCCAGCTGCATGCGAAAGCGGTGCGCGTGATCGCCGGGGCGAACCGCGTCGCGGCAGACGGCAGTATCAGCGCCTTAAAAGGGGAAGGGAACGCGCCGAAGGTGGCGGTAGACACGGGGGCGCTGGGCGGAATGTATGCTAACCGCATTCGTCTGGTGTCCAGCGAAACAGGGCTGGGGGTAAACCTGGGGAACCTGAATGCGCGGCAGGGTGATATTACGCTCAGCAGCGCGGGGAAAGTGGTGCTGAAAAACACGCTTGCCAGCGGCAGCACCCGCGTTTCTGCGAAAGAGGTGACGCTAACCGGCGACCATAAAGCCGGGGGCAATCTGACGGTTTCCGGGCAGACGGCCCTGACGCTTGACCAGGCCCATATCGCCGCCGAGAAAAACCTCCAGTTAGCAACCGACGGTAAACTCACGCAAAACGGCGGTGCTTTCACGGCGGCAACCGACACCACGCTGACGGCAAAAAATCTCACGCAGAGTGCGGATGTCCAGACCGGTGCTGGTCGTAACCTTACCGTTAACGTTGCAGAAAACGCGGCGCTTAAGGGTAAAAATATCGCCGGGCAGGATGCCACGGTGAACGCGAAAACGCTGGAAACCGGGACGCAACTGACTGCGTCACGCAATATTTCGCTGGAGGCGTCACAGCGTGCTGTGCTTAACGGCTCTGTCGTCGCGGGTCAGCAGCTGTCAGTGAAAGGCGGTGAGCTGGCGCAGCACGGAAACGTAAGCGCCTCAGATATCACGCTAAGCGCTCAGACGCTGGCTCAGGAGAGCAGCAGCAAAACCAGCGCCAGCGGAAATATCGCTCTCACTACGTCAGGGAATACCCAGTTGAAAGGCAGTACCACCGCCGGAAAATCCCTTGCCATTAACGCGGGGAACCTGATCAACAGCGGGATGCTGTCCGCAGGTGCGGATGCTTCGGTGAAGACCGGGACATTCAGCAACACCGGCACCGTCCAGGGTAACAGCCTGAACGTATCAGGAACCGACATTACCAGTACCGGTACACTGACAAGCGCTTCCACGCTGGGTATCAACGCACGCAACGCCACGCTGTCTGGTGATACTGGCGCGAAAGGCAAAGCGACCGTTATCGCGAGCGGTAAACTGGAAAACAGCGGCACGCTCATCAGCGATGACACGCTGACGCTGAAGGCAGCGCAGGTGACAAACCGCGGCACGCTTTCCGGTGCCAGGGGGCTTACCAGCTCAGCAGACGCGTTCATCTCCACCGAAAAGTCAGTCACCCACAGCGATGGGGATCTGGCGCTGAACAATTCCGAAACCACCCTTGAAGGTGAAACCAGCGCGGGCGGCTCGGTGAACGTTCGGGGTCACAGCCTGACAACCACGGCAACGGCACAGACGCAGGGTAACCGCGTCAGCGTGGACGTACAGAATGCGCAGCTTGATGGTACACAGGCGGCGAAAGACGGTCTTATCCTGAACGCCACTGACGCTCTCAGTCACGGGGGAAAATCCTCAGCGTCATCCCTGAAGATTGAAACCCGCAATCTCAATAACAGCGGGACGCTGACGGCGTCCTCGCTCGCCGTCAACAGCCCTGTAGTCATTAACAGTGGTCTGATCCACGCGGGACAGACGCTGTCGCTGGTCACTCATCTGCTGGATAACCGCAGCAGCGGCGTGCTGTACAGCCCGGCATCACTCACCCTTTCAGTTTCTGACGTGAAAAACAGCGGCATTATCACCAGCGATGCCGGGCTGTCCCTTTCCGGCTCGCGCCTGTCCAACAGCGGTGAGTTGAGCGGCGCGTCACTCCTTGTTGATTACGGCACGCTGAATAACAGCGCAGGAGGCCTGCTGCTGGCGCAGGGGGCAAACCGTATCACGGCACAATCCGTGACCAGCGCGGGCAGTATCGTGGGGAACACGCTGGCGCTGAATGCCGATCGTCTCGACGGTCGCGGTCTCTTACAGGGGGACACCGCGTTATCCGTGACCGCCGGGATACTGAATTTACTGGCTGGCTCCCGCACGCTTACGGCCGGGACACTCACGTTTTCAGGTACCACGCTGACCACGGCTGGCCAGCTACAGGGGCAGGACGTCAGTATTCGTGGGCGCGACTGGCATAACAGCGGAAGTTCGCTGGCGACCGGTTCATTTGATGCCATCGCCGCCGGGGCATTCAGCAATACTGGTGAACTGATGAGCCAGGGCGACATTACGCTGAATGCGGTCAATACCGTTAACAACGGCAATCTGTTATCGGCTGGCACACTCTCGCTCACAGGAAATACGCTGCGCAACAGCGGAACGGTTCAGGGCAACCGTGTTACCGCGCATCAGGACAGTATCACTAACAGCGGTACGCTCACCGGGATCGCCGCGCTGACGCTGGCTGCTCGTCTGGAGATGGCGGCACCGCTACTGTCGCTGGTGAATGACGCATCAGGATCGTTGCTGACGGCGGGTGAGTTGACTGTGACGGGCGGCGATCTGCGTAACACAGGGCAATGGCAGGGGAAACGGGTATTTATTCATGCGCAGGCGCTTACGAACGGCGGTGCGATCCAGGCAGAAAATTTACTGGATGCACACATCAACGGCAGTCTTACGGGCACTACGGGCAGCAAAATCACCTCCAACGGTGAACTGGCGCTCTCAGCACTGACGCTGGCTAACAGCGGACAGTGGATTGCGAAGGATCTCACGCTGAAGGGGAATACGCTGACAAACAGCGGTGAAATCACCGGGGTTGATGCGCTTTCTGGCGCGCTGAACCAGAACCTGAATAACCAGGCTGGCGGAAAAATCCTTACTGCTGGCGTTCTTTCGCTGAATACCGGTAATGCCACGAACGCAGGCCAGATTCAGGGTAAAACGACCGCAATCACAGCCGGGCAACTTAGCAACAGCGGACGGCTTCAGGGTGAAGCGCTGACGCTGAACGTTTCCGGGGCCTTGAACAACACCGCCAGTGGCGTTCTGTTGAGTCAGAACGCGCTGAAGGCGTCGTCCGCTACGCTGAATAATCAGGGGACGGTGCAGGGCGGTGGTGAATCCACGGTGAACGCCACCACCCGTTTACAGAACGACGGCAAAATTCTTTCTGGCGGGAAGCTCACGCTGACCACGCCTGAGCTGGCAAACGGTAGCGGCGGGTTGGTTCAGGCCGTCACGCTGCTGCTGGATGTGGTGAAGGCCGTGAATGGCGGAAATATCCTGGCGACGGGCCGCGCTGAATTGCGTGGCGGTTCGATTGATAACCGTGGCACGCTTCAGGGTGCGGATTTGGGAGTGCAATACCGGAACATCACCAACAGCGGAACGGTGCTTGGCACTGCCTCGCTGACGGTAGCGGGTGACTCTCTCACGGATACCGGGAGCGGTAAACTCTATAGCGGGGGCAGTCTGCTGCTCGATATTGGCAATTTCAGCGGTCGTGGTCAGGTGGTTTCCCTGGGCGACGCCACGCTGAAGCTGGTTAATGCGCTCGTTAACACCGGAACGCTGGCCGCAGGTAAAACGCTGTCGGTCTCCTCGCAAAATGCCATCACCAACAGCGGCGTTATCCAGGGTAATGCCATCGCCCTCAGCGCGGGGGGAGCATTTACGAACAGCGGTACGCTCACCACCGGTAACGGCAGCAGCACGTTCAATGCGCAGAGCCTGCTGCTGAATGCGTCCGGCTCGCTTCAGGCGGGCGGAGATGTGCAGCTCACCTCGCGTGAAAATATCACCGTTAACGGCTTCACCGGTACGGCGGGCAGTCTGACGATGACGGCAGCAGGCACGCTGCTTAATACAGCGCTGATATATGCGGGCAATAATCTCTCCCTGTTTGCTGCACGTATCCACAACATATATGGCGATATTCTTGCTGGTAATAACCTGTGGATGCAGAGGAATGCAGTCGGCACCGCGAATACGGAAATTATCAATACCTCAGGGAATATCGAAACCCTTCAGGGTGACATCACCATGAAGACCGGTCTTCTGCTGAACGAGCGGGACGGATTTTCTGCAACGACAACGACGACCAGTAACCCATCAGTCATTAGCGGAATGGGCGGTGTCACCATTGATGTACCGCTTTACCTGATGCCGGATGGCAGTTATGGCTATTTCACGCGTGAAGTCGAAAATCAGCATGGTACGCCCTGCAACGGCAATGGTGCGTGTAACATCACCATTGATACGCTTTACTACTATGCGCCATTTGCGGAAAACGCGACGCAGCGTTTCCTGAATAGCCAGACTGTTACCACGGTGATCGGCGGTGATAATCCCGCAGGACGTATTTCCTCAGGCAAAAACCTGACGGCTCAGGCTGATTTGCTGGAAAACAGGGCTGGCTTTATCCTGGCCAACGGTGATATCGCCCTCTCCGGCAATCAACTGAGTAACCAGAGCTGGCAGACGGGGACGGAAAATACGTATTTCGTCTATCGTTATGAACCGAAAGCTACCTACTGGAACGGAGATTATGCTACCGGCTCACTCGACGAACTGGGTCCGCTGCTCCCTGACTTTGAAAATAACACCATAAAGTTCACGCTGGATGGTCGGGCAAATGAGTATGCACCCGGCGAAACGTATTATTCGATGATAATGGCGGGTGGCAACGTCGGCCTAAACTTCGCCAGCACCATCAATAACGGAACCACTACCGCCCATGCGGGCAGTTTCAGCCCGCAGGTCTCTACGCCTGCGCTGAACACGTTGAGTAAGCAGGACATCAGTGGTGCGCTTACCCAAACGGATCTCCAGGATTCGGGCACTGTGGCGGTCACTTCTCCGCAATGGCGTGATGCGTTGAGCGACGCCCTGAAAGACATCTCCGGCGGTTCATCCCTTTCCGACCAGAACGGCAGCAGCGGTAACTATCCGCTGCCGTCTGGTGATAACGGTTACTTCGTGCCATCTACCGACCCCGATAGCCCGTATCTGATAACGGTGAACCCTAAGCTTGATGGCCTCGGGAAGGTGGACAACAGCCTGTTTGATGGACTCTATGACATGCTCGGCATCCAGCCTGGCGATGCACCGCGTGAGACCAACAGTGCCTACACCGATCGGAACCAGTTCCTTGGCTCGGCATATTTCCTCGACCGTCTGGGGCTGAACCCGGATCGCGATTACCGTTTCCTCGGTGACGCGGCATTCGATACCCGTTACGTCAGCAACGCCATCCTCAACCAGACTGGCAGTCGGTATATCAACGGCATCGGCTCCGATCTCGACCAGATGCGCTATCTGATGGACAGCGCAGCCACACAGCAGCAGGCGCTGGGCCTGAAATTCGGCGTGGCGCTGACGGCAGCGCAGGTTGCCGCGCTTGACCACAGCCTGCTGTGGTGGGAAGCGGCAACCATTAACGGCCAGACGGTGATGGTCCCGAAAGTGTATCTGTCACCGAAGGATGTCACCGTTCACAGCGGCAGCGTGATTAGCGGTAATAACGTCCAGCTGGCGGGCGGCAACGTCACCAACAGCGGCAGCACCATCACGGCGCAGAATGTCCTGTCCATCGACAGCAGCAACAGCATCAGCAACCTCAACGCCGGGCTCATCAGCGCGGGCGGCGGGCTGAACCTGAGCGCGCTGGGGGACATCAACAACATCGGCTCCACCATCAGCGGTAAAACCGTACAGCTGGAAAGCGTGGGCGGCAGCATCAACAACGTGACGCGCATACAGCAGTGGAGCGTGGGCGACGACAGCCGTCGCGGCAGCGTGCACGTCAGCGGCACCGCCGCCGGACAAACCGCCTCCATCAGCGCCAGCGATGGCCTTTATATGGCGGCAGCAAACGACATCAACATTACCGGGGCGAAGGTGAGCGCAGGCGGCGACCTGGGTATGAGCGCAGGCAATAACATCACTATTGCCGCCAATCAGATAACCGACAGCAGCAGCCGGTCAGGTTTCTGGCGTCAAAAAGACACGGCTTCGTCATCCACCTCAAACCAGGGCAGCAGCATTACGGCGGGCGGTAACGCGGTGATGCAGGCAGGCAACGACCTGAACGTCACGGCGAGCGCCATCTACGCAGGTAAAACCGCACAGCTGGTGGCGGGCAATAACCTGAACCTGAACGCGGCGGGCAACGGACAGACCAGCCGTACGGGCGGCAGCGAAAGCCATCAGAGCAGCGCAGACAGAACCACCGTTTCAGCGGGCGACAACGTGACGCTGGTTGCCGGGCGGGACGTTACCAGTCAGGCGGCAGGCATCGCGGCAGAAGGGAATGTCGGTATCCAGGCCGGACGTGATGTCAGTCTGCTGGCGGAAGAGTCCGTGACCGGCAGCAGTTCGCACTCGAAAAAGAAAACCGTTATCGACGAGTCTGTTCGTCAGCAGGGAACGGAGATTGCCAGCGGTGGTAACACCACGATTATCGCCGGACGTGACGTGAACAGCGAAGCCGCACAGGTGACCGCCAGCGAGGATATCGGCGTAGCGGTAGGCCGCGACGTGAATCTGACCACGGCGACGGAGAGCGACTACCACTTTAAGGAAGAGACCAAAACCAAAAAAGGGTTCCTCAGCAAGAAGACCACCCACACCATTGAGGAAGACAGCGCGACGCGGGAGAAAGGCTCGCTGCTGAGCGGCGACAACGTGACGGTGTCGGCGGGGAACAACCTGCGGGTGAAAGGCTCGGCGGTGGCGGGTGACGGTGACGTGGCGCTGTCGGCGGGCAACAACGTGGACATCGTGGCGGCCACCAATACGGACACCTCGTGGCGCTTTAAGGAGACCAAAAAGTCCGGTCTGATGGGCACGGGCGGCATTGGCTTCACCATCGGCAGCAGCAAAACCACCCACGACCTGCGCGAGCAGGGCACGACCCAGAGTGAAAGCTTCAGCACGGTCGGCTCGACGGGCGGCAGCGTCAGCATCACGGCAGGCAAACAGGCGCATATCGGCGGGGCGGATATCATCGCGCAGAAGGATATCAGCCTGACCGGCGACAGCGTGGTGATTGAGCCGGGGCACGATAAACGCACCCGCGATGAGAGGTTTGAGCAGAAGAGCAGCGGGCTGACGGTGGCGCTGTCTGGGGCGGCGGGGAGCGCGGTGAATAACGCAGTCACCACGGCGCAGAGCGCGAAGCAGAGCAGCGACTCGCGCCTTGCCGCACTTCAGGGCACGCAGGCGGCGCTTTCCGGCGTACAGGCCGGACAGGCCGTAACGCTGGACCAGGCGAAGGGCAGCCCGGACAAACGCAATAACAATACCATCGGCGTCAGTGCGTCGATTGGGTCACAGTCGTCGAAATCGTCATCACACATGGAGAGCGAGACGACGACGGGCAGCACCCTGAGTGCGGGCAATAACGTCACGATAAACGCTACCGGAAGCGACATCACCGTGGCGGGCAGTCAGATTAAGGCCGGGAAGGACGTGACGCTGGATGCGGCACGGGACGTCAACCTGATCGCCTCGCAGGACACGCAGCAGATAACGGGTAAAAACAGCAGCAGCGGCGGCAGCCTTGGCGTCGGGGTGGGTGTCGGCTCCGGCGGTGCGGGCATCAGCATCTCGGCGAACGCCAACAGCAGCAAGGGGCACGAGAAGGGCAACGGGGTCTGGCAGAACGAGACCACGGTGGATGCGGGTAACCGCGTGACCATCAACACCGGGCGCGACGCGACGATTGCCGGGGCACAGGTGAGCGGCGACGCCGTGGTGGCGGATATCGGGCGCGACCTGACGATAGCCAGCACGCAGGACAGCGACCACTACAACAGCAGGCAGAACAGTGCCAGCGGCGGTGTGGGTTATACGTTTGGTGCAGGCGGTTTCTCCGGCAGCATCAGCGCCAGCCGCGACAAAATGACCAGCGACTACGACTCGGTGCAGGAGCAGAGCGGCCTGTTTGCAGGCAGCGGCGGGTTTGACGTGACGGTGGGCAACCACACGCAGCTCGACGGCGGGGTGATTGCCTCGACGGCGACGGCGGATAAAAACAGTCTCGATACGGGAACGCTGGGCTTCAGCGATATCCATAACCAGGCGGACTTTAAGACGGAGCACCAGGGAGCCGGCATCAGCTCGGGCGGCAGCATCGGCGGGCAGTTTGCCGGGAACATGGCGAACGCTCTGCTGGCCGGAGGCGGTAACAGTGGTCACGCGGAAGGGACGACGCAGGCTGCGGTGAGCGAGGGCAGCCTCATCATCCGCGACAAGGAGAGCCAGAAGCAGGATGTGGCTGACCTGAGCCGCGATGCGGCGCACGCAAACGGCAGCATCAGCCCGATATTTGACAAGGAGAAGGAGCAGCAGCGCCTACAGGAAGTGCAGCTGATTGGAGAGATTGGCACGCAGGCGGCGGATATTGCGAACACGTATGGCGAGACGGAAGGGCTGAAGGCGGCGCGGGATGCGCTGGCGAAAGAGGGCGTGACTGAGCCGGGAGCGGATGCCAGCGACGCACTGAAAAAGGCCTATCAGGATGCGCTGCGCGGGACCGATGCGTACAAAACCACGACGGCGAAATACGGCACGGGCAGTGACCTTCAGCGGGGTATACGGGCGGCAACGGCGGCGCTTCAGGGGCTGGCAGGCAGCGACCTGACGGCAGCGCTGGCGGGAGCGTCTGCACCGGAGCTGGCAAACTATATCGGACATGGTTCCGGGCTGAGCGATGAGGCTGCGGTGGTGGCGCACGCGATACTGGGCGGTGCGGTTGCGGCGTTACAGGGGAACAGTGCGGCAGCGGGTGCTGCGGGCGCGGCGACCGGTGAGCTTGCGGCGAAGGCGATAGCGGGTATGCTGTATCCTGACGTCAACGATTTATCGAAGCTGAGCGAGGAGCAGAAGCAGACGGTCAGCGCGCTGGCGACGATATCAGCAGGAATGGCGGGAGGGCTGGCGGGAGACAGCACGGCGTCGGCGATGGCGGGCGCGCAGGCTGGCAAGAACTCGTCTGAGTCAAACTCGCTTGCCGGGGACAGAGCCCGCGAAGCGGCGAAACAGGCTGCTGAATCCCTGAAAAATCAGGTCAGGGAAACGCTGGGTGAAGGTACAACCTCTTCCATCGCGAACGGTATTATCAATGCCCTGGCAGATACTGGTGATGCAGCATTAGGCTCGGCGGACTATGCCGCTGATGCGGCTATGGCGCTGGCTTCCTGTGCAGCGGGCGACAGCTATTGTAGTAAAGCGATGAGCGACCTGGCCGGGAAGAATCAGGCGGTGGCGGATAGCGTTACTGCGCTGATGCGAAGCGAAACCTGGTCAGCAGTTGCTGATACGGTTAAAGAGGCGGCTGGAGAAAATCAGGCGGCGCTGGAAGCGACAGGTGGGTTGCTGGCTGGCATTATATTGCCCGGTAAGAAATTACCAAATGCGGGGAAATTGGTTGATCCAACTGTAAAAATTGCTACTGGGAATACTGTTGGTGCTTTCGAAGCGAGCCTATCCAAGCTTCCACCAGGAGAACGAGTAGCTATTGTAAAAGAAACAGTTAATAAAGTTATCGTTGAACAAGGCATGGTGAAAGACAATAGGTTGACCAAACTAAATAATCGAGATGTCTATCGAGGAGTCGATGGAAATTTATATGCGCTTGATACTCAGCATGGGCGATTTGAGGCTGTTAGCCTGAAAGGTAAGCATTTAGGCGAAGTTGATTTCTCTATGCAAAAAATCCCTAACAGCATAGATAAGTCAGGTGGTCATGATCTTAAGGTGAAATAATGAAACTTATTGATTATAAAAACAAATCCATTAAACGAGGAACTGTCTTTAGGTTACCTGCTGTTTGGCCATATGAAGAATGGGTTGATTTTATGGTCATAGATTTATTTGAAACTCATGGTTTAGTTGTATCCTCTGGCCACAAAGCTGGCTTGATTTTGATATCTTTACCCATCGAAAGTGCGTCAACCGAAGGCAGAGCATTAAGTACAGAATGGGTTATTACCAATTGGGCCAAATGGATTTATCCTGACTGTCAGGTTGAAAATGTTCATATCCTTGATGAATATGTAGCAACGCCCATTGAATAAACAAAGACCCCGGTCGAATCGCGCCGGGACCTTTTTTTACCGTCAACCCTTAACCAGCCCGATCACCAGCCTTCCCAGCTCCACGCTGACCGTGATCGGGGTGTCGGTGCTGAATCTAGCCTCTTCCAGCCAGTTACCATTCATGTGCAGACTGGGTTGGCAGGAATAGTATGTTGTCCTTTGGGAGCATGCTCTTTAATAGCACTAGGAAAATGGAAAACGGGGAGCAAAACCGCGTATCGGGGCACCGGTGTCTTTCCATCAAAATGCAGCAGGAAAAAATGGTTGTAACCTGCTGAATGAACAGGGAAAATTTCCCTCCTGAAGCTAACTTCGCAACGGATAAGGTTGTTGTGGAGAATAAGCTGATGGGCGGAAGTGAAGACGCTCAGGCAGCATGGATTCGCCAGCATGGTATCGACATGGCGACATGTGCAGATAGTCCTACCGGTGCCGCCTGCCAGAAAGCAATGAATGAGCGAGATTCTGTAGGGCTGGTTCCAGCAACGGGTACAGTGGCACTACTCCCAGGTAGTACTCAGGCTATGTGGGGACTGGGAGCAAGTGCGAATGCTGGTATCAGTTATCTGGCTGATGGTACTGTCGATCCGGCAAACGCAGCCATTGCAGGCTGGGTGAATGTGTTCAGCCAGGGTAATGGCCTGACGGGGACCGTGGGCTGGAATGCGGCAGGTGGTGCGCTGGGTAACTGGATTGACAACAAAGATCCTCTGTCTGGTGCAATTTCAAATGGTATCGGTTCTGCCGCTGGGTATGGTATCGGTAAAGGTATTACTTGGGGGACCGATAAGATCACGAATTCTGTAGAAAAATAGGTGACAAATGGCTGGGATCCTAAGTACGATCCAACGTGGATAAAATATGCTGAAGTAAATCGTAACGATATCATTCGAGAAGGCATGAAACCGAGCAATGTTCCTGGAACTGCTGGAGATATTGGTGGTTCTATAGGATCCGAGCTAGGTGGAAAAGTAACAGATAAAGTATCTGAGGGACTCAAGAAATGAAATACTCTTCTCGAGTGGTAATAGGTAAGTTTATTATATGCAGTTCAATTCTCTTATTGTGTTGTATTGGCATGATGTTAGCTGCCATAACAATTAAACTAGCATTTATAGCGTTAATATGGTTTCAAAGCGGAATTTTTGAAGTTGTATTGAGCGATATTGTTTATGCTGCTCAGTTGGGTGGCCTTGGTGGGTTCATATTAGGTTGTTGTTGGGTTTTGTTATATCTTTTTAAGGCAAAGGGTTTTAGTTGAGAATAACTCGCTGAGCCTCGGTACTGGTATGGACAGCTATGTAAATACGGCGGCGTCCTGGAACCAATATGCAGCGGCCAATGGTCTGACACTGGAAAAAACTCAGGCGGGGCTGGATAAACTGGTGAAGGGCGATTTACCGGAAGGGGCAAATATCGCTAAAGCCAGTGTGGAGGACAATCAGGATGGTGTGCTGGTTGCAGGCGCGTGGTATCCGGGACTAGCGGCATCTGTGGGTAAAGTTGCCGGTGGTGTGATACTGGCATTGAGTGCAAACGGCGGTTACCAATACAACGTTTTGAGTAAGCTCGGTAATGAGAATAAATCATGGGATTATTTAGGGAGTGCTACATCATTTACGACAGGAATGTTAGCTCCGGGGCGTGGTATATGGGCTAAAACCGGAATAGCCACAGGCGGTACTGTATTCACCGATGGACCTGATGGTGCAGCTCTTACAAGTGCAGGTGCGGGAGCATTTATTGGTGGTGGGTTCGGAAAGTATGCACCTGTTATTTTGGTTCCTGTTTTTGGAAATTCTGCTGCTTTTGTTGGTGACGTTGGAAGTGCGTTTATGTCTGAAATCATTAGTAACGGGATGAAAAATAATAGCAATAGCACCAATAAAAAGGAGGCAGGAAATGACTAAGAAAGTGACTGTTTCACTGCTTGATCTTGGAGTTGTTTATTGCTTTTTATGCTTTTTAATTCTTGGTATAATAATACAGAGTGTGATGATATTTATGCATGCTGGACATATAACCCTAAGCAAAAAATACTGATTGATACTTTAGTCTTAAGTGGCATTGCCGGTATAACTGCTGGAGTAGGCTCGTGGCTCTTCGCTAAACTGGACGAGCGCAAAGCCCGTAAACCCCCCCCATCAGATCCAAAATCCTGATCGAAAGCTCCCGACTACCACGCCGGGAGCTTTGGTTCTATAGCAGGAGTAGGTGTAATAATCATAAATTTTATTTATAAAACATCCAAAAAATATAACCAGTGTAAATCTCCACCATCTTTTCCGAAAAATTAACCTAACCTCCTACACTGACGGGATGGATCATGAAAAAACTGCGGTGAATGCGGCCGCACAGAAAAGAAACGATACAGTTGATAATAGTGTAAATTTTTTTGCAACATTAAAAATTATTAATTTGAGGTAAAATAAATGAAAAAGGAATTTAAAAATTTTATTATTGGCATTACAGTATTTACGTTGAGTGGATGCACAGCAGGTCTGAGACCTATTTTGGAAGATTATAAAGGCTCGGATGCAGCCAGGATAAGAACCACATCTACCGGTAATACGTCACTTCAATTTTTTGAAAAGCAACCTGCTGGTTGTTATAAGAAAATGTTGGAACGACGTATTACATCTGGCTTCTCGATCATCGGTCTTCCTGTCACAGGCAATAAAAAAATTGGGATGCCTCCATCGTCAGACAACAAAGGGATGTTCATAAATGAATTCACTCTTAAACCTGATCAGTATATAAAAGTTATCCATTACTGGACGCAGCAAGGTTATTATCAAAATTCTGAGCGCTCGGTGAGCTATGACTTTATACCACAACCAAATCATGATTATGATATAATTGTAACTGGCTCTGAGTTTTCCGGTGATAACCTGAACATAAAAGATCTTAATCCTGATGCTAAAGTAATTAGGTGGGGAGACGTTAAAATATGTCAGTCCGACAGTATTTTTTGATGAATTTCTCACAACAAGAAGTCTGCTTTTAATATAGTGAAAAAATAGCCACGATAAATCGTGGCATTCATTGCTCCCGGACAATACTCCGGGAGCAAAACTTCTCCTTACCTGCCCCGCTTAATCATCGGCACATCACCCAAATCATTCAGCTCACCCGGAAACGTTTTTAACCACTTCGCCACTTTTTGTTTATTGATTTTCACCACACTCATACTGTAAGTATCCCGCATAATCGTGCCATTCATATTTAGAGATCATCCGGCATAATCACTCTGCCAACGAAGGAGATCGCTATGCGTAAAGCCCGTTTTACTGAGCATCAGATCATCGCTGTGATTAAGTCGGTTGAAGCCGGACGAACGGTTAAAGATGTCTGCCGGGAGGCCGGTATCTCTGAAGCCACCTACTACAACTGAAAGTCCAGATACGGTGGCATGGAAGCTTCTGATATTAAAAAAATCAAGGATCTTGAGGACGAGAACCGCCGTCTAAAACAGATGTTTGCCGACCTTAGCCTGCAGAACCGGGTGCTGAAAGACGTCATCGAAAAAAAGCTTTAAAACCAGCCTTTAAGCGTGAGCTGGTCACTCATCTGATAACGACGTCCGGACTCAGTATTCGTCATGCCTGCCGGAGTCTTAATCTGAGCAGAACGGTTTACCATTACCGCCCGGATACCACACGTGATGAGCCCGTTATTGCCGCATTGCAGGCTGTGGCTGAACGATACCCACGATATGGTTTTCCGAAGCTTTACCAGGTTTTGCGACGGCAGGGATATCCGTGGAATCACAAAAGGCTCCACCGTATTTACTTTCTGCTGAAGCTGCATTTTCGCCGTAAGGGCAAACAACGGCTGCCGGTACGCAATCCCTCACCACTGGCCACGCCGGAAGCGCTGAACCAGAGCTGGTCTGTCGATTTTATGCATGATGCGCTGGCCTGTGGCCGTCGTTTTCGCACGTTAAATGTCATTGATGACTTTAACCGTGAGGCGTTGTCGATTGAAATCGATCTGAATCTGCCAGCTTTGCAAGTGGTTCGTGTTCTCGACAGGATCGCGGCAAACCGTGGCTATCCGGTCATGCTGCGCATGGATAATGGTCCGGAATCTATCTCTCTGGCGCTGACTGAATGGGCTGAGAGGCACGCAGTAAAACTGGAGTTTATCCAGCCGGGTAAGCCGACGCAGAATGCTTTCATCGGGCGTTTTAACAGGACATACCGTACAGAAATACTCGATTTTTATGTGTTCAGAACGCTGAATGAAGTGCGGGAAATCACGGAGAAATGGTTATCAGTATATAACTGTGAACGCCCGCATGAATCACTGAACAATATGACACCGGAGGAATATCGACAGCACCATTATCTGGCCGGGATCTCAAAAAATGCCTGGAACTAAAACGAGTCTATTTACAATACGATCCTTACCTTCAATACCTGTGAATGCCACCCCAAAAAACAAAAGGACTCACGATTTCTCGTAAGTCCCTGATATCTGGTGGCCCCTGCTGGACTTGAACCAGTGACCAAGCGATTATGAGTCATAAAATTGGCATGTTTTTAATTGTTCGTCATTGTCTCTATTCGTATTTTTAATTGTCTATAATCAATCAGTTATGAAGTTATTTTTGTTTCTGATTGGTTCTCTCATTTCCCCATTGTACTATCCTTACCTGACCCGTTACCTGACCCGAAATGGGCATCGGGTCAGGTAACGCTTATCCTTAGAAAGGTAAACTCATGGCCGCTAATCTTACCGAGACTGCTATACGTGGATTGAAGACAAAAAGCACGGCGTACTACGTGTGGAGCAACAGCGCTCAACGTGGTACTGGCAGGCTTGGCGTTAAGGTTCAGCCTTCAGGCAGCAAAGTTTTTTATTTCCGTTACTACGTTGAGAAAGGGAAGAAAGAGAAGTTCATCCAGTTGGGCATCTGGCCTGAGATGAAACTGGTGACGGCCAATGAGCTGGCGAAAAAGTATGGTGCCTGGCTTGTTGAAGGAAAAGAGCCCCAGCAAGAGCTTGAGCAACAGCGCCTGGCCGAACAGCACATCATGCAGATCCATCGTTCTCAAGGATCGTTTGAAGAACTGGTGCATGGTTACGTTAACAAGATGAAGCTCGACAATAAGCGGACCTGGGCTGATGTTCTGAAGCGTCTTGAAAAAGAGTGCTACACGGTTATCCCTCGAGAAACCAAAGCGAAAGATGTAACACCTCTCCAGATTAAAACCATCCTCTCAGGCATTATCCAGCGTGATGCGGTGGTGCATGCTAATCGGATTCGCTCGTATCTGATGGCGGCATTTAACTACGGCCTGAAAGCTGATAACGATCCGATGAATACCAGCGTGGGTATCACGTTTGGTCTTGAAGTTAACCCGGTCTCGGCCATACCGAAACAGTCTTCGGCGGAAAAAGTGGGTGATACATGGCTAACGCTGGAAGAGTTGCGTGTTGTCATGGAACA
This sequence comes from Enterobacter hormaechei ATCC 49162, assembly GCF_001875655.1. Classification (NCBI taxonomy): domain Bacteria; kingdom Pseudomonadati; phylum Pseudomonadota; class Gammaproteobacteria; order Enterobacterales; family Enterobacteriaceae; genus Enterobacter; species Enterobacter hormaechei. Next base: position 400,277 of record NZ_MKEQ01000002.1, read on the forward strand.
GTTCGCCGAGGCCACCAACGTTGGGCCGCTGATGCAGCATCTGATTCGCTTCTGTGTTTATGCTGGTGGGCAGCGTCCGTTTGAAATGATAGCCAGCCAATGGAGCGCGATTGACTGGCAGCAAAAGACGCTACTGGTCATAGCTGATGTATCGAAAAACAAGCGCGAACACCTGATCCCGCTGACTGATTCTGCGCTACAGGAATTAGCCTCGGTGAAAGAACTGGCTAAGGAAAGTGGGAGCCCCTATATCTTCCCACTCTCGACCAATGGAGAGCGACCGGTACGCACTGATAGCTTGGCGCGTTCCATCATGTACTTCCGGGCCTTTAATCCTGAGTTTAAAGTTTTCACGGCACGAGATTTACGTCGCACCTGCAAAACGCTGATGGGGGAGGCGGGGATCAGCAAAGAGATCCGCGACCGTATCCAGAATCACGCTTTAAATGACGTCAGCTCGAAACACTATGATCGTTATGATTACTTGCCTGAAAAGCGTAGGGCGCTTGAGATCTGGGAAGACCGGGTTAACAACTATCAGCGACAACAGGAAAACAACGTTGTGAACTTGTTTGGACGGAGGTAAGAGCTTGGCAAAATATGAGCTTAATTCAGCAGAAGAGCGGTATCAGCCGGACTCTGGAGATTTAGTGCTGGCTAATAAGCTGGGAATCATTGATGAACAGGAAATGGATACGCTGGAGTCTGGCTTGCTGCTGATGCTGTATGAGCAGCTATTTATTGAGAGCCAGCCGCCTGAGGCGCTGGTTTTTGAGCATATCAGTAGATGGCATCGTCAATGGCTGGGGAATGTGTACGACTGGCGGGGAGGTTGCGTAATGCCAACCTGACAAAAGACGGCTTCCAGTTTGCCGCTGCCGACAGGATTCCTCTGCTTCTTGATGGTTTCGAGAGGTAGTTTCTCTCCCGAACTGGTGAACTGAAATCCCTGGCTCGCCCGGAGCTGGTTAGTTATCTGGCTGAATGCCACGTTGAGTTTATTTTGATCCATCCATTCAGAGAAGGTAACGGGCGTCTGTCGCGGCTACTTTGCGATGTGCTGTCGGTTCTGGCAGGGAAGGGCTTACTGGATTACAGCCTGTGTGATGAGCACAAGGCATTTTACTTCAAGGCAATACAGGCGGGGGCTCAGGGAACTATAACCCTATGATGCAGCTGGTAAGCGATATCTTGCCAGACTAGCGGGCGAGGCCAACGGCTTTCGCCTGTGCCTGATTTTTTTTTAGTTGCTGCTCAATCTTTTGTACAGAAACGCCCGTTTCGATAGCTGTTGAGCTGGCAACGGAACGGTAAATCTGGGCTTTTGTAACTTGCGGTGATATTGATTGTTTGCGCATGGAGCGGTTCCTTGATGTATTCAATTGGATTATAGTTGTACTGGATGAATTGGACAATAGATCTCATTGGTTAGTATTTTAAAGCACAATCAAAAGCGTAAAATCGGTGAGAATTTTATTCTGAGGAGGAAAAATATAATGGAAAACAAATCTCAATTTCTTACTGTTGAAACTATCTGTATAAAATATAGTATTAAGTTAGAAAATATAATAGAGCTTTGGTGTGATAATAACATCCCTCTCTATATACATCTTGAAGGAAATCCGTGTCAATTATCATGTTCTATTCGTAAAGACGATGAGTCTCACTTAAAGGAGGTGTTAAACGATATTCCCACCGAGATTGGCTCGCCTAATAGTTCACTAGATAATATCGAACAGCATAAATATTTTATTGAAGACCGCAAGGTTGAAATTATTAACGAAGTTGATTTATATCAAAAAGATAAATCCCCTCTAACTAAGATAAGACAGTTTCGAATGAAAAAAGGGGCGGGTATTTTCTATATTCCCATCGGCGATGATCAGTTTTATTACGATGGTTACGCATATGGATATTGGCGGATTAAGCCTGGACCAACTACACGGTTCATAAAGGGTGATTATAAAATATCTAATTCAAATCCTTTGTTGTCGGATGACGATGTTTCAGCTTTATTGAAAGTCATAGGACATGATGAAGGGGACTTTTTGATATTTAAAGAAGCAATTGAAGTTAATAAACGTGAGCTATGTATGAATGTTGATGACATTGAAAATTTAGAGTTTGCATTGACTGGTTCATCGAAAATTGAAAAGAAAGAAAGTGAAAATCGTTATTCTAAGGTAGAGCATTTGGCTTTATATATTTTGCTAAATGAGTATTGTTTGGAAAATGATGGTAGTGTTAACTTCACAACAATGGCAGGTGTTTTAACCAGTCTGAATAAAAATAAATATGGTGGAGAATATGAATTCAAACCTGAGACTATTCGCCGTTGGTTAAAAAACATTCCAAAGTAACTTAATGTATTGAATTGATATAGCTCAGTCCACTTTGTCCGAACTCATCATCCTACATGCTGTGTTAAAAGGATGAGAGTGTTCTTTTCCTGTTGTCCTCGATACCTTATTAAGGCCTTAATAAGGTGTCTGTTCCTTTCACATCCTCGTAAACTGAGACATGCTGCTTTCACTGAAACGAAGGAGGCAACATGAAAACAACATTCAACTATCCAACACCACAAGAACGTTTACAGGTCCTGCGTAACTATGGCGAACCCCATGACCGCCTAGTACGTGAAAAGGAGCGTCAGTACATCACATCGGTATCTCGTTCAACGGCCTGGAAACTGGAGCAAGTCGGTCAGTTTCCGTTGCGTAAGTCTATTGGGTTGAAGTCCTGTGGCTGGCTGTTAAGCGATCTACTTTGCTGGATTAACGAACGTTAGCATCCAGAGATTTTGTGCATTTATTTTTGTTTTTTTTCTGAGTATCCGTGTTCATCCTGCTATTTCTGCAATTAATAGCGGAATAGCAACTTGCGCGGAACTTTTTAACGTGAATTGTATTAGAGGTGTTATATGTTTAACGGTAGTCCTTTCCCTGTAGATGCATTTCCTCAGATTATCAGAAATGCCATTTATGAAGTGGAACAGCATACGCAAGCCCCGCAAGCTTTGATCGCAGCTTCTGCTCTGGGAGTTATTTCTCTTGCCTGTCAAAACCGGATTGATGTTTGCCGGCTGAACAATCTGCGAGGCCCAGTATCACTTTTCTTACTGACACTGGCAGAATCCGGTGAACGGAAAAGTACGGTTGATAAATTGCTGATGGAGCCATTATATCAACTGGAGGAAAATTTATTTGAAAAGTACACCCATGATCTTACCGTCTGGCGAAATGATGAAGCGATTTTTAATATTGAAAAAAAATCTCTGATGTCAAAACTCAAGTCAGAAATTAGACGTAACAAAGATCATTTGGCAACAAATGAAAAACTTAAAGTGCTGCTGGCATCGCATCCTAAATCACCGGTGAGATTCAAGCAGATATTTAACGATGCCACACCCGCGGCCATTAAAGATTACCTCTGTGGCTACTGGCGATCTGTAGGCATTATGTCTGATGAGGCTGGCACTATTTTTAATGGTTACACGCTGAACGAACTGCCTTTCATCAATAAGATGTGGGATGGTGCAATGTTTCCTGTAGAAAGGAAAGGTGAGCCTGAAAAATTAATCAGAGATGCCAGAATGACACTGTCACTGATGGTCCAGCCTAATATTTTTAAGGGTTATATTAAACGGAAAGGTGATATGGCAAAGGGAATAGGTTTCTTCGCACGATGCCTAATCTGCCAGCCTGGTTCAACACAAGGCAATAGACAAATTACTAGCCCGGTTGTTTCAACCGAATATCTACCAATATTTCATCAAAGACTTATGAAGATCGTTAACGAAAGTATTGCTAGAAATAATGAAAATGATCGTCTTTGCCTCCGATTCACTGTAGAAGCAGAAAAACGCTGGATCGCATTTTCTAATAATGTCGAGTATGAAATGGGGATTCTTGGAAGACTGTCAAACTTTAAAGATTACGCATCAAAAATGGCAGAAAATATGGCAAGAATAGCCGCACTATTGCACCATTTTAATGGTGATGAGGGTGATATCTCACTTTTAACAGTTGAGGCCGCAGTAGAGATAAGTACCTGGTATGTTGGCGAGTACGTACGCTTGTTTTCTAAACCCCAGGAATTCACGCTGGCAATCTCGGAGGCGGATGAACTTTATTGGTGGATAAATAATTATTGTATTCGACTCAAGGCATCTTGGATTACTAAAAATACAGTGCTCCAATACGGCCCTAATAAATTCAGGAATCGTAGCAAAGCAAATGAGGTGCTTAATACGCTATATTCTCAAAATAGAATACTCACAGAAAAGAAAGGTAAGACAGTATTTATAGCCATAGCAGGCTCAATATTCTGACATTCTACGGTTGAACAGATATTTAATTCAAGAGTAAAAATACAAACTGAGCCTATTACCAGTAAGGGTTTGTTATCTTGATAGGTAATATATTTGTAGTCCAATCAATACCTCAATATTACTTGGTAGGATACTATATGACATACGACAGTGAGTTTGGTTCACATGTATCCCTATATCGGGATAGAATCAAACAGGTTATTGATGACTCCCTAAACGAACATCTTAACTCAATGATTCTACGTGTTGATCTGCATGACCCAATTGATACAGAAAATATGGATAACCCATTCTTTCAACCCAGGGTTGACTCTGGTGCTATATCTCGCTTTACCAGTGCGTTAAAAGCAAAGCTTAAACACGATAAGCATATTAAAACTCAACGGAAAGACTGGCCTGATAGTCGACATTCCACTTTACGTTACGCATGGGTCAGAGAATATACCAAAAATGGAAAGCGGCATTACCATTTGATACTGTGTTTCAATCAGGATGCTTATTATCATTTAGGTGATTACGACTTAAACCGTAACACGTTACGTACAATGATAACGACAGCTTGGTACAGTGCACTTGGCATCCCTATAGATAGCTCGGGGAAGTTAGTTAATTACCCGCCAAATGGCAAATACCTTCTCAATCGTAAAAGGGAGAACTTTGAGGAAACTTATAACGACTTATTGAATAGGGTAGATTATATGACTAAGGTGCGAACAAAAATCTTCGGTGATGGAGACCGTAATTTCGGTTGTAGTCGAGGTTGATTTATTTTTTACAGCCATAGCCTTTGTTATGGATGGAAAGGCTATGGCTATTGTATGATGTCTCAATTCTATGACGGATATGTTACAAGCATTACTGGCTATTGCATAACCATCTTAGTTGACGCCTAAAGCTTTATAAACAGCGTCCACCGGGTCTGCATAAAAGCTTACCTGAAACTTGGTAAATAATTCCGTCGGTACTGTTGGGATATCCATAGCTGATGCCATCGGCAGCAGTACGCGCTTAGCTCCACTATCGAATGCTACCTGTAGACATGCTGCCAGATCCTGCACTGGTTTAATCACGCCTCCCAGTGTCATGCTACCCAGGACGACCATTTGTTCCTGTACGGGCTTAGCCAGCAGCATAGAGCAAAAGGCAATCAACGATGCAAGGCTGGTGGTTGTACTTGGCCCGGTGTTGTGAAGTTCTACCACATGCAGATGATATTCATGTTCAGAGAATTTTGCTGCTGCACTGATACGGCTCAAGTTGCCTTTGAAATAGTCGAAACCAACTCGAACAGCTTCTTTCGCTGCAGTATTCGATCCCAAGCCTGAAACGGCATGTTTACCATTTCCCGCCATCATTTGGGTTTCAAACCGGTATAGGCCAGTCATCCCTGAGTCTGCCTGAGTAACCAAATGTACTACACCAGGTTTTTGCATTCCTGCCGGAATCAGTTCGCTCCCGCCTTGTTCTGGCACACTGACGAAAAATTCTTCCAGGCTGTCGTTATCGATATAGCTGAAGTTCACATCAAAAAACTCGAGACCGCCGAGTTTCTTAAGCTGTTCTTTCACACGACGACGAACCTCTAATGCATAGGTCAGACACACGCGTACATCTTCTTTATCGTAGGCCCCATCCGGATGCATTAGCTTTAACAGGCCAGATACAGTGCGGCGTACAGCAATCACATCACGCTGGTTGAGGTTGTTTCCCAGCTTGAAGAATTTATCAATCGCGTCTGAGAAGCTACGTTTACGCATTTCACGCATGTACTCGGCGAGATAATCAGTGATTAAACCGTAGCGGTTGGTGAAAAATTCCGGACGCATTTTGGGAATTTCCCAGCCAGGAATATAGGCGTGGAAACGATCAAAAAATGCGGTATCGATCATTGCATCCGGGAATGGCGCGAGCAAATGGCTAGTTTTTACAAGCGTATCCACGCTCTGATTAATGTTGCCGACAAACACCATGGAGGCTTTTCCTTCAATGGAGTCACGTCCGCGAGAGAACGAGCCTGACGCCATGTAATCCTTCATAATTTGCACGCCGTCTTTGTCTTTGAAAGTAATTCCCGCCACTTCATCAAACGCCACCACGTCCCACATGCCGACTAAACCAATCTGGCGGCTGGCCATGTTGTAGAACAGATTAGCCACGGTGGTCTGCCCACCTGAAACCAGCAATGAATTTGGTGAGCATTCCTTATAGACGTGGCTTTTACCGGTACCGCGTGGCCCGAGTTCGCAGACGTTATAATTATTCTCAACAAACGGGATCATGCGGGCAATCAGATGCCATTTGGTGCGCGGCTCAATATTAGCAGGTTCCATCCCTACAGAGCGCAGCAGCACGTCAATCCACTGGTCGCGATCAAATTGTTTACGTGCCTCAAAGACTTCATCCATGTCCATATTCGGCATCTGAATAGGCTTCAGTGTGAACAATGAAAAAGGGGATGTTTTTTGCCCTTCTTCGTAAAAGTAGTTCACCGTAATCATGCACCAGATGCCGCCGGTCAGCAGTTTCTCGTTATCTTTCACCATTTGAGATGGAACTAGGGCATCTTTAATGCCGAGGTTAGATAGCTGAGCTTCGTAAACGTCTTTCTTTTGGTTTAGCTTCACCGTGACTTTATCGATGATTTTGTAGGAGCCGCGTTCACGAATCAGCGATTTTATTTTTTCTGCTTCATCCGGGCGGACGTAGTTATCAGAAAGAATACGTTTAACAGACTGAAGCCCCTGATCGACAACCTCATCGTCATCGGATGCACAGTACATACCGAGCAAATATTCCAGTACATAGACCGGAACATTCGCCCCTTCTTTAAGTTGTTTAGTCAGGTCTTTACGCACCACGCGGCCACGAAAGTGCTGATTCAATAATGAATCCAGGTCCTGAACAGAGGCCATTTCCATGTTGGTCGCCGAGTTATCCTGCTGTTGCATAACGCCTCACTTAAAAGAAGTCATCCTGGAAAGCCAGGTCGATTGTAATCGGATAGCGGCCATACTCTGTGGCGCTGTCCGCATTCTCCAGGATCAGCACATATTTGTTTTTACGATTGAATGCTGTGCCCATGAGTTTCATGGTCACATCGCGGGTACGTTTCCCCATATCGTCATTGTCGCTATCGAAGCAAACCGTTTCCATGCCGGAGACAACCTGATTATTTTCATCAACGATAAAGATATTCAGCGTGCGCGGTTCATTGAGGTCGTCCACCGCTGTAGTCTGTATAAAGCCGACTTTATCAATGCTGTTTACCAGTTTTATCACGTGATCCCGTGCAACAACTGATACAGGTTGGCGCTGTGGTTGTTTCTCGGCAGCCTTTTTCTCAAGCGCCCGGATTTTCAGCACTGGGACACATACTTCCTGCAACATGGCTCCGCCATGAACGAAACGTGCGCCACCTGCAAAGTGGAAACGCTGTACGCCTTTTGGCAACAGGAATTCACTCTCATCATTTGTCCCAGCGGTATCCGACAGTTTGCCGTGCCAGCAAAATTCGTTCACAGGCAACTGATGGCCGACGATGTAGCGCTTTTTCGCTTCAATGGCATTTACAGCTTTACTCTCCAGCTTAGTCTTATCCTGCTCCACCAGCGCTTGTTGTTGGAACAGGAAGCCATGATCGGCGGTGACGAAAATTCGGCTGGCGTTAAAGCGGTTTCGCAGGCGTGATACCAGATCTTTCAACTCGGTGATTGCACTTCTACAGGCTTCAAAGGTTTTGTCTTCCGTTGCCGCCTTATCGCCAATAGCATCAATAGTGTCGTGCCAGATATAAACCACAGAGGCATTGCGAATCTGATCGTTCACATCTTGGTTATTGGCGCTCTGCAATTCCTTCGCGCTTAATGCCACACCGTTAACTTTCGCCAGAATAGAGGCACGTTTTTCAAACCCGGAGGTAGACATCCCATCGGCATACACCACACCGGAATTGTCAGGCAGATAACTCAAGGACTCATGAGGTAACAATGCCGCCATACCTAACTGCGTGTAGCTCGGCAACACTCCCGTCTGGGAGCGCAGTTCGGCACTGAAGTGCTTCTCATGATTGATGTGTCTACCCAGTTCTTCTGCTACCTCGTAGCGCAACGCATCTGAAATCACGACAAAAACACGTTTCACCTGCGAAGTGTCAAATTGCCGTTTCACATTCTCTTTATAGAAATTACGCTGCAACGGCACGCCGCTAATTTGCCAGGTCTGCATGCGATTTTCCGCTTCCAGCAGTTTGTTCCAGCCACGGCTCAGCTCTGCCAGATACCAATTGCTGTAAAGCTCTTCAATGAATTTATCCAGCTCATGGAGGATCATCGCCCCTTTACTGTGCACTGGCGCGGCATATTCATTGAACAGGCGGTAGGTCTGATCGAAGCGATAAATTTCGCCGCAATAGGCTTTCCAGAACGTGCCGGTATCGGGGAAATTAAATCCATCAGTATAATGATTACGTAGATTAAGCAGGCGCTCAGCCTGGCGTAAGGCATTCCAAATAGAGAGATATTCCGGGCGGGTCTGGCTCCAGTATTTCGCACTACGTTCTGACACCAATGCTTTAAACGCGTCCCTGTCCAGGGTCGTGCTTTCTTCCTGTAGTTGAGTCACCAGGCCACGGATAATCAATTGCTCGATAGCTTCGAAAGTGTCACATTTTGCCAGCGCATATGGCGAGCTGTAGTTGTAATGCTCTTTCGGCTGCAGTGTCTGCTGGAGATCGGCTGCACAATAATCGTATTCTGTTTTATAACGACGATCGTTCCGCCACGCCCCCATAAAGGCCAGGGCGGACGCACGACCTGCGGCAGTAGTCAGCACATTTTTACTCAACCACTCGCGATGAGCGTCATCACCTTGTGCCCAAAGATCGGTACAGAACAGTTTCAGCAGTAGGTTTTCCAGCGTTGGTGCTTCTGCCTGGTAACCCAGTTCTAGGTTAAGGATTTCCCAGAGGACCTTATCCAGCCCCAGCTTTTTCAGCACGGCAAAAGTATTTTCTAAAGCACTATCATCCTGATGACTTGCAGCAACAAATTGCTGGATCAGAGCAAACAGGATTTCTTTGGTTTCAAAGGTGCTGGCTCCGGCAACCACTGCCAGCATCTTCTTATCGAGGGATTTTTCTGTTTCGCGCTCGGTGACCCAGCCTTTAAGTAACTGGGTACGTTTGACGGTAAAGAAGGCTTTGCGAAGTTGAATATGTTCGCGCAACCCTAATTGTGGGATGCCCAGTGAATTCAGTGTGATCGCTGCATAGTCAGCGTGGAATTCGGTGCTATAAAGGCGGATGTCTAGCAGCCAGTCCTGCTCATGGGCAGGAACTTCACTGGTAAAATAGAGTAAAAATTTCTGTGTTGGCTCGTCGATTTCGATTCTTTTTTTTGTGGCGAGCACAGAAACGCCGCCCATATCCAGCAGTGTGACGTTGTCGAGATCCAGCTCATTGAGCGAATCGGTGAAGCGTTGCTCCGGGTCGTGCCAGAAGACGATGCGATTGTCGTTAAACTTCTGACGAAGCCCGGATTCCAGTTCTTTAAATTGCATTATTGATTCTCAAACCAGTCTACCAGTTCGCGGGCACTTGCGCAGTTTGGGTGGGCAGCTGCTTTGCTCACATCAAACCCATAACGGGTAACCATTTTATTTGCAAAAATAGTTTTGCTAGGGCCAGTCCCTGGTTTGTTTAGTTGCTGGGCTATTTGTTTTAGTCTGTCCCAAGGTTTAGTGACCGTTACCTCGGGTTGGTCTTCATAAAATTCATCTACATTGAGCCAGACTTTCATTGCCTCGGAATCTGCCAAAAACCAGGCTTCAATCGCTTTAATTGCAATAAAGGAGACGTCAACCTCACCATGAGCGATGCGTGCTCTTACCACTTCAGTTGAAGCTTCATCTTCCAAATCTGTCAGAATGCAGATTTTCTCAGCACCTGCCCCCTTTAATTCTGCGACGAAGCTATCAACATATTTTGGCAAAAGATTACCGCCACCTTTGGCATCTACAACCGGCGTAACTAATTCGAAACCGTGGTTTTGCAAAAAGGCGACAAATAAAGACGAGTTAACAATGATAGATTCAGTACTGCCCTCGACGATAAATCCAACTTTTACCATGGCAAACCACCGTTAAACAAATTTGTTAACCATGCGGTATCCAGGGGGATTTTCTTTTTATCAACACCAGCATCTGAGGCACGTTTCAACTGGGTTTTCCCCTCTTGCTTACTCACAAGCCACAGCTCATCCGGTTCCAGGTTTCTAACAACAGATTCACTATGAGTGGTGATAATAATGGGATGTTCCAAAGTAGCATTCTCGCGCATCAACTGCACCAGCTCACCGATGGCTTTAGGGTGGATGCCTCGCTCTGGCTCTTCGATGATGGTCATTCCTGTCTGCTGCGCCCGACTTAGTATGGCCGTCATAATGCACAAGGTATAAATAGTGCCATCGGAGATCAAATGTGCTGGAAAACGCGCTTTAGTTCCGTGTTCTTTGAAAGTCAGTACTGTTGAACCATCCAGTTTTTGTTTTTCGGTGGACACATTTTCCATACCAGGAACAATGAGCTCCATCCAGTCCAGTATTTGCTCTTTGAAGTCGCTATTGGACTCCAGTTCAGCAAGCACAGAGGCAATATTTTTGCCGTGAGGGTCCAGAAAAGAGGCGTCTGTTTTTGCACCATCAGGTTCTTTCGCCCGCAGCGGATCGATGCGGAACACGACAATATTGGTTAAAAATGCATACAGCTCGCTTTTACCCAGCAGCATGAGCGCCGTCATATCTGACGAATAGTTAGGAAAATGCGCAGGGGGAATTTCGGGATCGTCACTTAAACGGATGGTGAGGGCATCTGGTTGTCTGCGATCAATATAGATCTCCCCATTGATCGCCAACCTCTCTGTAATGGCGGGCTTCTTATTCATACTTTTGATCGTCAGATCATAGGTAAACTGTTTTCCTGCCAGCTCAATATCAAGATGCAGTGACGCCGTCGTCCGGTTTTCACTACGCAGCTTATAGCAATGGATCTGCTGAAAACCACCGAAATCGCGAATAGCCTGAGTCGCGCCGGTTTTGACCACGGCACCAAAAAAAGCCAGAGCATCGGTAATGTTACTTTTTCCCGCGCCGTTGGCCCCGGCAAAAGTAATGAACGGTGGGCTTTCCACAAGGGAAAGCTCCGCGATACTCTTGTAGCCTTTAATAATCAGGGGATGTTGATCCATTATGCCTCCTGTGGAGTGCTACCGGTGATCGCCTTCACATCTGCCAGTAGATCGCCAAATTTGCCGTAGTTAACCTTAACGCCGTCATCCAGATCAATAGTGATACGTCTATCAGCATAGTGACGCAAGCGATCGTCAAAATTGCGCAGTTCGTTGAACTTCTTGGTAAACCCATCCAGCTCTTTTTTCAGGCGCGTGGTGGCAGCTCCCGATTCAGCACTCTTAAGCTGATCGTTAACCAGGTCGATATTGCCCTGATAGCGCGCCAGCAGCGGAACCACGTATTCGGTACGCATACGCGACAGGGTGGCGTCATTATAGCGGTGCAGATAGACCAGACACTCAAACGCCTTCTCTTTACCGGAGCTGAACAGCCAGTAAATTGGGCGCTTCTTGTACATCTTCATATGATCTTTCCAGAACTGCGTGGAAAGATAGCGGCGAATGGTATCGAGTGATGATTCGCCTTTTTTCGGTTTGATGGCGTACAAGCAGAGGCTTTCGGCAATGAAATCGAGGTTTTCCTGTAGGTGCTCTTCACCCCATACGGTTTGGACAAACTCTTTTACACGAGCGGTGACATCGTCGTCGAACCAGTCGGAATCCATTAATGGCAGGATGCCATCTTCATCGGCTGGGAAGGTTTTGTAAGCACCTTCGGCGACTAATTCGGCAAAACCTTTGTTGCCTTCGTGAGCGTAGACTAAACCTTCGCGATCGAGAGAGTAGCGGCCCATTTGGCAGCCGATGATGTAAGAAATCAGCTCCCCAATCATTGCGGTTAAATTAATATAATCAGAACCACTAACAACATTAGATATAACATCCTCTCTAATGTCATAAATATTAATTAACTCAATGTTTATTTCATTCTCAATATCGGAAATACAATCCGCATGATTTTGACATGAGATAATATATTTATTTATAGAGTTAGATAGCACTTCATCTAATGCAGTATTAGATATAAAATTTGGTCTTTTAAAATCCCAAGATAATTCTTTATCATCCCAGCTCTGTTTGGATTTCATAACGGCTTCTTTACTGAGAGATATAACCTTTTCCATTTGAGTGCTATCACCCTCGATTACAGGTAACTTAGCGACGTCGCCCGGCTGCAGTGAAATTGTTGGGGTAATAGAATGAACGGTTAATTCAAATATTTTCGAATTAAGTATAGCTAATAGGTAAAGTCGCTTTTCTCCATCGATGAAAATTGAAGCTCCTTTGTTATCAAAGATAAACCCATTATCAAATAGACGAAATCCATAACCAGAGCTTGAGACCGTAGAAAATGTTATTCCAGGCTTGAAATAGTTACTTTCGTTTGCTACCACTGAGTGTGGTATGGCTTTTATTTGCTCACCACCGTCTTCCCAGTTAACAATGCTTTCATTCAACCCATACCATTTTAACGAACCACCACCTTTATTGTATGGACACCATTTTTTCTTATGCTCTGAAAAATCTTTTGCTGATGAGTATCCAAGCCCAATTTTATCAAAATTAACTTCAAACCAAGAGCGAACAAATTTTTCATTGTTTGTTGTAGTATTTCCCTGTCGAGGAATGGATATATTCCTCAAAGCTTCCCCTCTAAAAAAAACATCTATTATTGATGGTGTTAGCCAATACGCAACAGGTGCGCTTGGTATTTTTTTAAAGTCTTCTTGTAGAGTATTATCAAATCGATTTTCCCGCTCGAGCAAAACCGTCTTCTTCAGTTCCTCATTTCCTTCAATCAAACGGAAAAATACCGGCTGGTAGCGTTCAAAATGGTTATTACTCATCACCCATGCAGTAGTCTGGACCACTTCTCCAGAAATCTGCCCAAACGCCCGCGCCCCTAAATGTGCCATAGTGATAAAAGTTTTATTATCCAGCAGCCAACCGCGAAGCGCTTCATAGCTCGACAGGAACATCCATGACTGCATATTCACTTGCGCATTGAAACCATTCTCTTTGAGTAAAGAAAATGCATGCTGCATAAACATCGCAAACAAATCTGACTTGCTGTCCGGGAATTGTTTTTTAGCAAATTCTTTTAGCTCGCCATTCATCCCTTTCCCGCCCATATATGGCGGGTTCGCCACAACCGCATCGTAACGCTGCGCCAAAATCCACGCCTGCTGAATATACGGAATCAGCTCCGCCGCCGCTTCTTTCTGCGGGATATCACCCTCGACAGCCAGACGATACAACTCATCAAGAAGCCCTTTTAACGCCACTTCATCTTCATGTGGAACCTGAATCAGCGAACCCAGCGTTTTTGCGCTGGTAAATAACGCCAGCGTTCGCATCAGCAGCTTGTATTCCGCGCTGTCGGTGTTGGCTAGTGTCATCTCTTCAGGGAACATCTGGCTAGTAGTGCCACGCTGCACCTGCTGGTGGAAGTTCAGCTTGGTCCATAGCTCAGCGATATCCAGCTTACTTTCCTGCAGGGAGACAATATTCAGCCGCACACCACGGCCCAGGATGCGGCGATCGTCCTGACGCGCCAGCATCAACATCGCAAAGCCTGAGAGCTGTGCGGCGCGGTCATCGATGTCCAGGCCGAAAATATTGTTTTCCAGAATCAGCTGCGGAATATCACGGGTGCGGTAGCCTCGTTCTTCATAAATCGCTTTCAGCACGTTATAGGCTTCGGTCAGGATATGCCCGGAGCCGCAGGCTGGGTCCAGCACTTTAATGCTTTCAGGTTCAATGCTTGATGGGGTGATGGCTGCCAGCTGCGCCTGCACTTCCGGCGTTTGCTCCGCTGGCTCGATGTAATATGGCATTTTGCCTTTCAGGTTGGAAACCGGATAGGTTTGCAGCCACTGGCGACCCACCGAGTTCTGCACCAGATACTGCACAATCCAGTTCGGGGTAAACAGTTGGGTCGCGGCAGGAATATCTTCGCTCTTCACCACCTTGCCGATTACATCGTCTTTTTTCTCGGAGATGTAGGACTGATACAGCCAGCCGATCACTTCGACCTGTTCCCAGTCTTCTTCAGGAATAATGTCCACCAGCCCACGCAGAATGGAGTCAGTACGGGTCAGGTTATCCGGCAGCACCAGCTCAATTTCATCATTGACTGCTTCGAACAGGAAAGGCATTGCACCGTGCAGCGCATGACACTGGGCAAGCAACAGTTCACGATACAGCTCTTCGTCACGATCGCCCGCCAGCTTCATCTCAACCAAACGCGATGTGTCCAGCCCAAGTGCATCAGCCACTTCAGGCACATGGTCCAGAACCTCAAAACCACCTGCCAGCGTCGGGTGAGACAGCATACGGAAACCGTGATCAAGATAACCGTGCAATTCCATATAGCGAATGGCGCAGAAGCGGTTAAACCAGGTGTAAGCGATGTGCTCTACCAACACCTCGTAGCCTTGCTTTTCGGCACGTTTTACCAGACGTTCACGACGTGAGATTAGGGATTTGTCCAGCGAGAACTGGCCATAGCGAACCAGGTCTCCAAGATCGGTTGCCTGCGCAATCTGTACATTACCTTTTTTATCGGCCTCAATACCCAGCGTGGTCAGTTTTTGCATGACCGCATCGCGGAACTGTTTACGTGCCACCGGGGCGTATTTTTTGATGTTTGACGTATTCATGTGGAGTCCTGAAAAGGGCAGATAACGTCTGCCCTGAAAATGGGGAATGTTACTGAAGCTGCACGCGTTCGCCTGCGTTAATGGCATCCATGAGCGTTTTACGCAGCTGTTCCAGCGCTTTGTCGACCTGTTCGGCGTTATCCAGCGTTGTTACACCCGCAGCACGTTCCATCGTCTTACGCGTGTTCACGTAGATTGTCTTTTTCAGTTTGGGTTCAGGCTTATCGATGGGGTCGATAATTCCTGGCTGAGGCGATTTTTTGGGGACAGGCACTTTCTTACGCTGTTCCTCAACCCAGCTGTTCAGCCGTTCGTTCGCTTTAAATTGAAGCGCCCTAACCTCAGCCTGTTCTTCCATAATTTGCGGGATCAGACCGTTCTGCTCTACTTTTTTACGCGATTGTTGCATCGGGTGTAAAAGCGAGTGCTGCAAGTCAGCAGGAACGAGCATCTCCAGCATGCTTTGCTTCAGCTCATTGATATGACCATCGATCTGCAGCAGCGCATGGCTTCGGTATTCTTCCACCAGACGCTGGTTGATGGTTTCAACGGTTTCAATCAGCGGGATAATCCGGTGCAGCTCTCCGTAAGGTCGTGCCTTACTGTAGATGCCTTCCAACTCCTGCAACAGCTTTTGGGCCGTTTCGTCTTTATCCAGCGCGTTACGGTTAGCTTTAAAACTGCCATTCAACGCGGTACTTAAACGCTGCCAGGTAGCGTACTGATTTTTGTAGAAGCTGACTAAATCGTCCCAGTCTTCCGAGAAATCTTCGAGGTCACCGGCTGCTGCAGTGACTTTTTCAATGACCGCGTATTCTTCTTTCTCGTTCAGTATCCCGTTCAGCAGCACCAGACCTTCTGCAATTTCTTTTTGCCCTGGGTTTTTGCCGCTCTCTGCACGGGTTTTGAAGACGGTCAGCTCGCTCTTCCAGCGGCCAAACAATTCGCGGATGTGTGACACCAACGACTGCTCTTCACGCTCGTTAAACGGTTCCCCGGCAATCTCGGCCATCAGCTGCGCGGCTTTGGTCAACTGCGCTTCGTCATGGCGACGCACTTTGTGCAAACGCAAATCACTGTAACGACGTGAATTATTAAACGCGTCCCACGCCTGCTTCAGTGCGATTTCACTGCCTTGCAGAGTGAAGCTGTATTTACCGCTGCGTGCCAATCGAGCAACCAGCAATTTGACTTCATCTTCCGGCCAGCCAAATGGACGACGGCCAAAAGTGGTAAGAATATCCCGCAGGTAAACTGGCTTATGAGTCTCAATACTCATACTGATCCAGTTGTCCACTTCACGCATCGCCTCTGGGTTGGATTCTTCCATATCACCGAGGTCGAGCTGGGTATCATTTTCTACTGTCAACAGCGCGTGAGTCTCACGATTTACGTCTCCGGTACTCAGGCGCAGCAATTTTAGTTTGGAGAAACTGTTCTCGATAACGTAACCGCAGGCTGCATCTACGATAGCTAACGGCGAAGAGGATTTCTTATCCAACCGCTCGCCCAACGCCCAGACATCAGCCTGAGCCAACAAGCCTTCAATCTGCGCCTTCAGCGTTTTTTCGCGCATGCCATTTTCACGGCCTTTTTCCGCCAGCAGTGTTGCCTGTTCCGGGCGCTGTCCGCTTTGCTTGCTGAGGAAGGCTTTAGTTTGGGCATACATGGTCAGGTCTTGCCAGGTTCGGGCTTCATCAGGCAGACAAATGAGGATGCAGTCTTTACTGTCCGTCATCAGCAGGCTATTGGAATGCACCCCCTTGTAGCTCTCGTAGTTCGAGTCCAGCGGCGTGAGCACTTTAACTACCAAATCGTTAAGATTTGCGCCATCCAGTGGGTGCCCGTTACAGAAACGACTGATATCAAAATCCTGCTTGTTCGCCGGATAACGGTACTTTTTGTTCTTCAGGATCTCGTCAAAAATGATAGTCGAGAGCTGTTTATTGATGGTGGTGAACTCAATGTCGATATTGCGGATTTCGTTTTCAATCTCTTTCTCTTCATTGGTGAGGAAAACGAATTTGTCATCAATACGCGAGATCAGCATTTCAGCCTGCAGACGATTAAGGCTGGCTTCAATCTGTCGACGCAGTTCCACTTTATCAGTATCAATACGATCGATGGAGAGCGTGACGAGGTTATCAAGAGTACTTTTCAGGACGTCAACGTAGCGGATCAGGAACAATGTCTTCAACAATTTGCCGTCAAATTCCGTCAGTGACGGAGACTGGCAAGCCTGAATGATAGTGCGGCTAACCGCAGGTTCAAGGAAGCTTTCAATCGCGGAGTAGAAACGCCAGAACGGGACTAGGCTGTCCAGACCATCGGCAGAAATCTGCACAGCTGCTGACTGGAAGGCATCCAGCAGAGAGCGCTCCCCCATTGCCAACTGCTTACCCGCAGCCCCTTTGGTACGGATCGATTCAAAGACCTTTTGTAGGATCTGGTACTGCCATGGCACAAACGGATAGTTATCAACGAATTCTTTGCTGTTGGAGTAAGCGCGCAGCGTGGCTGTGGTTGTTGTGTCGAACGCCAGCTGGTTACGTAGAATGTCACCTTTCTCCTGCCAAACAGCTTCCAGCGCCGGTTTTGCCGCCTCGGTTTTCACCAATAGTCGTTTCTGGATAACTTCTGAAGTATTGGAACTGGAGAGCTGTAAGCGTGTGGAGAAACGTCCCTGGATTTTGGAAAAATCCTGACCGTCACGGCTACTCATACCGCCAATCGCGGCATTGATGTCAGCCTGAGAGGTGACAATCACCCATGCGCGACCACCGCAGATAACGCCCAGGTTTTCCGTGATAGTTTGCAGCTTCAGCATCATCTGGGCATCTTTGCCAATGAACTGACCAACCTCATCGACCATAAACAGAATGTTACGGTTGCCCTGGATGTCGAGCCACTCTTTCACCCACGTACAGAAGTTCTTAATATCTAGCGGGAAGTTCTTATCCAGTTGTTCGATCCACTGACGAGAGGATTCCTCACTCTGTTTGGTCGCGATGCTTAATGCTTTCGCCATCTGATCGTTGATCATCAGATAGACATCGCGTTCATCTTCCCAGCGAGAACCGGTAATGTCGGCAAAGGCGGCTTTAAACGTATCAAACTGATCGCGTTTATCGAGCTCGCGTTCCAGATGTGCAATGTGCGGGAAGTCCCCGCAATAGCCTGCCAATTCGTTAAAGACTTTCAGGAAAACTTTTAGGATCGCATCAACGCCATCTTCAACGTTTGCGCGCGAGTCAATATTGAACAGCACCACATCGGTCGGGTGTTGAACCGCTTTGCGAATATCGGCCAATAACAGTGCGTCGTCGATTTTCTCTTCAAAGAAAGAGAGCGCATTGCGTGTTACGCCATTGTGGCTGACCTCGCGGTTCGCCAACAAATAAGAAAGGATTTTAATGAAGTGAGATTTACCGGAGCCAAAGAAGCCGGAAACCCAAACACCCATCTTATCGGCAAGTTGCAACCTACCGGGGCCTGTGGCGGGGGCGTACACCTCGAAAAACTGGCGTAGGTGACCGTCCAGTTCTCGGGTGATGACATACTCATCCAGTTCAACCCAGGCACTTTCGTCATCGGTCTGCTCGGCTTTAATCACGCCGTTAATATTACGTTTTAGCGGTTTTTCGAAAATCTGTTCAATATTCATTGCTGTCGTCTTTTAACGAGGGTTCAAAGTCGCCGCAGGACCGGTTTCGGGTACCAGTCTGAAGGCTCGGTAATAGTTACGGGAGTTAATGCCAGCTAGAGGAGACAGGTCATATCCACTGTAATTGCCTGGATAGAACATCAGAAGTGGCGTAAAACCCATTACATCCTGTAAAGCACTCATGAGCTCATGCCCGCGCACCAGCGGCCAGGCGTTGCCGAGCCCAGTCAGAATGACAAATTGCTGCGAGGGAAGATCTACCGTACGGGCAATATATTCAGCGATTTTTTTCTGGCTGAGCGGCGCTGCCAGATGTTTTTTCAATGTTTCCAGCCCAAGTTCAGGCTCACGCTGGCAGATACGCTCGAATAGCTTACGTTCCTCCAGCATGTCGATGATGACCTGAAAAATATTCAACTGGGTGAATGTGTATTTTTTTTCTAGTTTCTTAAAAAGAAACGCCAGGTACTCACGTACCTGTAGTTCCTGCTGTGCCGGATAATCAAAAATCCAGAAGCCAATCTCATTACCGGAGCCCTGGTTTTTTAAAAAACGGTCGTCGCCGATACGCTCTTCTAACTGCTTTAAACGGTAATCAAGGATTGGGTCATTCATGCATTACCCTCCAGGATTGGTAGCAGTTCTGCTTTGTTTAATCGATGCAACGCCGCAGCGACATCAGGTAACAGGAAAACAGTTTGAAGATTGCGACGGCGTGGGGTGTCCAGGTATCCGGCTTCTGCGAGGGCCTTAATCAGGTTATTGCCCATTTTTTGAATAGAGGAATCAGAAAAAGCCCCCAGTTCGGGGTGCAAACGAAGATTCTCATCAACAAACTCACTCCAGCAATTTATACCAAGCTTTTCTTTAAACTGCTGGCGTGCCGGGTTCACGACATCAGCCATAAAATCCGCGACAATCGGCGACTGAATCATTAGAGCCACTAGCAGCATTTGCAGACGTTCACTTTCACTCCCATCGGCAATCAGTTGCCAGCACTCGCGATCCAGCGTCATTAGTCGAAGTTTTACTGTTCTGGCATAGCGATTCGCCGTGCTGGTGGAGGATGCCTGAAGGATATTTTCATCGATTATTTGCTGTTGCCAGGTCGTTTCGTCTGGTTCAGAAAGCAGCAGCTTAGCAATAATCCTGCTCTCACGAACCATCAGCGCGCCGCCCAGCAGATCGCCAATCCAGCGTTTATCATTTTTAATCATGGTAGTTGTCATCAAAAATCCGGAATGCTGCTCGCAAAAAATCAAGTAATGATTGTAATCGGCATGCAGGGTAGATGCCATGACTATGGTCACCCCATTCATGTGATTTATTCATGCTGGTTATTGACTGATCGCGATCATAGATTCGAATCGTGGTTAGACGGTCTTACTCCAGTTATCGACTCTTCACAGGGCGATATCACAGCGAATTATTAACGATCATTCCCGAGTGTTGAAAATGGGTCTTCAAGTTAATCGTGTATAGGCCTTATCTGTGTCGATTTAATGGTACAGCCAGTATGAACAAGGGAATCCAGGAACGTACGTCCTTAATTTAAATAATTTTTCGATATATATCATGCTCTTGAATGCACCAGTATAACGGCGAGTCCATCAAGGATTCGCCGTTTTTGTTTTCTTTGTCTCGGGAGATGTCATGAAAAATAAGGAAGGCCAACAGTCCCTGCAGGACTCGCTTACGGGTTTGCCGGAATGGGCCTCAGAGCGGGTCATGCAGCAGATACGTCAGCTCACAAACTACGAACCAGCGATCGGTATTATGGGAAAAACCGGGGCGGGGAAATCGTCACTCTGTAATGCGTTGTTTGCCGGTGAAGTATCGCCGGTCAGCGATGTGGCGGCCTGCACCCGTGAACCTTTACGCTTTCGTCTGCTGGTTGGCGACCGCCATATGACGCTGGTGGACCTGCCCGGTGTGGGCGAAAGTGGCGCTCGCGATAACGAATATGCTGCGCTGTATCGCGAACAGCTTCCCCGGCTTGACCTGGTGCTGTGGCTGATTAAGGCCGATGACCGGGCGCTGGCAGTGGATGAACACTTTTATCATCAAGTGATTGGGGAGGCATACCGGCATAAGGTGCTGTTTGTTATCAGCCAGTCGGATAAGGTCGAGCCCACCAGCGGTGGGGGGCCATTGTCCAAAGAGCAGAAGCAGAATATCAGCCGTAAAATCTGTCTGCTGCATGAGCTGTTCCAGCCCGTACATCCAGTGTGTGCCGTGTCGGTCCGTCTTCAGTGGGGACTGCGGGTGATGGCCGAGCGAATGATTAAGTGCCTGCCACGTGAGGCCACCAGCCCGGTGGTGTCGCAACTCCAGCCTTCCTTTCGCACGACGGTAGTCCGGGAACAGGCGCGTAGCGATTTTGGTGAAACCGTCGGTGCTGTACTCGATAGCATCAGTGCCTTTCCCCTGATACCCGCCCCGGTGCGGGCCGTCATTCAGGCCGTGCGCACCACCGTGGTGTCAGTGGCCCGTGCCGTCTGGGATTTCTTCTTCTGAGTATTTAACCCATCCCTGTTATTTCCCTAACCCTGTCGCCGATGCGACGGGGATTTCTTTTATTTGTTTTCCCATTATGAGGAGTCTGCTTATGACCCGTCTGGCTTCGCGCTTTGGCGCAGCAAACCTTATCCGTCGCGACCGCCCGTTAACCCGTGAGGAGCTGTTTCGCGTGGTGCCCAGTGTGTTCAGCGAGGACAAACATGAATCCCGCAGTGAGCGTTATACCTATATACCTACCATCTCCCTGCTCGACAGCCTACAGCGAGAAGGCTTCCAGCCATTCTTTGCCTGTCAGACCCGCGTGCGTGACCCCGGTCGTCGTGAACATACAAAGCATATGCTGCGTCTGCGGCGTGAGGGGCAGATTACCGGTAAACAGGTACCAGAAATTATCCTGCTCAACTCCCACGATGGCACTAGTTCGTATCAGATGTTGCCGGGACTATTTCGTGCGGTTTGTCAGAACGGGCTCGTCTGCGGTGAGTCGTTTGGCGAGGTGCGGGTGCCACACAAGGGGGACGTGGTGAGTCAGGTGATTGAAGGCGCGTATGAGGTGCTGGGGATTTTTGACCGGGTGGAGGAGAAACGGGATGCCATGCAGTCGTTGCTGTTGCCACCCCCGGCACAGCAGGCACTGGCAAAAGCTGCCCTCACATACCGCTTTGGTGAAGACCACCAGCCGGTGACTGAATCGCAGATCCTCTCCCCTCGCCGCTGGCAGGATGAGAGCAATGACCTGTGGACCACGTACCAGCGTATTCAGGAGAACCTGATTAAGGGCGGGCTCAGTGGCCGTAATGCCAAAGGAGGACGGTCACATACCCGTGCCGTTCGCGGTATCGACGGGGACGTGAAACTTAACCGGGCACTGTGGGTGATGGCGGAAGCCCTGCTCACGCAACTGCAGTGACCGTTTAATGTTGCTGCTTTGTTAATATCGGACACCACCTGTCCGCATCGCACCGTGCTGACGGTCCTCACTCACCGAGGGAAGGCCTGTAACCCCCGCTGCCTCTGGCTTTTGCAGAAATGAAAAATAGTTTCTGTGGTGTCCATACCCTGTCCGACCCCCTCTTTAAAGTAATCACATCATTTTCAGTCAGTTAACTTTCACGGAGAACGTCTCATGACACAGGCAGAACGCCGCCATGACCGGCTGGCTGTCAGGCTGTCACTGATAATCAGCCGTCTGGTGGCAGGGGAAACGCTGAGTGTGCGTAAGCTTGCCGCTGAGTTTGGTGTGTCGGTGCGCACGCTGCGGCGTGATTTTCGTGAGCGGCTGATGTATCTGGACCTGGAGTATCAGTCCGGATATTGCCGCTTACGCACTGCGGGCAGTGAGACGCAGATGGTGCCCGACGTGCTTATCTTTGCCCACCGCAGCGGGATGGCCGGTCTTTTCCCTGGCTTTGACCGTCGTCTGGTAAACGCACTGCTGATGTGCGATGAGTCTCCCTGCGTAATCGCACCCGCCAGTCCGGCTCCTTCGCCATCAGGCGCATTGTCTTTCTGGCGACTGATTCAGGCCATTACCGGGCGCAGGCGGGTGACTCTGATTGCCGAGGGGCAGCGCTGTGAGCGGCTGGCTCCCTGCCGGTTACTTATCCACCAGCAGGCCTGGTATCTGGTGGCAGAGCACGACGGACATATCGCCGTATTCTCCCTGGATGAAATCCATCTGGTTCAGCCCCTGCAGGAGACTTTCCGGCGTAACGACAGTCTGTGTCGTCTTGTTGAAGACCCGGGCTTTATTCAGTCCTTACCCCATTTTCGCTTTATCCAGCAGTCACTGCTTACGTTTGTTCCGGCCAACAGCTCACCAGAATAGCGCAAGCGTTGTTATCAACCCGGCAACAGGGAGGAGCCCTATGCCCGTTATTGCCATTATCGCCATTGTTGTCATCGTCATCATTCTGAACAAAACCGGGGTGTCCGACAGTCTCGCGGCCCTGACCCTTGCCACTGTTGCCGCACTGCTGACGGGAGGTGGCGCAGCCGGTGCTGCCAGTGTCGCGCTAACACCGTTCGTCGGCGTGCCGGTGGGTATTTTCGTGGGCATTTATGTCTTTGCCAAAGTGGTTCGTCTGATTTCAGGAAAAAAATAATGAAACGTAAAACACTGCCTCTGCTGGCGCTGGTTGCCACCACTCTGTTTCTCATCGCATGCGATGACAGAAGTGATGACCTGAAGGCCATCAGTAAATTTAAGGACCTCACCCCACCGCGTTTCAGTGATGTGGTCAGCCACCAGGATGATGTCAGCGAAGAATGGTCACAGGTTGACTACTTATCCGGTCCCACCTTGCAGGTTTTACGTACCCGCCAGTCGCCCGATGGCTGCGAGGATGGCAGTTACTACTACCTCGTGGATATGCAGGAAAAAACCGTCCAGCCACTGATGAATGCGCTGTGTATTGCCGATAACATCAAACTGGAATACCAGGAGGTGACGGACCCGTATACCAAAGAAAAATACTTTGAGTACGCCCATGACGGCAAACTGATGGGGCGACTGCTGATA
Organism: Enterobacter hormaechei ATCC 49162; assembly: GCF_001875655.1. NCBI lineage: Bacteria > Pseudomonadati > Pseudomonadota > Gammaproteobacteria > Enterobacterales > Enterobacteriaceae > Enterobacter > Enterobacter hormaechei. The sequence continues at coordinate 424,157 of NZ_MKEQ01000002.1, forward strand.
CCCTCAAACCCTGAGAACTAGGAATAAAACAACGACAAAGGAGACAAGAATGACAATACTTTCACTAAGTCGGTTTATGCTGGCGGGTGTACTGCTCGCGAGCTTTAATGCCTCTGCTATCCCGGGGTTCTGGCAGCAGGGTTACGGTCAGGGCAATACGGAATACAGCGTGACCGAAGCCAGCGGAAAGACGTTTACCATCAACTGCACAGGGAACCCGGACCAGAATGGTTTCTATCAGCATTCAGTCTTTCTTACCCTTGCCGATGACAAGATGGTCAGTTCGCACGATGACGACACTACTATCACCGTAGTGATGGATCACCAGCAGTACATTATTCCGTCCAGCCTAGGCTGGCGTAACGGCGATAACGCCTGGTTTGACTTCATCAGCAATATCTCTGAGGCCGGGCAGTTCGACGTCTACGTCAATGACCACAAAGCAGGGACCTTCACTGCGGACCGGAAGAACGCTGAGAAAGTTCTGTCCACTCTCGGAGACTGCAGCAACGACTGATAGTAGTATCTTCCCCAGCAAATCCACCCCGACAGCTAGCAGGCTGCCGGGGTTTTCTTTTATCAGGAGCCCGAAAATGACCCAATCCGTGTTGCTGCCACCGGGGCCTTTCACCCGGAGACAAGCGCAAGCGGTCACTACCACGTACAGCAATATCACACTCGAAGACGACCAGGGCAGTCACTTCCGTCTGGTGGTTCGTGATACTGAAGGCCGGATGGTCTGGCGGGCATGGAACTTTGAGCCGGATGCCGGTGAAGGTCTTAACCGCTATATCCGCACCTCAGGCATCCGTACAGACACGGCCACCCGCTGATCGCGAAGCATTTACCCGCATTCACCTCCCCGAACACACTTTATATCCCCATACGCCAGCCATCGCCGCTGGCGTTTTTATTGACGGAGACATACCCATGACAACACAGACGCAGCACGACCTCGCACCCGCTAACCAACCCGAATTTGAACTGACCGTCACGCCGGTCCCCGATGAACAGCGTATCGATTTCTGGCCACAGTACTTTGGCGCTATCCCGCAGTGGCTACTCCTGGAGCCGCATATCTTCGCCTGGATGGACCGCTTCTGTGAGGGCTACAGCGGTGGTATCTGGTCGTTCTACACCCTCAGCAATGGCGGCGCATTTATGTCCCCCGAGCCTGACAACGATGAGACATGGCGTCTGTTTAACTGCCTGAACGGTAACGATGCCCAAATGAGTGCAGAAGCAGCAGGTATTGCTGTCTGCCTGATTGCGTATAGCCACCATGCCTGCCGTACAGAATGTGACGCGATGACCGCGCACTATTACCGCCTGCGGGAGTATGCCATGCAACATCCAGAGGCTCACGCCATTCTGCGTATTATCGACTGACCGAAGGAGCAACAGATGAAACAGCTTTCCTTTTTACCCGGCGAGATGACGCCACAGGACCGGCGTCTCATTCAGCGGGCGCTCAGGGCTCTGGACCGCCACCTGCATGAGCCCGGCGTAGCCTTCACCTCTACCCACGCCGTACGTGAATGGCTGCGACTGCATATGGCCGCGCTTGAGCGGGAAGAGTTCCGGGTGTTGTATCTGGACAACCAGAATCAGTTGATTGCCCATGAAACGCTCTTCACCGGCACGATTAACCGCACCGAGGTGTATCCCCGGGAGGTGGTCAAACGTGCTCTGCACTTCAACGCGGCGGCGGTGATACTCGCGCATAACCATCCTTCCGGCGAGACGACACCTAGCCAGGCCGACAAAACCCTCACGCAGCGACTGGTTCAGGTGCTTCAGCTGGTGGATATCCGCGTCCCTGACCACCTGATTGTCGGTGGCAGGCAAATCTATTCGTTCGCAGAACACGGTCTGTTGTGAGGTATGACATGAAAATTATCAGTAAACGCCGGGCAATGACGATATACCGCCAGCATCCTGAGTCCCGGATCTTTCGCTACTGCAGTGGAAAATATCAGTGGCACGGTAGCGTCTGCCATTACACCGGCAGGGATGTGCCGGATATCACAGGAGTCCTCGCGGTATACGCCGAACGCCGCCAGGACCGTAACGGGCCTTATGCCTGCCTAATGAGTATTACCCTGAACTGACAATAAAAGGAGAGCCGCCATGACCCACATCAACTGGGGCCTGCAGCGGGCTATCACGCCGCGCCTGGGAGCCCGTCTGGTGCAGGAGGGTAACCGACTGCACTATCTGGCTGACAGGGCCAGCATCACCGGCAGGTTCAGTGACACCGAATGCCGGAAGCTGGATGAAACATGCCCGCACTTTATCCGCCAGATGGAGTCGATGCTAACCACCGGTGAACTCAGTCCCCAACACGCCCACTGCGTCACCCTGTACCACAACGGTTTCACCTGCGAAGCCGATACTCTTGGCAGTTGCGGCTACGTATACATCGCCATTTACCCCACTCAGAGTTAATTACCTTCACGAGAGTAAACATGAAAACTTTACCTGCAACAACTCAGCGGGCGGCGAAGCCCTGCCTAGCACCCGTGGCTGTCTGGCAAATGCTACTGACCCGCCTGCTGAAACAGCACTATGGTCTCACCCTCAACGACACACCGTTCAGTGAGGAACGTGTTATACAGGAACATATCGATGCCGGAATCACGCTGGCTGATGCCGTGAATTTTCTGGTGGAAAAATACGAACTGGTGCGTATCGACAGGAAGGGATTTAACTGGCAGGAACAATCCCCTTATCTCCGGGCTGTAGACATTCTGCGAGCACGGCAGGCAACTGGCTTGTTGCGGCAAAGCCGTAAAAATTCGGTACGGTGAATATTACAGGCAGTGCTACTGGCTTTCATCACTATCCGGGGATGCTGGCAGCGAGATGAAGAGGGCAGGGTAGCAATTCCTTACCTGACCCATTACCTGACCCAAATTGCATCCAAAGAAAAAGGAGTTAGACGATTTCTCATCTAACTCCTTGTTTTATTTGGTGGCCCCTGCTGGACTTGAACCAGCGACCAAGCGATTATGAGTCGCCTGCTCTAACCACTGAGCTAAGGGGCCGTGGTGGTGAATTATAAAGTAACTCCCCTCAGCAATCCAGCCATTCACACCTGCCTGCTGTTTTTATAAACAATGCATAATCAATCCTTTATACTTATCTTAAGATGCATAGACAGGAGTAAAGATGATCAACGATATTCTGGCCCCTGGCCTCCGGGTGGTGTTCTGCGGTATCAATCCTGGCAAGTCATCGGCGCACACCGGTTTTCACTTTGCTCATCCGGGGAATCGCTTCTGGAAGGTGATCTATCAGGCCGGGTTCACCGACAGATTACTCAAACCGGAAGAGGAGCAGCATCTGCTGGATACGCGCTGCGGTATTACCATGCTGGTCGAGCGGCCTACGGTGCAGGCAAGTGAGGTCAACCTGCATGAACTGCGAAGCGGTGGGCGAGAGCTGGTTAAGAAGATTGAAGACTACCAGCCAGCCGCGCTGGCTATTCTCGGCAAGCAGGCCTACGAACAGGCGTTCAGCCAGCGCGGGGCTAAATGGGGTAAGCAGAACATTACTATCGGCGTAACGCAGGTCTGGGTGCTGCCCAACCCGAGCGGGCTGAACAGGGCGACGCTGGATAAGCTGGTGGAGGCGTATCGGGAACTGGATGAGGCGCTGATGGTGAGGGGGCTTTAGGGGCCACTGGGGCATGATGCCTTCACCCTGAGCCTCGCCCACAAGGAGAGGAAAAAAAAGCTCCCCGAAGGGAGCTTTTTCATTTCAGGACCGATTAATCGTCCAGGAAGCTACGCAGCACTTCAGAACGGCTCGGATGGCGCAGTTTACGCAGCGCCTTCGCTTCGATCTGACGGATACGTTCGCGGGTAACATCGAACTGTTTACCCACTTCTTCCAGCGTATGGTCGGTGTTCATGTCGATACCGAAACGCATACGCAGTACTTTGGCTTCACGGGCGGTCAGGCCAGCCAGAACGTCGTGCGTAGCGGCACGCAGGCTCTCGGTGGTGGCAGAGTCCAGCGGCAGTTCGAGGGTGGTATCCTCGATGAAATCACCCAGATGCGAATCTTCATCATCACCGATTGGTGTTTCCATGGAGATTGGCTCTTTAGCGATTTTCAGCACCTTACGGATCTTGTCTTCCGGCATCAGCATGCGTTCAGCCAGCTCTTCCGGCGTCGGCTCGCGACCCATCTCCTGCAACATCTGGCGAGAGATACGGTTGAGTTTGTTGATGGTCTCAATCATATGCACCGGAATACGGATGGTGCGCGCCTGGTCTGCGATAGAGCGGGTGATCGCCTGACGGATCCACCAGGTAGCATAGGTGGAGAACTTGTAACCACGACGGTATTCAAACTTATCTACCGCTTTCATCAGACCGATGTTGCCTTCCTGAATCAGATCCAGGAATTGCAGGCCACGGTTGGTGTATTTTTTGGCGATAGAGATAACCAGACGTAAGTTCGCTTCAACCATCTCTTTCTTCGCACGGCGGGCTTTCGCTTCACCGATGGACATACGACGGTTGATGTCTTTCACCTGCTCAATGGTCAGGCCGGTCTCTTCTTCAATCTGATGCAGTTTTTGCAGGCCGCGCTGCACATCTTCTTTCACGTCGTGCAGCTTTTCAGACCACGGCTTGTTCATCGCGATAGCGGCGTTGAACCAGGTTTCGCTGGTTTCATTGCCGGTGAAGAGGGTGATGAAGTTCTTCTTCGGCATTTTGCACTGTTCAACGCACAGCTTCATGATGATACGTTCCTGGGTACGTACGCGATCCATCATCACGCGCATGCTGTTCACCAGGTAATCGAACTGTTTTGGCACCAGGCGGAACTGTTTGAACACTTCAGACAGCTTCAGGATCTCTTCCTGAGCGGCGGCATGGCTGCGGCCTTTCGCTTTGATGGTGTCACGCGTTACTTCGTACTGGGTACGCAGCTCGGCAAACTTCTCACGCGCCAGTTCAGGGTCGATGCTGTTGTCGTCGTCGCTGCTGTCGTCGTCTTCTTCTTCATCTTCGTCTTCGTCATCATCCATCTCTTCCTGAGACAGCTCAGAACCGACGTGAGTGGCGGTTGGCGCCATGTCTTCTTCAGCGTTCGGGTCGACAAAGCCGGTGATCAGATCGGACAGACGCGCTTCTTCCGCTTCAACGCGATCGTACTGCTCCAGCAGATAGGTAATCGCTTCCGGGTATTCGGCAACAGAGCACTGAACCTGGTTGATCCCGTCTTCGATGCGTTTTGCGATGTCAATTTCGCCTTCGCGGGTCAACAGTTCAACGGTACCCATTTCGCGCATGTACATGCGGACCGGGTCAGTCGTACGCCCGATTTCAGATTCCACGCTGGACAGTACCTGTGCAGCAGCTTCTTCCGCATCTTCGTCAGTGTTGTTGGAGGTTTCAGCCAGCAACAGATCATCGGCATCCGGTGCTTCTTCCATCACCTGAATGCCCATGTCATTGATCATTTGGATGATGTCTTCGATCTGATCTGAATCGACGATATCTTCCGGCAGATGGTCATTGACCTCGGCATAGGTCAGATAGCCTTGCTCCTTACCGCGTTGGACAAGAAGTTTCAGCTGTGACTGCGGGTTTTGCTCCATAAGACGGTATCCACACTTAATTCGTTTGATTGGTGTCGGCGATAGGGCTGCCAACCTTTAAAGCGAGGGCGTACTTATATTTTTGCCGCTGCCTCTCAGTGCGGCTGCCGGGGGCTTCCCGATCGATATTCGGCACTTAAGCCGTTAAATACTGTTGTCTTTGACTTATTTCTTCGCCAGTTCCTGGTTAATCATCCAGAGCTCCCGGCGTTCTTCGCTGCTCAGGCCATGTGTGCGCTCGCGAGCTATCAACTCTTCCTGGCGCAACTCAAGCATCGAATCAAACATATGGTTGAGTGAGTCGGTGAACGTTTTTTCTGCAATATCCTTATCTGCTATATCGTCCCACATCGACAGTTTTTCAAGGGTAGCGGCCTCTTTTGTGCCGCGATAATGCTCTAAAAGTTGTCCGGTGGTCAGACCTGGCTGAGACAAACAAGTGTTGACCAATTCTGAAAATAAGCCAAGCCCGGGCAATTTTTCGTGGTTCAAACCCGCCAGCGACGGCACTTGCGGAGCAAGTTCGGGGTTTTGCACCAGCAACCCTATCAGTATACGCATGGTTGTGCGTTTTAGCTGAGGCGCGGGGCGTACCGTGCCGTTTTCAGCGTGTTTAGGCATTAAACGTTCAAGCTGACTGTCATCCAGAATGCCGAGCTTGTTGCCTAATTCCTGACGCAGATAGATGCGCAGCGTTTCACCGGGCACCTGGCTGATTAACGGCAGCGCCAGCGTGCTGAGCTGCGCGCGCCCGTCAGGGGTACTCAAATCAACCTGCGGCATCAGGCTGTTAAACAAAAACGTGGAGAGCGGCTGAGCCTGCTCCATCCGCGCTTCAAATGCCGCTTTACCCTCTTTACGCACCAGCGTATCCGGGTCTTCACCGTCGGGCAGGAACATAAAGCGTAGCTGACGCCCGTCGGTCATATACGGCAGCGCGGTTTCCAGCGCGCGCCAGGCGGCATCGCGTCCTGCGCGGTCACCGTCGTAACAGCAAATCACGTTGTTCGTCACGCGGAACAGCAGCTGGATATGATCCGCCGTGGTGGACGTTCCCAGCGACGCAACGGCATAGTTAATGTCGTACTGCGCCAGCGCAACAACGTCCATATAGCCTTCGACGACCAGAAGACGCGGAGGTTCCGCATTATCCTGCTGTGCCTCATAAAGACCGTAAAGCTGGCGGCCCTTATGGAAAATATCGGTTTCCGGGGAGTTAAGGTATTTCGGCAGGGCATCACCCAGCACGCGACCACCAAAACCTATTACCCGGCCACGCTTGTCGCGGATCGGGAACATCACCCGTTCACGGAAGCGGTCGTAGCTTCGTCCCTGGTCGTTGGTGACCAGCATGCCTGCGTCGATGAGGGATTTACGATCTTCGCTATTGCCGCCAAAACGCTTTAATACGTTGTCCCAGCCGGGCGGGGCGTAACCAATAGCGAAACGCGCAATCACATCGTCGCTCAGTCCGCGCTTGTTCAGATACTGACGCGCAGGCTCAGCCGCAGAGTGCTTAAGAGACTGTTGGTAAAACGAATTCAGGCCATCCATCAGTTGATACAGCGTTTGCCGCTGATGGCGCTCGATCTGACTTGGCCCACTGCCCGCTTCATACGGCACTTCAAGGTTATGCATCGCCGCCAGCTCTTCGACGGTTTCAACGAACTCGAGCTTGTCGTAGTTCATCAAAAAATCGACGGCATTACCGTGTGCGCCACAGCCGAAGCAATGGTAGAACTGTTTTTCACCGTTTACGGTGAAAGAGGGGGTTTTTTCGTTATGGAACGGACAGCACGCATGGTAGTTCTTGCCCTGCTTTTTTAGCTTCACCCGCGCGTCGATGAGATCGACGATGTCGGTTCTGGCAAGCAGGTCATTGATGAAAACGCGTGGGATTCTTCCGGCCATATGCCCCAAAAATTTAAGCGACTTATAAACGAAAACAAGCCGCGCATTCCTTCCGGAAGCACGGCCTTACGACTACAACTCTGTCTGTCAATTGAGGGCTGTAGCCCTCAACAGATTAGTACAGACGAGTACGGCGTGCGTTTTCGCGAGCCAGTTTCTTCGCGTGACGTTTCACAGCGGAAGCTTTAGCGCGCTTACGTTCGGTCGTTGGTTTTTCATAAAACTCACGACGACGAACTTCAGCCAGAACACCTGCTTTCTCGCATGAACGTTTGAAGCGACGCAGTGCTACGTCGAACGGCTCGTTTTCACGTACTTTAATTACCGGCATGTAACTCTCACCTTTGATAAATTCGGTTTGCCGCTGGCATCAACGCCAGCTTATTTCAAAATGGTGCGGAATTTTACTGCAAATGCTGCTGCTTTGTAAAGCACCGATGCGATTTTGAAAGGGACTTTAATAAGGGTGAGGAGTATACACGAGCCTTCCTCCTGGGGCGAACAAAGTTTTACATCAACCCGCCCAGGCTCTACACTGCGCGGTATTGAAACGAGGTAAAACAAGTCATGCGTGTACTGGGTATTGAAACATCCTGCGATGAAACCGGCATCGCCATTTACGACGACGAAAAAGGGCTTCTGGCCAACCAACTGTATAGTCAGGTGAAATTGCACGCTGACTACGGCGGCGTCGTGCCTGAACTGGCCTCTCGTGACCACGTGCGCAAAACGGTTCCCCTGATTCAGGCGGCGCTGAAAGAGGCCGGGTTAAGCTCAACCGATATTGACGCCGTGGCCTATACCGCAGGTCCGGGTCTGGTCGGCGCGCTGCTGGTCGGCGCAACGGTCGGCCGTTCTCTGGCCTTCGCGTGGGATGTGCCGGCGATTCCGGTTCACCATATGGAAGGGCATCTTCTGGCGCCGATGCTGGAAGACAATCCGCCTGCGTTCCCGTTTGTGGCGCTGCTGGTCTCCGGCGGTCATACGCAGTTGATTAGCGTCACGGGCATTGGCAAGTACGAGTTGCTGGGCGAGTCGATCGACGATGCCGCCGGTGAAGCCTTCGACAAAACCGCCAAGCTGCTGGGTCTGGATTACCCGGGCGGCCCGATGCTGTCGAAAATGGCCGCGCAGGGTACGGAAGGGCGCTTTGTCTTCCCGCGCCCAATGACTGACCGTCCGGGGCTGGATTTCAGCTTCTCCGGGCTGAAAACCTTCGCGGCGAATACCATCCGCAATAACGATGACAGTGAGCAGACGCGTGCCGATATCGCCCGCGCGTTTGAAGACGCGGTGGTGGATACGCTGATGATCAAGTGCAAGCGCGCGCTGGATCAGACCGGCTTTAAGCGCCTGGTGATGGCGGGCGGCGTCAGCGCCAACCGTACGCTGCGCGCGAAACTCGCGGAGATGATGCAAAAGCGCCGCGGGGAAGTGTTCTACGCGCGTCCGGAATTTTGTACCGATAACGGGGCGATGATCGCCTATGCCGGGATGGTACGCCTGAACGCTGGCGCAACGGCTGACCTGAGCGTGTCCGTACGTCCACGCTGGCCGCTGGCGGAACTGCCGGAGGCATAAACGACTCTCCCGTCGTCGCGACGGGGGAGGTTTACATCCTGATGTCGAACATCTGGTTCTTGATGATCAACGAGTAAAGCTGGCAGTCGTTTTGCACATCCAGCTTTTCCATCGCCCGGATCTTATGCGCACTGACCGTTTTGATGCTCAGGTGCATATGCTGTGCAATATCCTTCAAATGTAATCCCTTACAAATCAGACGCAGCACATCAATTTCCCGTGGCGAAAGTTTTTCTATATCTGTCATCTCATGACGAAAAAGCATATTAACCAGCTGGCTTTCGATATAGATCTCCCCTTTCAGGACCGTTGCAATCGCCTGGTTTAAGGTTTTCTCGTTGATATCACGCGACAAATACGATTTCACGCCTTCCTTTAGCGCCTGACGAATAAGCATGGCGTTGGCATAGGGGGAGATCAGGATAACGTTGATCGCAGGATAGGTCTGATTGAGCCATCTCAATAGCTTCAGACCGTCCATACCCGCAAGCGGAGGACGGCTCAGGCTGGTTGTCAGTGAATAGCCCAGGATAACGATATCGGGGTGATGCTGGCCCAGAAGCGAAAGAAGTTCAGCGGAAGAGGCAGCCTCTCCGGTTAGCACACACCTCTGATTCATGCCGGAGGCGGGTAACGAGAGCGCTGGCATCATTGAGGATAAGCCGCGACGAATCAACGAGGATTCTTCAGCGATAACGATTTTAATGTCCATAATGCTGCGTTGTATTTACCCTTTCATGATAATGGCGGGGCCAACGGCGGTTGGAACACCTCGCAAGATATATCGTTATTAAAATCCAGGTCGCGTTAAAATCGCAGCAGCGATGAGAATATTTTTAACGGCGGCGCATGTTGATTATTTCATTATGATTAATGTTTACGTTTTTTGTATCTGAGTGTATCCTCGCATTGCGAAATATAAAATATCATGATGTAGAATTTTCTTATCTAATGAGAGAAATGTCTGTCCCACAGAACAGGCTGCTCTTATTCTTCACGGTGCATATATCAGAGAGAGTGAAAAAGGAGAAATTTCAATTCACAAAGGAACCGTGAGTATCATGAAGAAAAGTGCCCTGTCTCTTTTTATTTGTGCGGCAATTTCATTTTCTGCTGCGGCTGAATATTCTGTGCAAAACGAGTTGGCACAGGATAATGCTACCTACAACGCAATTGTAGTCAAACTAAAGCCGACGACAGGTTTGTTAAAAGCGACTAACAATAAAATTACCCTGAGCGACACTTCCCTGACACCAACAAATATGTTCAGGCCGACTAATCTGCGTAGTTCAGCCCAGTCATCCGAGTTGACGGAACTCAATAAGCGCTATGGCTTCGACCGCTATCTGCGCATCGCGTTACCGAAAGAGAAAAGCCAGGATAAAACATATATTAACCATATTATTACAGAGCTGGAGCAGAATCAGAACGTCGAGCTGGTTTATCCGGAGGCCGAACCGGTATCGTTGGATGTCACGGCTCTTGCGTCGTCGTTGAAGTCTTCGGTGAATGGAAATTTAACGGCTGCCGCAGCGCCGGATTTCCGCAATAAGCAGGATTATCTCAAAGCTCCGGATGTTAAACGCACCGGTTATTATATGGGTGGCGTTAACCGCGAGAGCGTCGATCACTATGCAGGCAGTGCGGGTGAGGGGGTGACGATTATTTCAACGGAGATTTATCCCTGGAACAGCAACCATATCAACTTACCGCCGATAAGCCTCAGTTCAGGAAAGACGACTTATATTGATAAGCAGGATCATGACACCGCCTCAGTCGGGATTATGGCGGCGAAAGATATTGGCACCGGTATTCGGGGGATCAGCTGGAAAAGCCGACTGGGGTATTCTGCCTCAGCGCATAATAACCTCTATAATTTAATTCCGCAGCTAAACGCTGGCGATGTGGTGCAGATCGGGATTCACGTAGCGGGCGGTTATCCCGCAGGTTGTACGAAGGATTGCTGGATCGCAATGGAGTCTGAGCCTGCCTATTACGATGTGATTAAAGCGCTGACGGATAAAGGCATTTACGTTATTGAGGCGGCAGGTAACGGGAATGTCAACCTGGACAGCCCGGGGTTCCGGGGGGCGTTTGATGTCAATGTGCGGGACTCCGGGGCTATCCTGGCCGGGGCGTTTTGTGCAAAAGACGGTAAAAAAGCGTCGTTCAGCACCTATGGCTCGCGCGTCACCAGCGCTGCATGGGGCTGCTGGGATGTGGTGACCACAGGGTATGGCGATCTTTATAAAAATGCGGGCGCTAACGATTTTTATACCTCGACGTTTGGGGGAACCTCTTCCGCGAACCCGATTATTGCGGGTGTGGTAGCAAGCCTGTCAGGTATCGCCAAAGCCAACGGTATTACCGTGACGCCGCGTCAGATGCGTCAGATCCTGGCGGAGACCGGTACGCCACTGGCGAACGGAGACTCGGCAAAAGTGGGGACTCAGCCTGATATGGAACGTGCTGTCGCCCGTATTTTAGCGCTAAAAGACGGTGGCACGCCTGCCGCGCCAGCCCCAACGGCGGTTGCAGGCGCGGATCACACCATGGTTTCACCGACCACGGGCGTGAGCACCTACCCGCTGGACGGTAGCAAGAGCCTGAATGCCAAATCGTATAACTGGAGCGTGACGAAAGGGGCGGAAACCTTTTCCCTGGAGGCGACACTCAACGGCACGCTGGTGAAAAGCGTGGACAGCGCACATGCCTATGCCGTCATTCCTGCCAACAGCGAGGGGGAAGCAACCTTTACGCTGACGACGACCGGCGCGGATGGGCGAACTGCGACGGACAGTATGACCATTAACGTCAGTAAGCCAGCGGTGCCTGCAACGGATGACACTCCGGCTAAGGATGACACGCCGACGACGGATGATACCCCGGCGACGGATGACACTCCGGTAAATCCAGCGGCGCCCGCCTATAAAGCTAAAATTGCCTATCCAATCCAGTGCACCAAAGTGTCTTACAACGGTAAAGTTTGGTTCAACCAGTGGTATGTCAACCCGGGACAGGAAACGCCGGGCACCGGTGGCCAGTGGGGCGCATGGCGCGAACAGGGTGCTGCCAATAACAGCTGTAAATAACCCTCACGGCCTGGCGCTATGCCAGGCCTTTTTTCAGATCCGCAGCATCCCTTTCTCTTCCAGAAACGCAATAATCGTTGCCAGACCGTCACCCGCCTTCAGGTTGGTAAACGTCCACGGACGTTCGCCGCGCATGCGGTTGGTATCGCGCTCCATCACTTCCAGCGACGCACCCACGTACGGCGCGAGATCGGTTTTGTTGATCACCAGAAAGTCGGATTTGGTGATCCCCGGTCCGCCCTTGCGTGGGATTTTTTCCCCTTCGGCCACGTCGATCACGTAGATGGTCAGGTCCGCCAGCTCCGGGCTGAAAGTCGCGCTCAGGTTGTCGCCGCCGCTTTCCACGAAGATCAGATCCAGATTGCCGAACTTCTCGCTTAACGCTTCCACCGCCGCCAGATTCATCGAAGCATCTTCCCGGATAGCGGTATGCGGGCAGCCGCCCGTCTCCACGCCCACGATGCGCTCCGGCTCCAGCGCACCCGCCTCGGTCAGGATGCGCTGATCTTCTTTGGTGTAGATATCGTTGGTCACCACCGCAAGATGGTAGGTGTCGCGCATCGCCTTGCAGAGCGCTTCCAGCAGCGCGGTTTTGCCCGACCCTACCGGGCCACCCACGCCCACGCGCAGGGGATGTTTGTAATCAGCCATGTTGACTCCTCAGGAACGGAATAATCGTGAATATTGGGTTTCGTGGCGCGCGGAGGCGATGGCAGAGAGCGGCGTCGCTGCCCCCAGCGCGTCGTCGCCACGTAAAAATGCCTGTTCAAAACCAGCGGCGTAGTGGTCACTCAGGTCGATAATCAGCTGTTGTGCCGCCTGCTGCCCAAACGGCACCAGCTTGACGCCCGCCATCACCGCGCTCTCAATCCAGCTGTAGCCGAGGCTCAGCGCCAGCTCGCGCGCGCTAATGCCCCAGCGCACGCCGAGCCACGCCATGCCGCTAAGCTGGCTTTGCATAAACAGCGGTAGCCATTCGGGCGGACAGTCAGGCTCCCAGCTCGTAATCAGTCGCGTAAAGGCCGCCCCGCGGTTGCGCTCCTCTTCGCGCAGCTCGCGCGTTTCCCGGCAGGCGAGCAGGTACGCCGTCCAGCGTTTGGCCGTCGCCAGATCCTGCTGCTCGCAGGCCCGGAACAGCCGGATAAACAGCGGCAGATCCACGCAGAAAAAGCTCTGCTCCATCTGCTGGATCTGCCAGCGCTTGAAGGCGTCGGCGTCCGTGATCCAGCCCGCTTCCACGGCCCACTCCAGCCCCTGCGACCAGGTAAACGACCCGACCGGCAGGCTGCTGCTGGAGAGCTGCATCAGGCGCAGCCGCTGGCGGGCGTGCTCCATCAGGCGATCAGCGCCAGCAGAGCGGAGGCAATCAGCCCGCCGCCGAAGGTTTTACGCAGGCCGTCGTGACGGCGCAGCAGCCGCCCTGCGGCAAAGCTGGCGCACAGCACCGTGGCGCTGGCGAGCATAAACCCACTGGTGAACAGCCAGAAGCTGTGGCCGGACATCTCCACCCCGTGCGCCCAGCCGTGGAACATCGCCAGGGCAGGCACCGCCAGCAGCAGGCGGTTTTCAGTTTTAAACATCATCACGCCGCAGACCGCCAGCGAGGCGATAATCAGCATCTCCATGCCGCTAAAGCCGCCGAGCAGGCTGCCCGCAATGGCGCCAGCAAGCATCATCCCGAGCGTTGCTAACGGCAGCAGCAGCTTGCGGCCGCTCAGCGCCGAGAGCACGCCCGCGCCCGTCAGCATCAGCAGGTGATCAAGCCCGGTCAGCGGGTGGAGAAACCCGGCCTGAAAGCTGTCGGTACCGTGTCCCGGATGGGCAAGCGCCGGAACGGAAAAAGCCAGCAGTAACAAGGGCAAATACTTACGCATGATGGGTCCTTAATGTGAATGAGCGTGAGAGTGGCTATGGCTGTGGGCATCGCTGGTGTAAGCGCCCGCTTCCGGTTCAAACGGCAGGCTGGCGAAGGCCACCTCCAGCCCGAACTGACGCAGCATGTCGTCGAGGACGTGGTCGTGGTGGTAGCGCAGTTCGCCGGGCATGATTTGCAGCGGCACGTGACGGTTACCCAGGTGATAACAGGCGCGGGCGAGCAGGAACGGGTCGGCGCAGCGCACCACGGAAACCGACTCCGGGGCGGCGATCACTTCGATCACTTCGCTGCCGTCGTCGGTAGTCAGCAGATCCCCGCCGCGCAGCAGCAAACCGCGCGGCAGCATCAGCCCGGCTTCGCGACCGTCGTTCAGCGCCACGCGGGCGCGGCTTTTCACCCGCACGTCAATCGGCAGCGTGACGCTGGCGGTAATCGGGTGCGCGTGGTCAAGGCGTTGGGTTAAACAGATCATTATCACTCCTCAAAACAGAAAATAGCGTTGCGCCATCGGCAGAACCTCTGCCGGTTCGCTGGTGATCAGTTCGCCGTCGACGCGCACCTCATAGGTTTGCGAGTCAACGGTGATATTCGGCTGTAAATCGTTGTGGATCATGTCGGCCTTTTTCACCGTCCGGCAGCCTCTCACCACTGCGGTGGCGCTTTGCAGGTTGAGCTGCTGCGGAATGCCGCTGGCATGAGCCGCCTGCGAGACAAACGTCAGCCGCGTGGCGTGGCGCGCGGCACCAAGGGCACCAAACATCGGACGGTAATGCACCGGCTGCGGCGTGGGGATCGAGGCGTTGATATCGCCCATCGGCGCGCAGGCGATCATCCCACCTTTGACGATGGTGGCGGGTTTAACGCCAAAGAACGCCGGGGACCAGACCACCAGATCCGCCAGCTTGCCCGCCTCAATCGATCCCACTTCATGGGCAATGCCGTGGGTCAGCGCCGGGTTGATGGTGTATTTGGCGACATAGCGCTTCACGCGGAAGTTATCATTTTCGCCCGTCTCTTCCGGCAGTGCGCCGCGCTGCACCTTCATGCGGTGCGCCACCTGCCAGGTGCGGATAATCACTTCCCCCACGCGGCCCATCGCCTGTGAATCTGACGAGGTGAGCGAGAACGCGCCGATATCATGCAGCACGTCTTCGGCGGCGATGGTCTCCCGGCGAATGCGGGATTCGGCAAACGCCACGTCCTCGGCGATATCCGGGTCGAGATGATGGCAAACCATCAGCATGTCCAGATGCTCGTCGATGGTGTTGACCGTGTAAGGCAGCGTCGGGTTGGTGGAGGAGGGCAGAATATTCGGGTGCGCGCAGGCGGTGATGATATCCGGCGCATGGCCGCCGCCCGCGCCTTCGGTGTGGAAGGTGTGGATGGTGCGCCCGCCGATGGCCGCCAGCGTATCTTCGACAAAACCGGACTCGTTCAGCGTATCGCTGTGCAGCGCCACCTGAATGTCCATCTCTTCGGCCACCTCCAGCGAGCAGTTGATCGCGGCGGGCGTCGCGCCCCAGTCCTCGTGGATCTTAAGCCCGATAGCGCCTGCCGCGATCTGCTCGCGCAGGGCGTCCGGGTTTGAACCGTTCCCTTTGCCCAGCAGGCCAATATTCACCGGCAGCGTATCGGCGGCCTGCAACATGCGGGCGATATACCACGGCCCCGGCGTACAGGTGGTGGCGTTCGTACCTGCCGCGGGGCCGGTGCCGCCGCCGATCATGGTGGTGACGCCAGACACCAGCGCCTCTTCCGCCTGTTGCGGACAGATCCAGTGGATGTGGGTGTCGATCCCGCCAGCGGTGACGATCTTCCCTTCGGCGGCGATCACTTCCGTTGCCGCGCCAATCGGGATCGTCACGCCGGGTTGGATGTCCGGGTTTCCGGCTTTGCCGACGGCGAAGATCCGCCCGTTCCTGACGCCAATATCGGCCTTCACGATCCCCCAGTGATCGACGATCAGCGCATTGGTGAGCACCAGATCCACACACTCTTCGGCGGTCATCTGCCCCTGGCCCATGCCGTCGCGGATCACCTTCCCACCGCCGAATTTAACCTCTTCGCCGTAGATCGTGAGATCGTCTTCCACTTCGATCCACAGTTCACTGTCCGCCAGCCTTACCTTATCGCCAGTGGTGGGGCCGAACATATCGGCATACGCCTGGCGCGAAATTTCAGCCATGTTTCACCTCGCCCATTACCTCGCCGCGAAAGCCGAAAATGCGCTGCGCGCCCGTCACCTGCACCAGCGTCACTTCCCGCTTCTGGCCTGGCTCGAAGCGTACGGCGGTGCCCGCCGGAATGTTCAGCCGGTAGCCTTTAGTGCCTTCCCGGTCAAACTTCAGCGCCGGGTTGACCTCGTAAAAGTGGTAGTGCGAGCCGACCTGGATCGGCCTGTCGCCGTGGTTTTCAACAATCACGCTTCGGGTTTCGCGCCCGACGTTGATCGCAATAGTGCCGGGCTGGATCTGGTATTCCCCTGGGATCATCACGCGCTCCTCACACGATCGGGTTATGGACGGTGACGAGCTTGGATCCGTCCGGGAAGGTGGCCTCCACCTGTATATCCGGGATCATCTCCGGCACGCCCTCCATCACCTGGTCGCGCCTCAGGACGTGGCGGCCCGCCTCCATCAGCGAGGCGACGGTTTCGCCATCGCGCGCGCCTTCCATAATAAAGGCGCTGATCAGCGCGACCGATTCCGGGTAATTGAGCTTTACCCCGCGCGCCAGGCGGCGCTCAGCAACCAGCGCGGCGGTGAACAGCAACAGCTTGTCTTTTTCTCTGGGTGTCAGTTCCATAGCGTTTCTCTTATGTCTGCCAGATACGCGGCGAACAGGCGGTTTTGGTGGTGAGAAGCGGGCGAAGCGACTGCCAGATATCGCGCATCACCCGCTGGCAAATCAGGTTGTCGTGGGAGAGAAAACGTACCGACAGCAGGTCATCGGTGAGTGTTGCCCCGGCATAATGTTCCAGCGGCGCGAGCAGTGCGCGCACCGCTTCGAGGTGAACATCGGTAGCCGGATAGAACAGCAGGGTGCCGATCCACGGTTTCCCGGCGACGGGCGTAAGGTCGCCATCGCTGAGATGCAGCCGCTCTATCAGGCGCGGTTCGTCATCCACCCACACCTCCAGGCGGCTCTCCAGCGTGCCGTGGGTGAAGGTTTCGTTTATCACCGGACGGCCCAGACAGTACAGCTCCCACGCCAGCAACGTGCTGGAGGCCTTGAGGTGGAAAACGGAACGCAGCGCGGCATTCGCGCCAGGAAAGAGAATGGTGTCCTGCGGCAGCCACTCCAGCGTGGCATCTTCGTCGAGGTAAAAATGCTGGCTCAGACGGGCCTGCGGGCCACTGCTGCGATAGAACTTGCTGGCGCCGGGCATGGTGATAAGCGCGTGGCTTTTGGCGTCGAGCCGCACGGAAATATCCAGCGTATCGCCGCCCACAATTCCGCCTGGCGGGTGCAGCAGGTAAAGGTGGCAGGTTTCCCCTTCAGGATAAAACGGACGCTGAACGGTGAGCGGTCCGGTGTGACGCGCGGCATGAAGGCGGGTTTTCTCAGGAGTATGACAAAACTGGAGAGCAAGCGAGGCCTGCCAGCCTTTGTATGAATTATCAGTGACCTGAATTGCTAACATGGTGCTTCCATTCGCGCGCCAGAGGGATACTTTTCAGTATGCCCTGGCGGAAATGAAGGCTGTCATATGACTCGCTTATGGATAAGGGCGCTGTTACTGACGTCGCGCGCTTTATTCTGGCTCTTTTTTCTTTCTTTTGAGCTTCGTCCAGATCTTGGTTTCCTGACGACGCCACAGGCGCTGAATGTTGTCGTGATGGCGCAACAGGATCAGACAGGAGAGCATCGACACCGGGAAGGTAAACTGCGGTTTGAACCACCAGACATAGAACGGGGCGATCAGCGCGCTGACGATGGCGCCCAGCGACGAATAACCGCTTAGCAGGATGGTCAGCAGCCAGGTCCCGGCCATGACGCCGGTTAAGTCCCAGCCGATCGGCGCAATCGCGCCAAATGCGGTGGCAACGCCTTTACCACCTTTAAAACCAAAGAAAACCGGCCAGATATGGCCGACGCAGGCGGCGATGGCAATCAGCCCCAGCCAGAAGGGTGTAACGCCGAGCGCATACGCGCCCCAGACGGGAAGCATTCCTTTCAGAACATCAAAAATCAAAACCGCTACGGCTGCTCCCTTGCCGCCAATTCGTAGTACATTGGTCGCCCCCGGATTCCCGGAACCACTTTCACGCGGGTCAGGCAACCCGGCGATGCGGCAGACCAGAATGGCGCTGGAGATTGAGCCGCAAAGGTAGGCGAGGATAATCATTCCAGGCGCGATTGCACTCATAACGCTGTTCCGTTTTGAAAATGTATCTGTATTCTCAGCATCTGTGGATAATACGCATAATTCGCCGGAAGTGGTATCCGGTTTAGCCAAAAAGCAGGCAGGTCGTGATGGATATTGTATTTATAGAGCAACTTTCGGTAATCACCACAATTGGTGTTTACGACTGGGAACAGACCATCGAGCAGAAACTGGTGTTCGATATCGAAATGGGCTGGGATAACCGCAAGTCAGCGAAAAGCGACGATGTGAATGACTGTCTGAGCTACGCCGACATCAGTGAAACGGTCATTGGCCATGTGGAAGGGCAACGTTTTGCGCTGGTGGAACGCGTGGCGGAAGAGGTGGCGGAGCTGCTGCTGAACAAGTTTAACTCTCCGTGGGTACGCATCAAGCTAAGCAAGCCGGGCGCGGTGGCGCGCGCCGCCAACGTGGGCGTCATTATTGAGCGTGGCACAAATCTGAAAGGAAAGATTTAACGTCATAATAGCTAAACCATTTTAGGTTATACCGGTCTTAAAACCGTATCTTTCACGGTTGTCCGTGTGGGCACCGTTTTTTATATCTTTTTTTAGGGGTTTATAGATGAGCGATATGCACTCGCTGCTGGTGGCGGCAATACTGGGTGTGGTCGAAGGATTGACGGAGTTTTTGCCGGTGTCCAGTACGGGCCATATGATTATCGTTGGCCATCTTCTTGGCTTTGAAGGCGATACCGCAAAGACGTTTGAGGTGGTGATTCAGCTCGGCTCTATTCTGGCGGTAGTCGTGATGTTCTGGCGTCGTCTGTTTGGTCTGATCGGCATCCACTTCGGGCGTTTGCCGCAGCGTGAAGGCGAAAGCAAGGGCCGCCTGACGCTGATTCATATTCTGCTGGGGATGATCCCGGCGGTGGTGCTGGGGCTGGTATTCCACGACACCATTAAATCGCTCTTTAACCCGATTAACGTGATGTACGCCCTGGTCGTCGGCGGTTTCCTGCTGATTGCCGCAGAAGTGCTGAAGCCAAAAACCCCGCGTGCGGAAGGCCTGGACGATATGACGTATCGCCAGGCGTTTATGATTGGCTGCTTCCAGTGTCTGGCGCTGTGGCCGGGCTTCTCCCGTTCAGGGGCCACCATTTCCGGCGGGATGCTGATGGGCGTGAGCCGTTACGCGGCGTCTGAGTTCTCGTTCCTGCTGGCGGTACCGATGATGATGGGCGCCACCGCGCTGGATCTCTACAAAAGCATCGACTTCCTGACCGTGGGCGACATTCCGATGTTCGCCGTGGGCTTTATCACCGCCTTTATTGTGGCGCTGATTGCCATCAAAACCTTCCTGCAACTGATTAAGCGTATCTCGTTTATTCCGTTCGCGATCTACCGCTTTATCGTTGCCGCTGCGGTGTACGTGGTCTTCTTCTGATAACGGGTTGCCCTCACTCTTTCGGCTGAGGGCAACGTTTTTCCTTCCACACCGCGACCGCATCAATCCGCCGTTTCGTCAGCTCTTCGCGGATCGCCGGGCCTTTAAATCCAGCCTCTACCACATCTTTCGTCGGCACCGCTTTTGCGACGTCCCACGCCTCACGCAGCAAACGACCCTGCGGATAATCGGACGCTTCAAACCCGGTGCGGCCGCGCACGTCGGCTTCGCTGGTGAGCGCTATCTGCTCCACCCGCTGCGGCTTGCGCCAGGCGTCGATGTTATCGAACAGCTTCACGATGGTGGCGGGCTTCAGGATCGGGAAGGTGTGGATCAGGTCGTGAAATTCAGCGACCAGCTTTGCCAGATCGCGAATGTCATTCGGCACGCGCAGGCGCTGGCACAGTCCTTCAACCAGCTTCACCCCGGCCGGACCGTGCCCGTGGTGGCGTGGCCACAGTTCCTTAGGCGTTAACCCTTTGCCGAGGTCATGGCAGAGGGTGGAGAAGCGCACGTCCACCTCAGGGCTGAGCATGGCGGCCATGCTCAGCGTCATCAGAGTGTGAACGCCGGTATCAATTTCCGGGTGCCATTTCGCTGGGGCGGGCACGCCAAACAGCGCGTCTATTTCCGGGAACAGCACCTTCAGCGCCCCGCAGTCGCGAAGGACCTGGAAAAAGACCTGTGGATTGCGGGTGGTCAGGGCATTTTCAGTCTCTTTCCAGACGCGTTCTGGCGTCAGGTGTTCCAGCTCACCCGCGTCGGTCATGGCCGTCATCAGCGCCATTGTCTCGTCGGCGATACGGAAGCTGAGATGGGCATAACGGGCGGCAAAACGCGCCACGCGCAGCACGCGAAGCGGATCTTCAGAAAAGGCGGGGGAAATATGGCGTAAAAGACGGTCGCGCAGATCGTTCTGGCCGCCGTAAGCATCGATGATATGACCGTTTTCGTCCTGCGCCAGGGCGTTAATGGTGAGATCGCGGCGCAATAAGTCTTGCTCCAGCGTCACATCCGGCGCGGCATAGCAGGTGAAGCCGGTATAACCGGAACCGGATTTCCGTTCGGTGCGTGCCAGGGCGTACTCTTCCCGGCTTTTCGGATGGAGGAACACAGGAAAATCGCGGCCTACCTGCTGGTAGCCCGCGTCAATCATCGCTTCGGGCGTGGCACCGACCACGACCCAGTCTTTATCTTTGACCGGCAGACCTAATAACGCATCACGTACCGCACCACCGACCAGATAACTCTTCACGCCAACACTCCCGTTTTCTCTTTTCGCAAGATGATACGTAAGTGTGGCAGAGAAGACGAGTTAGTTCATCCAGCGGTCTTTACGTTTACGGCTTGGGATAAGGTGAGGAAGCACCAGACCCAGCACCAGACCTACGCCCAGCACGCCGCCGCCATACATAAACCACTGCATGATGATGGTGCGCTGTTTGTCATCCAGCTGTAGATTAGCGGCGTTCACTTTCTTCTGCGCCACAATCAGCTCGTTTTTCAGCTTCTGGTTTTCGTCTTTCAGACCGGCGATCACGCTGTCGCTTTGCGCCACTTTTTGCTGCATCTCTGCGGTGCGCTGGTTCCAGGTGCCGTCGATGTTGTTCAGCTTATCGGTCAGGGTTTTCACCTGATTTTCCAGATCCGGCACGCGGGTGCGCAGGCTTGGCACAGTGCTCAGCTCTTTCAGCGGGATCCACGAGGTGCGGCCAGAGCTGTCACGAACCTGGCCGTAATTGGTGTCTGCGTTAGTTTGCAGTAGCGTCACTTCCTCGCCGGCATTTACCGTACCCACGAGGCGATAATTGTCTCCAGGGCCGCTGCGTACCCAGGTGTTCAGTTCATCAGAAACGTAACGTTTCTCTTCAGCGTGGACCGCGGTTGCGGCGCTAAAAGCGAGTAAAGTAAGTCCAATCAGGCGTAATTTAAGCATATCAGTCGTTATTTTCATAAAAAGTGGAACGATAGTAGTGGCATCAGTGTCGCTACGCAAAGGATTCATCATCAATCGGAATCATCTGTGTCATGATTTCCACCGCTTTAAACTTTTACGCCCGTCAAATTGCTCATTGCGTGGCAATTTGGCGCAAAATACTATGTACTGACAAACAAATGGCGAGGAAGTTCGCCTTCATCGACGCGTCTGTGACGCACGCAAAAGTACAAGGCTATGGCACAAGAGATCGAATTAAAGTTTATCGTCGAAAAAGACAGCGCTGACGCGCTCCGCCAGCATCTGAATACGCTGTCCGGCGAGCACCATGAACCCGTACAGCTGCTCAACATCTATTACGAAACGCCGGACAACTGGCTGCGCAACCACGATATGGGCCTGCGTATCCGTGGTGCGAACGGGCGCTACGAGATGACGATGAAAATCGCCGGTCGCGTGGTGGGCGGTTTGCACCAGCGTCCGGAATACAATATCGACATCAGTAAGCCAGAACTTGAGCTGGATCGTTTTCCGGCGGAAGTGTGGCCGGAAGGGACGCTGCCCGCAACGCTGTCGGCAGAGGCGCAACCGCTGTTCAGCACCGATTTCTGGCGCGAGAAATGGCTGGTGACGGAAGGCAAGAGCCGCATTGAGATCGCCTTTGATCGCGGTGAAATTAAGGCGGGTGATGAGCAGGAGCCGATCTGCGAGCTGGAGCTTGAACTGCTGGAAGGCGAGGCGAGCGACGTGCTGAAGCTGGCGCGCAAGCTGGTGAACCAGCCTGGTCTGCGTCAGGGCAGCCTGAGTAAAGCGGCGCGCGGCTATCACCTGGCCGCCGGAAATGCGCCGCGCGTGCTGCGAGAAACCCCGATTCTGCGCGTTGTGCCGAAAGCCTCCGTGGAGCAGGGCATGGAAGCGGCGCTTGAACTGGCGCTCTCACAGTGGCAATACCACGAGGAGCTGTGGGCGCGTAATGTGAAAAATGCCAAAAAACAGGTGCTGGCCGCTATGGGGCTGGTGCGTCATACCCTGGCGCTGTTCGGCGGTATCGTACCGCGTAAAGCCAGCGCTCACTTACGTGATCTGCTCACTCAAACCGAAACGCTGATGCTTTCCGACGTGTCGGCACAAACGGCGATCTACAGCCCGCAAAATGCCAGCGCGAAACTGGCGCTGACCGAATTTCTGGTGACGCGTGGCTGGCGCACGTTCCTTGATGCGAAAGGGCAGACCAAAATCGCGGAAAACTTCAAACGCTTTGCGGATATCCATCTTTCCCGCCACGCGGCCGAACTGAGAACCACCTTCGCGCATCCGCTGGGCGACCAGTATGGCGACCAGCTTCCCCGTCTGGCGCGTAACATCGACAGCATGTTGCTTTTGTCAGGTGCGTATGAGGGCGTGAAGGCGCAGGCCTGGCTGGAGAACTGGCAGGGGCTTCAGCATGCCATCGAGACCCGTCAGCAGATTGAGATCGAGCATTTCCGCAACGAAGCCATTTCGCAGGATCCGTACTGGCTGCACAGCGGAAAACGTTAATTCTGGCAAGGAACCCCTGATATGCCGCTTTCTTCGCAGTTACAGCAGCACTGGCAGACCGTTTGCGAACGCCTGCCTGAGTCGTTACCCGCGTCATCGTTAAGCGAGCAGGCGAAAAGCGTGCTCATCTTCAGTGATTTTGTGCAGGAGAGCGTCAGTGCCCACCCGGACTGGCTGACAGCGCTGGAAAGCGCGCCGCCGCAGGCTGAGGAGTGGCGGCATTATGCTGGCTGGCTGCACACCGCGCTGGAGGCGGTGGCGGATGAGCCGACGCTGATGCGCGTTCTGCGTCAGTTCCGCCGCCGGGTGATGGTACGCATTGCCTGGGCGCAGGCGCTGGAGCTGGTAAGCGAAGAGAGCACCTTGCAGCAGCTGAGCGAGCTGGCGCAGACGCTGATTGTCGCCGCGCGGGACTGGCTCTACGCCGCCTGCTGTAAAGAGTGGGGCACGCCGTGCAGCGAAGACGGGGTTCCGCAACCGCTGTTGATTCTGGGGATGGGCAAGCTGGGCGGCTGCGAGCTGAACTTCTCCTCAGACATCGACCTGATTTTTGCCTGGCCAGAGAACGGCTCCACGCGCGGCGGTCGTCGCGAGCTGGATAACGCCCAGTTCTTTACTCGCCTGGGGCAGCGGCTGATTAAGGCGCTGGATCAGCCCACGCAGGATGGTTTTGTTTACCGCGTGGACATGCGTCTGCGTCCGTTTGGCGACAGCGGTCCGCTGGTGCTGAGCTTTGCGGCGCTGGAGGATTATTACCAGGAGCAGGGCCGCGACTGGGAGCGTTATGCGATGGTCAAAGCGCGGATCATGGGCGACAGCGATGATGCCTACGCCAACGAGCTGCGCGCCATGCTGCGCCCGTTCGTGTTCCGCCGCTACATCGACTTCAGCGTGATCCAGTCTCTGCGTAACATGAAAGGGATGATTGCCCGCGAAGTACGCCGCCGTGGTCTGAAGGACAACATCAAGCTCGGCGCGGGCGGTATTCGTGAGATCGAATTTATCGTCCAGGTCTTCCAGCTGATTCGCGGCGGGCGTGAACCCTCTCTGCAATCCCGCTCGCTGTTGCCGACGCTGAGCGCCATCGATCAGCTGCATTTACTGCCGGAAGGCGACGCGCAAACGCTGCGTGAGTCTTATCTCTTCCTGCGCCGTCTGGAAAATTTGCTGCAAAGTATCAACGATGAACAGACCCAGACGTTACCGGGGGATGAGCTGAACCGGGCGCGTCTGGCCTGGGGGATGCACGTGGACGACTGGGCGGCGTTGACGGAACGGCTGGAAGCCCATATGGCGGGCGTGCGCCGCATCTTTAACGATTTGATCGGCGACGACGAAAGTGAATCGCAGGACGATGCGCTCTCCGAGCACTGGCGCGAACTGTGGCAGGACGCGCTCCAGGAAGATGACACCACGCCGGTGCTGGCGCACTTAAGCGACGATGCACGTCATCGCGTGGTGGCGTTGATTGCCGATTTCCGCCTCGAACTGAACAAACGCGCCATTGGCCCGCGCGGTCGTCAGGTGCTGGATCAACTGATGCCGCATCTGCTGAGTGATGTCTGTTCCCGCGAGGACGCGCCGGTGCCGCTGTCGCGCATGATGCCGCTGCTGAGCGGGATCGTCACGCGTACCACTTACCTGGAACTGCTGAGCGAGTTTCCCGGCGCGCTGAAGCACCTGATTTCCCTCTGCGCCGCCTCGCCAATGGTGGCGAACAAGCTGGCGCGTTATCCGCTGCTGCTGGACGAACTGCTCGATCCGAATACGCTCTATCAGCCGACGGCGACGGACGCCTACCGTGACGAGCTGCGTCAGTATCTGCTGCGCGTGCCGGAAGAGGACGAAGAGCAACAGCTTGAGGCGCTGCGTCAGTTTAAGCAGGCGCAGATGCTGCGCGTGGCGGCGGCAGATATCGCCGGTACGCTGCCGGTGATGAAAGTGAGCGATCACTTAACCTGGCTGGCGGAAGCGATCATCGACGCGGTTGTCCATCAGGCGTGGGTGCAGATGGTGGCCCGCTACGGGCAGCCGAAGCACCTTGCCGACCGCGAAGGCCGCGGTTTTGCGGTGGTCGGCTACGGCAAGCTGGGCGGCTGGGAGCTGGGCTACAGCTCCGATCTGGATCTGATTTTCCTCCACGACTGCCCGGCGGACGTGATGACCGACGGCGAGCGTGAAATCGACGGGCGGCAGTTCTACCTGCGCCTTGCCCAACGCATTATGCACCTGTTCAGTACTCGCACTTCATCCGGCATTCTGTATGAAGTGGATGCGCGTCTGCGTCCGTCCGGCGCGGCAGGCATGCTGGTCACTTCGACGGAGGCTTTTGCCGACTATCAGAAGAACGAAGCCTGGACGTGGGAGCATCAGGCGCTGGTGCGCGCCCGCGTGGTGTACGGCGATCCGCAGCTCAAAACGCAGTTCGATGCGATTCGCAAGGCGGTCATGACGACCCCGCGCGAGGGCAGTACGCTGCAAACCGAAGTGCGGGAAATGCGGGAGAAGATGCGCGCGCACCTTGGCAACAAGCATCGCGATCGCTTTGATATTAAAGCCGATGAAGGCGGTATTACTGATATCGAGTTTATCACTCAGTACCTGGTGCTGCTGCACGCGCACGATAAGCCGAAGCTGACCCGCTGGTCGGATAATGTGCGCATTCTGGAACTGCTGGCGCAGAACGACATTATGGATGAGCAGGAGGCGCAGGCGTTAACCCGCGCCTACACCACGCTGCGTGATGAGTTGCACCATCTGGCGTTGCAGGAACAGCCGGGCCATGTGGCGCTGGACTGTTTCACCGATGAACGCGCGCAGGTAACCACAAGCTGGCAGAAGTGGCTGGTGGAACCGTGCGTAACAAAACAAGTGTGATATTATCGCGCGCAAATTGTGAATCTTTCTGGAGTCAGGAATGAAAGTAACACTGCCAGAGTTTGAACGTGCTGGAGTTATGGTTGTCGGTGATGTGATGCTGGATCGCTACTGGTATGGGCCGACCAGCCGTATCTCTCCGGAAGCGCCGGTGCCGGTAGTTAAGGTCGACACCATTGAAGAGCGTCCAGGCGGCGCGGCAAACGTGGCGATGAACATAGCCTCGCTGGGCGCACATTCGCGTCTGGTCGGCCTGACCGGCATTGACGATGCGGCGCGTGCCCTGAGTCAGTCGCTGGCGGACGTGAACGTGAAGTGCGACTTCGTTTCTGTCCCGACACACCCAACCATTACCAAGCTGCGCGTGCTGTCGCGTAACCAGCAGCTGATCCGCCTCGATTTCGAAGAAGGGTTCGAAGGCGTCGACCCTGAGCCGCTGCACGAGCGCATTAGCCAGGCGCTGGGCAATATCGGTGCGCTGGTGCTGTCTGATTATGCCAAAGGCGCGCTGGCGAGCGTGCAGACCATGATCCAGCTGGCGCGTAAAGCCAGCGTACCGGTACTGATCGACCCGAAAGGCACCGATTTTGAGCGCTATCGCGGCGCAACCCTGCTGACGCCAAATCTCTCTGAGTTCGAAGCGGTGGCGGGCAAGTGCAAAACTGAAGAAGAGCTGGTTGAGCGCGGCATGAAAATCATCGCTGATTTTGAGCTGTCAGCGCTGCTGGTGACCCGTTCCGAACAGGGCATGACGCTGCTGCAACCGGGCAAGGCGCCGCTGCATATGCCAACCCAGGCGCAGGAAGTGTATGACGTGACCGGTGCCGGTGATACGGTGATCGGCGTGCTGGCGGCGACGCTGGCGGCGGGTAACTCCCTGGAAGAAGCCTGCTACTTTGCGAACGCCGCGGCGGGCGTGGTCGTCGGTAAACTCGGCACCTCCACCGTTTCGCCAATCGAGCTGGAAAACGCGGTGCGTGGGCGTGCGGATACCGGCTTTGGCGTCATGACCGAAGACGAGCTGAAAGTGGCCGTTGCCGCCGCGCGCAAACGCGGTGAAAAAGTGGTGATGACGAACGGCGTGTTCGACATCCTGCATGCGGGCCACGTTTCGTATCTGGCGAATGCGCGCAAGCTGGGCGATCGCCTGATTGTGGCGGTTAACAGCGATGCGTCAACCAAACGTCTGAAAGGCGAAACGCGTCCGGTGAACCCGCTGGAGCAGCGCATGATCGTGCTTGGCGCGCTGGAAGCGGTGGACTGGGTGGTCTCATTTGAAGAAGATACCCCGCAGCGCCTGATTGCCGGGATCCTGCCTGACCTGCTGGTGAAGGGCGGCGATTACAAACCAGAGCAAATCGCAGGTAGCGAAGAGGTCTGGGCGAATGGCGGTGAAGTGATGGTGCTCAACTTTGAGGACGGGTGTTCAACCACCAACATCATTAAGAAGATCCAGAAAGTCAGTCAGTAAAAAACGGGCCAGTTGGCCCGTTCGTTTTTCACCCTCTCCCCGTGGGAGAGGGCTGGGGTGAGGGCATCAGGCCGCACTTATGCCTGGTCATCCACCGGTGGAATAGCTGGCGCTGGCTTCACTTCTTCCGGCGCATTGCGGCTCTCCAGCTCGCTCAGACGCTGTTCCAGCAGCGCCAGCTTCTCGCGGGTGCGCAGCAGCACCTGCGTCTGCACGTCAAACTCTTCGCGGCTGACTAAATCAAGGCGAACCAACTGTGCCTGCAACGTCTGGCGGATTTTCTTCTCAACGTCATCACCAAACTCACGAATACCTTTCGGCATGGACTCATGAACCTGACGCGCGATCTGCTCAATTTTCTTTGGGTCAATCATTGTCGTTTCCCTTGATGAAAAGGTGTTAGTGCCTATTGTAGCGTGTCATGCCGTGGGTTAAACAAAATTGTTTGAAGCTTATGCATTGCCCAGGGTAATCAATAGCGTTATAGTTATCTCGCTTATTCTCAGGGCGGGGCGAAATTCCCCACCGGCGGTAAATCAGCTTAACGCTGAAAGCCCGCGAGCGCTTTGGGTGAATTCTCAAAGGTCAGCAGATCCGGTGTAATTCCGGGGCCGACGGTTAGAGTCCGGATGGGAGAGAGTAACGATCCAGTCGGGCAAGGCCCGCTCACGTTATTTTTTTGCCGCTTGTACGGCGCTCCTAAGACTGCCCTGATTCTGGTAACCATAAAGTTAATGAGGTTTTTTTACCATGAATCAGACGCTACTTTCCTCTTTTGGCACTTCAACTCAACGTGTTGAACATGCACTGGATGCACTGCGCGAAGGCCGCGGTGTGATGGTGCTGGACGATGAAAACCGTGAAAACGAAGGCGACATGATTTTTGCCGCCGAGAACATGACCGTTGAGCAGATGGCGCTGACCATCCGTCACGGTAGCGGCATCGTATGCCTGTGCATCACCGAAGAACGTCGTCAGCAGCTTGATCTGCCGATGATGGTTGAAAACAACACCAGCGCCTTCGGGACCGGCTTCACCGTGACCATTGAAGCGGCGCATGGCGTCACCACCGGTGTGTCGGCGGCTGACCGCCTGACCACCGTGCGTGCAGCGATTGCTGATGGTGCGAAACCATCCGATCTGCACCGTCCTGGCCACGTTTTCCCGCTGCGCGCGCAGCCGGGCGGCGTGCTGACCCGTGGTGGCCATACCGAAGCGACCATCGACCTGGTGACGCTGGCTGGCTTCAAGCCAGCAGGCGTACTGTGCGAACTGACCAATGATGATGGCACCATGGCGCGCGCGCCGGAGTGCATCACCTTTGCGCGTCTGCACAACATGCCAGTGGTGACGATTGACGATCTGGTGGAGTATCGCCAGGCGCACGAGCGCAAAGCCAGCTGAAATCGCTGATGTAAAAAAGCCGGGGAAACCCGGCTTTTTTTTATGTTTAGTGGTAGTTAATTTTGAACAGCACCACCGTTTCGAACGGCCCGGACTGAATCGCTTTCCCTTCTTCCCGTGAAAGTTCAGCCGTGTAGTTTTGCTCAACGTTCAGCTTCTCGCCCGTGAAATCGGCATATTCTTTATACTGGTTGAAGGTGTAGGGTTCCGTTCCGTTAAGGATACGCAGTTTTAAACCATTCCCGATCAGCAACGCGGTGTCGTCCGCACTCAGCGTCTCAGTGGTGTAAAAAGACGAATCCATCTTAAAGCCGTCGGAGCACTGAGCATCCTGCACTTTAGTCGTTCGTATCGAAAACGTGCGAATACGTTTCTGCTGATTCACGATATCGCGCGCGCTGAAGGTACCAAAGTCGATCTCCTGGTTCTCAGGAAAAATACTAAACGTTGCCCCGCAGTCCAGTACCGTAATGTTCTGTAACCCGGTAATGTGGTATTTGAGGTTCTTCGCATCGGCCATCTGGTTCACACCGCCTTTACCGTCAAACTGGACAACTATGTAATCGCTCAGCGAGCTTACGTAGCCGTGAGGCGGCATCGCTTTGATTCTTACGTATAAGCGCAGTCGTGCAACAAAGGTGCGGGAGGTGTGAATATCCTCCGGGTTGCCGGAGCATATGAGGTTTTCCCAGCCCATCTGGTGGATCTGGGCAGGGGTATAAATTGTGATGTTTTTGTTGTCGAGGCACTGGCGGGTATCCACGCCGTTGGGCTGGCCCGTGGCGTCGTAGTCGATCCCTTCATAAGTCACCCCAAGTTCATAATAGGGATCGGTGGCAGAAGGATAGGGATTCACCCAGGCAAAAACGTCCTCCGGTTCAAAGCCGCTTGTGACGTTGTGATCGCATGTCACCGGGATTTTGATGTCATTCGACTCCCAAATCTTCTCGCCTGGCTGCGCATTGCTGGGTATAGCAAACGGCGATATCGTTTCGGTTTTTTCGACGGGGCCACCCGCCCCTCCGAGGTAGCAGTCCAGCGCCAGCGCCTCTTTTAACGGCAGCACCGTGAGCAGCAATATAAACAGCAGGTTAGTGAGATTTCGCATCGTTTTCGATCTTCCGTTCGGTCAGGGCGCACTGGGCGGTTCCCGCGCACTGCACGTCGAACTTTTTCAGGGCACCGTAATCGTCGATATAGCCGATGCTGTAATAATTTCCGTGATAGTCGCCGGTAGAGGTCGTTGCTGTGGCAAACGGCGCAAGCATCAGACTGTCGAAGCCCGGCAGCATGGTCTTCGCATCCTTACTGAGCCAGGCCAGGGTGATGTAGTACGGCGTCGGGTTATGCAGGGTCAGCCCGCTGGCATTGGCTGAAATTTCCAACCGCATCTCCGCCTGCTCGCCGGGCTTTTTGGTAATCGCTTTAGGCCGCCATAACAGCTTGATTCGGCTCTGCATCGCCACCTGCATTACGCTACGCTCCTCGCTTGCGCTGGCGCTTTTCGGCGGCACTTCACGCAGGTTGAAATAAAACAGTGATTCCCTGTCTTTCGGCAACTGGCGCGTAGCGGCTTGTTTAACGATTCTCACCTGGGACGAGGAGCCTGCTTCGATGCGTTGAATGGGAGGAAGCGCCATAAAGTGCGTATCTTCTTTTTGCCCCTTCTCATCTTCAATCCAGGAGAGCGCCAGATAAGGCAGCGCCTTGCTCTGGTTGTCCACTTTCAGGCTGGTGGCCTTGTCGCTTTCTGAAAAAATAATGCGTGTGCGGTCCAGGTTAATGGCTGCATGAGCGGTAAATACTGTGCTGATTAGCACCAGGCACAGGCTTTTAAATGGCGTTAATTTCATGATGATTTCTTACTGACACGGCAGTATCAACTGCATACTGTTTTCTAAGTGAGAAGGTAACGAGAAGCGACACTGTTGGTTGTCGCCCCATGTCACCCGAAATTGCTGTTCTGGCTCAACGGCGCCCAGCCAGACGTGGCCTTCATCGGCCACCATCCCAACCTGTAAATCACTTTCTTCCAGGCGAACAATCGCCCCGAGCGGGGGCGTTCCTGATGGCATCCGCAGAACGCCAGCCACATCCTTACCTGCGCGGGTGGCAATCTGACGATAACCAATGGCCCCTTCAGTCCATGTTGACGTCACGACGCGGTTGTCCACATCCACGCCATCCGGGAGGTTGTTCATATTGACCTGCACGGTGGCGGGGGAATAGCTGGAGAATGACGGCAAAACGCCGATACCAAACCGGTTGGTTTCATCCCGGGACAGGTTCAGGGGAATGTTGCCCACGCCGTCGGTGCTGACCATCACCCGCGGTTCATTACCGTAGCTGCGTCGGTGCAATGCGGCACCTTTCACCGTTGAAGTGAATGAGCCGTTCCAGCTTGCGCTAAGGGAGTGATATTCTTCAGCCTTATAGCTGCCTGAGAGATTCAGATCGCCGAAGGCGGAATAGTGCTGATAATTTCCGCTGACCTGCGCGGCGGAGTTCGGCTTACCGCTTTCCGCACCTGCGGAAACGCCCCAGGTGTTATTCCGGTCTGACGTGTCATACCACGACACGTTATGACTGAGCGTGTCGCTGTTGCGCATGTCATAGCTAAGCCGGTGATCGGGATCGAGCGGGACGCTGAGCGTGAGGTAAAGCTGGGTATCGTCACTGTCGTCGTCTTCTTCGTAATGTGTTTTACTCCAGGAGAGAGTCACACCCAGGTTTTTCCAGCGACCAACATCAAAGTTGTAGCCCGCCGTAACGCTGCCCGTGGTGGATGGCGATGCGTTCCACCAGGTCTGCCGCAGAATGTTTACATACAGATTCAGTGATAACGCCGGCAGGTACTGGCTTGCCGTCACGCTCAGGGTCTGTTTTTCCGCCTGGCGGTCATCATCATCAAGATAGCGGGCGTAGCTCAGGAATTGAGGGTCTGAGTAGCGGTAGCTGGCGAGCGTAAGCTGGCTGCCCGTGGTATCAAAGCGCTTACTGTAGTTAAAGCGATAGCTATAACCTGTCTGGCTACTCCGGCCAGGCAACTGGCTGGTGGCCTGCGTGACGTCAAAAGAGAGTGCGCCCAGATACGCCATATTTTGGCCAATCCCGGTGGCGACAGAACGATAGTGGTCGCCATCTGCCAGCATGCCGCCATACAGGGAGGTGTGTGACAGCATGCCCCAGGAAAATTCGCCGCTGAGGAATGCGTTATCTTCTACGTCGTGAGAGGCGTCTTTGCGTGCTTTACCCGCCGCAAGCTTGTAGCGGACCTGTCCCTTGCGCGTTAAGAAGGGAACGGATTCAGCAGACACCTGGTAGGTACTGACCCGTCCGTCTTCTTCCGTGACTTTGACGTCCAGCGTGCCCTGTACCGACTGGTTAAGATCCTGAATAACAAAAGGACCAGGCGGCACTTTACTCTGGTAAATCACGCGGTCGGCAAGGCTTACGGTTACCGTGGCGTTGGTTTGCGCTATCCCGGTAATCTGGGGGGCATAGCCGCGCAGCGACCAGGGCAGCATACGCTCATCGCTAATCAGTGATGCGCCGGTATAGGTGAAGGCATCGAAAATGGCGGACTGGAAATCCGTTTCACCGAGCGTCAATTTCGCACCGAGGGCAGGCAGGGGCCGGAACATATACAGGCGTGAAAAACGACCGTCGTGATCCGAGCCTGCTTCCGTATAGCTCTGGGTGTACTGGTAATCGCTGCGTAGCCGCCACGATCCCATGTTTACACCGGCGGTGCCGTACGTATTGACGTTATTATTGCTTTCGCCGCTATCGGGCTGATAATGGCTGGCAAAAAGATTGTAATCCAGCAGTACGCCCGGTACGCCGTGATCCCAGGTGGCCGGCGGCATCCAGTCCGCCGCACGGTATTGTAGCCACGCCTGGGGGACCGTCACTTTAAGCGTCTGGCTGGCTTGCTCAAAAGTAAATTTGATGTCTGGTCTGGCGGCGAAATCAACGCATCCCTCTTTTTCCGGCAAAGCATGACGAACGTCATCCTGCAACGCAAATGTATCGGCCAGCTCGGGAGGAATACAGACCTGAACCGTGTTATTTATTTCTCTCCAGCGAAGCTGCCAGCCATTTGCCAGCGGAATATCATTGATGGCAACCGTGACAAAATAATTTCCCGGAATGACGGAAATGTGATCTTTAAAAAAGGATAAATCAACGCTATTGCGCTGATCTTTATCGATGGCATTAATATTAAATTCGGTGGCAGAGGCAATTCTCGTCATTAACAGGGACGCAATGATGATTACCCAGTGTAATTTGTATGCCATCATCCTGTTACTCGAAAAAGAGGCAGAGCCGACTGGCATGAATTGCCAGCCGGTTGAAAGCGTGATGCAAAGAAATTATTTGTACATCAGGACATAGTTAGCGGTTGCTTCAACCTGGCCTGCTGTCGCCGTTTTACCGGTAAGGACTTCCATAACGGCTTTGAAATGCAGCGTCTGAGTGGTTGAACCTGCCAGCAGGTCAATCGTTTGTCCTGCTCCCAGTGGGAGATTAGTCTCCGCATTATCCAGAAGACGTACACCCACGTTCTGAGCACCGTTTGCATAGGTGTTGGTCATCAGGTTGGTATCCGTCGCGTCTGTTGCGGCGCTGGTGAAGGTCACATCCACTTTAGAGACAGGCGTGTCAGTCTCGTCTTTCGGATCGTCAAGCTGGCAGTTTTCCAGATTAATTTCGACCGGAACAGGCGTAGATTTTTTATTGGCATTAATTACGGCAGTGGTCACTTCACCAAGGTCGATTTCTTTATCTACGCTGTCTGGTGCGATGCTGCACGGTGCGTCAATGACAACGCCTTTGAATGTGATTTTGCCTGAACCTTGCTCTTCAGCAAAAGCAGAACCCGACACAATGGCTGCCATAGCGACGGCCAACAGTACTTTTTTTCCCATATACATGAAAATATCCTTTTTAAATGAATTCATAATCAGCGTGCTATTTATCAGAATACTCGCAAAGTATACGGTTTGGGGGCAGGTGATGCGATTAACGCGGCTAAAATAGATTTTAAGGGAAGGTTAATGCATAAATTCGCTCTATCTTAATGCGTTATTTGTTAGCGGAAGAACCAATAAGCTGACTGTGGCGTAATAATATAAGATAATAATATATTATTAACCGTCACGCCGTATAATAAAAATACGCCTGATAATATTCATGACCGTTATTAAGTTCCTCATGGATAAGAATGCCTCCGTATTAACGAAGGCATTAACGTTTAGCCAATGCCCGCGGTTTGCAGCAGAACCAGACTCATCCCCATCACTGACATGCCACACAACACGCCGTAACTGGGGTTATTGTTGGGATCGATCTCTTTCGCCAGCGGCATCAGCTCATCGACAGAGAGCGCAACCATAATCCCGGCCACGGCAGCCATAATCGCAGCCATCACAATCGGGGAGACGAGGCTACCGAGGATCAGCCACGCCAGCACGCCGCCGAGAATTTCAGCCATCCCGGAGATACCAGCCCAAAAGACAGCGGTACGTTTTGAACCCGTGGCGGCATAAACAGGCCCGGCAACGGCAAGTCCTTCAGGAATATTGTGCAAAGCGACTGCCAGCGCCACACCAAAACCCATTTCAAGGTTGCTGCTGGCCGTGACATAGGTAGCGATTCCTTCCGGAAAGTTATGCAGGCTGATACCCAGCGTCAGCAGAATGGCCGTGCGTTTGATATTGCCCGGGATGGGGGTAACGCTTTTTTGCATTAAATCCTGCGGGTGGGCGTGAGGAAGAGTACGGTCGAGCGCAAAATAACCCAGCAGACCAATGATAAACATGCCATAGCCCAGAACAGGCGACATCCCTTCGGTATGAAGCGCGGCGGGCAGCATCTCCATCAGCGAGATAAGCAGCATGATCCCGGCGGCGAAACCCAGCGAGAAGGCCAGAAGGCGATTAGAGGGTTTTTGCCCGAGTACCCCGAGAAACGCACCGATAAAGGTTGCGGCACCCGCAAGTAAGGTCAAAATCAAAGGTACTGACATGCATTCTCCTTAAGCGATATCTGACATTCAAATTTCCTGATGATGATCTTCACGGTTATCTGCGTTCATCTTCACCTGAATGCGCGTAATGTAGGCCCATCACATTGACACCTCCTTTAAGGATATCACCATGTCTTCTTCTCGTATGCCAGCACTGTTTTTAGGCCATGGTAGCCCAATGAACGTCCTGGAAGATAACGTCTATACCCGCGCCTGGCGTCAACTGGGTGAGTCGTTACCGCGTCCGAAGGCAATTGTGGTGGTCTCTGCGCACTGGTTTACCCGGGGTACTGGCGTGACGGCCATGGAAACGCCAAAAACGATTCATGATTTTGGCGGCTTTCCGCAGGCGCTCTATGACACGCATTACCCTGCGCCTGGCTCGCCTGAGCTGGCGCAGCGGTTGGTAGATCTGCTCGCGCCGGTTCCGGTTGCGCTGGATAAAGAAGCCTGGGGCTTTGACCATGGCTCCTGGGGCGTCCTGATTAAAATGTATCCCGAGGCCGATATCCCGATGGTGCAGCTGAGCGTCGACAGCACCAAACCGGCGGCCTGGCACATGGAGATGGGCCGCAAGCTGGCAACCCTGCGTGATGAGGGCATCATGCTGATTGCCAGTGGTAACGTGGTACACAATCTGCGTACGGTACGCTGGCACGGTGAAAACACGCCGTACCCCTGGGCAACAGCCTTTAATGACTATGTAAAAGACAACCTGACCTGGCAGGGGCCGGTTGAGCAGCATCCGCTGGTGAACTATCTGGATCACGAAGGCGGCTCACTCTCTAACCCGACGCCGGAACACTTCTTGCCATTACTGTATGTACTGGGGGCGTGGGATGGTCAGGAACCGGTGACGATCCCGATCGACGGCATTGAGATGGGGAGTTTGAGTATGCTGTCGGTGCAGGTGGGGTAAAAACATGCCCGGTGGCGCTACGCTTACCGGGCCTACGCTCGACATGTAGGCCGGGTAAGGCGAAGCCGCCACCCAGCAGATCTTACTCGACGAAAATATGCGGATAGAACCGCGACAGATCCTGCGTAATCAGCGCCCGATCTTCGCGAATGCCAATCCCGGCAGGCTGATCGTTAATAAGCCAGCTGCCGATCAGCGTATAGCTGTCGCCAAACTTCGGCAGTTGATAAAACGCCTGGACGATCATCCCTTCTTCACCATACGGCCCTTCAACGGCTTCCAGCGTTTTACCGTTTTCGATAATCGAGACGTTTGCCCCTTCACGGGAGAAGATTGGCTTAACGACGTATTTCTCCATCGGCGGGAAATCATCTTCGGCAAAATAAGCAGGCAGCAGGTTCGGGTGGTTCGGGAACATCTCCCACAGCATCGGCAGCAGGGCTTTATTGGAGATAATGCTCTTCCAGGCTGGTTCCAGCCAGCGCACGCCAGCGTCTTCCAGTTTGGTAGAGAACATTTCGCGCAGCATGTATTCCCACGGATAGAGCTTGAACAGGTTGCTGATCACCTGAT
This sequence comes from Enterobacter hormaechei ATCC 49162, assembly GCF_001875655.1. Lineage (NCBI taxonomy): Bacteria > Pseudomonadati > Pseudomonadota > Gammaproteobacteria > Enterobacterales > Enterobacteriaceae > Enterobacter > Enterobacter hormaechei. Next base: position 460,757 of record NZ_MKEQ01000002.1, read on the forward strand.
CCTGCATGTCCGTAAACTGACCTTTTTCACCTAAACCGATATCTTCGATATAAAGGAATTCCGTCGCCACTTCCGCTTCGGCTGCACAATCCTGCAAATACTGAACCGTACCGCGATCTTCTTCGGTATCGCGGCAGCAGGCGAGGTGCAACAGGTTGAAACCGTGCTGTTCCCGCAGTTCAGCGAAACGTTCAATCAACTTTTCCTGAAGGCTGTTGAACTGGTCGCTGCCTTCCGGCAAGTTTCCGGCATTCGCCTGATCTTCCAGCCAAATCCACTGGAAGAACGCCGCTTCATACAGGGAGGTTGGCGTATCCGCGTTGTTTTCTAAAAGCTTCGGTTCGCCCACGCCATCCCATGCCAGATCGAGGCGAGAGTAGAGCGAAGGCTGGTTCGTTTTCCAGGACTGACGGACAAAACTCCAGGTGTGCTTCGGAATGCGGAATTTGGTCATCAGCTCATCGCTGTCGATGACTTTCTCGACCACCTTCAGGCACATCTGGTGCAGTTCGGCGGTCACCTCTTCAAGCTTTTCGACCTGAGCGAGCGTGAGCTTATAGTAAGCATCTTCACACCAGTACGGTTCGCCGTACATGGTGTGAAAGTTGAAACCGTATTCGGTGGCTTTTTCGCGCCAGTCCGGGCGCTCGACAATACTGACTCGTTCCATGATCAGCCGCCCATTGAGCGAGTCGAAGAGCCGGTCGCGCTACGCTGCATGGTGGTTTGTTTGGCAACAGACTCACCGAAGCCACCACGGGTAATGGTGCTGGTGGTAGCGGGTTTCGGTGCCATTGCGGTTTTCGGTACGGTCATCGTACGGCCAGGCGTTGCAGCACCGTAACCCTTGCCGGTGGCATCGGTGTATTTACCGTATGCCGGGCTGTTCGGGTTTTTGGAGCTAAACAGCGGCTGCTGCTGGTAGCCCGCACCGCCGCTCATCAAACGGCCCATCATATAACCCGCCATCAGCGGCATCCAGAAACTGCCGCTGGACTGTGCCTGCGCCTGATTTTCCGGTGCCATACCCGCCTGAGCAGGTGCCTGCTGGCACTGGCCTTCACCGAATTCGGCTACGCAGTCTTCGCGTGAGGCATATTTCGGCGCGGTACGTTCCGCTTCTTTCAGGGCGTTGTTATAGGCCGTCGTACATTCGGCAGCTTTACCGGTTGCGCTCGCGCAGTCGTCGGCGTTTTGATACAGCGAAACCGTTTCGTCGCTTTGCTCGCAGCCTGCCAGCATAAAGACGGCGGTAACCGCCAGCGCGACAGGTGTCAGGTGGCGTGCGTTCCAGCTTTTGCGGAACGACGCGTGATTCATCGTTTTTGTCCGTTTCATATTTGTCTTCCAGGACCCAGGGGTAATAACGCTCAGGATAGAGGATGAGTGGTTGAAAATGAAGCGAAGAGGGGCGGAAACAGGGAGATCTTTACGTTGGCTTACGTTCAGGTGTGATTTTACGCCGGGTGGCGCTGCGCTTACCCGGCCTACGATTAAGTAGGCCCGATAAGCGCCGCGCCATCGGGCAAGGCTTATTGACGGAACGGATTCGTGCCGCTGCTGGCAGGCGCGGTGCTACGCGCTGCCGCTGGCTGTGCAACCGGGGCGCTGCTGTTAGCGGTGAAATTATCCACGGCGGCATCCTGCTGTGGATTTTCCGGCGCGACGCTGTCAGGCGACGTGGAAACCGGTTTACCCAGCGTGCTGTTCAGCATTTGCAGATCCTGCTCGTTCAGCGTACCCAGCGCCTGCTTGATGTTCAGCTGGTTAATCAGGTACTGGTAACGCGCACTGGAGAGCTGCTGTTTCGCGTTATACAGCGTGGTCGTTGCGTCTAACACGTCAACGATGGTACGCGTACCCACGGAGTAACCCGCTTCCATCGCGTCCAGAGAGCTTTGCGCAGAGACAACGGCTTGTTTGTAGGCGTTGATGCTGCTGATAGAGGCATTGACGTTGTTAAAGGAAGAACGCACGGTCTGCACCACGTTGCGGTGCGCGCTTTCCAGCTGCTCGCTTGCGCCAACAAAGTTGTACTGCGCCTGTTTCACCTGAGAGTTAACCATCCCGCCCTGGTAGAGTGGCAGAGAGAAGCTCAGCCCAACTTTGTTCTGACCAATGTTGCTGTCGTCATAGGCCTGTGAGGTCGTTTTAGACCCGCTGTAGCTGGTATCCGATACGCCGGTAGAGGCGCTCAGGCTCAGCGTCGGCAGGTGACCATCCTGTGCAAGGCGGATCTGCTCGCGTGCCAGGTCCTGGCTCAGGCGCGCCTGCAACAAGGTCAGGTTACGGTTTTCCGCTTCTTTCAGCAGAGCATTAACCGCCTGCGGTTTGTCCGTTTTGAAACTGTCCACGTTCAGAGAGGCCAGTTCAGGATAGTAGTTACCGGTGACCTGACGCAGTGCTTCCAGCGCGTTGTCGAGGTTGTTACGTGCGGTCACTTCGTTAGCCAGTACGGTATCGTACTGTGAACGGGCGTTCTGCACGTCAGTGATGGCAACCAGGCCCACGTTAAAACGCTGGGTGGTTTGATCTAATTGACGGTAAATCGCCTGCTTCTGCGCTTCGGTGTAGGAGAGGGCGTCAATCGCGCTCAGTACGTTGAAGTAGGCGGTCGCGGTATTCAGGATCAGCGTCTGCTGGTCGGTCTGATAGGTGACATCCTGGATGCCTGCGCTCTTTTCCTGCAAACTCAGTTCACGCCATTTGGACATGTCGAACAGGGTCTGTGTAAGCTGTAAAGAGGCACTGGTGGCATTCGAGTCGATGCCATTGTTATCGCGAAAACCGTTAGTGTAGGTATAATCTGCACCTAAGCCTAACTGCGGCAGCAGTGGACTACGTGCTTCGTTAATCTTTTCAAACGCAGCATCACGATCGGCCGCTGATTTACGTAAATCAGGGTTGCCCAGACGTGCCTGCTGGTAGACCTGTAACAGGTTCTCTGCCTGGCTCATTGCACTGAAGCCCGTCAGGCTCAGGCCGATAAGGATGGGGAGCAATTTCTTCATTTGCATTCCTTGTTGTGAAGCAGTATTAGCGCTGATCTAATTAAAAATAATTGCCGATTCTAACAGAATCATCCACACCAAAAGGTTGGCGTAACGTGCCATCTGGCGGTAATTTGCTCCAATCTACCATATAGCCATACAAACGGCAGCCAAACAGCCTTGAAATTCACAATTTCATCACCATTGCTACCAGGACTCGACCGATGCAAAAACCAGAAAACGTGCCTGTCACCTTCGCCAAAAACGATGTAGAAATTATTGCACGAGAAACGCTTTATAGCGGTTTTTTTTCAATGGAACTTTACCGTTTCAGGCATCGTCTGTTTAACGGTGAAATGAGCGGTGAGATCAAACGCGAAATTTTTGAGCGCGGGCATGCGGCAGTGTTGCTACCCTATGACCCAGTGCGTGATGAAGTTGTGCTGGTCGAACAGGTGCGAATCGCAGCTTATGAGACCAGCGAAACGCCGTGGTTGCTGGAGATGGTGGCCGGAATGATCGAGGAAGGTGAGTCGGTCGAAGACGTCGGTCGCCGCGAGGCGCTGGAAGAGGCGGGCCTAGTGGTTGGCCGGACGAAACCGGTGTTGAGCTACCTGGCAAGCCCGGGGGGGACGACAGAACGTTCATCTATTATGGTGGGCGAAGTGGACGCCACGACAGCGGAAGGGATCCACGGTCTGGCAGATGAAAACGAAGATATTCGGGTTCATGTGGTGAGTCGGGAGCAGGCTTACCAGTGGGTAGAAGAGGGGAAAATCGACAACGCAGCGTCTGTCATCGCCCTGCAATGGCTACAGCTGCATTATCAGACATTACGACACGAGTGGAAAAAATGAAGCGTTATACACCTGACTTCCCAGAAATGATGCGCCTGTGCGAAACCAATTTCGCCCAGCTGCGCCGCCTGCTGCCGCGAAATGACGCACCCGGCGAAACGGTGAGCTATCAGGTGAGCAACGCGCAGTATCGGTTAACGATAACAGAATCAACGCGCTACACTACGCTGGTGGAAATTGAGCAAACGGCGCCGAGCATCAGCTACTGGAGCCTGCCGTCGATGACGGTGCGCCTTTATCACGACGCGATGGTCGCTGAAGTGTGTTCAAGCCAGCAGATCTTTCGCTTCAAAGCGCGGTATGATTATCCGAATAAAAAGTTGCATCAACGCGACGAAAAGCATCAAATTAACCAGTTTTTAGCCGACTGGCTAAGATATTGTTTAGCACATGGAGCAATGGCGATTCCGGTTTGTTAGCGTCATAAACCTACCTAAGGACACCATTTGGAAAGCCTGTTGAACCTGACTGTTGCTGGTGGGGCGCCAGTCAGGATATTACAAATCACCGACACCCACCTTTTTGCCGAAAAGCATGAGACGCTTCTGGGCGTGAACACCTGGGAGAGTTATCAGGCGGTTCTTGACGCGATCCATGCTGAAAAGCGGCCATGCGATCTGATCGTCGCGACGGGCGATCTGGCGCAGGATCAATCCTCCGCAGCCTATCAGCATTTCGCTGAAGGGATTGCGAGCTTTAGCGTGCCTTGCGTCTGGCTACCGGGCAATCACGATTTTCAGCCCGCCATGTACAGTTCGCTTCAGGATGCGGGGATTTCACCGGCAAAATGTGTCTTTGCGGGGGACCAGTGGCAAATTCTGCTCCTCGACAGTCAGGTGTTTGGCGTTCCGCACGGTGAGTTGAGTGATTATCAGCTTGACTGGCTGGAGACAAAACTGGCCGCCGAACCGAATCGTAATACGCTGCTGTTACTGCATCATCATCCGCTGCCGGCGGGCTGTAGCTGGCTCGATCAGCACAGCTTACGCAACTCTGCGGCGCTGGACGGCGTGCTCGCGAAATTCCCGCTCGTGCAAAATTTGCTCTGCGGGCACATTCACCAGGAACAGGATCTCGACTGGAACGGTCGTCGCCTGCTCGCGACGCCCTCGACCTGCGTGCAGTTTAAGCCCCATTGTGCCAACTTTACGCTGGATACCATCGCACCGGGCTGGCGCTGGCTGGAGCTGCATGCCGATGGCTCGCTGACCACCGAAGTTTGCCGTCTGGCCGGGGCACAATTCCGCCCGGATACCGCTTCGGAAGGCTACTGATGTCGACGCTCCTTTACCTCCATGGGTTCAACAGTTCACCGCGTTCCGCAAAGGCGACGCAGTTTCGCCAGTGGCTGAGCGCACATCATCCCCACGTGGAGATGATTATTCCGCAGTTGCCCCCTTATCCGGCGGATGCGGCAGAGATGCTGGAATCGATCGTGCTTGAACACGGCGGCGAATCGTTTGGCGTTGTCGGGTCGTCACTCGGCGGCTACTACGCCACCTGGCTGTCGCAGTGCTTTATGTTGCCCGCTGTCGTCGTCAACCCGGCGGTCCGGCCATTTGAGCTGTTAAGGGACTTTCTTGGTGAAAACGAGAACCCCTACACCGGCCAACAATATGTGCTAGAGTCACGCCATATTTACGATCTCAAAGTTATGCAGGTCGACCCGCTTGAAGCGCCCGATCTTATCTGGCTGCTGCAACAGACGGGAGATGAAGTGCTGGATTACCGCCAGGCAGTGGCGTATTACGCATCCTGCCGCCAGACTGTAGAAGAGGGCGGAAACCATGCTTTCACGGGCTTTGAAGATCATTTCACCCAGATTGTCGATTTTCTTGGACTGCACAGCCACTGACAATCAATGCGAATTGCTAGTTTAAATCATGACGCAAACCTATAACGCTGATGCCATTGAGGTACTCACCGGGCTTGAGCCGGTTCGCCGCCGTCCGGGGATGTACACCGATACGACGCGCCCAAACCACCTGGGCCAGGAAGTAATTGATAACAGTGTGGACGAAGCGCTGGCAGGCCATGCCAAACGCGTGGACGTTATCCTGCACGCCGATCAGTCGCTGGAAGTCATCGACGACGGCCGCGGCATGCCGGTAGATATCCACCCGGAAGAGGGCGTTCCTGCCGTTGAGCTGATCCTCTGCCGTCTGCACGCGGGCGGTAAGTTCTCCAACAAAAACTACCAGTTCTCTGGCGGCTTGCATGGCGTGGGGATCTCCGTGGTTAACGCCCTGTCAAAGCGCGTGGAAGTGAACGTCCGTCGCGATGGTCAGGTGTATAACATCGCGTTTGAAAACGGCGAAAAAGTGCAGGATTTGCAGGTTGTCGGGACGTGCGGTAAACGCAACACCGGCACCAGCGTCCACTTCTGGCCTGACGAAAGCTTCTTCGACAGCCCACGCTTTTCAGTATCCCGCCTGACGCATCTGCTGAAAGCCAAAGCGGTGCTGTGTCCGGGCGTGGAAATTACCTTTAAAGATCACGTTAACAACACCGAGCAGAGCTGGCGCTACGAAAAGGGGCTGAACGACTACCTGTGCGAAGCGGTTAACGGCCTGCCGACCCTGCCGGAAAAACCGTTCGTCGGGAATTTCGAAGGTGACACCGAAGCGGTGGACTGGGCGCTGCTGTGGCTGCCGGAAGGCGGCGAGCTGCTGACCGAAAGCTACGTCAACCTGATCCCAACGCTGCTCGGCGGTACGCACGTCAACGGCCTGCGTCAGGGTCTGCTGGATGCGATGCGTGAGTTCTGCGAATACCGCAACATTCTGCCGCGCGGCGTGAAGCTTTCCGCAGAAGATATCTGGGACCGCTGCGCCTACGTGCTTTCCGTGAAGATGCAGGATCCGCAGTTTGCCGGACAGACTAAAGAGCGCCTGTCCTCACGTCAGTGTGCGGCGTTCGTTTCCGGCGTGGTGAAAGATGCGTTTACCCTGTGGCTGAACCAGAACGTTCAGGCGGCAGAAATGCTGGCTGAAATGGCGATCTCCAGCGCCCAGCGTCGTCTGCGCGCGGCGAAGAAAGTGGTGCGTAAAAAGCTGACCAGCGGCCCTGCGCTGCCGGGCAAGCTGGCGGACTGTACCGCCCAGGATCTCAACCGCACCGAGCTGTTCCTGGTGGAAGGGGACTCGGCAGGTGGATCCGCCAAGCAGGCGCGCGATCGTGAATATCAGGCGATCATGCCGCTCAAGGGTAAGATCCTCAACACCTGGGAAGTCTCCTCCGATGAAGTGCTGGCTTCGCAGGAAGTACACGATATCTCTGTGGCGATCGGCATCGATCCGGACAGCGACGATCTGAGCCAGCTGCGCTACGGCAAGATCTGTATCCTGGCGGATGCGGACTCCGATGGTCTGCACATCGCCACGCTGCTCTGTGCGCTGTTTGTGAAGCACTTCCGCGCGCTGGTGAAAAACGGTCACGTCCACGTGGCGCTGCCACCGCTGTACCGTATCGATCTCGGCAAAGAAGTCTACTATGCGCTGACGGAAGAAGAGAAAGCGGGCGTGCTGGAACAGCTCAAACGCAAGAAGGGCAAACCGAACGTTCAGCGCTTTAAAGGGCTGGGTGAGATGAACCCGATGCAGCTTCGCGAAACCACGCTGGATCCGAATACCCGCCGTCTGGTGCAGCTGACCATCAGCGATGAAGATGAACAGCAAACCAACGCCGTAATGGACATGCTGCTGGCCAAGAAACGTTCTGAAGACCGACGTAACTGGCTACAGGAGAAAGGCGACATGGCGGATATAGAGGCCTGATACCGAAAAAGCCCTGCGATGCAGGGTTTTTTTTGCCCGGCGGCGTTACGCTTGCACGGGCCTACGGGATGGGTAGGCCGGGTAAGGCGCAGCCGCCACCCGGCAAAAAAGCGGCTCATCACGATGAATGGTTTTTCCGGTACTGCAACGGCGTCTCGCCAATCCCCTTTTTAAACGCGCTGATAAACCACGTCACGTCGGAAAATCCCGCCCGGGATGCAATCTCACGTACGCTCGCCTCGCTATGCAGCAGCCACTCGCACGCCTTACGCAACCTTAGCGTGTTCAGGTAGTCGTGAATTTTTTCGCCCGTTTCCGCATGAAATTTTCGCGATACGTAACTGCGCGATTTACCCAGGTCTGCGGCCAGAGCATCCAGACGAAATTTCTCCTGATAATGCTCGTCGAGCCAGAACATCACCTGGCTGGCGATCCCCTGGCTGTTGCCCGGCTCGCCGTCGCGATCGTCGGGCAGCATCGCGAACAGGCCGATCAGCAGGCTGGCGATGCTCTCGCCGTTCATCGGCGGTTTATAGCAGCTAAACAGATGGTCGATATGGTGATGACAGTGGGCTAAATCGGCGACCCACGCTTCGCCGCCGCGGCGCGACAGCCGCTCCAGCCGCTGCCGGGTCTGGGGAAAATCCCGCAGGATCTTCAGCACCGCGTGCTGGTCGAGGTGAATAATGGTGCGGCGGTAAATCGCCTCCGCCTGTTCGTCCACCATGACCTTATGCAGCGTAAAAGGGGGGAAGAAAAACAGCCGTCCGGGACGCATGGTGTAGTGACGATTATCGACAATCGCTACGCCAAAGCCCTCCTCCACATAGAGGATCTCCAGGCACTGATGCCAGTGATGGTAGCGAACGGTATTGGCAAACAGGCGGCTGAACGAGGCCACGGTATCGTTCAGGGTGATCAGTTCCAGAAGATCGGATGTCGGCGTGTCGTGCATAGTGCAATAAAACTCAACTTTTTCCCCACTGACCGTCTTTATAAACCACCTTTTTAAATTTTCTCAACTGCGGGTTTATTCATCGCTCGCGCCTGTGACATGGCTAACATTTCTGCCCCATACGGATTCACTATGCTTTGCGGCAGTTGATTACGAGGGCGAACCTATGTGGGCGGCAAACAAAGAAAAATCAAATCCATTGTCTTCACGCCAGGACGTGGTGGCATCGTTGAATGCGCTGTTACAGGCGCTGGACACGCAATTTCCGGCGAACCGTTCCCGATTCTCGCTGGGCGACACCTGCGCCCATTACGCAACGGACATTGCGCAGATGGAGGGGCTGTCCCGCGCGCTGTGGGGGCTGTTTCCGCTGATGGCGTCCGGCGAAAGCACGCTGTTCAGCGAGAAGTACCTTACTGCCATTAAGCTCGGTACCGACCCGCAAAGCAGCGGCTACTGGGGCGAAACCGGCCCGTACGATCAGCGTCTTGTGGAGATGGCGGCTTGCGGTCTGGGGCTTGCGCTGCTGGGAGATAAACTTACCGCCCGCTTTTCTGAACGTGAAGTGATGAACCTGCATGCGTGGCTCAACCAGATCACCGACGCGCAAATGCCGGACAGCAACTGGAACTACTTTGCCATTATGGTCCAGCTCGGCTTTAAACGCGCCGGTCTGCCGTATGACCAGGCCGCCATTGACCACCGCTTTGCGCTGATGGACGCCTACTACCTCGGCGACGGCTGGTATTCCGATGGCCCAGGCCGTCCGAAAGACTATTACATCTCCATGGCCTTCCATTTCTACGGCCTGATCTACGCCACCCTGAGTGACGACGAGGCGAGGGCGAAGGTACTGCGCGAGCGCTCGCGTCTCTTTGCGGAGGACTTTATTTACTGGTCCGCCGCCGATGGCGCTTCAGTACCGTTTGGCCGCAGCCTGACCTACCGCTTCGCTATGGTCGCCTTCTGGAGCGCGGTGGCCTTTTCTCAACTGGATGTCTTCACCCCGGGCATTGTGAAGGGCATTGTGCTGCGGCATCTGCGCGGGTGGCAACAGCAGCCGATTGTCGATCGCGACGGTATTCTGACCCTCGGCTTTGCGTATCCGAACCTGGCGATGTGCGAGGATTACAACTCCCCCGGTTCACCCTACTGGGCGCTGAAAACCTATCTGATCCTGGCGCTGCCGGAAGCACACCCGTTCTGGCAAGCAGAAGAACAGCCTCTGCCCGCGCTTGCTGAAAAACATGTGATTCCGCATGCGCAGCAGATCCTGATGCATTCGAAAGATTCGCAGCACGTCGTCATGCTCACCGCCGGTCAGCTGGAGCTGAACAACTATGTCAACACCGAAGCGAAATACACCAAATTTGCCTACTCCAGCCGCTTCGGCTTCACCATCGAGCGCGGGCGTTTTGGCCTGAAGCATGCGGCCTGTGATTCCATGCTGCTGCTGGCGGGCGGAGACGACTATTTCCGCGGTCGTCGCGAGTGTGAAGAGGTTCGGGTGGATGAAAATTACATTTTCTCGCGCTGGTCGCCGTGGCGTGACGTCCAGATTGCGACCTGGCAGATCCCGTTCGGGGAGTGGCACCTGCGTCTGCACCGTATCAATAGCGCGCGCACCCTGCAAACCGTCGAGGGCGGCTTTGCGGTAATGAAAACGGACCACCAGGTGCGCGATCGCGGCTGTTATCTGATGGCTGAAAACGGCAGCAGCGTCATTGTCGATCTCTCGCCTGCCATTCGCCGCCAGCCGGACAGCATCGTCACGCCGCCGAACAGCAGCATTATGTTTGCGGAGTGCGCCTCCATTCCTTTGTTAAAAGCCGACCTCCCGCAAGGAGAAAGCTGGCTCTGTTGCGCCGTCCTGGCTGGTGCAAATCAGCCCGCTGCGGCGACGCCACAGCTGAATATAACCTACAACCAGGTCGTTATTAGCGAACCCGGAAGCGAACGTAAGCTGTCGTTCACATTATAAAAATCTGGCCCTACACCCCGGCGAGGATGATATGAAAAGTACATCGACAACCAACAGAACTGAATATTACAAAATCAGCAGCTTTATCTTTCTCTATTTTTTTACCTGGTCCGCCAGTATTGGTCTGCTGGCGATCTGGCTCGGTCAGAAAGCCAACCTGAGCGGATCGGTGATTGGAACCGTTTTTGCGGTGAACGGGATATTCTCCGTTATTCTCAAGCCGATCTACGGCTATATTCTCGATAAGATCGGCATGAGCAAATACCTGCTCTATTTTGTGGTGATCATGTCGGCCCTGATGGCGCCATTCTTTATTTATGTTTACCAGCCGCTATTAATGTCCAATACCCTGCTGGGGATTATTATCGGCGCGCTCTATTTAAGCTTTGCCTGGTACGCGGGCGTGGCGGCATGTGAATCGTATTCCGACCGCTTTAGCCGCTTAAACGGCATGGAGTTCGGGCAGATCCGTATGTGGGGCTCGCTCGGCTGGGCGGTGGCGTCCTCTTTCTCCGGCCTGCTGTTTAACCTCTCTCCGGCGTATAACTTCATTCTCGGCAGCGTGGCGTCGGTGGTGATGCTGATTGTCCTGCTGAGCCTGAAAGTGAACACTAACTCCGCACACGCAGGCGAGGTGCTGACGAAAGAGAAAATCGCCCCGTCGGACGTTTACGCCCTGCTGCGTAACCGCAAATTCTGGGCTTTTTGCCTGTACGTGGCGGGCGTGGCGTGGATGATGTTTATCGCTGAACAGCAGTTCTCACGTTATTTCGTCACCTTCTTCGATGATATTCATGAGGGCAACGCCGTATTCGGCTATCTCGGGACCGTACAGTCGGGCATGGAATTTGTCATGTATATGGTGGTCCCGCTGTTTGTGAACTTTATTGGTGCCAAGCGCGGGCTGTTAATTGTCGGGCTGGTGGTCGGGGCGCGTCTGATTATTTCCGGCATGTGCGATTCTCACCTGTTAATTTCAGTGCTTAAGCCGCTGTACGGTCTGGAAATATGCCTGCTGCTGGTGTCGGTCTTTAAATATATCGCCGAGCATTTCGACAAGCGCGTGAATGCCACCATGTATTTACTCGGCTATCAGGCGATGCTCTACGTGGGCAACGTAGTGGTCTCTTCCCCTGCGGGCTATATGTATGACCGCATCGGCTTCGAGCAGACCTATATCATCATGGGCGCCACGGCGCTGACCTTTACCCTTATTTCTGCCTTTACGTTATCCGCCTGCCAGAGCAAATGGCGCGGAGCGCGCGCGCTGAACGTAGCAGAAACGTCCACACGATAAATTACGCCGTCAAAGAAGGAACCGAAATATGTTAAGTCGTATCAAAGAGGAACGTCTGTCCGCTATCGCTGCGCCCGTTGACGCCCGCGCATTCAGCGATGAACTGAATTCGGCGCGCAGCCACGTTCTCGACCTGATTAGCCGTCATTTAACGGAGTTCGGCGACAAATTCCCGGCGGAAACCTGCCAGGACGGTTTTTATCCGCTAACTGACAACGTGGAGTGGACCACCAGCTTCTGGACCGGGCAGCTGTGGCTGGCGTGGGAGATGAGCGGCGAGGCAAAATTCCGCGCGATGGCGGAAAAACACGTGCGCTCGTTTGGCCTGCGCATCGCCGGGCGCAACGACACCAACACTCACGACTTAGGCTTCCTCTATACGCTCTCCTGCGTAGCCGCGTGGCGGCTGACCGGAAACCGTGAGGCGCGCGGCTTCTCACTGCTGGCGGCGGAAGCTCTGCTGGAGCGTTTTCACGAGAAGGCGAAGATCATCCAGGCGTGGGGCGATCTCTCCGATCCAGAGCAGGCCGGGCGGATGATCATCGACTGCAACATGAACCTGCCGCTGCTCTACTGGGCGACGGAGCAGACGGGCGATCCGCGCTTTGCCGACGCCGCCAAAGCACACGTGATGCAGGCCGCGACGTACCTCATTCGTGACGATGCCTCCACCTTCCACACCTACTATATGGATGTAGCAACCGGCGCACCGCGCTACGGCAATACCCAGCAGGGCTATGCCGACGACTCCTGCTGGTCTCGCGGGCAGGCGTGGGGAATTTACGGCTTCCTGCTGAGCTATATCTATACCGGCGACGAAACGATGATCGCCTTGTCCAAAAGGCTGGCCAATTATTTCCTTAACCGTCTGCCGGAAGACTACGTCTGCCACTGGGATCTGGCGCTGGTGGGCACCGACGCACTGCGTGACTCCTCCTCGGCGGCGATTGCGGTCTGCGGACTGCTGGAGCTGGTGAAGCACCTGCCGGTGACGGACCCGGATCGCGAGCGCTATCTGGAGTGGGCCAAAGGCATTATGTCGTCACTGACGAAACACTACCTGATGGGCAAAGACGAGAAGGGCAACGGGCTGCTGAAGCACTCGGTTTACCACCTCGCGAGCAACAAAGGGGTGGATGAGTGTGCAAGCTGGGGAGATTATTTCTACGTTGAGGCGCTGGTGCGTTTCACCCAGAGCTGGAAACTGTACTGGTAACGACAGTCGGGGGGGCACCCCCGACTTATCGATCACGCTTTTGGAATACGCAGCGTCTGGCCGGGATAGATTTTATCCGGACTGGAGAGCATTGGGCGGTTAGCCTCAAAAATCTTGTTGTACTGGTTAGCATCGCCGTACACGGTTTTGGAGATCGCGCTCAGGGTATCGCCGGATTTCACCGTATAGTAGGTGGCTTCATCCTGGGCATCTGTTGCGGTGATATTGTTCTCCACCTCGCTGACGCCTGCGATGTTGCCGACGGCGACCTGGATTTTTTCTTTCTGCTCCTGCGTCAGTCCGTCGCCCGTCACGCTGGCCTTGCCGTCGGTGACGTTAACCTGAACCTTGTCGGAACCGGGAATGTTGAGTTTCTTGAGGTGCTCGGTGATTTTGTCGCTCTGACCTTTATGATCGGTCAGGTTATCCCACAGCTTTTCGCCTGCTTCTTTTACGAAGTTAAAAAGTCCCATTCCATCCTCCTGTTAAACATGAAGTCAGAATAAGCATAGCAGGTCAGAGAGAATTCCCTCCCCGGAAGGAGAGGGAAGGCAGGTTTTAAACCCCTTGCTCCAGAATGCGGATGTGGGTTTCCAGAACGTCCCCTTTCACCGCATCGCTCCACGCTTTCATATGCGCGGTCTGCAAATGGGCTTCGAGGTGCGCGACGGTTTCCCACTGCTCAACCATGATGATTGAGTCTGGCGCGGTCGCCTGGAAGCTTGCACTGGTGGCGGCGTCCACCATCGGCGCGTAGCCGTGGCAGCCTTCTTCTTTCAGTACGGTCGGGATGATCTTCGCAAACTCATCCAGTACCGCCTGACGGTGATGTTGGCCAGGACGCGTACGGATTTCAGCAATAACGGTAAGCATAATTAACTCCTTCTAATTCCAGGCTACCAGTTAAGCAAAAATTTCCGCGAGATGCTTGCGATATTCTGCGATATAGCGCGGGACGTCCGGCATTTTAATCACGTCGTTGACGATAAAGGTCGGCAGCGGCGCCATTCCCAGGAACTGATTCGCCTTATGGAACGGCAGATACGCGCCGTCTACGCCCACGCCTTCAAAGAACTGATCTTGCTCAGTGAACGCTTCTAGCGGGGCGTTCCAGGTCAGGGAGAGCATGTATTTTTTGCCCTGAATCAGGCCGCCGGAACCGTATTTTTTAGAGGCATCTGAGCGGGTGCGGCCGTCGCTGGCATACAGCGAACCGTGACCTTCGGTAAAGACGTCGTCCATGTATTTTTTCACGGTCCACGGTGCGCCCATCCACCAGCCCGGCATCTGCCAGATCACCACGTCGGCCCACAGGAAGTTCTGCACTTCGGCCTTCACGTCGTAATTGCTGTCCGCGCGCACGACCTTAACATCATGTCCGGCGTCGCGCAGAAAACCATCCGCGACCTCGGTCAGGGTGTCATTGAGCTGGCCTTTAGAGTGCGCAAATTCTTTCGCGCCGTTGATAATCAGAATGTTGCTCATTATTTGTCCTCGATGCTGAGAGTATGCCGGATATTCTACGCGCGAGGACGGAGCGGAAAAATAAGCAAAATGTGCAAAGTCTTTTGCGCTCAGCGCAATAATAGCTACCAGCTGATGGTCACCTCAAAGCCTCCTTCAGGCGCATTGCGCAGCGAGACGCGCATCCCGTGGAGCGCCGCGATACGCTTCACGATAGACAACCCCAGACCGCTGCCCGTCGCGTCCTGCCCCGGTGGGCGATAAAAGCGCTCGCCGAGACGCGCCAGCGCATCGGATGAAATGCCCGGGCCGTTGTCGCGCACGGTAAAGCTTCGGGCGTTCAGCGTCACGTCCACCACGCTGCCGCGCGGACTGTATCGAACGGCGTTGTCCAGCAGATTACGCCCCAGCAGGCTCAGCAGCAGCGGCTGCCCGTGACGCATCACCTCGGGTGCGTTGACGTTGAGCCGAATATCAATGCCCGCCTGCTGCGCCGGGTGCCAGATATCCAGCACCGCGGATTGCAGCAAATCGGCCATCATCACGGGTTCGACGTCAGCAAGATTATCCAGTGAATCCAGGCGCGACAGGGTGAGCAGCTGGTCCACCAGCCGGGAGGCGCGGTCGATGCCCGCATGCAGTTGCCCCAGCGCTTTAGACTGCGCCTCGGGATCGTCGAGGGAAAGCTGCGCCACGTCAGTTTGCACCTTCAGCGCGGCCAGCGGACTGCGCAACTCATGGGCGGCATCCGAGGTGAAGCGGCGCTCGCGGGCCATCATCTCCTGCGTACGGGCGAAAAGATGGTTAAGCGCATCAAGCAGGGGGCGAACCTCCGTCGGTACGCCGTGGGTGGGCAGCGTGTCGGTCGCATCCGGCGAGCGCGAACGCAGGGTCTGCGCCAGGTTTTTCAGCGGTTTCAGCTCCCGGCTCAGCAGGACAATCAGCAACAGCAGCATGACAGGCAGCGCCACCAGCCACGGCGTCAGCTGCGAACTGACCACGTCCAGCGCCATATCCTGTCGGTACTCCCACTCCTGGCCCACCACCACGCGGTATTTCCCGTCCGGGGACGTCAGCCACAGAAAACGCCATTCGTCGTTGTCATCCTGCAACTGACCGTCAGCAAAACCGTCCCGGCGGTAGTGATAAGGTATGTCGCGCCCGTTTTCGCCGTCGTTAAGCACCATGCTGCCGTCGGCGGTGAAGATCGCGAAGGCCAGCGCATCGTCGTCAAGATGGCCGTGTTTGGCTTTTTTCGGCACCTCACGCATGCGTTCCGGGGCGCGGAGTTCGTCCACGTCCATCGTCAGCAGCCGTTTGGCAAACAGCATTTGCTGGGTATCGAACAGCTTATCGAGCTTGTCGGTCGTCTGATGCCAGGCCACCACGCTTGCGGCAAACCAGGCCGCCAGAGACAGCAGCAAAAAGAGGAGCGTCAGGCGCAGCTTCAGGCTCAGTTTCATGCGTCACCCAGGGTATAACCGATGCCGTGCACGGTGCGGATAAATTCGCTGCCGAGCTTGCGGCGTAAATGATGAACGTGGACTTCGACAGCATTGCTGGAGACGTCATCATCCCAGTTGTAGAGTTTCTCTTCGATGGTCTTGCGCGGCAGCACGCGGCCCGCGTTGCGCATCAGCAGTTCCAGCAGGGCGAACTCTTTTGGTTTGAGCACCAGCGTTTCGCCCTCCAGCGTGGCGACAAGGCTTGCCGGATCGAGCGTGACCTTGCCGTGACGCAGCTCGCTGCGCGCCTGTCCGTGGCTGCGGCGCACCAGCGCTTCGAGGCGGGCCGCCACTTCAATCAGCGCGAACGGCTTGCACAGATAATCATCCGCCCCCAGGCGTAACCCTTCGACGCGCTGGTTCAGCGCATCCCGCGCCGTGAGGATCAGTACCGGTTCGCTCTTACCGCTTTCGCGCCATGCGCGCAGGATCGCAAGCCCGTCGATTTCCGGCAGCGTCAGGTCCAGCACCACGGCATCATACGGCGCGGTGTACAGGGCCGCCTGCCCGGTTTTACCGTCTGTAAACCAGTCCACGTTAAAGCCCATTTTGCTTAAGCCTGCTTTGATGCCATCGCCGATGAGCTTGTCGTCTTCTACCAGTAAAATGCGCATAATTCCTCCTTGATGCCGTCAGTAAACCTTCTGCAAGCGCCTGCTGTACAGTAAAAATAAATAAATTTTCCCCTTAAGAAGTTGTTAAGGTTTACCCTGTTTAATGGATTGTGAAACGACATTAAAGGGAGAGATAAAGATGAAAAAATTCGCTGCAATTGCTGCCATCATGATGATGACCACGGCCCCTGTCTTTGCTGCACAGGGCGGCTTCTCTGGCCCATCTGCGACACAGAACCAGACGCATACCCTGCAGGGTGGCTTTGTCGATAACAACGCCAACCTCACCACCGCGGCTAAAGTCAAAGACATGAAGGACGACAGCTGGGTGAAACTGCGCGGTAATATTACCGAGCGCCTGTCCGATGATCGTTACACCTTCCGCGATGAAAGCGGCACGGTGGTGGTGGAGATCGACCACAAGCGCTGGAATGGCGTGACGGTGACGCCACAGGATAAAGTCGAACTCCAGGGTAAAATCGATAAAGACTGGAACGAGTTTGAAATCGACGTGAAGCAGGTTATCAAGCTGAACAAATAACCCGGAAAGGGCCGCATGAGCGGCCCTTTTTCTTTGTGACTCAACTCGCCAGATGAGGTAGTATCTGCGGCAATATTGCCTGAAACCCATCGGTTTCTGAGTTGAGGAATCACACGTAATGAGCGATATGGCAGAGCGCCTCGCGCTACATGAATTCACGGAAAACGCCTACCTGAACTACTCCATGTACGTCATCATGGACAGGGCGTTGCCGTTTATCGGGGATGGCCTGAAGCCCGTTCAGCGCCGCATCGTCTATGCGATGTCCGAACTGGGGCTGAACGCCACCGCCAAGTTCAAAAAATCCGCCCGTACCGTCGGTGACGTGCTGGGTAAATACCATCCGCACGGCGACAGCGCCTGCTATGAAGCGATGGTGCTGATGGCCCAGCCGTTCTCTTATCGCTATCCGCTGGTGGATGGCCAGGGGAACTGGGGTGCGCCGGACGATCCGAAATCCTTCGCGGCGATGCGTTATACCGAATCCCGTCTGTCTAAATATGCCGAAGTGCTGTTGGGCGAGCTGGGACAGGGCACGGTTGACTGGGTGCCAAACTTCGACGGTACGATGCAGGAGCCGAAAATGCTGCCTGCGCGTCTGCCGAACATCCTGCTGAACGGCACAACGGGTATCGCCGTGGGTATGGCAACGGACATTCCGCCGCACAACCTGCGTGAAGTGGCAAAAGCCGCCATCACCCTGATTGAGCAGCCGAAAACCTCGCTGGACGAACTGCTGGATATCGTGCAGGGGCCGGACTATCCGACCGAAGCCGAGATCATCACCTCGCGTGCGGAAATCCGCAAAATCTACCAGAACGGTCGCGGCTCCGTGCGTATGCGTGCGGTGTGGACCAAAGAAGACGGGGCCGTGGTGATCACCGCGCTGCCGCACCAGGTATCCGGTGCGAAGGTGCTGGAGCAGATCGCCTCCCAGATGCGCAATAAAAAGCTGCCGATGGTGGACGATCTGCGCGACGAATCGGACCACGAAAACCCGACCCGTCTGGTGATTGTGCCGCGCTCTAACCGCGTGGACATGGAGCAGGTGATGAACCACCTGTTCGCCACTACCGATCTGGAAAAGAGCTACCGCATCAACCTGAACATGATTGGTCTGGACGGTCGTCCGGCGGTGAAAAACCTGCTGGAGATCCTCACCGAATGGCTGGCCTTCCGCCGCGATACGGTGCGCCGTCGTCTGAACCATCGTCTGGAAAAAGTGCTTAAGCGCCTGCATATTCTCGAAGGTTTGCTGGTGGCGTTCCTCAACATTGACGAAGTGATCGAGATCATTCGTACCGAGGACGAACCCAAGCCCGCCCTGATGTCGCGCTTTGGCATCAGCGAAACCCAGGCCGAAGCGATCCTCGAACTGAAACTGCGCCATCTCGCCAGACTGGAAGAGATGAAGATCCGCGGTGAACAGAACGAGCTGGAAAAAGAGCGCGATCAGCTTCAGGCGATTCTGGCGTCCGAGCGCAAGATGAACACCCTGCTGAAGAAAGAGTTGCAGGCCGATGCCGACGCCTTTGGCGACGACCGTCGTTCTCCGCTGCACGAGCGCGAAGAAGCGAAGGCGATGAACGAGCACGACATGCTGCCGTCCGAGCCGGTGACCATCGTGCTTTCCCAGAGCGGCTGGGTGCGTAGCGCCAAAGGCCATGATATTGACGCGCCGGGCCTGAGCTACAAATCCGGTGACAGCTTTAAGGCGGCGGTAAAAGGCAAAAGCAACCAGCCGGTGGCGTTTATCGACTCCACGGGCCGCAGCTACGCTATTGATCCGATCACGCTGCCGTCTGCGCGCGGTCAGGGCGAGCCGCTGACCGGTAAGCTGACGCTGCCGCCGGGTGCCACGGTTGACCACATGCTGATGGAAGCCGACGACCAGAAGCTGCTGATGGCGTCCGATGCGGGCTACGGCTTTATCTGTACCTTTAACGATCTGGTGTCGCGTAACCGTGCCGGTAAAGCGCTGATCAGCCTGCCGGATAACGCACACGTCATGCCGCCGCTGATCATCGAGAACGAAAGCGACATGCTGCTGGCGATCACCGCTGCTGGACGTATGCTGATGTTCCCGGTCAGCGATCTGCCGGAGCTGTCGAAAGGGAAGGGCAACAAGATCATCAATATCCCGTCTGCGGAAGCGGCAAAAGGCGAAGATAGCCTCGCGCATCTCTTCCTGCTGCCGCCGCAGAGCACCCTGACCATTCATGTCGGCAAGCGTAAGATCAAGCTGCGCCCGGAAGAGTTGCAGAAGGTGGTGGGTGAGCGTGGACGTCGCGGCTCACTGATGCGCGGCCTCCAGCGCATCGACCGCGTGGAGATCGACTCCCCGACGCGCAGCAAAGCGGACGACAGCGAAGAGTAACCTGTTTCATCCCCCTCTTTCCGGAGGGGGAATTACCATAAAATTTCCCGTAAAAACGTTGTTAATTCGTGCGTTGCGATTAACAATACGCGCTCGTAATAAAGTCCTTACCTGGCCACAGGTGAAGTATAATTGTCAGCTGTCAGGGCTTCAGAGGTCGCTATGCTATACATTGTTCGTCTCATTCTTACCGTTATTTACTGCATTCTGGTCTGTATTTTCGGATCGATTTACTGCCTGTTCAGCCCGCGTAACCCAAAACATGTTGCGACGTTTGGCCACATGTTTGGTCGTCTTGCGCCGCTGTTTGGCCTGAAGGTTGAAAAGCGTCTGCCTGAAGGGGCGGAGAATTTCGGTAACGCCATCTATATCGCTAACCATCAGAACAACTACGATATGGTGACGGCCTCCAATATTGTTCTTCCGCCGACCGTAACCGTGGGTAAAAAGAGCCTGCTGTGGATCCCGTTTTTCGGCCAGCTGTACTGGCTCACCGGTAATTTGCTGATTGACCGTAACAACCGCGCCAAAGCGCATGGCACCATTGCGGAAGTGGTGGATCAGTTTAAAAAGCGCCGGATCTCAATCTGGATGTTCCCGGAAGGGACGCGCAGCCGTGGTCGCGGCCTGCTGCCGTTCAAGACCGGTGCGTTTCATGCTGCAATTGCGGCGGGCGTTCCAATTATTCCCGTGTGTGTTTCCAATACATCGAATAAGATTAATCTTAACCGTCTGAATAACGGACTGGTGATTGTCGAAATGCTGCCGCCGGTGGATACCTCTAAATACGGTAAAGACCAGGTGCGCGAGCTGGCCACGCACTGCCGCGAGCTGATGGCTCAGCACATTGCGCAGCTCGATAAAGAAGTTGCAGAGCGAGAAGCCGCCGGTAAGATTTAACCCGGTGTCGTTTAAGGGAAAACGAATTCCCGCGTTGTTAGTCGTTTCAGATGGAGCTTATATGTCACTCAGTCGGCGTCAGTTTATTCAGGCTTCGGGTATCGCCCTTTGTGCGGGTGCGATGCCGCGGACAGCCAGCGCCGCCGGGCAGCAAGAGCCGCTGCCTATTCCGCCGTTGATTGAATCCCGTCGCGGACAGCCGCTATTCCTCACGCTTCAGCGTAGCCACTGGTCCTTTACCCAGGGCACGCGCGCGCAGGTATGGGGCATTAACGGACGCTACCTTGGGCCGACCATTCGCGTGTGGAATGGCGATGACGTTAAGCTCATCTACAGTAACCGTACGACGGAAAATGTCGCGATGACCGTCAGTGGTTTGCAGGTGCCGGGTCCGCTGATTGGCGGCGCGGCGCGCATGATGTCGCCGAATGCCGACTGGGCACCCGTCCTCCCGATTCGTCAGAGCGCGGCGACATTGTGGTATCACGCCAACACCCCGAACCGCACCGCTCAGCAGGTCTATAACGGCCTGGCCGGGATGTGGCTGATTGAAGATGAGGTCAGCAAAACGCTGCCGATCCCGAATCACTACGGGGTCGATGATTTCCCGATCATTATTCAGGACAAGCGCCTGGATAACTTTGGTACGCCGGAGTACAGCGAGCCGGGCAGCGGTGGCTTTGTGGGCGATACGCTGCTGGTTAACGGCGCGCAAAGCCCGTATGTCGAAGTGTCTCGTGGCTGGGTGCGCCTGCGTCTGTTGAATGCTTCAAACTCGCGCCGCTACCAGTTGCAGATGAGCGACGGCCGCGCGCTGCACGTGATTTCAGGCGATCAAGGGTTATTACCGGCGCCGGTGCCGGTGAAACAGCTGGCGCTGGCGCCGGGTGAACGTCGTGAAATCCTCGTGGATATGACCAACGGGGATGAAGTGTCCGTGACCTGCGGCGAAGCGGCAAGCATTGTTGACCGCATTCGCGGCTTCTTTGAACCGTCGAGCATTCTGGTTTCCACGCTGGTGCTGACGCTGCGTCCAACGGGCCTGCTGCCGCTGGTGACCGACAGCCTGCCGATGCGCCTGCTGCCGCAGGAGATCGTGACCGGGCCAGCAGTGCGCAGTCGCGATATCAGCCTGGGCGACGATCCGGGCATCAACGGCGCGCTGTGGGACGTTAACCGCATTGATATCACCGCCCAGCAGGGAACCTGGGAGCGCTGGACCGTCCGCTCTGAGATGCCGCAGTCGTTCCATATTGAAGGGGTGTCATTCCTGATCCGCAACGTCAACGGGGCGATGCCGTTCCCGGAAGACAGGGGCTGGAAAGATACCGTCTGGGTGGATGGACAGGTAGAGCTGCTGGTTTATTATGGTCAGCCTTCCTGGCCGCACTTCCCGTTCCTGTTCCACAGCCAGACGCTGGAGATGATGGACAGGGGATCGGTAGGGCAGATGCTGGTGAATCCGGCACCGTAACCCCCCTCAGCATTCCCGGTGTGCCGGGAATGCGCTATGCCCGCCAGAAAAAGCGCGAAAACAGGATCAGTACCGGATAAATCTCCAGACGGCCCAGGATCATCGCCGCGCACATCAGCAGTTTCGCTCCCTCTGTTAACGTGCCAAACGTTGACGCCGTTTCGCCAAAGCCCAGCCCCATATTATTGATACAGGCGGCAACGGTGGCGAAAGAGGTAAACAGATCGTAGCCCATCAGATTGAGCATCCAGACGAAAAGGCCCGTGATCGTCACATAGAGAAAAAAGAAGCTCCATACCGATCGCAGGACACGTTCGTTTACCACGCTTTTGCCTACCTTGATGCTCAGCAGCGCCCGGGGATGCGCCAGCTGATTTAGCTCCTGAACAGACTGTTTAGACATGATCAGAAAACGCAGGGCCTTGATACCGCCGCAGGTTGAGCCTACGCAGCCGCCAAAAAAGCTGGCGCTTAAGAGCAGAAAGATGGTGTGCGCTGGCCACTGGGCATAATCGCCCGTTGAGAGGCCGTTATCGGTCATCATGGAGCTGGCCAGGAAGAAGGCATGCACCAGGCTGTCGGTCACGTTGTACATCCCGGCATGCCAGACCTGCCACGCGGTGATGAGAATAATGACGAACGCGGTGGTCAGGAAAAATTTCACCTCCGGGCTGCGGCGGAGAGGCTTCAGGGTGCGTCTGACGATGGCGACATACCAGAGGGTGAAGTTAATGGCGGAGAGCAGGGAAAAGGCCCCGGCAACCAGCTCGATTGCGTGGCTGTCATAAAATCCGATGCTCTCGCTGCGGGTGGAAAACCCGCCCAGCGATACGGTGGAAAGCCCGTGACAGACGGCGTCAAAAAAGGACATTCCCGCCAGCCAGTATGCCAGGGTGCAGATCAGCCCCAGCGCTAAATAGGTCATCCACAGGGTACGCGCGGTATCGGCGAGCCGGGGAGTAAGACGCTCCTCCTTGAACGGGCCGGGCATTTCTGACTGGTACAGCTTCATGCCCCCGATGCCCAGCAGCGGGAGTACCGCGACGGCGAGAACGATAACCCCCAACCCGCCAATGAAATTGAGCTGAGCGCGGTAATAAAGATAGGATTTGGGCAGGGCGCTGACGTCCCCAATCACCGTTGCCCCCGTGGTGGTGATCCCGGATACGCCCTCAAAGAGCGCGTCAGCAAAAGAGAGATGCAGACCGTCGTCCATCCATAAGGGCATGGCGCTGATAATGGAAAACAGCAGCCAGAACAGGACGATAATCACAAAACCGTCGCGCGTGCGTAGCTGAATTCCCGCGTGACGGGTTGCCCGCCATATCAGGCCACCGAGACTAAAAAACGTGATAAAGGTGGTCAGGAAAGCAAAATAGGTCCGTTCTTTATTCAGCAGCGCGATAACCATTGGCGGAAGCATGGACAGGCTGTACAGAAGAACCAGAAAACCGCAGAGATGAAGTACAACCCGCAGCTGGGACACATTTAACGAATCGTTGAACTTCACAAAGACACTCCACGCCAGAATGCCCTCCGGCGGCTAAGAACCGAAAGGGTGAGAGGTGATTATGATGCAAAAATAACAGTGCGCTGTATTTTAACGGCTTTCGCGATTTTCTGTCTTCGTCCAGCAACCTTTTCTTCAAATCCGGCGGAGTAACAGCGTATAATCCCGCTCCTTTTGTCTATTTTTTCTTCGGAAGCATTATGAGCGCAATTTCCCTGATCCAGCCGGATCGCGACCTCTTCTCCTGGTCCCAGTACTGGGCGGCCTGCTTTGGACCGGCACCCTTCCTGCCGATGTCCCGGGAAGAGATGGATCAACTGGGCTGGGACAGCTGCGATATCATTCTGGTGACGGGTGATGCGTATGTCGATCACCCGAGCTTTGGCATGGCGATCTGTGGCCGTATGCTTGAAGCCCAGGGCTTCCGCGTGGGGATCATCTCCCAGCCTGACTGGAACAGCAAAGACGATTTTATGCGTCTGGGCAAGCCTAACCTGTTCTTCGGCGTGACCGCGGGCAACATGGACTCGATGATCAACCGCTATACCGCTGACCGTAAGCTGCGCCATGACGACGCTTACACCGCCGACAACGTGGCGGGTAAACGTCCCGATCGCGCGACCCTCGTCTACACCCAGCGATGCAAAGAAGCATGGAAAGACGTACCGGTGATCCTGGGCGGCATCGAGGCGAGCCTGCGCCGTACCGCGCACTACGATTACTGGTCTGACACCGTGCGCCGTTCGGTGCTGGTGGATTCGAAAGCCGACATGCTGATCTTTGGCAACGGTGAGCGTCCGCTGGTGGAAGTGGCACATCGACTGGCCCAGGGCGAACCGGTCAGCGAGATCCGCGACGTACGCAACACCGCGATCATGGTAAAAGAGGCGCTGCCGGGCTGGAGCGGGGTGGATTCCCGCATTATCGATATGCCGGGCAAAATCGACCCTATCCCGCATCCGTATGGTGAAGATCTGCCGTGCGCGGATAACAAACCGGTTGAGCCGAAGAAAGCGGAAGCAAAGGCCGTGGTGGTGCAGCCGCCGCGTCCGAAGCCGTGGGAAAAAACCTATGTGCTGCTGCCGTCCTATGAAAAAGTAAAAAGCGATAAAGTGCTCTACGCCCACGCGTCGCGCATTTTGCACCATGAAACCAACCCGGGCTGTGCGCGAGCGCTCATGCAAAAGCACGGTGAGCGCTATATCTGGGTAAACCCGCCAGCGATCCCGCTCTCTACCGAAGAGATGGACAGCGTATTTGCCCTGCCGTACAAGCGTGTACCGCATCCGTCATATGGCAACAGCCGCATTCCGGCGTACGAGATGATCCGTTTCTCGGTCAACATCATGCGCGGCTGCTTCGGCGGGTGCTCCTTCTGTTCGATCACCGAACATGAAGGCCGTATTATTCAGAGCCGTTCCGAAGAGTCGATTGTTAACGAGATCGAAGCGATTCGCGACACGGTGCCGGGCTTTACCGGCGTGATCTCCGATCTGGGTGGCCCAACGGCCAACATGTACATGCTGCGCTGTAAATCGCCGCGCGCCGAGCAGACCTGCCGTCGCCTCTCCTGCGTTTACCCGAGCATTTGCGAGCATATGGACACCAACCACGAGCCGACGATCAACCTTTACCGTCGCGCCCGTGATCTGAAAGGCATCAAGAAGATCCTGATCGCCTCCGGCGTGCGTTACGACATTGCGGTGGAAGATCCGCGCTACATCAAAGAGCTGGCGACGCACCACGTGGGCGGTTATCTGAAGATAGCCCCGGAGCACACCGAGGAAGGCCCGCTGTCCAAAATGATGAAGCCGGGCATGGGCAGCTATGACCGCTTTAAGCAGCTGTTTGACACCTATTCAAAACAGGCGGGGAAAGAGCAGTATCTGATCCCATACTTCATCTCCGCGCACCCCGGCACCCGTGATGAAGACATGGTGAACCTGGCGCTGTGGCTGAAGCAGCGTCGATTCCGTCTGGATCAGGTGCAGAACTTCTACCCGTCGCCGCTCGCCAACTCGACGACCATGTATTACACCGGCAAAAACCCGCTGAGTAAGATTGGTTATAAGAGCGAAGACGTGGTGGTGCCAAAAGGGGATAAACAGCGCCGTCTGCACAAAGCGCTGCTGCGTTACCACGATCCGAAAAACTGGCCGCTGATCCGTCAGGCGCTGGAAGAGATGGGGAAAAAGCACCTGATTGGCTCGCGTCGTGATTGCCTGGTGCCTGCGCCAACGCTGGAAGAGATGCGCGAAGCGCGCCGCCAGAACCGCAATACGCGCCCGGCGCTGACCAAACATACCCCGATTGTGCATCAGCGTTCGAATGGTGGTGCGGGAACGAAGAAGAACGTAAAACGTAAGACCGGTTAAACCTGTAAAAATGCCCGGTGGCGCTGCGCTTACCGGGCCTACAGGTCTAACCCTCTCCCCTCCGGGGAGAGGGCAGGGTGAGGGGGGAAACTACCCGCCAAACTGATCCGGATCCGGCCCAAGCCGTTTACCCTGATCCAGCTTCGCAATTTCACCCAGCTCGTCTTTATCCAGGCGGAAATCCCAGACGTCGAAGTTCTCGGCGATGCGAGACGGCGTGACCGATTTCGGGATCACCACCAGACCGCTATCCAGGTGCCAGCGAATGACGATCTGCGCCGGAGTTTTACCGTACTTATCCGCCAGTTCACGGATGATTTTCTGGTCAAACACCCCTTCGCCACCCTGGGCCAGCGGGCTCCAGGATTCGGTCTGGATCTTGTGCGTGGCATTCCATGAGTGAAGCTGGCGCTGCTGCATCAGCGGGTGCAGCTCAATCTGGTTAATCACCGGCGCGACGCCCGTTTCATCAATCAGGCGTTGCAGGTGATGTACCTGGAAATTACAGACGCCGATGCTTTTTATCAGCCCCTCTTTTTGCAGTTCAATCATCCCTTTCCAGGCATCAACGTAATGGTCGATAGCCGGGACCGGCCAGTGCATGAGATAAAGATCGACGAAATCGAGCTGGAGTTTCTCCAGGCTCTCCTGCAACGCTTCGCGGGGGCGCTTTTGATCGTCGTTCCACAGCTTGGTGGTGATGAATAACTCATCCCGGGGAACGCCAGCGCTGGCAAGCGCTTTCCCCACGCCGTCCTCGTTTTTATAGGCGGCGGCGGTATCGATGGACCGATAGCCGACTTCCAGGGCTTTATGAATGGCGGAGACGACCTCGTCGTTACCGGCTTTCCATACACCTAGCCCCAGTTGGGGCATCACGTTGCCGTCCTGTAGCTTGATTACGGTTTGGTTTGCCATTTTTCCTCCTTCAGGTGCTCATCGCCGGAGGGAACCTCCGACGATGTGATGTGCATTAAGTCTGGACGAAATGTCAAAAAACGAAAGTCAGGATCCTAAAAACGCTTAGCGTGCCGCTTCGTAAATACGACGGCTGACGTCCAGGGTGATGTCGCCGTGCTCGCCGATCTGCGTCATGCCGTGTGCTTCCAGTTTCGCCAGCAGGGCAGGGATGGAGCTACCGTCCAGGCCGTAGCCAGAGAGACGCGTTGGCACACCCAGGCTTTCAAAGAAGTGACGGGTGGCCTCAATCGCGGCATCAATACGCGCATCGTCGGAACCGTCGGTGATGTTCCACACGCGTTCGGCGTACTGGAGCAGTTTGGCGCGTTTAGTGTCACGTTTTTCGTTCCACAGCGCAGGCAGAACCACCGCCAGCGTCTGGGCGTGATCCAGGCCGTGCATCGCCGTCAGCTCGTGGCCGAGCATGTGGGTAGCCCAGTCCTGCGGCACGCCAGCACCGATCAGGCCGTTCAGCGCCTGGGTGGCGGCCCACATCACGTTGGCACGCACGTCGTAGTTTTCTGGCTCTTTCAGCGCTTTCGGACCTTCTTCAATCAGCGTCAGCAGAATGCCTTCCGCAAAACGATCCTGAATTTTGGCGTTCACCGGGTAAGTCACGTACTGCTCAACGGTGTGAACAAAGGCGTCGACCACGCCGTTCGCCACCTGACGCGCAGGCAGGGTATAGGTGTAAACCGGATCGAGGATCGCGAATACAGGCTGAACGTGTTCGTTCATAAAGGCCTGCTTGTCACCGGTGGTTTTACGGGAGATGACCGCGCCTTTGTTGGACTCTGATCCGGTGGCTGGCAGCGTCAGTACGGAACCCATCGGGATCGCGCTATTGATGTCGCTGCCGCCCGTTTCCAGAATATGCCATGGGTCGATGCCGTCAGCGTAATGCGCCGCCGCCGCGATGAATTTGGTGCCGTCCAGCACGGAACCGCCGCCCACCGCCAGCAGGAAGGTGATCTGCTCGTCGCGGGCGATTTTCACCGCGTTCATCAGCGTTTCATAAGACGGGTTAGGCTCGATACCGCCGAACTCACGCACGTCCAGACCTTCCAGAGCACTGTAAACCTGATCCAGTACGCCGGTTTTTTTCACGCTGCCGCCACCGTAGGTAATCAGGACGCGGGCACCCGTCGGGATTTGCGCGCGCAGATCGGCGATAGCGTTTTTACCAAACAGAATGCGGGTTGGGGTGTGAAGATTAAAGTTATTCATGGCTTGTTCCCTGTAGTGGGTAAAAAATCGTGGTGGCGCAGAAGGCAACCTGATGCTGCACATTGTGGCGGGCAGGCGCTATCCTCTCAATGCACATTCCTGCCGATGTCTTGCCCATTTCTACAGCGCGCTGGAGAAATGGTAAGAAAATGCGCACACTGTCAGCGTCGGAAACCGTACCCGGAGTAACTGAAAATGAACCGTGATGCCATCTGCCGCCAGCTAACGTCGCAGATTAAAAGACTGATAAATAATGAAAATACTACGGCGGACCTGTTACCGGATATTCGATTGCTCTACGGTACCCAGCCCGGGCCGCGTACGCCGGTGATGTATCAGCCTGGCATCGTTTTTCTCTTTTCCGGCCATAAGATTGGCTATATCAACGAGCGCGTGTTCCGTTACGACACCAATGAATATCTGCTTCTGACAGTACCTTTACCCTTCGAATGTGAAACCTTCGCGACAGAGGCGGTACCGCTGGCAGGGATCCGCGTCAACGTCGACATCCTCCAGTTGCAGGAGCTGCTGATGGAGATCGGGGAGGATGAACTTTTCCGGCCATCGATGGCGGCAAGCGGTATCAACTCCGCGACCTTATCGGAGGAAATTCTCTGCGCGATTGAACGCCTGTTAGACGTGATGGAAAGGCCGCTGGATGCCCGTATTCTCGGAAAGCAGATTATCCGCGAAATTCTTTACCACGTGCTGATGGGACCGGGCGGCGGGGCGCTGCTGGCGCTGGTAAGCCGGCAAACGCACTTCAGCCTGATTAGCCGCGTGCTGAAGCGCATCGAGAGCCAGTACACGGAAAACCTCAGCGTTGACCAGCTGGCGGCGGAAGCCAATATGAGCGTCTCGGCGTTTCACCATAACTTTAAATCCGTCACCAGCACGTCGCCGTTGCAGTACCTCAAAACCTACCGTCTGCATAAGGCGCGGATGCTGATGATCCACGACGGCATGAAGGCCAGCGCGGCGGCGATGCGGGTCGGGTATGAAAGCGCGTCGCAGTTTAGTCGGGAGTTTAAGCGTTACTTCGGCGTCACGCCGGGAGAAGATGCGTCGCGCATCCGAACCATGCAGGGAGCCTGACGAAAAACGTAGGCCGGGTAAGCGATAGCGCCACCCGGCAATTACCTCACGCGCTGCAATACTTCTTCTTAATCACTACCGCAATAGTCCCCACCAGTCCCGCCACCAGCAGGAAAATCGGCAGGATCATCAGGAAGGTCATCACCTGGTCTTCATGGTGCTTAACAAAGGGGATCATATTCAGCGCGTAGCCGAGCGTAGTGACCACCCCCACCCAGAGCAGGGCGCTCAGCCAGTTGAAGAACTGGAAGCGGCGATTAGACAGGCCTGAAATACCCGCCATGGTAGGCAACAGGGTACGCACAAACGCCAGAAAACGCCCGGCGAGTAACGCCAGCAGGCCGTGGCGGTCAAACATGCAGGTCGCACGCTGGTGATATTTATGCGGCAACTGTGCCAGCCAGCCCTTCACCACGCGGGTGTTTCCCAGCCAGCGTCCTTGCAGGTAGCTCAGCCAACAGCCGAGACTGGCCGCAGAGGTGAGGATCACCATTGTCGGCGCGAAGTCCATCACGCCCTTGCCGATTAACGCCCCTGCGAGCAGGAGCAGGCTGTCACCGGGTAAAAATGAGGCTGGCAGTAATCCATTTTCCAGAAACAGCGTCGCGAACATCACGAAATAGACAATCCCGACGACATGTGGGTCCGCCAGCGCGGCAAAATCATGTTGCCAGAGCGCCGTGATGATATTTTGAATAACAGCCATGGACTTTCCTGTGGAACAGCAGATATAACGCTATTGTACTCCCAATTTCGCCTGTCGGGGTTGATCGCAGGCGCATCTCATACAGACTTTTCTGCTTGCGGTGTTCAGAATAACGTCCGGGGAGTACATTTCAGCCAGCACTTTACACGATGCGCTCAAATCCTGCCGATAAATCCGCAATTAAATCGTCCACATTTTCCAGCCCGATATGCAGTCGGATTAAGGTTCCCTCGAAGTCCACCTCGCCGCCCGGGCGCAGGGCCGCAATCTGCTCCGGCTGGTTGGGCAGGATCAGCGATTCAAACCCGCCCCAGGAGTAGGCCATGCTGAAGAGGGTAAAGTTATCCAGATAGCGTGCCAGCTCGGCGTCATTCAGGCGCTTTTTAAGAACAAATGAGAACAACCCGCTGCTACCCGTAAAGTCACGTTGCCAGTATTCGTGGCCCTTGCTGCCCGGCAGCGCCGGATGGTTAACGCGCTCCACCTGCGGATGCAGCGCCAGCCACTGTGCAATTTGCAGGCTGCTTTCGTGATGCTGACGCAGGCGCACGCCGAGTGTACGGATACCGCGGCTGGTCATGTAGGCGGTATCGGCATCCACCATCTGACCCATCAGATAGGCATTTTCACGCAATTGATCCCAGCATCGGGCGTTAGATACCGCTGTACCGATCATGCCGTCGGAGTGGCCAATCAGATATTTGGTCGCCGCCTGAATGGAGATATCAATGTCAAATTCCAGCGCTTTAAACAGCACGCCCGCCGCCCAGGTATTGTCGATCATGATGATCGCTTCCGGCGCGATACTGCGCACCGCCTTCACAATGGCGGGCACGTCATGCACTTCCATGGTGATGGAGCCGGGAGATTCCAGGAACACAACGCGCGTGTTGGGCTGAACAAGTCCGGCAATGCCTGCCCCAATCAGCGGATCGAACCAGCTGGTGGTGACGCCGAGCTTGCTGAGGATTTTGGTGCAGAAGTCCTGGCTTGGCTCGTAGGCGGTATTGGTCATCAGGACGTGGTCGCCCTGTTCCACAAACGCCAGAATGGTATTAGCGACCGCCGCCGCACCGCACGGGAACAGCGCGCAGCCTGCGCCACCCTCCAGTTCGCACATGGCTTCCTGCAACGAAAAATGGGTTAACGTGCCACGACGACCATAAAACAACCCGCCCTTGGCGCGATTCCGCGTGGCGATTTTTTTATCCTCAACGGTATCGAATACCAGCGAGGAGGCGCGCTGGATCACGCTATTGACCGAGCCTTGTGTGTATTTCTTACTGCGTCCTGCCTGCACCAGCGTGGTCTCAAGCTGCTTTTTAGTCATGTTCGCTAACCCTATTTTTATACGTCTGGACGTCCAGACTACCACGATTGTCAGAATGTGCATCCGGATGCTTATCGAATAAGCAGAAAATATTATCAAAAATTCGCATAAGAAATTTTTACTGCGTAAGCGCAAGGAAAGTGAGCGAAAATTACGGCACTATGTAAATACTAATGAGAACTACTATCAATTCGACGACGTTTTGATATTATTACGTTCAGATTTTGTGATTTG
Source organism: Enterobacter hormaechei ATCC 49162 (assembly GCF_001875655.1). Classification (NCBI taxonomy): domain Bacteria; kingdom Pseudomonadati; phylum Pseudomonadota; class Gammaproteobacteria; order Enterobacterales; family Enterobacteriaceae; genus Enterobacter; species Enterobacter hormaechei. Next base: position 492,141 of record NZ_MKEQ01000002.1, read on the forward strand.
CGTCCTGGAGATACAGAGTGGGTAATAATTTGATGCAGACGGATCTCTCCGTTTGGGGCATGTATCAACATGCTGACATCGTAGTTAAGATTGTGATGATCGGCCTGATTCTGGCGTCCGTGATCACCTGGGCTATCTTCTTCAGCAAGAGCGCCGAACTTCTTTCACAAAAACGCCGCCTCAAGCGTGAGCAGAAGCAGCTGGCGGAAGCCCGCTCTCTGGATCAGGCTTCTGATATCACCTCATCCTTCCATGCGAAAAGCCTGACTACCCTGTTAGTGAACGAAGCGCAGAACGAGCTGGAACTCTCCGCAGGCAGTGAAGATAACGAAGGCATTAAAGAGCGTACCGGCTTCCGTCTGGAGCGCCGCGTTGCGGCCGTGGGGCGTCATATGGGCCGCGGTAACGGCTACCTGGCGACTATCGGCGCCATTTCCCCGTTTGTCGGCCTGTTCGGTACCGTCTGGGGCATCATGAACAGCTTTATCGGTATCGCCCAGACGCAGACCACTAACCTTGCGGTTGTCGCGCCGGGTATTGCAGAAGCGCTGCTGGCCACGGCTATCGGTCTGGTTGCCGCTATTCCTGCGGTAGTTATCTATAACATCTTCGCGCGCATGATTGGCAGTTACAAAGCCACACTGGGTGACGTTGCCGCGCAGGTTCTGCTGCTGCAAAGCCGCGATCTCGACCTGAACGCCAGCGCCGTTAAACCGGTACATGCGGCGTCCAAACTGCGCGTAGGTTGATTGTATGGCAATGCGTCTTAATGAAAATCTGGACGATAACGGTGAAATGCATGAGATCAACGTGACGCCGTTTATCGACGTCATGCTGGTTCTGCTGATTATCTTTATGGTTGCCGCGCCGCTGGCGACGGTGGACGTGAAGGTGAATCTGCCTGCGTCCTCCAGCCAGCCGCAGCCGCGTCCGGAAAAGCCTATCTACCTGTCGGTGAAGGCGGATAAATCCTTGTTCCTCGGCAACGATCCGGTAACGGATGCCTCGGTTATTCCGGCGCTGGACCAGTTGACCGGCGGCAAGAAAGACACCACCGTCTTCTTCCGCGCGGATAAAACCGTCGATTATGAAACCATGATGAAGGTAATGGACACGCTGCATCAGGCGGGATACCTGAAGATTGGTCTGGTCGGCGAAGAGAAAGCGGCCGCGAAGTAAAACGAAGGCGTTTGCAGCCTTCCTTGCCGGGTGGCGGCATCGCCTTACCCGGCCTGCATTGCGCAACAGTCATTGTTGGCTCACTCTGAAGGCGCCGTCGGCGCCTTTTCATCAAGCGCCACACAGGTCACGTTTGATGTACGGTAATGACCTTCCGAGAGCTTACGGGTCAGGCGCAGGGTGGCTGTCTCGCGTGCCAGCAGGTACTGATAGTTCGCCTCCAGCCGACCGAGGATCTTCTCTTTTAGCTCAGGGCGCTGTTCAATAATGGCGTTCATCACCGCGCCGTAAATCTCTTCTTTGGCCTGCAAGGCATAAATTTCCCGTCGGTTCTGCCATTTCAGGCGTACCAGCGTGGCCGGAATCGAAATCAAATCCTGCGTAATGCGCGTCATCTCGTCATTTTTTATCTTTTTGAGAGCGTCGAGATTCTGCTTTAAGATAAATTCATCGCTTTTCTTATCATCTAAAGTCAAATAAACGTTATTACCGCTGTCATCATTCACGTTAATCTTCCCCCAGCTTATAAAAAATGGGATTGTTTTTTTCACGGGTAATTAAATTAAGCCAAATTTCATTGCCGGCCTCATTTATTTGCTGTGTTTTTTCGGCCATTATTTGACTTAGCGTCTGGGCGTCTATTTCCCCTTCGGCCTGTAAATCATTCAGCAGATGTACTAAGGCTTCAATCTTGATGGCACGGAATAAACGCTCTTTTAAATGGCGGTCATGCTCTTCCAGCACCATATTACGGGATTTGCCGGTGCGCGAAACACCAATTAATATATCGGCTTCATAGTCGGAGAGTTTTCTTTTTCCTTGAGTGAAATTCGCCTCTTTATCTGCTTCCGTCGAAGGCTGTTCCACAGGCGTAATGTGGTACTTTGCCGGGACAAGATTGTCGGGCAGCATTTTAATTTCCTTTAATTTCAAAAGGGTGGGGTTGGAAAAAGGGTGAGATTCGTTGACAATATCATGAGGCAATTTTAAAATCAAAAAAAATGGAGCCTACCCATGAACAGCATTTTCTTCACGGTCATCACGTTACTTTTACTGACCGCTGGCGTGCTTTTATTGATGCAAGAGTTCAATAAAACAAAAGTGTCGAAAGACGCCAGTGAACCGCCGCAGCCTGAATTGATGTCCAAAGAGGAGGGAGAAGATCATTTCTCGGTATTGATGAATGCCGTCACGCCGGTCTGGTACTGGCGGGTGAATCACGAATATATCGATTTTCTTCATGCGACAATTAAGCGGATGAAAATGGCCGAAATTAATGACACGCCCGGCCTGTTTGACGCGCAGCGTCGTTGTAGCGACCTTAATTCGGCCGTCTATAAATATTACGACAATATCAAAAAGCGCTGTCTGAATGGCGAGAAGGTATCGTACTCCGATTTAGACGTATTAAATCTGCGTCAGTGTTTTCGCGAGTTTAGCCTGGAAGCCTACCCGGAACTGGTCGCGCTGGTCTGGCCGGAGTATGCGCGCCCGGATGTGGATCCCAACGAGGTATAGTTGAGATATACTGAGCGCTGGTTTCGTTTGCAGACAGGATTTTATGGAACGCTTCTTTGAAAACGCAATGTATGCCTCTCGCTGGCTGCTCGCACCCGTCTATTTCGGTCTCTCCCTGGCGTTGGTCGCCCTGACGATCAAGTTCTTCCAGGAGATTTTCCACGTATTGCCAAACATTTTCTCCGTGGCAGAAGCCGATTTAATTCTGGTTCTGCTGTCGCTGGTGGATATGACGCTGGTGGGAGGATTACTGGTGATGGTGATGTTCTCCGGTTATGAGAACTTCGTCTCTCAGCTTGATATCGCCGAGCACAAAGAAAAGCTCAACTGGCTGGGGAAAATGGACGCCTCATCGCTGAAGAATAAAGTCGCGGCGTCGATTGTGGCGATTTCGTCTATTCACCTGTTACGTGTCTTTATGGATGCGAAGAACGTTCCGGATAATAAGCTGATGTGGTATGTGATTATCCACCTGACGTTTGTGCTGTCGGCGTTTGTGATGGGGTATCTGGATAAGATCAGTAAGAAATAATTTTACAGCGCCCCTCACCCAGCCCTATCCCGAGAGGGGAGAGGGTTAGGGTGAGGGGCGAAAGCATCGGACTGCACTATTTATCCGACGATGCCTGCCACAAATTCAGCTCCCCATCCGCCACGTGCTGGTCAATCCGCGTCAGTTCATCTTCGCTAAAGCGCAGGTTATTCAATGCCTGAACGTTCTCCTCCAGCTGCTCCGGGCGGCTCGCGCCAATCAGCACCGACGTTACTCGCTCATCTTTCAACAGCCAGCTTAGCGCCATCTGTGCCATCGTCTGCCCGCGCGCGTGCGCCATCTCATTCAGCAGACGAAGGCTGCTCAGGTTGGCTTCCGTCAGCATTTTCTCCGTCAGGCCGCGTACTTTTTTCCCTTCGCGCTGCATACGTGAACCGTCCGGAATACCGTTCAGGTATTTTCCGGTCAGCAGGCCCTGCGCCAGCGGGGTAAAGGCGATACAGCCCGTTCCGTTTTTCTCCAGCGCGTCCAGCAGGCCGGTCTTGTCGACCCAGCGGTTAAGCAGGTTGTAAGACGGCTGGTGGATCAAGAGCGGGATCTTCCACTCGCGCAACAATTCGGCCATCGCCGTCGTGCGTTCCGTGGAGTAGGACGAAATGCCAACATACAGCGCTTTTCCGCTCTGCACCGCGTGGGCCAGCGCGGCGGCGGTCTCTTCCATCGGCGTGTTTTCGTCTACGCGGTGAGAATAGAAAATATCCACATACTCCACGCCCATGCGTTTCAGGCTCTGGTCGAGGCTGGCGAGCAGGTATTTACGTGAACCGCCTGAACCATACGGTCCTGGCCACATGTCGTAACCCGCTTTGGTGGAGATGATCAGCTCGTCGCGATACCCGGAAAAATCTTCCCGCAGCAGGCGGCCAAAATTCTCTTCAGCGCTGCCCGGAGGGGGGCCGTAGTTATTGGCAAGGTCAAAATGGGTAATGCCGAGATCGAAGGCCTTACGCAGCAGCGCGCGCTGGGAATCGAGCGCCTGAACGTGACCGAAGCTGTGCCACAGGCCCAGCGACAGTGCCGGTAAGCGCAGGCCACTTTTGCCGCAGTATCGGTACTGCATGTTTTCGTATCGGCCGGTGTAAGGGTGCCAGGACATGATGTCTCCTTTCTTGTCGGTGAAATTTCGAAACAACGTTTTCATTCTATGCCGACTCGATAACAAAAAAGTATATTTTCTACCGTATCTGCCGATAACGAGGGTAGTACTCGCCTCTGGGCGAATTCACCCTCACGGCAAGGAATACTCAATGAAGATGCTTCGTAATTTCACCATCCGTTTCGTCATGCTGACGATACTGGGGATCTTTTGTGTCATGTGGGCAGGGGGGGGGCTTTACAGCACCTGGTCTCTGTCTCGTGTTTCTGATGGTAATGAGGTTGACCGCCAGCTGGTCAGGCAAATGACGGTGCTGAGCCAGGGCAACGATCAGTATTTCCGTTTCGTCACCCGCCTGAGCCGGGCGATGGAAGTCAAAGCGGCGGGCGGAACGCCGGACCTGGCTTCCGCCCAGCAGGCGCTGGATAACATGAGTAAAAAGCTGGCAGAGATGAAAGCTATCTCCCCTGGCCCGATGGATGAAAAGGTATCTGCACAGGTGATTTCTACCTGGCAGGCGCTGCTCGATCAGGGCGTTACGCCGCAGATGGCGCAGGCGAAGCAGGCGACGATCGAAGGCTATCGTCAGCATGCCAACAACGTCACCCCGCCGCTAAGCCGTGCATTCGGGGCCGCGGCTGAGAACTTCAACAACACCGCGGCGAAGGCGCTCGACAGCACGCGCGTGGTGGTCGACAGCCTCACCAGCATGACCCGGACGGTGATTATCACCGCCACGATCGTGGGTCTGCTGATCCTGCTGTTCACCGACCGCTACCTGGTGGCGATACTGGTAAAACCGCTGGATCGTATCCGTCAGCAGTTCCGCCAGATTGCGCAGGGCGATCTCAGCCAGCCGATTGAATCTTTGGGCCGCAACTGCGTGGGGCAACTGGTGCCGCTGTTGAGCGCCATGCAGGACAGTCTGCGGGAGGCGGTCAGCACGATTCGTTCCGGCAGCGAGAATATCTGGCGCGGGGCAACGGAGATCTCCAGCGGGAATAACGATCTCTCTTCGCGTACCGAAGAGCAGGCCGCCGCGCTGGAAGAGACCGCGGCCAGCATGGAGCAGCTTACCGCAACGGTGAAGCTGAACGCTGAAAGCGCGCGCCAGGCCAGCCAGCTTGCGGATGTCGCCTCCAGCACGGCCAGCCGCGGCGGGTCGCTGGTGGATGATGTGGTCACAACCATGAGTGGCATTTCGGACAGCTCGAAAAAAATCGCTGAAATCACTACCGTCATCAACAGCATCGCCTTCCAGACCAATATTCTGGCGCTGAACGCCGCGGTGGAAGCGGCCCGGGCCGGGGAGCAGGGGCGTGGCTTTGCGGTCGTGGCGGGTGAGGTGCGTAATCTGGCCAGCCGCAGCGCGAATGCGGCAAAAGAGATCGAAGGGCTGATTGCGGATTCCGTTGCCCGCGTGGAGCAGGGGGCGAAGCTGGTGAACGATACCGGCACCACGATGGAAGCGATCCTGCGCGACGTGACGGAGGTGACCGTCATTATGAAGCAGATCGCCACCGCGTCAGAGGAGCAGAGCAAAGGTATTTCTCAGGTCGGCGTTGCCATCACGCAGATGGACGGTGTGACTCAGCAGAACGCCTCGCTGGTGGAGCAGGTTTCCGCCGCCGCCGCCGCACTGGAACGGCAGACTGAAGAACTCCAGCGCTCAGTGCAGAAATTCCGTCTCACCGCGTAACCTTATCATGTCAGGCCGTCTCTGGCGGCCTGACATTTATCGCTCTGAATAATCTGTGTAACCTGCAACAGCTGACCAATTTTCACTTCGCTTGCCCGCTTAAATTTACTTTTGTCGATCAGCAACAGCGACTGGCTGGCACGGTTTAACAGCAGCGCCTTAAAGCCCGCGTTGTGCTCGGACGGATCCCAAAGGATGCCATGCTCATCAACCCCTTCACACGAGAAGATAAACAGATCGATCTCCAGCCCTTTTAGCTGCGTCACCAGCGCCGGATTAACATAGCAGCGATACTTACGATCAAGCGTCCCGCCGGAGCAGATAAGCGTGATCCGCTCGCGCTTCGCCATCTCGTGGCAGACAGGCAGGCTGTTGGTAAACACGGTGAGGTCGATGTCCGGCAACTGGCGCGCCAGATGAAAGCAGGTTGAGCTGGCGTCGAGGGCGATGGTCATCCCTTCGCTGATCCAGCCCAGCGCGTGTCGGGCAATATCGGCTTTGTCGGCATAATGACTTTTTAACCGTGCGACAAAAGGTTCACCGCTGTCGCGGCTATCCGGATGAATCAGACGCGCGCGTCCGTGCTGGCGCAGGATCTTCCCCTGCTGTTGCAACGCCTTCAGATCGCGGCGGATCGTCTCTTTGCTGACGGCGAGTTTTTCAGCCAGCACATCGGTGGCCAGCCAGTCGCTTTTACCCAGCAGATCAAGGATGGCCTGCTGTCGGGTCTGTTTTAGCGGCGAGTCTGACATACCATGATCCTTGCGCAAGCCGTTCGGAATAAGCAGGAGTATGAATTTTTCAGGCCACTCACCGCAATACCGCGCGAAAAAAAACCAGCGCGCTGGCTGGTTTTCATCGTATTTATCAGTGTGTCGCTTCACCAATCAGCGCACCGGAGCCGGCACCCACCGCTGCTCCTTTCAGCACGCTTTTACCCGTGAGGGCAGCCGCACCCGCGCCTACCGCAGCGCCCACGGCGCCGCCGGTACGTGCCGCTTTGCCTTTATCGCCGTTTTTGAACATTGCCCCGGTGCCTGCACCGACCACGGCACCGCCAACGGTGGATTTAACATCTTTGCCCGCAATCGCGCCTATTGCCGCGCCAGCGACAGCGCCTGTCGCGGTTTTATCCATCGCCATGCCGGAGGTGGAAACGAAAAGTGCACTGATAAGAAGGGTGGTTTTGAGGTATTTCACAACGGTTCCTTGTAGTCATAAACATCGCCCAGTGTGCCAGCGAGTTTACCTTCCTTTTTGGCTAATCATGCTTGCCTGGTCTTCGTCGTGCAGAAGAAGGGCGGCGAACCGCCCGGATGTTTCTCAGCCCTGACGCTTATCTTCGGTCTGGGTATCGAAGTCGCTCGCAGAATGGCGTTCATGCAACTGCTCGTTCAGCTCGCCGTTGGTGCGGTTAACAATGCGTCCGCGTTTAACGGCCGGACGATTCGCCACATCTTTTGCCCAGCGCTGCACGTTGGTGTACTTCCCGGCATCCAGGAACTCGGCGGCGTTATAGACGCTGCCCAGCGCCACGCAGCCAAACCATGGCCAGACCGCCATATCCGCAATGGTATATTCCTCACCCGCTACGTAACGACCGCGCGCCAGCTGTTTGTCCAGCACGTCGAACAGGCGTTTAGCTTCCATGGTGAAGCGATCGATAGCGTACTCAATTTTTACCGGCGCGTAGTTATAGAAGTGGCCAAAACCACCGCCGAGGAACGGGGCCGCGCCCTGTAACCAGAACAGCCAGTTCAGGGTTTCCGTCCGGCCCGCCGGATCTTTTGGCAGGAAGTGACCAAATTTCTCGGCCAGGTAAAGCAGGATATTGCCGGATTCAAAGACGCGCGTCGGCGGGGTGGTGGAGTGGTCACGCAGCGCCGGGATCTTCGAGTTCGGGTTCACGTCGACAAAACCGCTGGAGAACTGATCGCCCTCACCGATGCGGATTAACCATGCGTCGTATTCCGCGCCCGTCACGCCCAGCGCCAGCAGCTCTTCCAGCATGATGGTAATTTTCTGCCCATTCGGCGTACCCAGAGAGTACAGCTGGAGCGGGTGTGCGCCCACAGGTAGCTCTTTCTCGTGCGTAGCGCCCGAGACGGGACGGTTGATATTGGCGAACGCGCCGCCGTTATTCTGTTTCCATTCCCACACTTTCGGTGGCTGATAGGTGTTATCTGACATGTTGGCCTGCCTCTTTGGTGTTGTGTTGAGGCAGTGTAGCAGGAGACAGGGGAACCGTTTAACGATGTGAGCGTAATGGGCAGAGCGGGTGTATGATAACGCCACCTCTGTCAGTTAATTACAACGTGCAGACGACGACAACCCCACAAAAAAATTGCCGCCTGCCTGTTTTAGGTTGGATACATGCGTAAAGGAACGTTAAGCAGTGACGCACCCTTCGGGACGTTATTAGGCTATGCGCCGGGTGGCGTGGCGATTTACTCTTCAAATTACGGCAGTCTCGATCCGCGTCACTACCCGGAAGACGCGGAATTCCGCAGCTATATCGGCAACGAATACATGGGCCATAAATGGCAGTGCGTTGAGTTTGCGCGCCGTTTCCTGTTTCTCAATCACGGGTTTGTCTTTACCGACGTCGGGATGGCGTGGGAGATCTTCTCCCTGCGTTTTTTACGCGAAGTGGTGAACGACAATATTCTGCCGCTACAGGCCTTTGCCAATGGTTCTAAACGCGCGCCGCAGGCCGGTGCGCTGCTCATCTGGCAAAAGGGCGGTGAGTTTCATGAGACCGGCCACGTCGCCGTTATCACCCAGTTGCTGGATGACAGAGTGCGCATTGCCGAGCAGAACGTTATTCACTCCCCGCTGCCGATGGGGCAGCAGTGGACGCGCGAGCTGCGTCTGAGTGTGGAGGACGGCTGCTATACCCTTCATGACACCTTCAACGATACCGAGATCCTCGGCTGGATGATCCAGACGGAGGAGACGGAACACAGTATTCCTCAGCCGGAGATCGACGGTGAGCTGCTGAAAATCAGCGGCGCGCGGTTGAAGAACCACCGTCAGTTCGACGGAAAATGGCTCAATGAAAACGATGCCCTGCAACAGGCGTACATTCGCGCCAACGGCCACGTTATCAACAACGATCCCTGCCAGTACTTCACTATTACCGAAAGTGCCGAGCAGGAGCTGATCAAAGCCACCAACGAACTGCACCTGATGTATCTCCACGCGACCGATAAAGTGCTGAAAGACGACAACTTGCTCGCGCTTTTCGACATCCCGAAAATCCTCTGGCCGCGTCTGCGTCTCTCCTGGCAGTGGCGTCGTCACCATATGATCACCGGTCGTATGGATTTCTGTATGGATGAACGCGGCATCAAGGTTTACGAGTACAACGCGGATTCCGCCTCCTGCCATACCGAGGGCGGGCTTATTCTTGAAGAGTGGGTGAAAAACGGCTATCGCGGCACCGGCCACAATCCGGCGGAAGGCTTGCTGGAGGAACTGACCGGCGCATGGAAGCACAGCCACGCGCGGCCGTTCGTGCATATCATGCAGGACAACGATATCGAAGAGGATTACCACGCGCTCTTTATTCAGCGCTCGCTGATGCAGGCCGGGTTTGACACCAAAATCCTGCATGGCCTTGGCGCGCTGAGCTGGGATGCCGCCGGGCAACTGATTGATGATGAAGGCCGTCACGTTAACTGCGTATGGAAAACCTGGGCGTGGGAAACGGCGATTGAGCAGATCCGCGAGGTGAGCGAAACCGAGTATGCCGCCGTGCCTATCCGCACCGGTCATCCGCAAGGCGAAGTGCGCCTGATTGACGTCCTGCTGCGCCCGGAAGTGCTGGTCTTCGAACCGCTGTGGACGGTGATCCCCGGTAATAAGGCGATCCTGCCGGTGCTGTGGCAGCTGTTCCCGAACCACCGCTATCTGCTCGATACCGATTTTGAGGTCAACGATCTGCTCAAACGCACCGGTTATGCCGTTAAACCGATAGCCGGACGCTGCGGGAGCAATATCGACCTGATCGGCGCCCAGGATGAACTGCTGGACCAGTCCAGCGGCAAGTTTGTCGACCGCAAAAATATCTACCAGCAGCTGTGGTGCCTGCCGAAGATTGACGGCAAATACATTCAGGTCTGCACCTTTACCGTGGGCGGGAACTATGGCGGAACCTGTCTGCGCGGGGATGACTCGCTGGTGGTGAAGAAAGAGAGCGATATTGAACCGCTGATTGTGGTGAAGGATAAGTAACTTACCCCTGATATAAAAAGCCCCCGCAGGGCATTCTGCGGGGGCTTTTCATTACTGTTCATCCTCTTCGTGCTGCTCGCTGATCTTCAAATCAATGATCCGGCCAATCTGGTCATGGTAAATCGTCAGCAGGTTGTACTGGCTCATCTCGGACATGATTTGCGGCGTGACGTTAAAACTTTGGGCAAGCTCGTCATGGCGCAACATTTCCGGATGACGCCGCCTCACATGCGCTCGGCGGCGATTGTACTGATACCACAGGATCAGCAGCCAGCCGTTCAACGCGGCAATCAGCAGATAGACCAGCACCGTATTGAAGGATGCGATAATCACGCTCCAGCGGTGATCGCTCTCCTCGGTCAACTGCATCCACAGCCTTGCATACAGGAAAAACAGGAATCCTCCCCAGGCTATAAGCGTTAATACGGCATCGAAAAGACGCGGTGCCAGCCGATGCTCAGTCAAAATTAACGTATTCTCGTTCATTGAATGCTCCCTTTTCCCCGGTCCGGACTGATCCAGCGCGCGCGGGCGCGTTTACGTTTTAGCATCACTTTTGGAAATGCCACGAGGGTGGTAAACAGGCCAATCATCCAGTACACCATCGGGAACCAGATCACCCAGAACAGCGAGCCTGCCACTTTCCGCTCGTAGCGCCGCTCGATATACAAACTGACGAGGAATTGCAGCAGGCACATCACGCCCAGCAGCAGCCCGGTAAACGCTGGCGGAAACAGGCTCGCAACGGCCAGATTCGCGGGAAGAGGGATAATATGGCTGAGAATGAACAACACCACAGTCGCCCCATAAGCAAACGCCCACAGCGTTGATAGCGCGTACTCAAGAAACAGGGGCCACATGCGATGATGCTCCCAGCGGGCCATCTTACGCAGGTTAACCAGAAACACCTCTGCACCCCCCTGCGCCCAGCGCAGACGCTGTTTCCATAGCCCCTTTAGCGTCTCCGGCATCAGGATCCAGCACAGCGCCCGCGGCTCAAAAAAGATATCCCAGTGGCGTAGCTGAAGCTTCCAGCTTATGTCGATGTCCTCTGTGATCATGTCCGGGCTCCAGTACCCGACATCCGCCAGCGCCTGACGGCGAAAGGCGGCGATGACGCCGGAGACGGTAAAGACCCGGCCATAGATCCGCTGCGTTCGCTTGATAAGCCCAATAATGGAAGAAAACTCGCCGACCTGAATGCGGCCAATCAGCGTTGAGCGCGTGCGAATACGCGGATTTCCGGTGACGGCCCCAACGTGGGGATACTGAATCAGCGGTGCCACCAGATACGCCGCGGTATCACGGTCGAGCAGGGCGTCGCCGTCAATGCAGACCAGCAGATCGCCCCGGGCCGCCGCCGCACCCGCCTTGAGCGCCACGGCTTTCCCCTGGTTCTCCGCGAGGTTAATCACCCGCAGGCGCGGCTGCTCCTGCGCCAGCTGGTACAGTACCTCCGCCGTGTTATCCGAAGAACCGTCGTTGATGGCGATAACTTCTACATTCCAGTATCGCTGATCCAGCGCGGCGCTAATTGTCTCCCGTGCGTTTCGTTCCTCATTGAAGCAGGGAATCAGAATCGAGATTAACGGCTCACCGGCTAAGGCGGGGGCGGGGGTTGCGTCATCCCACGACCAGTGCCGTTCAAGCTGAAACCAGAAATAGAGGCCGCCGGTTACCCAGAGCACGGACATAAACAGCGGCCAGAAAAAGACAAAGTCCAGAATCAGTTCGCCGGTAAACAGCGCGGCTACGCCTAACGGCAACCCGAATACCAGACACAAAATTGAGAAGGCGAGAATGCGGTCAGTCATTGTCAGGATACCAGTACGAAGAAAATTCAGGCCTGATACGCGACATATCAGGTTGGTTATTGATGAAGTCGTCGGGGTAATAACCGTAATTTTTGATGCCGTTCAGCTGGAGCACCTGCATCCACTCCACCAGACGTTCATCGGCTACGGCACGCTGCGGTTTCTGCGCCCAGTCCCTGGCCTGAAGCTCAAAAATTGTTTTATTCAGCGCGCCGGGGCGTACGGCGACGGCTTTGACTAAACGCGTCAGCCAGGCATTGCTCTCTTCTGCCGGGACGGACTCCATCAGCGGCATTGCCATCGGCACCGTCCAGTCGTAGGCCGACAGAAAATCATCCAGATTTTGTGCAAACCACGCCTCGCTTTCCGGCTGGAGAATGGGCAACGCGAACATGTTCCGCGCGGTTTTGATCTGCGGACCACGGATGTTTTTCACAGCCTGGCTCAGGGTGCGGGTAAAACCGATAAGCAGCTGGCTCTTCTGTCGGGTCGTGTCCTGTCCGGCATCGTCAACGTCCGTCAGCACCGCGTCGTCATGAAATAAGATCCCATTGAAGCTGGCATAGCGGGCCAGATCTTCATAGATTTCCGTCACCTGCTGGCGAACCTGCGGATCCCATGGAGAGAGCCTGATATAAGGCTCGGTGGCCACGGTCAGCTCTCCTGTTTGACGATCCCGGCGCTGCACGCGCGGCAGGGAAGGATCGAGATCGAACGAGAGGACCGGCATCCACGCGAAGACTTTCACTCCCGCGCGGGTTTGTAGCTGCCAGGCGACAAAATTAAAGAGATCGGCCCGGACCGGAAGCCGACGGTTGGGGAAATAGAGCGCGCCGATCCTGCCGTCGCCCCGCGGATCCGAAAACGCCTGGAGAAACACATGGCTGATTTTCATGTCGTAGACCCGCTGCACGAGTTTGTTGATGTTTTTCGTCTGCTGGGCCGGATCGGGATCGTAGACGTAATCAAGATCAACATGCATAACGCGCACCGGGTCAAACTCCTGAACGCGGGTAACCGTGTTGGCAAAGGCTTTTATCGATGGATTCCCGGCAATCAGCAGGCGCGGGATATTGCCGAGGTCGCGCACGTTTCCCAGCCCGTCTTCCAGGGTAAAGGCCAGCTGATAGCCCTGTTTTTGGGCGATAGCGAGCGACGTTCCGTTGGCAGCCCCATAGGGCCACACCCAGGCACGCGGCGCTTTTCCCGTCACTCGGGTGATTTTATCGGTGACTTTCCGTACGTCTGCGGCGATCCGCTGGTTGAACTGTTCATCGGTTTCGTAATGCCCCGTCGCCTTATCGAAAAAACGGTTGGCAATGGCGGGTTCACGGCTTCCCTGCGGGTTAGCCGGTATGCCGTAATGCGAGGCCCAGGTATGCGAGCCAATCTCAATCAGCGGGGACTGGCTGAGTTCGCGCACCATATCCCAGGTGGCAAAGCGATCGCGGGGGGTCATCAGACCGCCGAAGTTAACGTTTTGATTTGCTGCCGTATCCACCCAACTGCCCACCGGCGCCCACAGCGCAGGAACGTTCCAGGCCTGAAGCAGGGGCCAGACGCGGGTGTAAAAGCTGCTGTAGCCATCATCAAAGCTGAGCAAAACGGCTTTCGGCGGCAGCGCTTTTTTTCCTTCATGCGCATCCAGAATGTCCTGCACGCTGATAGCGTGATAACCGTTGTGCAAAAGCCAGCTTATCTGCTCGTTTAACGCGCTGGTGCGAACGGAGAGGTAGCGCTGATCGGCGGCATCATCTTCGACGTCGTGGTAGGCCAGGACCAGAAACTGGTTCTCCGGCCAGGGTTTGCTGGCCTCAAGCTGCGGCCTCTCTTTGGGGGCCATAAACGAGAGCGGCTGCGCGCAGAGGCTCGCGCTGAGGCAGAGCCAGCCGATGACGATCAGGCTTACAGAAAAACGTGTATTCAGCATATTCATCCTTAAAAGCGTAAAGTCGCATCTAACGTGACGGAGAGATTGCTCTCCCGTTTGCCGTCGTAAGGGCGCTTATCCCAGTTCAGCATCACGCCAGTATCGACAACGTTGTTCCACTGGAGGCGTTGCCCGTAACCCATCAGGGTGATGACACCCGTGGACTGATTTTTCTGCCAGTAGCTGCCGCCGCCTGCCACGAACTGCTGGCTCCAGCGGGTATCGTAGTGGCGGTACATCTCATGATCGGCGGACAGGGCAGCCGTCACGGACAGATCCCGGGCCGGGTTGTAATAGAGCGTATCCCGCAGGCTGTTTTTACTGGCGGCGATCCCCGGTTCGAGATCCAGCGTCAGGGTCGGGGTCTGCCAGAGACGCTCTTTCCCCGCAAGGGTGTATTCCTGACGGCGGTTATGGTCTGAGAAGCGGCTGACGGCGGCGTTAAACTGATATTCACGTCGTTCGTTTTGATACCAGCGCACCCCACCTTCGCCCCGGTTGGCGCTAATTCCATTGCGTAATGCGCGTAAGGGCGTGGTGCGGGACAAGCGTTCGAGGCTACCGCTGACCTGCCAGTTATCATTCAGGCTGTAAATCGTTGAGAGTCGTGCACCCGGCCTGTTTGTACCGTGATAGCGATTACTGGAGAGTTCGGCTTCGAGCGTGAGGTCACGGGGCCGCCACTCAACCCCGCCTGACAGGTGACGGCTGGTGCCTTTACCTTCGTCGAAACGCCCCTGCGCAAAGCGGGTGCCTGCAAATAATCGCCAGTTATCCGCGACGGGCGGGCCGTAGAGCGTGGCGTCCCAGGTGAAATCGTGTGAACCGCTGACTGGGTTATCGGAGTGCAATCCCTTGCCCGCGTTGAGGCGCAGTTCGGACATATGATGGACGTTTCTGATCCTGTCCAGGCGCTGGACGCTGCGATCGACCGGGGCGCGAGCGAGCACATCATCGGTAAGTAAATCCATCTCCCGCCACGCCTGTAAATCCATCGCGACGTAAGCCTGCTGCTGCTCAAGTTCTGTACTGGAGGGTTCCAGCGCCTCCGCCATTTTCAGTTTTTTTTCAGCCGCGCGCGGCAGTCCCCTGGCCTGAAGCAGGGTGGCATAGTCGATCTGTAATCCCTGATTGCCCGGCGCCGTTGACGCCAGACGATACGACAGCTCTTCGGCTTCCGGCAGGGCGTTGGTCGCCAGCAAATAGTTAAGTTTGAGGGTCTGCCCGGTGAGCCACCGATCGTTCGGCTGAGGGGTTGGAGATCCGAAATCGTAGCGGATCCAGGGAACGCTGCGGGTCTCGCGCTCAACATACTCGTGGGCAGACTGATACTGCCCCGTATCCAGCCAGGCATAGAAAAGCGCATGCTCCTCGTCCTGCGGATCGGCGGCGTATTGCGGATAACGTTGCACAAGCGAGAAGGCGGCGGCGGTGTTTTTCTCCTGCAAACAGGCGGAGATCACCCAGCCGATGGCCCAGTCCGGCACCGGATGCTGTGCGGCCGTCAGCGCCTGATATTCGCTAATGACCTGTTGGTAATCACCATGCGCATACAGCGCACCAAGCCTGTCGATACGGGCAAGGATGACGTCTTCAGCCGCCTGCGGTTCGTTTTGCCAGCGGGAAAGCAGGGCGTGATAGCGATCTAATGCGTTTTGTGCCAGCCGCAGGCGCGCTTTCTCTGTTCTGCCAGGCACATCCGCCAGGCGTACCCTTTCAGCCGCCGCATTACGCTCGAGGCGGCGACGCTCCGCGGCAGACATCGCCGCGCTTTGCGACAGCCAGAGCGCGGGCGTGCTTACCCGGTTATCCGTTAACGCCTCGATCGTCTCGCGAAGAAGGGCATTATTCCCTGGTGCGGCGTTCAGCGCGCGCATGTCCGCCAGCAGCCGATCCGCGTTTTTTCCCTGGCGCATCCAGACATAGGAGAGCGCCTCAAGGTGCGCGGGGGAAGGATCGTCCTTAACCAGTTGCCGGGCTTCCGAAAGCGCGAGGCGATCTCTGCGGGCATCGGCCAGGGTTTTAACATAGCCGATGCGGTAATCGTCGTTATCCGGCGCAAGGCTTTGCGCCTCTTTCCACAGCGATAAGGCGGATGGCCAGGCTTTTTGGTTTCTTCTGGACTGCGCGACAGCAGCAATGGCGCGTGCGGGCAGTGGCATATAAATACCATAACGCTGCCAGACCCGAATAACCTCGTCATCGCGTCCTGCCCAGGAGGCTACCTGTAACCAGTCCGCAACCTGTTCGGGCGTTAAAGCATGTTGTTGCTCATAGCGCTGTAGATAATCAAGAAACAGCGCGTAATTACCGTTACGTGCCTGTTGAATCTGATGCTCATAAACGGATTCACCAGCCCAAACCAGAACAGGAAAGAGTAAAAGCAGGAACAATAATATTGTGGTGCGATAAAAGAATAACGTAGTGAAGCGAAGCGATCTTTCCATATCTATTTGCCATTTGTTTTTCATAAATCCATTGCATAACACGGCCACCTTTTATCTTTGTGTAAAAGGCCATAAATGAGAACATTAAAACGAAAATGCAGTTACGTTATGGGTTACTTACCTGAAGGTAATTATGGGGCCTCATCTCAATGGGTTGGGTTGGAGGTAATGTACACCTGATATACTGGCGGATAAATATGTTGAAAAGCACGTGTGTGGTTTTGAGATAAATCTGGAATCGGAAGCGTTAAGTGATTATTTAAGAATGGATTGCTATTTGCAACTTGCTGAAATAAATGGCTTTTATTTTTAATGTAGCAGCTTTGTTTATATTTGAGATGGCGTTTATCTGGCGTAATTAAAGAACTTTCCTGCCCATATTTGGGAAGTTTCATGACAAAAATTCTCAATGTTTAGTGAAGTGACTTTTCTGAGATTGTTTTTTATTTATAATTAAAGCCAGCCATTGAGTAAAAGTCTTCAGAAAGTCTTTGTCATCAATGTGTGTATTGAGGGATATTCAAAGCTGGAATACATTTGTCGTTAATATAAAAGCGCTATAAACGAAGGCTGTCTTCTTTCTGAAGAGGCGTTCTTGCTTTAACTAATAGGGATGCTTAGTGGCAACTTCAATAGTGTTAGTGACACAGGATCGCTACCTTGTCTGGGGAATGAGGCAATTTTTCCCTGATATCATTCTGCTCGACTCGATAGACAGAAACATATTTGATAACGGTGCAGATGAATATTCTGTGCTGATTGATAGTCGTTCTCCGCTCCGTTTATATGATTACCTGATACGCCATCCTGCCAGAACGAAAAAAACGATCTGCTGCGTCATGCTTGATATGCGACATCGCGAGGAGAATCTGCTCGATATGAAGTTGTTTTTGAATACCTCGCTCACCGCGCCGGATATGGCGTCATTGTTCAACCTGGTGCTCAACATGAAGGGCAGGCGTCTGACAACCAAATGGCTGCTCAACTTACGGCTTAGCACCCACGAAGCGATCATGCTGCGGTTGCTCCGGGCCGGGATGTCGATGGAAGCAATCGCAGCTGAGCTACATATGTCGGTTAAGAGCCTCTATCGCAAACGAACGGCGCTGTCTGAGCGGTTGGGGGCGGAGAACTTCAACGAGGCGTGTTTGTTTATCTTTAGAAATAAATTGTTGAGCCTTAACGAGAACCCGTAAAAAACAAAAACTCCACTTTAAATCATTGTTGTTGGTGTTTTTGGAGTTTTGTGACAAAGATAACGGTTACGATAAACATGGATAAATACAATACGCTGAAACTACTATCCAGGGAGCGAGATTTTCTTATATGGATTTCATCAATAAAGTTAAAAGTGGGGGCGGTATTGTTTTCATTGATAAGCTCTCGAATTGGGCGGGTGCTTTTTCAGGCCAACGACATCTCTCGGCTGTAAGAGAATCATTTGTCGCGTTGATGCCTTTAATTATTGCCGCATCACTGTTTATATTAATAAATAACGTATTACTTAACGGCGAATCCGGTTTAGTCGGATTTTTGGGCCTGGAAGGCGCATGGATTAACCATCTACAGGAAATCGGCGTTCGCGTGTATAACGGAACGCTGAATATTCTTGCCTTTCTTGCTACGGTGATGATTTCATATCGTTTAGCCAACAGCTATGGTGAGGATGGGATAACCTATGCTGTCTTCTCGCTGGCATGTTTATTTGTATTATTCCCGGTCAGTATTCCCGTTACAGCACCGGCTGGAGAGGTTTTTCAGGTTTCGGGGCTAATCAGTGGCAATGAAAGTGGTGCATCAGGTATGTTTGTAGGCATATTTGTAGCGCTTATTGCAACGGAGGTTTTTCGTAAGGTTTCAGCCTCGCCGAAATTAAAAATTACCCTCTCTGATTCGGTTCCTCCTTCTGTCTCCAGGAGCTTTAACGTATTAATACCGATGATTCTGGTATTAACCTTGTTAAGTGTTTTTGCATGGTCGTTGACAAGCCTTTTCAACAAAAATATCCATGAAATTGTTACTCTAATGATCCAGGCTCCACTGCAAAATATTTTACAGGGCCTGAGCGGAGTCATCGGGCTGTTGTTGACGCAAAACGGCTTATGGTGGGCGGGGATCCACGGTGCCAGTATCATGTACCCGATCACTGAGACAACCCTGCTGGTGGCGATTCAGGAAAACACGGCCGCGTTTAAGGCTGGCCTTGCAATCCCTCATATCGTCACGAAGCCTTTTATCGATGCCTATGGCTTTATGGGCGGCGGGGGTCAGACAATCGGTTTACTGATTGCTCTGTGGATTGCCGCGAAAAAAGCAGATCATCGTGCAATCACGCGCCTGGCGACGCCGGGGATGCTATTCAATATAAATGAGCCACTGATTTTTGGCCTGCCCATTATGTTCAATCCGGTACTGATTATACCCTTCTTATTCACCCCGGTTATCAGCATTGTGATTGCTTATGCCGCTACGGCAATGAATATCATTAACCATACCTATGTACTTGTTCCATGGACAACGCCGCCAGTGATCAGCGCTTTTCTGGCGACGGGAGGCGACTGGCGTGCTGCGGTATTGTCCGTCTTTTTAATCGGCTTGTCGGTTATTATTTATCTGCCATTTGTTTTTGCTATGAATAAACAGAAATAACCAGAGAGAAATATATGAACATGATTTGCGTGCCTCTGGATATCAGACCCTATAATTACGACTTTCTTATCTCTCTGGCTTCAATGGACAGTAAGTTGTCATTAAAAATGCCCGCTAAAGATATTTTAGGCTATAAGAAGCAGCCCGCATCACATCAGGCTGTCGATGAATTTATAAACAGCCATTGCGCCGATGCCGACGCGTTGATTATCAGTCTGGATATGTATCTCTACGGAGGGCTTTTTCCGGCGCGTATTCATCAGATGGAATTGAGCGAGCTTACGGCAAGGATGAATAAAATTAAAAGTCTGAAAGAGCGTTATCCGTCTCTTAAGATATATGCTTCTTCACTGGTATTGCGTACGCCAAAGTATAATTCCAGTGAAGAAGAGCCGGATTACTACGCACGTATCGGACATTCTATTTTTCAGGTCGGTTACCTGTCTGACAAAGAAAAGCGTGTTGGG
This sequence comes from Enterobacter hormaechei ATCC 49162, assembly GCF_001875655.1. Taxonomy (NCBI): domain Bacteria; kingdom Pseudomonadati; phylum Pseudomonadota; class Gammaproteobacteria; order Enterobacterales; family Enterobacteriaceae; genus Enterobacter; species Enterobacter hormaechei. The sequence goes on from NZ_MKEQ01000002.1 coordinate 511,729, forward strand.
CTAAGCGAAGATGAAAAAGTTGAGCTGCGTGCCCATCATTCCGCCATTGATTCTGCTTCCTTTGATGACTGGCTGTCGCGCCGAAGCAAGAATCTGCTGCTTATCGAAAAAGCAATCGAACTGGTTGATGAAAAAGTTCTCGAACAACTGATCATTCCTCTGGACGATACGGCGGAGTTTGGTTTCACGATGCAGGATCAGGTACGCATTTACGAAAAAGTATCCCAGCTGGGGGTACAGGATCGGGTGTTTGTTCATCCCGGCACCGATGAGTCTGGATGCACATTATTGACCAAAGCCTATTTATCGCTGAAGGAGCAGGATTTTTTAGCGACCACGTTCTATTCAAACGAATTGTTTAAACATTTTATTCCTAATTATGAAGATCGGCCTTTTGTACACTCACTGCGCTCGCATGCTGCCGCGTCAGGTCTCACATTGGTTGATAATGATGTATCGCTGCCTGTCTTAGCGATCAATGGTTGTGGTGAGATCATGCAGGAGGCTTTTGATATCAGTTATGGCTATAACCTGCAAACCGGCGCGCGTAAGCCAACGTATAAAAATATAACGTATTACACGCATCGTGATTTGGGGTCATATGCAAAGCACATTGCTGCCAGGGCGGCGCGGGTGCCAGTGGTGGTCATTGATGTAGCAATGTCAAACGGCGGTGAAACTGAACTGGTGCGTGCGCTGGATAAAGCCGGTGCGCTTGATGTCATTAAGGGCTACGCAGGCTGGAACACGACCTGTAATTCGTTAGGAACGGGGATCGCGCACCTTGTCTTTTCGACCCTGGGCGATAATGCTGACGCTATCGAACGTTTCTATAAAGAAAGGCTGATATCGGACTGGGCTTATCAGACTGAAGTCCGTTTTCCCGTTCAGTTCGAATATTTACCTTCAATTGGCCTGAGTTATTCCTCATTCGCAGAAAAGGAATCCAGCGTATTCGATAAAATTAAGACTGAAATAGAAAACACCTGGCAGGAAAATATTAAGCATAGCTTTAATGGTTGCTGTCCTGCGATTACATCCATTTCCGCACCTTTTCAACGGATGAGCGGTTTACATTTTACTGTTGTATGATTTTATTAAGAACAGGTAATAACTATGAATAAAATACTTTTAGTGTGTGCTGCCGGTATGTCTACCTCGATGTTAATGAAGCGAATGAAAGATTACGCCTGCTCCATCGGCCACGAGTCTGTGATTGAAGCGCACGGCGTAGATGTTCTGAAAGATGTTATCGCAAAATATGATGTTGTCCTGGTTGCCCCACAGATCCGATTCAAGCTGGCTGAAATACAAAAGCTGGCGGAGATGCATGGCAAGAAATCAGACGCCATCAACCCATTACAGTATGGGGCGATGAATGGTGAAAAAGTGTATCAACAGGCCATTGATCTGATTTCTTCGAAATGAGTCGTATCCACTGAACCTGAAACGGGATGATAAAAATGAGCTATGAAGATGATGTTATGTCGCTGATTATTGCCGCGGGTGAAGGGCGTAGCTGTGCCATGGAGGCGCTCTGTTTTGCAAAAGCGGGTAATTTTGCAGAAGCGGAAGCTTCTTTGAGCGTTTCTGCGGATGCTTTCAGACAGGCCCACGAGATACAGACCCGGATCATTGGTCTGGATGAGGGCGTGGGTAAAGTACCCGTCACGCTGGTGATGGTGCATGCCCAGGATCACCTTATGACAGGTATGCTTTGCCGGGAACTTGTGACAGAATTGATAGAGATTTATAAAAAGATGGAGTGACTACTTAATGAAAACCCGAGTCGGCTTTAATACTTTAATTAACACCAGAATTAATGAATTAACCCAAACTGAAATACGAATTTATCAGTTTATTAAAAACAATCGTATGCGATTCATTGATATGAGCATTGCAAAGCTGGCTGATGCAATGAATGTTGGTGAGGCATCTATTATCCGGTTTTGTAAGAAACTGGGATATAAAGGGCTTTCGGAATTAAAGACGACTCTTCGCCTGGAAACAGATACAGACGATACATTGTTATCTAAAGTAACTTCTCTTGATGAGCAGACGAACTCCATGACAGGGATTGCACAGCAGCTGGCTAATAACAATTACTTTGCCATCAATGAAACGCTTGCTCTGCAAGATGAGCAGGCCCTGGTTCGTGCGGCTGATTATCTGAGCAATGCGGGGCAGGTGTATTTCTACGGAATTGGTATGTCGGCCATATCTGTTCTGTATGCCAAATATAGATTCATGAGAATTATGGCAAACGTCGATGCTCTGATCGATAACCACACAATGACCTTAAATTCCAATAACGTTGGGAAAAAGGATGTTGTGGTTGCCATCTCACACTCTGGTGAAACACGTGATGTTGTCGATGCGCTAAGAAGAGTGAAAGAGAAGGGGGCGGTGACTATTGTTATCAGTAAACTACAGCATTCCTCCTTAAGCCAGTATGCTGATGTTGTATTACTGACTGGAGGGACATCCAATCCCTATCAGTCAGATTCATCAACAATTACCGCTGCACAAAGTTTTATGGTTGATGTGTTATTCAATGCGTTATTGTTTATCAATCGGGGCGGTAATGTGGAGAAAATTATATCCTCACTGGATATTATCAATAAAACCAAATAATTTCATTTTCAATCCTTATTCTTTTCAGGTATGAAAATTACTGGGGGCAACTTATGAATAAAACAAGTAAAACCATTTTAATTTCTTTGCTTACGGCAGTGCCGACAATAGCAAATGCAATGTTGGTAGGAGGGCCAAAAGATTTTAATCTGGAAATCTACGGTAAACTCGCCATGTCCGTTTTTGCAACTCAGGCTAATGAGCGGAACTATGACTACACTCTTGATAATGAATCATACATTGGCTTTCGCGGCAATAAAGAAATAACCGAGGGAATAAATGTTATCTTTCAGATAGAAAGTGGCTATGTCGGTTATGAGGCCGAAGACTCTGGCCTGGGGAAGTTTGATACCTTCGTAGGATTCGAGGGTAAGTATGGCAAACTTCGCTTTGGTCGAATGAAGAGTGCGCTGTATGAAATCATTGACTGGCCTTATACCAACCCCGGCCTCGGTCGCGTTTTTGACTGGGGAGGGGACGTCAGATGGCATCAGAGTAATCGTATGTCGAATATGATGCGTTATGATGGCAGTCTGGTTACGGATGATTATGGAGCGTTTGATGTGGTGCTCAGCGTTAACCGGGACGACGCTACGATTTCGGGTTCAACAACCTACAGCTCGCGGATAACCTGGACGCCGTATTCGACGATAAAAGTCCATGCAGCATACGAGGAAACCCGCAACAAGTCCGATCAGCCAACTGATGATACGCTTAATAACAATCTGGAGGATGCCTCTGGCTATGTGCTGGGTCTCGAAGTACCCATTCCCGATCTTGGTCTACGGTTTTACGCAGGCTATAAAAATGGTCAAACGACCGATCTTAAAACCCATGTTAAAAGTACTCAGGATGCATATAGTTTAATTGGCGAATACTGGCACGGCATCTATGGAGCTAAGCTGGGATATGCCAAAAATAACGATTATAAAATTGATAATGTCGTACAGAAAGACACCGCCGATAAAGTCATATCGTTACAGCTAATGCTGAATATGGAAAACGGATTTCTGCCTTATATCCGTGTCGGTCGAACCGATGCCTATAACTCAACGAGCAACGACAACTTTTATCGCGCCGGTCTTGAATTCTGGTTTTAAATTTATTCAGTGAGTTTAATTTACTGTTCTGTTAAATAAGCTCGTTGTGGATTTTTAATTTATTTTTAATAGAAAATACATTCAGCGCATAACGATCTGAATCTTTTTTGTTTGACTAAAAAGACAGGATAGCTGCGTTCTGGTATTTAATTTAACGAAACTATAATACTGGACTATATCGGGTTTTATCTGCTTTCCGATACGGGGGCGTCTGCTCACCGTTGTATTGGTGTGAGCTACGCATGACCGGGTTGACCTGTGCAGGATGAGGTAACCGTAAAGCAAAAACCCGCCTCAAGGGCGGGTTTTCTGAATAGTGGTGCCCGGACTCGGAATCGAACCAAGGACACGGGGATTTTCAATCCCCTGCTCTACCGACTGAGCTATCCGGGCAACGGGGCGCATTAAACCCGATCCTCCCTCCGACGTCAACGAAATTTGTGGTTTTCGGTGCAGACTGCACACTCTCTCACCATTTCGCCGCAAACTTAAGCGAAAAAGTGCGTCCAGAGCGCGGAAAGCGGCATCGCGAGCAACAGGGCAGGGAGCATGTTCACCACTGCAAACATCTTGATGCCACAGATGCGCAGCCCTGTCGCCAGCAGCAGCAGGCCGCCGACGGCGGTAAAGTCTGCCATCATTGTTGGCGTTGTCAGTGGCAGGATGAGCGTGGCGCAGGTGGCCAGCGCTAGCTGAATAAGCAGCATTGGCACACATATCGCGGCGACAGCAATGCCGAGGGTGGTGGCAAAAATGGTGGCAGTAAAGAAATCCAGAAACGCTTTCGCAATCAATATGCTCGGATCACCGGTCATCCCTTCCTGCATCGAACCGAATATCCCCGTGCCGCTGGCGCAGAACAGAATAATGATCGCGACGTAATTCTGAATGAACGTTTCATGAGTGCCGTGCTTCGTCTTACCCGGTCGGGCAATCAGGTTTTTGGCTTTACCTACTGCGTTGTTGATGCCTTTTTCCAGGTAGCAGAACTCGCCGATCAGCGCGCCGAGCAGGGTCGCCAGTACCATCACCGGCAGGTTGGCGCATTTCACCACTAACAGGATACCAATCCCTAATGATGCCAGGCCAAAAATAGAGGGCATGGAGACACGAATACGCTCCGGCAAGCGCTGACTTAATACTGCACCAAGTACACCGCCCAGCAGTACGGCTCCCGCATTGATAAAGGGTCCAATCACCACGTTTAACTCCTGTTATTTAAGCACTGGCATTGCATGATTATGGCACGTCCGTCCCTGATTATGCTTAGCTTTGGGAGGCGTAACGCATACTGATTCCTTCTTGCACCTGAAAATAAAAGGTGACATGATTGCGCGAATTTTCTCCTTCCTGTCTCACCGTTCGGTGAGGGTATTTGCGCTTATGAAAACCATGAAAATTGCCGTCAGCCGTGAGCTGGTATCCAAAGTTTCGACGCATCGCGAAAAGGTTATGCTGGATAACACCGATTTCACCGATGTGGCGGCAGTCGTCATTACGGTTGTTGAAAGCTACAGCGGCATTCTCGCGTTGCTGAAGCGTACGGGCTTTCAGTTACCGGTATTTATGTTCTCAACAGAGCCTGGAGAAGTGCCCGAGGGTGTCACGGCGATCATCTCGGGTAAAGCACAGGAGTTCCTGGAACTGGAATCTGCCGCCTGTCGGTATGAAGAAAAGCTGCTGCCGCCCTTTTTTGACACCCTGAGTCAGTATGTTGCGATGGGAAACAGCACCTTTGCCTGTCCGGGACACCAGCACGGCGCCTTTTTCAAAAAACACCCGGCGGGGCGGCAGTTCTACGACTTCTTCGGTGAAAACGTGTTTCGTGCCGATATGTGCAATGCCGACGTGAAGCTCGGGGATTTGCTGATCCACGAAGGTTCTGCCAAGCACGCGCAAAAGTTCGCGGCCAAAGTGTTCAACGCGGACAAAACCTACTTCGTACTGAACGGTACGTCGGCGGCCAATAAGGTAGTGACCAACGCGCTGCTTACGCGCGGCGACCTGGTACTGTTCGACCGCAACAACCATAAGTCCAACCATCACGGGGCGCTGATCCAGGCCGGGGCAACGCCTGTCTATCTTGAGGCAGCGCGTAATCCGTTTGGTTTTATCGGCGGGATTGATGAACACTGCTTTGACGAGGCGTATCTCAGGAACCTGATCCGCGACGTCGCGCCGGATAAAGCCGCCGACGCGCGCCCGTTCCGCCTGGCCGTCATCCAGCTGGGCACCTACGACGGCACGATCTACAACGCCCGTCAGGTGATCGACAAGATCGGTCACCTTTGCGACTACGTCCTGTTTGACTCCGCCTGGGTCGGCTACGAGCAATTTATCCCGATGATGGCGGAAACGTCTCCGCTTTTGCTGGAACTGAACGAGAACGATCCGGGTATTTTCGTCACCCAGTCGGTCCACAAGCAGCAGGCCGGGTTCTCGCAAACGTCGCAGATCCATAAAAAAGATAACCATATTCGCGGTCAGTCGCGTTTCTGTCCCCACAAGCGGCTGAACAATGCGTTCATGCTGCATGCCTCCACCAGCCCGTTTTACCCGCTTTTTGCGGCGCTGGATGTGAACGCCAAGATCCACGAGGGTGAGAGCGGACGCAGGCTGTGGGCGGAGTGTGTCGAGCTGGGCATTGAAGCGCGCAAGGCCATCATCGCCAACTGCACTATGATCAAACCGTTTATCCCACCGGTGGTGGCGGGGCGGCCATGGCAGGATCACCCTACGCAGGCCATCGCCAGCGAGCGTCGCTTCTTTAGTTTTGAACCGGGTGCAAAATGGCACGGTTTTGAAGGCTATGCCCGCGAGCAGTATTTTGTCGATCCGTGCAAGCTGCTGCTGACCACGCCGGGCATTGATGCCGAAACAGGGCACTATACCGATTTCGGCATTCCGGCGACCATTCTCGCGCATTACCTGCGCGAAAACGGCATTGTGCCGGAGAAGTGCGATCTCAACTCCATCCTGTTCCTGCTGACACCTGCCGAAAGCAGCGAGAAGCTGGCGCAGCTGGTGGCAATGCTGGGGCAGTTTGAGCAGCATATTGAAGACGACACGCCGCTCGCGGACGTGCTGCCGACCATCTACCAGAAATACCCGGTGCGTTACCGCGACTACACGATCCGTCAGCTGTGCCAGGAGATGCACGATCTCTACGTCAGTTTTAACGTGAAGGACTTACAGAAGGCGATGTTCCGTCAGGAGAGCCTGCCCGCTGTGGTGATGAACCCGCAGGATGCCAACCAGGAGTACATTCGCGGGAACGTGGAACTGGTGCGAATTCGTGACGCCGAAGGGCGCATTGCCGCCGAAGGCGCGCTGCCATACCCGCCGGGTGTGCTGTGCGTGGTGCCGGGAGAAGTGTGGGGTGGTGCGGTGCAGCGCTACTTCCTGGCACTGGAAGAGGGCATTAATATGCTGCCAGGTTTCTCGCCAGAGTTGCAGGGCGTTTACAGCGAGAAAGATGCGGACGGGATTAAGCGGCTGTATGGATACGTGCTGAAATAACGCTTTTCCCAAACGTATGCCCGGTAAGCTTGCGCCACCGGGCACAACAATCAATGCGCGACTGGCTGCGCACCGTGTGGTTCGCGTACGTGCTTGTACTTGAACAGCGCGATGAACGCGAAGAACAGCACCAGCGAGTACCCGGCGAAGATCAGCCACACTGGCTGCCAGTTGGTAATGCCGTTGGTGGTATACATCTCAACCACTTTACCGCTCACCACGCCGCCCAGAATACAGCCGAAGCCGTTGGTCATCATCAGGAACATGCCCTGTGCGCTGGCGCGGATCTCTGGTTTTACCTCTTTTTCCACAAACACCGAACCGGAGATGTTGAAGAAGTCGAAGGCGCAGCCGTAAACGATCATCGACAGCACCAGCAGCACGGTGCCGAATGCGCTTGGGTCGCCGTAGGCAAACAGGCCGAAGCGCAGCATCCACGCGGCGATACTGATCAGCATGACGTTCTTGATACCGTAGCGGCTCAGGAAGAACGGAATGGTCAGGATGAACAGCGTCTCGGAGATCTGCGAGATGGACATCATCACCGACGCGTGTTCAACGATAAAGCTTCCGGCAAACAGCGGATCGTTATCGAAGCTGTGCAGGAAGGTATTACCGAACATGTTGGTGATTTGCAGTTCCGCGCCCAGCAGCATAGAGAAGATGAAGAAGATCGCCATACGCTTGTTTTTGAACAGCGCGAACGCGTCCAGGCCGAGCATGGTGCTCCAGCTCTGGTTTTTCTGCTGGTTAGACACCGGAATAGTAGGCAGCGTCAGGGTGAACAGCGCCAGCAGCACGGAGAGCGCGGCACCAATATACAGCTGCATGTGGCTCAGCTCGAAGCCCGCGAAACTCACGCCCCACATGGCCATGATAAAGCCGATGGTGCCCCAGATACGGATCGGCGGGAAGTCGGTGACGATATCCAGGCCCGCTGATTTCAGGCGGTAGTAGGAGATGGTGTTGATCAACCCAAGCGTTGGCATGTACGCCAGCGAGTTGAGCAGGATCACCATAAACATCGCCCCTGGCGTGGTCACTTCGGCCGCCATAAACAGCGTCCCCGCACCCACCAGATGGCAAAGCATATACAGCCATTTCGCGCTTAACCATTTATCCGCCACGATACCGAGCAGCGTTGGCATGAAAACAGCCGCAATACCCAGCGAGCTGTAAACGGCACCGATCGACGCACCATCGAACTTGAGCGTCACAAACATATAGGAGCCGAGTGTAGTCAGCCAGCTACCCCACAGGCAGAACTGCAGAAACGACAAGATTTTAAGCTGCAGCTTAAGGTTCATGTTACTTTCCTCACAAGTGAGCGGGAGATATGTTGTTATAGGAACATTCAGGGTTGTTATTTGATGCAATCTTATCAGTTGGCAACGATATGTTTTGTTACCTCCCGCAAAAAAATGCAATCCACATTAATTTGCAGTCTGGATTGTGATGCAAATAGCATTTTCGTATGGGTGGGGTGGGTGCGGTTTATTCCCCTCACCCTGCCCTCTCCCCAAAGGGGAGAGGGTGTTCAAGTTCCCTCTCCCCTTTGGGGAGAGGGTTAGGGTGAGGGGAAGATGTTGGTTTCTAGCGGCGACGATAGTTCTTCTGCGCCGTATTCACCTTATACAGATAGCGGCGGGATTCCGCAGACGGGTGGCGGGTGGTGAGGGTAGCGTACACATCGCCCGGCGCCATGCTGTTGATGATGTTCGCGGCCTGCACCTTATCGTTCGAGAAGACGCGCAGCACGCTGCCCGCCCCGCCGTTATAGGCGGTGATCACCGCATAGCGACGTGAGGTTGGGTTATCAATTCCGCCAAGATAGACATTGTTCAGCATCGCCAGATAGGCCGTGCCGGTATCAATGTTGCTTTGTGGGTCGAACAGGTAGCTACGGCTCGGCGTGCCGGATTTCCCCTGCGCGCGGAACACGTCTTTACCGGCGCTGTGCTGCACAACCTGCATCAGTCCCAGCGCGTCGGAACGGCTTACCGCGTAGGGGTTGAACGAGGATTCGGTCTGCATGATCGCCAGGATCAGCGACTCATCCACGCCATACTTACGCGATGCCTGACGCACCATGCCCAGATACTTATGCGCACGCTTGTCGAGGTGGTTCGGTACCAGGTTGATCGTGACGCTGTAGATCACCTTCAGGCCATTGGTGCGGCTTTTCAGGCGCGTTTGCAGCAGATAGTCGGCAAATTTCGTGGCGCGGCCTTCCCAGCGGATCGGCTGACCGGTCTGGTCTACGACCTGCCCATACAGGAATGGCTCTTTGGAGATGGTGATGTCATCGGCATCAGAGTAGAGGTCAATAGACCCTGGATCGTCGCCCATCAGCAGGGTTTTGATGATGGCCTGACGTAAATGCGCCGCAGGTTCAGTCCCCGCGATGGTTTCAACCGTAATCGTACCGTCATCGAAGTTGATGTGGCTACGGGTCTGATAGGCGTCGGTGTACTTAACGTAGTCCTTCGGTCCGGCAATCAGGACTTCGTTAAATCCCCATATATTCTCGATGTTGTGGGCAAACTGCCCCATCAAAATGTCAAAACCGTTGGTGTCCTTAACCCAGGCTTCGTTGTATTCATCGCCTTTTTTGGAAGAACAAGACACAAGCAACGGCGCAACAAGGGCTAGCGCTAAAAGTTTTTTCATCATTCCGGGAGTGCGTGTTGTGTTTGCTTTGGGGGTGCTGTTGCCCGGCGGCGCTGCGCTTGCACGGGCCTACGGTTTTGTAGGCCGGGTAAGCGCAGCGCCACCCGGCACCAGCAGCGCGATATTATTTTTCCGGTGGCGTATAGCCTTCGATGTGGACGTCTTTACCTTCGAACAGGAAGTTCACCATCTCCTGCTCCAGCAGTTTGCGGTGTTCCGGGTTCATCATGCTGAGCTTTTTCTCGTTGATCAGCATGGTCTGTTTTTTCTGCCACTGTCCCCAGGCGTCTTTGGAGATCTCGTTGTAAATGCGCTTACCCAGGTCGCCCGGGTAGAGCTGGAAATCCTGGCCTTCAGCGTCGCGCTGTAGGAAAGTACAAAAAATGGTTCTGGCCATACTCATTCCTCTTTGTCTTGCCGATGCTAAACCATTGCACCGACACGTAATTGCTGTAACAGGCGCTCCACGGGAGCCGCCAGCCCGACTGATGGCGGTTGCGCTAAGTTATACCAGAGAGCGGTGCCTTCATCCATGCACGACGTGAATGAGGACACGGGAAGCCACATCGGCACAATATCCAGATGGAAATGGCTGAAGGTATGACGGAACGCGTTGAGTTGCGTCAGGGTATCGGCCGCAATGCCGCGCTGTTCAAGCCATGCCCGAAGCGAGGCTTCATCCTCAAACTGTGGGAAGCAGTATAGACCACCCCACAGGCCACTCGGTGGTCGCTGGGCAAGAAACACCTCGTCACCATGCTGCATCAGGAGCATGTACCCGGTGCGTTCAGGCAGCGTCTGCTTCGGTTTTTTCCCCGGATACTGCGCCCAGGTGTGGTTCGCATAGGCCACGCAAAGGTTGTTTACCGGGCAGAGTTCGCACTTCGGTTTTGAACGGGTGCAGACCATCGCGCCCAGATCCATCATCGCCTGATTAAAACGCTCGACGCCTTTCGCCGGAGTGACCGCCTCACTGATCTCCCACAGGCGTTTCTCAACCTCTTTCTTGCCCGGCCAGCCCTCTACCGCGTAGCAGCGTGCGAGCACGCGTTTGACGTTGCCGTCGAGAATAGGGAAATGTTTGCCTAAGGACAGGGAGAGGATGGCGCCTGCGGTTGAACGCCCGACGCCGGGCAAATCCGCCACCTCGTCAAAGGTTTCCGGGAATTTACCGTTGTGGCGGGTGGCGACCTGCTGTGCGGCTTTGTGCAGGTTGCGCGCACGGGCGTAGTAGCCAAGCCCAGTCCACAGGTGCAGCACCTCGTCCAGCGGCGCGTTTGCCAGATCGGTGATTGTCGGGAAGCGCGCCATAAAACGCTCGAAGTAAGGAATGACCGTCGCGACCTGCGTTTGTTGCAACATCACCTCGGAGAGCCATACTTTGTAAGGCGTTTTTTCAATTTGCCAGGGCAGGGTTTTACGCCCGTATTTGTCGTACCAGTCCAGCACCTGGGCTGAAAATTGAGAGGCTTGCATGGTCATCGATTCGCTTAATCAGGGACGCAGATTGCAGCACAGCGTCAATCTGCTGTAAACCGGATCTTTCCCATGCTTGCATAGAAGCCTTAACTTTGGATAATGCCCGTTTCCCGAACACTCTCACAAGCAGACAACTCTTTTATGAAAAACGACGTCATTTCACCGGAATTTGATGAAAACGGTCGCCCGCTGCGCCGTATTCGCAGCTTTGTCCGCCGTCAGGGCCGCCTGACAAAAGGGCAGCAACACGCGCTGGACAACTACTGGCCGGTGATGGGCGTTGAGTTCAGCGAGCAGCCGCTCGACTTTACCGACCTGTTCGGTCGCGACGCGCCAGTGAAGCTGGAGATCGGTTTTGGTATGGGTACCTCGCTGGTGACCATGGCGAAAGCGTGCCCGGAGCAGAATTTCCTTGGCATTGAAGTGCATTCGCCGGGCGTCGGTGCCTGTCTCGCAACCGCTCATGAAGAGGGCGTTGAGAACCTGCGCGTGATGTGTCACGACGCGGTGGAAGTGCTGCACAAAATGATTCCTGACAATTCTTTGAACATGGTTCAGCTCTTTTTCCCTGACCCGTGGCACAAAGCACGTCATAATAAACGCCGTATCGTTCAGGCGCCGTTTGCCGAACTGGTGAAAAGCAAGCTGAAGCTGGGCGGCGTCTTCCACATGGCGACCGACTGGGAACCTTATGCGGAACATATGCTGGAAGTGATGTCGTCTCTGGACGGGTATAAAAACCAGTCTGAAAGCAACGACTACGTACCGCGTCCGGATTCACGTCCGGTGACAAAATTTGAACAGCGTGGCCATCGTCTTGGTCACGGCGTATGGGACTTAATGTTCGAGAGGGTGAAATAATGGCAAAGAATCGTAGCCGTCGTCTGCGTAAAAAGATGCACATCGAAGAATTCCAGGAAGTGGGTTTCTCCGTTGCCTGGCGTTTCCCGGAAGGCACCAGCGTTGAGCAGATCGATCAGGACGTTGATGCGTTCATCAACGAGGTGATCGAGCCAAACAAGCTGGCCTTCGACGGTAGCGGCTATCTGGCGTGGGAAGGTCTGATTTGCACCCAGGAAGTGGGTAAATGCACCGAAGAACATCAGGCGCTGGTACGCAAATGGCTTGAAGACCACAAACTGGAAGATGTCCGCGTCAGCGAACTTTTCGACGTTTGGTGGGACTAATAAAGCAAGAACGGGGCCAGCATTAGCTGGCCCATTTTGTCTGAGGGAGTGTTAACGATGCGCAAAACGTTGCTGGCTGTTGCTTTACTGGCAATCGGATCCACCGCTCATGCGGAGTATAAATGTAGCGTCACCCCGCGTGATGACGTGGTGCTGAGTCCGCAAACCGTGCAGGTTAAGGGCGAGAATGGCAATCTGGTGATTACGCCGGATGGCAACGTCACCTTTAACGGCAAACCACAAAACCTGACGGCCGCCCAGCGCGAGCAGGCGATGGACTACCAGGCCGAGTTGCGTACTGCACTGCCGTGGATCAACGACGGCGCGCTGACCCGCGTAGAGAAGGGACGTGTGGCGCTGGATAAAATCATCACCAAAGAGGTGGGTGAGAGCAGCAATATGCGCACCCGCCTGACGAAGCTGGATAAACAGCTGAAAGAGCAGATGAACCGTATTATCGAGACGCGCTCTGATGGCCTGACGTTCCACTATAAGGCTATCGATCAGGTGCGTGCCGACGGTCAACAGCTGGTGAACCAGGCGATGGGCGGCATTCTCCAGGACAGCATTAATGAGATGGGTGCTAAAGCCGTGCTGAAAGGCGGCGGTAATCCGTTGCAGGGCGTACTGGGTAGCCTGGGCGGACTGCAAACCTCGATTCAGAACGAGTGGAAGAATCAGGAAGCCGATTTCCAGCAGTTCGGCAAAGACGTGTGTAAACGCGTGGTGTCGCTGGAAGATAGCCGGAAGGCGCTGGTGGGGACGCTGAAGTAATTTACTTCGCCCCTCACCCTAACCCTCTCCCCAAAGGGGAGAGGGAATAGTTTGCGCCCTGTTCCCAAATGGGGGGAAGTATTGGTTTGCGCCCTGTTCCCAAATGGGGGGAAGTATTGGTTTGCTCCCTGTTCCCAAATGGGGGGGAAGTATTGGTTTGCTCCCTCTCCCTTTCAGGGAGAGGGCCGGGGTGAGGGTTGCAGCATTTGCAGCGTCTCAAGGATCCTCTCTAACACCGCCTCTTCATTATCCCAGAGTTCGTTGTTCCAGAAACGAATGACGTACCAGCCCTTTCGATTTAGCCAGAGCGTCCTTTGGCGATCGTACTCCTGATTCTCATCATGCTGTCCGCCATCCAGTTCAACGGCCAGACGAACCGCGCAGCAGGCGAAATCCAGAATGTAATTACCTAACGGATGCTGTCGACGAAATTTATAATTTTCGAAACGGCGGCTACGTAGTAAATACCAAAGCCGCCTTTCTTCTTTTGTCAGCTCGCGTCTGAGCTGTTTTGCGTAAGAACGAATAATTTCCATCCCCGTACTCTGCCAGCCTTTCCCTCAGTCGGCAGAACGGGATGCAAATTCCTGAATCAGCCTTCAGGATCTTCAGCGAGGAACAGCTCAAGAAGGGAGTTTAAGAACAGCTTGCCGTGCTCGGTGATCTGCCAGGACTCATCACTCTCGGTCAGATACCCCTGCGCCAGCGCTTCGTCAATCTGCGGACGAATCACCGACTCCGACAACCCGGTGTAAAGCGCAAACTCCGCGCGCGGCGCGGCTTCCAGCAGACGGAAGCGGTTCATAAAGAACTCAAACGGCTTATCCGCCGCCTCGACGTCGTGCTGACGCTCCAGGTAGCGGCCTTCCATATACCCACGCGGATGGCGGGTTTTGGCGGTACGCAGAATGCGCCCATCCGGGAAGGTCACTTTACCGTGCGCGCCGCAGCCAATGCCCAGATAATCACCAAAACGCCAGTAGTTCAGATTGTGCTGACACTGATAGCCCGGCTTCGCGTACGCCGAGGTTTCGTATTGCTTATACCCCGCAGCGGTCAAAAGCTGATGGCCCTGCTCGAAGATATCCCACAGCGCGTCATCGTCCGGCAGCACCGGAGGGCGTGATCCGAACAGGGTGTTCGGCTCAATGGTCAGCTGATACCACGACAGATGCGGCGGGTTCAGTTCAATCGCCTGACGCAAATCGTCCAGCGCTTCTTCGAGCGACTGATCCGGCAGGCCGTGCATTAAATCAAGGTTAAAGCTGCGTAGCCCAAGCCCCGTTGCCAGGTTCGCCGCGCGCTTTGCCTCTTCCGGGCCGTGGATGCGCCCCAGACGCTTCAGTTTTGGCTCGCTAAAGCTCTGCACGCCGATGGAGATACGGTTCACGCCCGCGCGCTGATACTCGACAAAACGGTCGGCCTCAACGGTGCCGGGGTTGGCTTCCATCGTAATTTCCGCATCTGCTGCCAGGTTCAGGCGTGCGCGCACGCCGTCCAGCAGGGTCTGCATCGCCGGGCCTGAAAGCAGGCTCGGCGTACCGCCACCAATAAAAATGGTCTTCACTTCACGTCCCTGTGCGTACGGGACATCGGCATCCAGATCGGCCAGCAGATGCGCGACGTAATCATCGTGCGGCACTTCGCCCTTCAGCGCGTGCGAGTTGAAATCGCAGTACGGGCATTTCTGCACACACCATGGGATATGAATATAAAGACTCAGAGGCGGCAAATTAGCCATTACGCAGTGCTTCCAGTAACAGTTTCAGGGCGCGTCCACGGTGGGAAATCGCGCTTTTCTCTTCGCGGGTCAGTTCCGCGGCGGTTTTGCCCTCGGTCGGGACAAAGAAAATCGGATCGTAGCCAAAGCCGCCGTTGCCCGCCGCTTCACGGGTGATCACGCCCGGCCAGCTGCCGTGACAAACAATCGGCGTGGGATCTTCCGCGTGACGCATGTAGACCAGCACGCAGTGGAACTGCGCGGTACGCTGATCGTCCGGTACGTCTTTCAGAGCAACAAGCAGCTTTTCCAGATTCTGCTGGTCGGTGGCGTCAACGCCGGAATAGCGGGCGGAGTAAATCCCCGGCGCACCGCCGAGAAAATCCACGGCCAGACCGGAGTCATCGGCAATCGCGGGCAGCCCGGTTACCTGCGCCGCATGGCGCGCTTTCAGAATGGCGTTTTCGATAAACGTCAGCCCCGTCTCTTCGGCGGACTCCACACCAAGGTCGGTCTGGGCCACTACATCCAGCCCAAAATCATTTAATAGCGAGGCCAGCTCGCGCACTTTTCCGGCGTTACCGGTGGCGAGAACAACTTTCTGCATGGTTTAGTCCTGTTCTGTCAGAGCCGCGACTTCCGTCGGGATAGATTGCGGATTGAGGATTTTTACCTGTTTATGCCGCCCAAGTTCACCTTTTTCTATGATGACCTGGCTTTTAGCGACGCGAAACTGTTTTGCCAGATATTTGGTCAGATGCGCGTTCGCCTGACCATCAACCGGCGGGGCGGTGATGGCGACTTTTAACTCGTCGCCATGCAGCCCAACAATGCTGTCGCGGCTGGCTTTCGGCTGAATATACAGCCGTAAAACCAGCCCGTCGGCGCAGGGGCTTACTGCACTCATAGCGCCATCCACAGCCCCGGCAGCAGCATATTACCCGTCGCCTGTAACAGCTCCGCGATACCCATGTTAAGCACGTACAGCAGCAGAACGAGGAGCATCGGGGAGAAGTCGATTCCGCCCATTGCCGGGAGCAGGCTGCGAATCGGACGCAGCAGCGGTTCCGTCAGCTGAATCAACGCGTATTCCACCGGGCTACGGCCCCGGCTTACCCAGCTCATGATTGCCATCACCAGCAGGACCCAGAAGATCAGCGAACCGACGGTTTTCACAAGGATCAGTACGGCGGCAATCCAGATAATCGGCTGGAAAGTGATGACCATAAACAGCACGATCGCTTTGATAACGCTAAGAATAAACGCCATCAGCAGAGATGAACTGTCAATCGGCCCCATTGCCGGAATAACGCGGCGAAGCGGCCCCACAACAGGCTGCGTGATTTTCACGATGAATTGTGAGAATGGGTTGTAAAAATCACAACGGGCCCACTGCATCCAGACGCGCAACAGCAGCGCCATCGTATACAGTTCAATGACCGTTGAAAGCAGGAAAGTCAACGTCTTCATGGCGTTCCTCAGGTTTCCTTATTATTGGGTGTAATCGCGCGCACCGAAAATTGCCGTGCCGATGCGCACCATGGTACTGCCTGCCGCGATGGCGGCTTCCATATCGTCCGACATGCCCAGAGAAAGCGTGTCTACCGTGTCATAGCGCGCTTTAAGCGCCTCAAATGCTACAGCCATTTGCTGTGCCACGGCAAACTGCCTTTCATAACTTGACTCTGGTGCCGGAATGGCCATCAGCCCGCGCAGGGTTAAGCGCGGCAGCGCCGCCACGTCAGCCGCCAGCTGATCCAGTTCGCTCAGCCTAATGCCGGACTTGCTGTTTTCATCACTGATGTTGATTTGAATCAGCACGTTAAGCGCTGGCATCTCCATAGGACGCTGGTCGCTCAGACGGGTAGCAATGCGCAGACGATCGAGGGTGTGACACCAGTCGAAGTGCTCTGCGACCAGTCGGCTTTTGTTCGACTGTAGCGGACCGATAAAGTGCCATTGCAGATCTGTATTTCCCCGCTCCCGGAAAGCACGGATCTTATCCACGCCTTCCTGCACATAGTTTTCACCAAAGGCGCGATGACCGGCGACTATCGCTTCTGCGATGGCGCTCGCAGGCTTGGTTTTGCTGACTGCAAGCAACGTAACTTCTTCTGAAGCACGGCCGCAACGCGTTGCTGCGGCTGAGATTTTGTCCCGGACCTGTGCCAGGTTATGCGCAATGTCGTTCATTTTCCGAGGAGTAGTCTATGGATGTGGAAGAAATTGTGGCCCTTAGTGTAAAGCATAACGTCTCCGATCTACACCTGTGCAGTGATTCGCCGCCGCGCTGGCGCAGGTCAGGCCGTCTTGAACCAGCGCCGTTTCCGCCCCCGGATGTGGAGGCGTTATTAAAAGCGTGGCTCAACGACGAACAGCAGGGCGCATGGTGGGCAAACGGGCAGGTGGATTTTGCCGTTACCCTCGCAGGCCGTCAGCGGCTGCGCGGCAGTGCGTTTAAGCATATGCACGGCGTTTCGATCGCGCTGCGGCTGTTGCCGCTGACGTGCCCGCAGCTCTCTGCGTTAGGTGTGCCGCGAGCGATCCCGGAACTGCTGTCCAATGACAATGGCCTGATTCTGGTCACCGGCGCCACCGGCAGCGGGAAATCGACCACTCTGGCCGCGATGGTGGATTTCCTCAATCACCACACGGACGGGCATATTCTGACCCTGGAAGATCCGGTGGAGTTTATGTACCAGAGCGAACGGTGTCTGATCCAGCAGCGGGAAATTGGCCAGCACAGCCCCTCCTTTGCCGAGGCCCTGCGCAGCGCGCTGCGTGAAGATCCGGATGTGATTCTGCTGGGTGAGTTGCGCGACAGCGAAACAATACGCCTGGCACTGACGGCGGCGGAAACCGGCCATCTGGTGTTAGCCACGCTGCACACGCGCGGTG
Source organism: Enterobacter hormaechei ATCC 49162 (assembly GCF_001875655.1). Lineage (NCBI taxonomy): Bacteria > Pseudomonadati > Pseudomonadota > Gammaproteobacteria > Enterobacterales > Enterobacteriaceae > Enterobacter > Enterobacter hormaechei. Next base: position 529,710 of record NZ_MKEQ01000002.1, read on the forward strand.
CAGCGCAGGCGATTGAGCGCCTGGTCGATACCTTCCCGGCGCAGGAGAAAGATCCGGTGCGCAATCAGCTGGCGGGAAGCCTACGTGCGGTACTGGCGCAAAAACTGCGTCAGGATGTCCAGGGCGGGCGCGTGGCGCTGTATGAGCTACTGGTGAATACGTCGGCGGCGGCAAACCTGATCCGCGAAGGCAAAACCTGGCAACTACCGGGCATTGTTCAAACGGGGCAGCAGGCGGGGATGCAGAACTTTGAGCAGAGTCTGGCGGAGCGACGGGCGCAGGGGCGGCTGTAGGCCCCGGCGCTCAGTAACCCTGTTCGAAATAGCTTTCGAGGATAATAACGGCTGACGCTGAATCCACGCTGCCTTTGTTCAGCGCCCGGAAGCCACCGTGCTCGAACAGGCCAGCGCGCGCTTCAACGGTGCTCAGACGTTCATCGTGCAGCTTAACGGAGACGCCAAAGCGGCCATGGATTTTGTTCGCGAACTTGCGCGCGCGGGCGGTAAGCGGCTGCTCGGTGCCGTCCATGTTCAGCGGCAGGCCGACAATCACGTCGTCCGGCTGCCACTCTTTGAGCAAGCGCTCAATAAGGTTCCAGTCTGGCGTGCCGTCATTGGCTTTCAGCGCCGTGAGTGGGCGAGCGGTGCCGGTGATCCGTTGACCTACGGCGACGCCGATGCTTTTGGTGCCGAAGTCGAAGGCGAGAAGGGTGCCGCTCATTACGCGTGCCCCGCCACGCCAGGCATGGTCAGGATATCAATGCCAATCAGTTTTGCCGCGTCACGCCAGCGATCGGCGATAGGGGTTTTAAAGAGGATATTCATATCCGCAGGGGCTGTCAGCCAGGCGTTGTCCAGAATTTCTTGTTCCAGCTGCCCTTTTTCCCAGGAGGCGTAGCCGAGCGCAACCAGCACTTCAGAAGGCTGACTGGCAGTGCCCAGCGTTTCAAGCACGTCGCGAGAGGTGGTGACAACGGTGTTATCGGAGATTCGAATGCTGGACGAGAAAACCGGTGGGGTATGCAGGATAAAGCCACGATCTTCTGCAAGCGGGCCGCCGAGCATCACCGGTTTATCGAGGCGGATTTCCGGCAGTCGCGCTTCCGCAGGGATTTTCAGCTTGTCCAGAATCCCTTCCACCTGGAGGTTTTCCAGCGGTTTATTGATGATAATCCCCATCGCGCCGTCTTCGTTGTACTCGCAAATATAGACCACGGAGCGGCGGAAAATCGGATCCTGGAGAGCAGGCATGGCAATAAGAAAGTGATGCTGTAAATTCATTGTCAGAGGTACTGTTTCCTGGTTTAAAAAGCGACAGCGCCCAGTATGGGGATAAACACAGGCGCTGTCACAGGTTATTTCTGTAAACGTTTTTCGATAGCGTCCATCAGCATTCCGGTGATCGAGATCGGGAATTCCGCTTCGATTTCACGAATGCAGGTCGGGCTGGTGACGTTCACTTCGGTCAGACGATCGCCGATGATATCGAGGCCAACAAAGATCAGGCCTTTGGCTTTCAGCGTAGGGCCGACGCGGCGGGCAATTTCCCAGTCGCTTTCGCTTAACGGACGCGGCTCGCCACGGCCACCGGCGGCCAGGTTACCACGGGTTTCACCCCCCTGTGGGATACGCGCCAGGCAGTAAGGCACCGGCTCGCCGTCTACGACCAGCACACGCTTGTCACCGTCTTTAATGGCTGGCAGATAGTTCTGCGCCATGCAGTAGCGGGTTCCCAGTTCGGTCAGCGTTTCGGCAATTACGCCAATGTTCGGGTCGCCCTCTTTCACGCGGAAGATCGACGCGCCACCCATGCCGTCCAGCGGCTTCATGATGATGTCGCCGTGCTTCTGCCAGAACGCTTTCAGCTGCGTTTTGCTGCGGGTGACCAGCGTTTCTGGCGTCAGGTCAGAGAACCATGCGGTGTAGAGCTTCTCGTTACAGTCGCGCAGGCTCTGCGGTTTATTGACGATCAGCGTCCCTTTCTCTTCGGCACGCTCAAGGATATAGGTGGAGTAAATGTATTCGGTATCGAACGGCGGATCTTTACGCATCAGGATCACGTTGAGGTCGGCCAGGGCAATGTCCTGTTCGGTGCCGAATTCGTACCATTTTTCGTAGTTCTGCTCGACGTTAACGATGCGGGTGCGTGCGCGGGCTTCACCGTTGATCAGGTAAAGATCGTTCATCTCCATATAGTGGAGTTCATAGCCGCGACGCTGCGCTTCCAGCAGCATAGCGAAGCTGGAGTCTTTCTTGATGTTAATGTTTGCGATGGGGTCCATCACGATGCCGAGCTTAATCATCTTCTTCTCCGGTTATGGGTCAGGCTTTGCTTCAACCCAGATCGCCAAATCGCACCTGTAGCGCGGTAATGGCGGTGAGTGCCGTTGTCTCAGTGCGCAGAACGCGAGGTCCCAACAGAATATCAGTAAACTGGTAACGCGCCGTCATGGCAATTTCGTCAGCCGACAGACCGCCTTCCGGGCCAATCAGCAGGCGTACACGCTCAACGGGCAGCGGCAGCGTATTGATGCTGGCGCTGGCGCGCGGATGAAGATTGAGCTTAAGTCCGCTTTCTTCTTCTGCACACCAGTCCTCCAGATCCATCGCCGGGCGGATCTCCGGGATACGGTTGCGGCCACTCTGTTCGCAGGCCGCAATGGCAATTTTTTGCCACTGCTGGATCTTTTTGTTCAGACGTTCCGCATCCAGTTTAACGCCGCAGCGCTCAGAAAAAAGTGGCGTAATGAGGCTTACACCCAGTTCAATGGATTTCTGAATGGTGAACTCCATCTTTTCCCCACGCGACATCACCTGGCCCAGGTGAATGTGCAGCGGGGATTCCCGGTCATCCACGTCGCCACGCAGCACCTTCACGTGCACGCTTTTTTTGTCGGCGCGCGTAATTTCAGCGTCGAAAACCTGATTAGAACCGTCAAAGAGTTGAATCGCCTGGCCTGCGCCCATGCGCAGCACGCGGCCTACGTGGTTTGCAGCATCATCAGACAGGGCGATTTCGCCGCCTGGGGTAATCAGTTCAGGGTGATAGATGCGAGGGATGCGCATAGTCAGAAATTCCATGTGTCATGCGATATAAGCGAATTGCCGTAGTGTAGGTTAGCTCTTTTGCGCCTGGCAAGCCCGCTGGACGTACGGGTTGTGATTTCCCTGGACTTTGGCGATACGTTCGTCGCGCTGGCATTCCCAGTCCGTCACCGGGTAGAGCTTGTCCCAGGCATTGAAGAGCTGCGTCTGCTGGCGGGAAAGGTTGAGATCGTATCGGTCGCGCATATAGAAATAGGTACGGGCGATGCTGCCGCGCGCGCGGGCAGGCGGTTCGGCGACTTTCTCTTTGAAATCAACCTTCATGGCGCACTGACCGTACTGGCCTTCGCCTCCGTTCCACTGGCTGTACATGAAGTTACCGCGATCGCCATTGACTTCACCCACGGCGGGTTGCAGGTTGTGCATATCGCTTTCCATCTGGCGATAGACCGGATCTTTGGCGCAATTTTTACGTCCACCGTCCTGCCAGCACTGGCGCTGGTGACCAAACTGCCAGGCCGGAACCACGTGTTCCCATTCGATTCGGCTGGCGCGGTTCTCGTTCTTGCGCACCTTATAGCCGCAGGATGCCAGGTCCACGACCCCTTTTTTACCCTGCCAGTTAATTTTGCAGCCGCAGTAAAAATCACCCGGCACGTCGGCGTTAATCTTTACGCCTGCGGTTTTTGCCTGAGAAAAACTGTGAATACCGTCGGCCAGAGCATGGCCGGAGAGCGCTGTCGCCAGAAAAGCGACCGCGAGAGAAACATTACGGGACATCTTACACTCCGTGTCAAAACGAGCCCGCAACGTAACGAATGTTGTTCCCGTATGCAATCAGTCAGATCAGGAAAGTTCCTGATAGTTCAATTGATTATTCCGCAACCAGCGGTTCGCCGCACTTTACGCAGCGGTAGGTGGCCTCGCCACGCACCACGCGGTTGTGGCGGCGGACGGTAAGCTGGTGTTGCTGGCACTGGCAGCGATAGGGAAACGTATTGCGGCGCACCGATTCCAGCTCGAACTGATGGGTGCGACGTGCCGGAACGCCGAGCACCGCCTCCATCATCCACTTCCACTCTTTGCCGTGCGACGCGACGCGGCCAAAGTGTTTCCACACCAGAAGGTGGGCCAGCTCGTGCGGCACCACTTCTTCGACAAACGCCTGCTGATTTTCCATCATCAGTACCGGATTCAGGCGGATCTCGTAGGCTTCCAGCCAGGCGGTGCCTGCTGCGGTGCCTCGCTGCTGATACACCAGCTTCGGTTCAGGATAATTACGGCCAAGCTTCAGGTTGGCCTGGGCGAGTTTTTCCCGCAGGCTGCGCATAACGGCTTGCTGAATGGCGATGGGGAGACGGGGAGCTTTCATAGGGGCAGAGCATAAAGCGGGAAGCGGGGAGGCGCAAGAGGCGCCTCCCCGCAGGAGGATCAGTCGTGTGCGCCGATTTCGCGCAGAGGACGACCTTTCATCAGGTTACGTTCAATGTGTTCCAGTGAAACGTGTTTGGTTTCAGGAACCAGCCAGATCGTGAGAACAATAAAGAACAGGTTCAGACCGGCGTAGACCCAGAAGGTATTGGCGTTACCCAGGGTATTGAGCATGGTCAGGAACGTTGCGCCGACGATCATGTTGGCAATCCAGTTGGTCGCGGTAGAGCAGGTGATACCAAAATCACGCCCTTTCAGCGGCTGGATCTCAGAGCACAGCACCCAAATCAGCGGACCGGCGCTCATCGCGAAACCGATGATAAACATCAGCAGCATCGCCACGGCGAAGTATTGTGCCGTTGGGGAGTGAATGCCCATGTGCATCATAGTACCCAGTACGCCCATACCGACAGCCATGACCAGGAAGCCCAGCGTCAGGGTTGGCTTACGTCCCCAGCGGTCTACCAGACCGATGGCGATAAAGGTTGCCAGCACGTTGGTCAGACCGACGATCACGGTGCCCCACATCTGCTCGGTGGTGTTGGTGTAACCCGCCAGTTCGAAGATTTTTGGCGCGTAATACATGATGACGTTCATCCCGGTGAACTGCTGCATGATCTGTAACAGCACGCCGAGGAATACCGCGCGGCGGAAGTTGCTGTTCTCTTTGAACAGCGCCCAGCCGGACTGTTTCACCTTCAGGCTTTCGCGGATCTCTTCCAGCTCGTTTTTGGCTTCGGCGCTGGTATCACGCAGGCGTAAGAGCACGCGTTCGGCATCATGGAAGCGGCGTTTGGCGGCAAACCAGCGCGGGCTGTCCGGCAGGAAGAAGACGCCGATCAGCAGCAGAACGGCAGGAATGATGATCACACCCAGCATCCAGCGCCACGCGCCGCTGTAGCTGAACGCGGTATCGGAGAGATAAGCCCCCAGAATACCGATGGTGATCATCAGCTGATACATGGAAATCATGCTGCCGCGGATTTTTTCCGGCGCGATTTCGGACAGGTACAGCGGAGCAGTATAAGACGCCACGCCCACCGCCAGACCCAGCAGCACGCGGGAGAGGATCAGCACTTCAACGTTAGGCGCAGCAGCCGAGAACAGTGAACCGGCAACGAACAGGATCGCGCCGATCATCAGGCTCTTTTTACGCCCGAGCTTGAAGGAGAGCCAGCCGCTGCCGACCGCACCGACGGCGGCGCCGAACATCATGGAGCTAACCACCCATTCCTGAGTGTGTGCGCTAATCTGGAACTCATCGGTGATGAACGGTAATGCACCGGCAATTACGCCAATATCCAGGCCAAAGAGTAATCCTGCCAGAGCGGCAAGGAAGCAGACGAAGAACGTCATTGCCTTATTGGACGTACGCCCCTGTTTATTATTGTCAGGCATTATGCCCTCCAGTTGAGTTATCAGTTTTTACGATATTAAGGGTAGGTGAGCGACTCATAAAAATATGTGAGTCAAATCACAACGGTGTAATCGGTTACACTAGCCTGTAACCGTAAAAATAATTAAAGCTTTGAAAATATAGAGGTAAATTAATTGATGTGCATCGCGTTTGCACAAATTTCAGACTTAACTGAAAGGGAATGTAACAGCAGAAGAAATGCGATCATGCAAAGGGATTATTCTGAAAGCGAAGTATAGAGGGTGAGGTGTAAGCGGTTCCAAATATTGCCGGGTGGCGGCTGCGCCTTACCCGGCCTACAAAAACTCACTACTCGTAGGTCGGGTAAGGCATAGCCGCCACCCGACATAAAAAAGGCCAGCACAAAGGCTGGCCTGTTTAAGCTACTGTCAGTCGATTATTTCAGACCGGCAGCATCACGCAGCAGGGCGGCTTTGTCGGTTTTTTCCCATGGGAAATGTTCGCGACCAAAGTGACCGTACGCCGCGGTTTCCTGGTAGATTGGGTGCAGCAGATCCAGCATCTGAATCAGACCGTATGGACGCAGGTCGAAGAACTCACGCACCAGCAGGGTCAGCTGTTCTGAAGGCACTTTTTCAGTCCCGAAGGTTTCAACCATGATCGAGGTTGGCTCAGCCACGCCGATAGCGTAGGAAACCTGAATCTCACAGCGGTCAGCCAGGCCCGCAGCAACGATGTTTTTCGCCACATAACGTGCAGCGTACGCAGCAGAACGGTCAACTTTAGACGGATCTTTACCGGAGAATGCACCGCCGCCGTGACGGGCCATGCCGCCGTAGGTATCAACGATGATTTTACGACCGGTCAGACCGCAGTCACCCATTGGGCCGCCGATAACAAAGCGTCCGGTTGGGTTGATGAAGAATTTGGTCGCAGAGCTCAGCCATTCAGTTGGCAGAACCGGCTTGATGATCTCTTCCATCACCGCTTCTTGCAGGGATTTCTGGTCAATCTCTTCAGCATGCTGCGTGGAGAGAACCACGGCATCGATACCGACGATTTTCCCGTCGTCATACTGGAAGGTCACCTGGCTTTTCGCATCCGGACGCAGCCACGGCAGGGTGCCGTTTTTACGCACTTCAGCCTGACGCTGCACCAGACGGTGTGCGTAGGTCACAGGGGCTGGCATCAGCACGTCGGTTTCGTTGGTTGCATAACCGAACATCAGGCCCTGGTCGCCCGCGCCCTGTTCCAGCGGATCGGCACGATCAACGCCCTGGTTGATGTCGGGAGACTGTTTGCCAATCGCGCTCAGTACCGCGCAGGAGTTGGCATCAAAGCCCATATCAGAATGCACATAGCCGATCTCACGCACCGTGTTACGGGTGATCTCTTCGATATCAACCCATGCGCTGGTGGTGATCTCACCGCCAACCAGAACCATGCCGGTTTTGACATAGGTTTCACACGCTACGCGCGCCTTTGGATCCTGCGCGAGGATCGCATCCAGCACCGCATCGGAGATTTGGTCAGCAATTTTATCAGGATGTCCTTCTGATACGGACTCGGACGTAAACAGGTGTTTTGCCATGTTTTATTTCACCTAAGAGGAATTTGGTTAGCTCAAGCTGCTGTGTGGAATAGCCAAAGGAGATAATTCTACCAAGGCCTACAGGATTTTGACACTGGCAGTCTGAGTGTTAATCGGTATGGATGGATTAACATCTGGACGTCTATTTTAGGTCACTTCTTCACCCGATTTCCAGTTTTTTTTGATTCACCTCTCACTGCGTTGAAAACACGGCTGGAAATTTTTCCTGACGACGCTGGCAACCTGCGCATTTTTGTTTTGCTTTTTAGCGACCTTCTCGGTATAAAACGCGGCGCGCGGCTCATATAAAATAAGCGCTCGATGAACACATCGTGTCGCCACTTCCAGCCGGGTTAAGCAGTGAACTTTTAGCTTTGGCTTGTGGTCCGTTTCAACAGAGGCGGCCGTGGAGGTGATACGAGATAATGAACCATCGTTTTCCGCTCATTCAGCGTAGCCGTTCTGGCGCGCATGTGATTCCCACCCGCACTTCTGGTCTAAACACCTGCCGATGTTATACCCATCTCGGTGCTTCTCAGGATTCCAGAGCCGGTCACGCTTTGTGAAAACTGAACAAGGGCGCTCTTGTTAATACAGGAGTTTTCTCGTGGTTTCGCCGAACCTTGTCATACAGAGTTCGGATACGTGTTTTACAATGATATGAATAAGAAACCGGTCGCACGGTCTGGATTTCAGCATACTCTGCTGGGAAATGGAGCCGTTAATGGGTTGTTATCGCCGTATAACGCTGCGATAGTAGTCAACTGTTTTACACTTAATACAAAGAGTTGAGGTTCGCTATGTCTGACGACATGTCTTCGCTTTCGCCTTCGTCAGCAGGCGAACAGGGTGTACTACGTTCTATGCAGGAGGTTGCGATGAGCTCCCAGGAAGCCAGCAAGATGCTGCGTACTTACAATATTGCCTGGTGGGGCAATAACTACTACGACGTCAACGAGCTGGGTCACATCAGTGTCTGCCCGGATCCGGACGTCCCGGAAGCGCGCGTGGATCTCGCTAAACTGGTGAAAGCCCGTGAAGCGCAGGGCCAGCGCTTGCCTGCACTGTTCTGCTTCCCGCAGATCCTGCAACATCGCCTGCGTTCTATTAACGCCGCGTTTAAACGCGCGCGCGAATCGTATGGTTATAACGGCGACTATTTCCTCGTTTACCCGATCAAGGTAAACCAGCACCGCCGCGTAATTGAGTCCCTGATCCACTCCGGCGAACCGCTGGGCCTGGAAGCAGGCTCTAAAGCGGAGCTGATGGCGGTCCTGGCCCACGCGGGCATGACCCGGTCGGTGATCGTCTGTAACGGCTATAAGGACCGCGAATACATTCGTCTGGCGCTGATTGGCGAGAAGATGGGCCATAAGGTCTATCTGGTGATCGAGAAGATGACCGAAATCGCGATCGTGCTGGAAGAGGCCGAGCGTCTGAACGTGATCCCACGCCTTGGCGTACGTGCGCGTCTGGCCTCGCAGGGGTCCGGTAAGTGGCAGTCTTCCGGCGGTGAAAAATCCAAGTTCGGCCTCGCGGCGAACCAGGTGCTGCAACTGGTGGAAATCCTGCGCGAGCGCGGTCGTCTGGACAGCATTCAGCTGCTGCACTTCCACCTCGGCTCGCAGATGGCCAATATCCGCGACATCGCCACCGGCGTGCGTGAATCCGCGCGTTTCTACGTTGAGCTGCATAAGCTTGGCGTGAATATTCAGTGCTTTGACGTGGGCGGCGGCCTGGGCGTGGACTACGAAGGGACCCGCTCACAGTCTGACTGCTCGGTCAACTACGGCCTGAACGAATACGCCAATAACATCATCTGGGCGATTGGCGATGCCTGCGAAGAGCACGGCCTGCCGCATCCGACGGTGATCACCGAATCTGGACGCGCGGTTACCGCGCACCATACGGTGCTGGTTTCTAACATCATCGGCGTTGAGCGTAGCGAAATCACCGAAGCCACGCCTCCGGCAGACGATGCCCCGCGTTCTCTGCAAAGCATGTGGGAAACCTGGCAGGAGATGCACGAGCCGGGCACGCGCCGTTCCCTGCGCGAATGGCTACACGACAGCCAGATGGACCTGCACGATATTCACGTCGGCTATTCTTCGGGCACCTTTAGCCTGCAAGAGCGCGCATGGGCCGAGCAGCTCTATCTGAATATGTGCCATGAGGTGCAGAAGCAGCTCGACCCGAGCAACCGTGCGCACCGTCCGATTATCGACGAGTTGCAGGAGCGTATGGCGGACAAAATGTACGTCAACTTCTCCCTGTTCCAGTCGATGCCGGATGCCTGGGGTATCGACCAGCTGTTCCCGGTTCTGCCGCTGGAAGGGCTGAATCATGCGCCGGAACGTCGCGCGGTGCTGCTGGACATCACCTGTGACTCCGATGGCGCGATTGACCACTACGTCGACGGTGACGGTATTGCGACGACCATGCCGATGCCGGAGTACGATCCAGAGAACCCGCCAATGCTGGGCTTCTTTATGGTGGGGGCGTATCAGGAGATCCTGGGCAATATGCACAACCTGTTCGGCGATACCGAAGCGGTTGACGTGTTTGTCTTCCCTGACGGCAGCGTGGAGGTTGAGCTGTCCGACGAAGGGGACACGGTGGCAGACATGCTCGAATACGTTCAGCTGGATCCGAAAAAACTGCTCACCCAGTTCCGCGATCAGGTCAAAAACACCGGTCTGGACGATGCCTTGCAGCAGCAGTTCCTCGAAGAGTTTGAAGCGGGTCTGTACGGGTACACCTACCTGGAAGACGAGTAAGGCATTCGCCTTTCCCCTCTCCCCTTTGGGGAGAGGGTTAGGGTGAGGGGCAAAGACCGCACGATGCCCTATACTCACTTGAACCCGTATGAATTAACGGCGATAATTCGCCCCACTATGCGATTTACGAATCAATCCCTTCCTCGTCGGGTTTAACGACGCGGAGGGGATTTTTTTTTCATCTGTTTTTAATGTATCGACTTTATAAGAGGTCAGGACATGAGCACTCTAGGTCATCAGTACGATAACTCTCTGGTATCTAACGCGTTTGGTTTTTTACGCCTTCCGATGAACTTCCAGCCGTACGACAGCGATGCGGACTGGGTGATCACCGGCGTACCGTTCGACATGGCTACGTCCGGTCGCGCAGGTGGACGTCATGGCCCGGCGGCGATCCGTCAGGTCTCCACCAACCTGGCCTGGGAGCACAACCGCTTCCCGTGGAACTTCGACATGCGCGAGCGCCTGAACGTGGTGGACTGCGGTGACCTGGTGTACGCCTTCGGCGACGCCCGCGAAATGAGCGAAAAATTACAGGCGCACGCCGAGAAGCTGCTGGCGGCCGGTAAACGCATGCTCTCCTTCGGCGGTGACCACTTCGTCACTCTGCCGCTGCTGCGCGCCCACGCGAAGCACTTCGGTAAAATGGCGCTGGTGCACTTCGATGCGCACACCGACACCTACGCGAACGGCTGCGAGTTCGACCACGGCACCATGTTCTACACCGCGCCAAACGAAGGTCTGATCGACCCGAACCACTCCGTGCAGATCGGTATCCGTACCGAATTCGACAAAGACAACGGCTTCACCGTGCTCGACGCGGGCCAGGTGAACGATCGCGGCGTGGACGATATTCTGGCTCAGGTTAAGCAGATCGTAGGCGATATGCCTGTTTACCTGACCTTCGATATCGACTGCCTGGATCCGGCATTTGCGCCAGGTACCGGTACGCCGGTGATTGGCGGCCTGACGTCAGACCGCGCCATCAAACTGGTGCGCGGCCTGAAGGATCTGAACATCGTCGGGATGGACGTGGTGGAAGTGGCTCCGGCCTATGACCAGTCCGAGATCACCGCGCTGGCCGCGGCGACCCTGGCGCTGGAAATGCTCTACATCCAGGCGGCGAAAAAGGGCGAATAAGCCTTACGCGCTGATTGCTGCTGCGCGACGCATGCGCAGCAGCAATATTTTCTCCGGCCAGCAGGACGATCGCCTGCAACGTTACGTGCGTCAAAAAGACCCTACCGCTATCATCACCTTCGCCACCCGCATTCCTTGTAACATTCTGTTTTCATTTGGCTGAAAATCCCCGACCTATTTCCCGTTTAAAAATTATGGAAATGATATTTATCCATTCAGCGCAGAAAATAATAATGAGGAATAACAGTGCAAATGTACCTTCTCCTTTTGCCTGCCTTATGTATTATCCAGTGTGTTTTTTTATCAGTGTGATTGTCACGCAACTAAAATGGTTTACCTGTGAAACTCGTTGTTTAATAAGGATAAAATAAAGCATTGTTTCACAGGTGAAACAGCAAGGCTTTTGCCTTTTTATTTTTAAGGAATAAAAATAAAAGCCATCGATAAATCGTATTCTTTCACGCCGCAATAATGAAAATTTCATATCGCTGCATTTTTTCGTGATCCCTTGCACACTTAGTTAATTAATTGCCGATCAATTAACAAATTCGTCACATTGCCGCTTGACGAAACATTCACCGCTTTTATATTGACCGTATTAAATAAGAAACAGAGTTTCATATATGAAACAAAGGCCTGGAGGATCGTGATGAGCTGGATAGGCGTATGTGACGCAGAGCAAGTACAGGAAGATTTCCCTTTTAGTGGCAACGTCGACGGGAAAGAGATCGGCGTGTATTTGATTGACGGTGAATATTACGCGCTGGAAGACGTATGCCCACACGCTTACGCCCTGCTGAGCCAGGGCTTCGTGGAAGATGGCAAAGTGGAATGTCCGCTGCATGAGGCGGTGTTCGACGTCAAAACCGGCCAGTGTCTGCACGGCCCCGGGGGTCGCAACCTCAACCGTTACCCGGTTCGGGTCTTTGAAAACCAGATTCAGATTACCTTCGTTGAGGAGACCGTGGCATGAGCGACACGCTGAACTACAACCCGGCGCTGCCGGAAAGCCGCCAGTTTACCCCGCCGGCAGAAGGCGGTAATGGCGCCATTCACAAGCCGGGTGATTACCAGAATCTCATTTGGCAGACCCGCAGCCGCGAGCCGGAAAGCTGGGAAATGAACCTGATTGCGACGCTCGAAGATCTCTTCGAACAGGGCGTTGAAACCCTGCCGGAGCTGGTGAGCGGGCTGAACGCAGTGCGTATGCACGACCAGCAGGGCGAGCCGTGGAGCGACGCCAGCTTCCAGGCATTCTTACAGGTTAACGGCTACTGAGGGCAACGCGATGACGACTACCGTACAAAACTATCTGGATAAAGGTCTGCGCGGCCTCTGGTATCCGGTGCTGGCGAGCTGGGAAGTGCAGTCTGCGCCGGTGGGCATCACCCGCCTGGGTGAACAGATTGTGGTCTGGCGCAACAAAGACGGGCAGGTGCAGGCGCTGGAGGACCGCTGTCCGCACCGCGGCGCGCGTCTGTCGATGGGCTGGAATCTCGGGGACCGCATCGCCTGCTGGTATCACGGGGTGGAAGTGGCGGGTAACGGCGAAGTGAAAGACGTGCCCGCCGTGGACAAATGTCCGCTGGTCGGCCAGCAGTGCGTGCGCAGCTATAACGTGCAGGAGGCGCACGGCGCCATTTTCCTCTGGTTTGGCGTCACCGCGGACCAGCAGCCGGACGAGCTGACCTTCCCGGACGAACTGGCCGACACGGAAAACTTCAGCAATTTCCTCTGCACCGCCGCGTGGAAATGCAATTACCAGTACGCGCTGGAAAACGTGATGGATCCGATGCACGGCACTTATCTGCACTCCTCCTCACACTCGATGGCGGAAGGGGACCGCAAGGCCGACATGGTGCTCCAGCCGACGAAAACCGGCTTTATTTTCGAGAAGAAGGGGCAGAGCGGCGTCAACTTCGACTGGGTAGAGCTGGGCAACAGCGGCACCTGCTGGATGCGCCTCTCCATTCCGTATAAGAAGCGTTTCGGACCGGGCGGCCACTTCTTTATCGTCGGCATGGTGGTGCCGGAAGATAACGACAACTGCCGCGTTTTCTTCTGGCGCATACGCCGCGTACAGGGCTGGCAGCGTGATATGTGGCGCTTCATGTACCGCAACCGCCTGGAAAAACTGCACTGGGAAGTGCTGGAGCAGGACCGCGTGGTGCTGGAGAGCCTGGCGCCCAACGCGCGCGACCATGAATACCTGTATCAGCACGACGTTGGCCTCTCTCGCCTGCGCCGCATGATGCAAAAGGCCGCCAAAGAGCAGCTGGCGATGCGCGAAGCACAGCAGGGAGCCGCCTGATGAACGGGCTGCTGAGTGGCAAACGCATTGTAGTGACCGGCGCCGCGCGCGGGCTGGGCTACCACTTTGCCAGAGCCTGCGCGGAGCAAGGCGCGGCGGTGGTGATGTGCGACATCCTCAAAGGCGAACTGGCCGAGAGCGCCCACCGGCTGCGCGAACAGGGCTATGCGATCGAATCGCACGTTATCGATCTGGCCGATCCGCACTCCATCGAGCAGGTGTTCAGCAGCGTTGGCGAGCAGGGGCAGATTGACGGTCTGGTGAACAACGCGGCGATGGCGACGGGCGTGGGCGGCAAAAACATGCTCGATTACGACCCGGATCTCTGGGATCGGGTGATGAGCGTCAACGTCAAAGGCACCTGGCTGGTGACGCGCGCCGCCGTGCCGCTGCTGCGTGAAGGGGCAGGCATTGTGAACGTGGCGTCTGACACCGCGCTGTGGGGCGCGCCGCGCCTGATGGCCTACGTCGCCAGCAAGGGGGCAGTCATTGCCATGACCCGCTCCATGGCGCGCGAGCTGGGTGAAAAACGGATTCGCATCAACGCCATCGCACCGGGGCTGACCCGCGTCGAGGCCACCGAATATGTGCCCGCCGAACGACATCAGCTCTACGAGAACGGACGCGCGTTAACCGGGGCACAGCAGCCGGAAGATGTCACCGGCAGCGTGGTCTGGCTGTTAAGCGATTTGTCGCGGTTTATTACCGGACAGCTGATCCCGGTCAACGGCGGTTTTGTCTTTAACTAAGGTAGGGCGATGATGGCAAACGATCAGGAAGTGAAGTATCTGGTGCCGGGGCTGGAGCGCGGTTTACAGCTGCTGTTGGCCTTTGGCGAGCAGCATCGCGATCTGACCTTTGCCGAACTGCACCGGCTGGTGGATATGCCGAAGGCCACTGCCTATCGCGTGGTGCAGACCCTGGAGTACATGGGATTTCTGGAGCGCAACACGCGCACCAATACCTTTTCACTGGGCATGAATGTGCTGCGTCTCGGCTTTGAGTACATCGCTTCGCTGGACGTGGCGCAGGTCGGCCAGCCGGTGATCGAGCAATTGCGCGACGTGAGCCAGTGCAGCAGCCATCTGGCGATCCGCGACGGGCGCGACATTATCTACATCGCCCGCGTCAGCGCCGCCGGGTCGCGCATCAACCAGGTCAGCATTGGCACCCGCCTGCCGGTGCACTGCACCTCGCTCGGTCGCATGCTGCTGACCGATATTTCCCACGCTGATTTTGAACAATTGTTCCCGCATGAGCGTCTGCCGGGCAACACGCCGGGGCAGCTTCATGATCGTGAAGCTCTGTGGCAGATGGTGCAGCAGGACAAAGCACGCGGGTTTGTCATCGGTGAATCCTTCTTCCGTCACGGCATCTCTTCCATCGTCTACCCGGTGTATGACCGAAGCGGACGCGTGGCGGCGGTGGTCAGCATTCTGGTGCCGTCCGAGGAGATCCCGCAGAGCGACCGCGAGCGCCTGCAAAACGAGGTTCGCCTCGCGGCGGATAAAATTTCTGGCTTCTTAGGGTATTTGTCACAGGCCAGTTAAATCAGTGAGTTAACGTCAGGCGCTTAACTGCGTCGGGCATGTTTTACGCCCAATTTGGGCCAGATGAGGCAACGAACGATGAGTGTAACCGGAATTGAAAAGCTGGAATTTGGCGTGGAAGACCTGACGCACTGCGCCAAATTTATGCGTGATTTTGGCCTGACGGGCGATGCCAGCGGCCAGCGTTTCACCACCCTGAGCGGCGCGCGCGTGGAGCTTAACCCCATCGACAGCCCCGACCTGCCGCCCGCGTTTGAAGCGGGCAACACCATGCGCCGAATGACCTGGGCGGTTGCCGCACAGTCAGATCTGGACGCGCTGCGCCCGAAGCTGGCGCAACAGCCTGGCTTTCGCGAAGTGGGCGACGCGCTGGAGTGCCTGGATCCGAACGGCATGACGCTGCGCGTGCAGGTCAGCCAGCAGACCGAGGTGGAGCTGAACGTCGAGCCGATAAACCAGTGGGGCGACGCCCGCCGTATCGATACCCCCAGCCCGGTTTACGATCGCGCCCAGCCGATCAACGTCGGGCACGTGGTGTTCTTCGTGGAAGAGCTGGCGGCAGTGGAGAAATTCTACCGCGAGGTGCTCGGCTTTCAGGTCTCGGACCGCTATATCAACCGCGCCGTGTTCCTGCGCTGTGGCGCGCGCGGCGGTCATCACAACCTGTTCCTGCTGCAACTGCCGAACCGCAAGCGCGGCCTTAACCACGTGGCCTTTACCGTACGCGACATCCACGAGGTGATCGGCGGCGGTATCGCGATGAATAAACATGACTGGAGCACCTTTATCGGGCCGGGCCGTCATCCGGTGTCGTCGGCGTACTTCTGGTACGTCAACAGCCCGACCGGCGGGGCGTTTGAGTATTACACCAACGACGATTACCTGACGGAAAACTGGCAGCCGCGCGAGCTGGAGCATTCGCTGGTCTCCTTTACCGAGTGGGCGGTGGAAGGCGGGATTGACCACGACACGCGCCGCCAGCAGAAAAAGCCGGAGGCGGTATGACGTCGCGCATTGTCATTATCGGCGGCGGTCAGGCGGGCGGCTGGGCAGCGAAAACCCTGCGCGATGAGGGCTTCGACGGCGAAATTTGCGTGGTGGCGGAAGAGGAATGGGATTTCTACGAGCGCCCTCAGCTGTCGAAAGCGTCTCTGCTGGAGCCGGACGCGGGGCTTCCGCGCCTGTTTAGCGACGAGGCACAGCAGGCCCTGAACCTGACCTGGTACCGGCCGCTGCGTGCTGAAGCGGTCGATCGCGATGAGAAAAAAGTCGTTCTTAGCAACGGCGAACAGCTTAGTTACAACATCCTTTTAATCGCTACCGGCGGGCGGGCGCGCCTGCCTTCGCAGGCGTGGGCCAGCCATCCGCAGGTCTATACCCTGCGCCACTGGCAGGACGCGCAGCGCCTGAAAGCGCGTCTCGCGGAAAGTCAAAAGCTGGCGATTGTCGGCGGCGGCTGGATCGGGCTTGAGATTGCCGCCTCCGCGCGCAAAAGCGGCGTGGCGGTCACCCTGTTCGAGCAGCAGCCTGCGCTGTGCATGCGCTCGGTGAGCGGCGAGGTTTCAAAGCGCCTGGAGGCCATCCACCGCGAACAGGGCGTGGAGATCCGTACCGGCTGCGGCGCGCTGGAGCTGGAGGACGATAACGGCCTGCCGGTCATCCACTGCGACGGCAACCGCGAAACCTTTGACGCGGTGGTGGTGGGGATCGGCGTCGATCTTAATCTTGAGCTGGCGCGCGACGCGGGGCTGAAAACCGGACGCGGGATCGTGGTGGATGCTCAGGGCCACACGTCGGATCCGTTCATCTTTGCCGCAGGCGATGTCGCCCAGCACCATCACTACGGCCTGTGCATCCAGTCCTGGGCCTTCGCCCAGAATCAGGCGGTGGCAACGGCGAAAGCGATGCTCAACCCGGATGCGCCAGGCTACGACGACGCGCCGTGGCTGTGGTCGGATCAATACCAGCACAATATTCAGATCCTCGGTATACCGCAGCCGGGAGGTAAAACGCTGGTGCGTGAAGATTCGCTGTTCTTCTCGCTGGACGAAAACGGGCGGCTGACGCAGCTGGTGGCGTTCAACGATGCGCGCACCGTGAAGCTGGCGAAGCGCTGGATGGCGGCGGGGCGGGATCTGTCGGACGTACCGCTTGCCGACCCGACTTTTTCACTGATGTCACTGCGATAGCTAACCCGCACCCGTAGGGGGAGAGATGACCACACTAGAGACTAACACCGCGCCCGTTGAGGCGAGCGGTGAGGGGACCTGCACGCCCGAAAAAGCGGTGCGCTGGGCCATCCCGCTGTCGCTGCTGGCCTGTGTGCTGCTGGCGTTTTTCGACAAAATCAGCATCGCGGCGCTCTTTTCTGATACCCATTTCCAGCAGGCGATGGGCATCGATTTCGATACCACGCGCCTCGGCATTCTGATGAGCGCCTTCCTGCTGAGCTACGGCTTCTCGTCGGTGTTTTTAAGCGGTTTAGGCGACAAAATCGCGCCGCTGCGTCTGCTCACCGGGATGATGGTGGTGTGGTGCGTGCTGATGGTGGCGATGGGCTTTACCCATAACTACACGCTGATGATCGTCCTGCGTATTCTGCTGGGCGTGGCAGAAGGACCGCTCTTCCCGCTGGCTTTCGCCATCGTGCGTCACAACTTCCCGCAGCATTTGCAGGCGCGCGCCACCATGCTGTGGCTGTTGGGCACCCCGGTGGGCGCGGCGATTGGTTTCCCGCTCTCCCTCTGGCTGCTGAACACCTTTGGCTGGCAGAGCACTTTCTTTGTGATGGCCATGCTTACCGTGCCGGTGCTTATCTTCGTGCGCATCGGTCTGCGCGGGATCCGCCTGGAGGCAAAACCCGGCACTTCACAGGCGTCTCAGGACGAGCGGCGCGCGGCACGGCGCGAGCTGTTTGTCAGCCCGCACTTCTGGATCATCTGCATCTTTAACATCGCGTTCCTGACCTACCTGTGGGGCATCAACGGCTGGCTGCCTGGCTACCTGATCAAAGGCAAAGGCATTCATCTGGAGCATGCAGGCTGGCTGTCGTCGATGCCGTTTATCGCCATGCTGGCGGGGGAAGTGATTGGCGCGTGGCTTTCGGACAGGGTCGATAAGCGCGCGGCGGCCTGCTTTATCTCGATGGCGGGGGCGGCGGTGGGGCTGGCGGCGGTAATGCACCTTGATACCCCGCTCGCCATCATCGCGGCGATGAGCTTCAGCACCTTTATGTGGGGCACCGGCGCACCTAACATTTTCGCCCTGCTGGCGAAGGCCACCCATCCCCGGGTGAGCGCTACGGCGGGCGGCATCTTCAACGGGCTGGGAAACTTTGCGGGCGCACTGTCGCCAGCGGTGATGGGCGCGCTTATCGCCTTCACCCACAGCATGGATTCCGGGCTGATTTTTCTGGCGGTGATGGCGGCGGTGGGCTGCGTCCTGTTACTGCCGCTGCTGAGACGTTACTGAGGAGAGTGTCATGACTGATTCAACCGTAACCCACAAAACCGGCATTAAACCTGACCATCTGACGATGGAAGAGTGGGTCGAGTCGCGCATCGCGCGCTTCGAAGGCCGGAAATACGACTGGAACGCGCTGAAGTTCCAGGCCGATTTTGACCCAAAATACCGCCGGGCGCAGATGCGCTACATCGGCACCGGCGCAACGGGCGTGGCGAACGACACCAACACCGTGCAGGCGGATCACTTTACCTTCTCCACCATGGTGCTGCCGTCGAAGTGCGAAGGGCCGCTGCACCTGCACGACGACGTGGAAGAGGTGTTCTTTATGCTCAAGGGGCAGATCACGCTGATGATCCAGGACGGCGACTGCTACACCGAAACCGTGCTGCGCGAGCGTGACCTGATCTCCGTCCCGCCGGGTATCTATCGCGGGCTGTTTAACCACGGGGAAGAAGAGGCGCTGATGTGCGTCATGCTGGGGACCAACAAGCCGGAAATCCCGACCTATCCGTCCGACCATCCGCTCTCGAAAGTGAAGCGGAACTAAGGGGGGCATGATGACGGGTTTTCGTGAACAGGGAAGCGGTATTCCGCTGATGCTGCTGCACGGGATCAGCTCCGGCGCGGCCTCCTGGCATAAGCAGATGGTGCTGAACGGTTTTCGCGTGCTGGCGTGGGACATGCCCGGTTATGGCGAAAGCCCGATGCTGGCCGTCGAGCGGGCGAACGCGGGGGATTACGCCGACGCGCTGGCAGCCATGCTTGACCGCGCGGGCGTCTGGCAGGCGGTGCTGGTTGGCCACTCGCTCGGCGCGCTGGTGGCCAGCGCCTTTGCCGCGAAATTCCCTGAGCGCGTCATCCATCTGGTGCTGGCGGATGCCGCGCAGGGTTACGGGCAGGCCGCGCCGGAGCAGCGGGAGCAGGTCTGGCGCAACCGCGAGCAGCAGATGGCGCTGGGTGGCGAGATCCTTGCCCAGACCCGCGCCGCGAAGCTGCTGCGCCCCGGCGCGCGCGCGGAAGATATCGCCACCGTCGCGGCGGGCATGCGCGCGCTGCGTTCCGAGGGCTACCTTGCCGCCGCGTGGATGCTGGCACACGACGACATCCACGGCTGGTTGAAGCGCTACTCCGGCACGTTTGAAGTCTGGTGCGGCGAGCAGGATGCCATCACACAGCCCGAGCTGGTACAGGGGCTGGCGCTGCGCTACGGCATGCCGTTTACCGCCATTCCGCAGGCCGGGCACGCCAGCTATCTCGATAACGACGCGTTTTTTAACCAACAGCTTTTACGCATTAACGAAGAGGTGCGCGATGAATGCACAAATTGACGGGCGTGTAGCGGTAGTCACCGGCGGATCTTCCGGCATTGGCTTTGAAACGCTGCGCCTGCTGCTGGGTGACGGGGCGAAAGTCGCCTTCTGCGGCCGTGACCCGGACCGGCTCGCCAGCGCTCATGCGACGCTGCAAAACGAATTCCCCCACGGGGAGATTTTCTCTTACCGCTGCGACGTGCTGAACGCCGACGACGTGCAGGCCTTTGCGGATGCGGTACAGGCGCGCTTTGGCGCGGCGGATATGCTGATCAATAACGCCGGGCAGGGCTATGTGGCGCACTTCCAGGACACCCCGCGCGAGGCGTGGCTACACGAAGCCGAACTCAAACTGTTTGGGGTGATTAACCCGGTCCAGGCGTTTCAGCCTCTGCTGGAGCAGTCCGACATCGCCTCTGTTACCTGCGTGAACTCCCTGCTGGCGCTACAGCCGGAGGAGCACATGATCGCCACCTCCGCCGCCCGTGCCGCACTGCTGAACATGACGCTGACGCTCTCGAAAGAGCTGGTAGGCAAAGGCATTCGCGTCAACTCCATACTGCTTGGCATGGTGGAATCCGGCCAGTGGCAGCGCCGCTTTGAAACGCGGGCGGACAAAAACCAGAGCTGGCCGGAGTGGACGGCGGACATCGCGCGCAAGCGCGGCATTCCGATGGCGCGCCTCGGCAAGCCGCAGGAGCCAGCGCAGGCGCTGCTGTTCCTCGCTTCGCCGCTGGCCTCGTTTACCACCGGCGCGGCGCTGGACGTTTCCGGCGGCTTCTGCCGCCATCTGTAAGGACACATCATGAAAAAGGTAATGTTGATTGGTTTTGGCGCCATGGCGCAGGCGGTGATTGAGCGCCTGCCTGCTGGCGTGGCTATCGGCTGGATCGTGGCGCGAGACTCTCACCATGCCGCCATTCACGACCAGTTTGGCGATGCGGTCGAGGCGCTGACGTCACCGACGGCGTGCGCACAAACGCCCGATCTGGTGCTGGAGTGCGCCAGCCAGCAGGCGGTGGCCCAGTACGGGGAAGAGATCCTGCGTCGCGGCTGGCATCTGGCCGTTATTTCCACTGGCGCGCTGGCGGACAGCGCGCTGGAGCAGCGCCTGCTCGCGGCGGGCGGCAAACTGACCCTGCTTTCCGGTGCGGTGGCCGGTATCGACGGTCTGGCAGCGGCGAAGGAGGGTGGGCTTGAGCGCGTCACCTATCAGTCGCGCAAAAGCCCGGCCAGCTGGCGCGGCAGCTATGCCGAGCAGCTTATCGATCTGAATTTGGTGTCAGAGGCAAAGGTCTTTTTTGAAGGCAGCGCCCGCGAGGCGGCGCGGCTGTTCCCGGCGAACGCCAACGTGGCGGCGACCGTGGCGCTCGGCGGCGTGGGGATGGATGAGACCCGCGTACAGCTGATGGTTGACCCGGCAACGAAACGTAACACCCACACGCTGCACGTGGAAGGATTGTTCGGCGAGTTCCATCTGGAGCTGAGCGGCCTGCCGCTGGCATCCAATCCTAAAACCTCCACCCTGGCGGCACTGAGCGCGGTGCGCGCCTGCCGCGAGCTGGCCCTGAGCTGAGGAGTGATGATGGACAATCTGAAGATTTTTATTGGCGGACAGTGGCGACACGGCGGCGGGAACCCGATGCAGAGCCACTTCCCGGCAGACGGAACAATCAACGCGACGCTGAACGCCGCCAGTCTGGATGATCTGGAGGAGGCGATAGCGGCAGGAGCGCGCGCCTGGCGCGAACCCGCATGGCGTAACAGCCTGCCGCATATGCGGGCGAAGATCCTGCATAAGGTTGCCGATCTCATTGAATCCCGCGTCGACGTGCTGGCGCAGATGCAGAGCCGCGATAACGGCAAGCCGCTGGCGGAAGCGCGCGGGCTGGTGATGAGCGCGGCGGGAACGGCGCGCTACTTTGCCGCCGCCTGCGAGCTGCTGGAAGGGGAACTCCCGACGCCGCGCCAGGCGGATCTGCTGACGCTGAGCCGCTACGAGCCGCTCGGCGTGGTGGCGGCCATCACGCCGTGGAACTCGCCGATTGCCAGCGAAATGCAGAAGGTCGCGCCAGCCATTGCCGCCGGGAACGCGGTGATCCTCAAGCCCGCCGAAGCCACGCCGCTGATGGCGCTGGAGCTGGCGCGGATATTTGAACAGGCCGGGCTGCCCGCCGGGCTGCTGAGCGTCCTGCCGGGCAAAGGCTCGGTAATTGGCGATGCGCTGGTGCGCCACCCTGAGGTGCGCAAAATTTCCTTTACCGGCGGCACCACCACGGGCCGTCATCTGGCGCACGTGGCGGCGGAAAAACTGATCCCGGCCTCGCTTGAGCTGGGCGGAAAATCCCCGACCATCGTGATGGAGGATGCCGATATCGAACAGGCCGCGCGCGGGATCTGCTACGGCATTTTCAGCTCGGCGGGGCAGGCGTGTATCGCCGGGTCGCGGCTGTTTATCCACGAAAGCCTGTACGCGCCGCTGATGGCGCGGCTGCTGGAGTTAACCCGCGGGCTGCGCGTCGGACACCCGTTTACCGACGGCGTTCATGTAGGACCGCTAATCAACGAGAAACATCGTCAGAGCGTGATCGAGTACGTCGAACTGGCGAAACGTGAAGGGGGCCGGGTGCTGTGCGGCGGCGAGATCCCCGCCGATCCCGCGCTGGCAAACGGCAGTTTCTTCCAGCCAACCATCATTGAAGGGCTGACCAACCGCGCCCGCGCCTGTCAGGAAGAGATCTTCGGCCCGGTGCTGGTGGCCATGCCGTTTCGCGATGAAGCCACGCTTATCCGCGAGGCGAACGACTCGGTTTACGGCCTGGCGGCGGGGATCTGGACGCGCGATACCGGACGCGCCCTGCGTCTCAGCGAGCAGCTGGAGGCAGGCACGGTGTGGATTAACACCTACAAAGTGTTTGCGATTTCGACCCCGTTCGGGGGCTTAAAAGAGAGCGGTCTGGGCCGCGAGAAGGGCATTCAGGGGCTGAAGGCCTGGATGCAACAAAAGAGCATTTATCTGGCGACGGGTAACAGCGTCAACCACTGGTGCGACTGAGAAAGGGTGAGCAATGAGCGAAATGATAACCGTCGGCGACGCCATCGCCAGAACGCTGGAGCAGTATCAGGTTGAGGCCATCTACGGCGTCATCTCCATTCACAACCTGCCGATCGCGGATGCGGTTGGGCAGCGGGGCACCATCCGCTTTGTGCCCGCGCGCGGCGAAGCCGGTTCCGTCACCATGGCCGATGCCCACGGACGTTTTTCCGGCCTCGGCGTGGCGCTGACCAGCACCGGCGCCGGGGCAGGTAACGCGGTAGGCGCGCTGGTAGAGGCGATGAACGCCTGCACGCCGCTGCTGCATTTAACCGGGCAGGTGGAGAAAGCCTGGCTGGACGCCGACACCGGGTTTATCCATGAGACCCGCGACCAGTTGACCTTCCTGAAAGCCAGCTCAAAACGGGCGTACCGGATCAGCAACGCGAATCAGGCGATAGCGATTCTGCATAAAGCCATCCAGGACGCGCAGACCCCACCGTGCGGGCCGGTCTCTGTGGAAATCCCGATTGATATTCAGGGGGCCAAAATTCCGCTGTCGCTGGTGACGAAGCCGGTGAAACCGGCTTCGGTTGCAGCTGTAGATCCCGCGACGGTTGACGCACTGTGGGCACAGCTCAAGCAGGCGAAACAGCCGCTGCTGTGGCTGGGGGGCGGGGCGCTGGGAAGCGCTGGTGCTGTGAAAACGCTGGCGGATGCAGGCGTGACGGTGATCTCCAGTACCCACGCGCGCGGCGTGCTGCCGGACGACCATCGCGCCAGCCTGCGCGCGTTCCACAATTCGCCGTCGGTGGAAGCGCTGATGGCGCAGTGTGATTTTACCCTGGTGGCCGGTTCACGCCTGCGCAGCAACGAAACCCGCTCCTGGACGCTGGAACTGCCGTCTCCGCGGGTGCAGATCGATATCGACCCGGCGGCAGCAAGCCGTAACTACCTGATGGATAGCACGTTGATAGCCGATTGTTCAGCGTTGCTTGGCGCGCTGGCTGAAAAAGCCCAGGGCCGGGAATGGGGCAACGCCCAGTGGGACGCGCAGGTACAGCAGGCGGTCGGGCAAGCTGAACAGGGGTTGCGCGAGCAGTGCGGCGTCTATGCGAAGCTTAACGACGCCATAGAAAAAGCGCTGCCGAAAGACGGCCTGCTGGTGCGCGATATCACCGTGTCCGGCAGCCTGTGGGGGAGCCGCCTGTTGAGGGCTAACGGTCCGCTGATGAACATACACTCTCTCGCCGGGGCGATTGGCATGGGGCTGCCGATGGCCATCGGCACCGCGATTGCCAACCCGCAGCGCAAGGTGGTGGGGCTGGTGGGCGACGGCGGCCTGAGCCTGAATTTAGGCGAACTGGCGACGCTGGCGCAGGAGAAAGCCAATGTGACGCTGCTGATCATGAACGACGGGGGCTACGGCGTAATGCGCGGCATTCAGGATAAATATTTTGGCGGACGGCAGTATTATAACGCGCTGCATACGCCGGACTTTACCCTGCTGGCGCAGGCGATTGGCCTTCAGGCCTGGAGCGTTGAGCGGGCCGAGGACTTTGATGCGGTCATGACAGAGGCGCTGGCGATGCCGGGGCCGTCGGTGGTGGAGGTGCGGATGGGGCAGATTGGCGCCCTTAAGTTTGCCGGGCCGCCACAGAAAACGCTGTACTGATTGAGCTTTGTTGCCCGGTAGCGCGGCGCGCACCGGGCCAGCGTATTATTTAATTCCGTCTGCCGCCATGCGGTCACGGATATGCTGCGCACGTTCAACGGAGGCCGGGTGATCGTCAAACATGGAACTCTGACGGCCTTCTTCCAGTTTCGCCAGTTTTTCGAAGCTGGTGGCTAAACCCGATGGATTGATGCCGCGTTTGCGCAACAGATCGTAAGAGTAGTCATCCGCTTCCGACTCCTGACGCTGGGAGAACTGGGAGTTCACCAGTTTCTCGCCCACATCGCCAAGCTGCGACTGGGACAGGCTGCCGACAATGCCACCCGCAGAGGCTGCCGCGGCACGCACGGCATTGGTGCCCAGCGCAACCTGCATCCCTTTCTTCACGTGACCCAGAGCAACGTGACCCATTTCGTGGCCGATTACCGCTTCCACTTCGTTGTCGGTCATCATGTCCATCAGGCCGCTGTAAACGCGGATACAGCCGTTCGCCATTGCGAAGGCGTTGACGTCTTTCGCCATGTACACCTTGTAGTTCACCGGCTGGCCGTTAATGTTGTCGCCCAGCGCGGAAGCAATCTTGTTCAGACGCTGCGTATAGGTGCTGTTAGCCGGGGCAAGCGTAGCTTTTCCATCCATATCCTTACAGGCCTGATCGCTCAGCGCTATGACCTGCGCATCGCTCAATGAGTAGGCCTGAAAAGCTTCTGCGCCTGAGGTCATCAGGCCGTTAGAATCCATATTCTGACAGCCGCTTAGCAGGAGCGTTGTTCCCACAGCCAGCCCGATTGCACGCATTTTCATGATGTTGCTTCCGTACTCGTTAATCTGAATTAATTCCGAAAAATGCACCGTCAACGAAGCCGGTGTCGGGCTAAGTATAAGGAATATCTACAGGGGCGGGCGAGCAGATTGCGCAACATGCGAGCATGATCCAGAGATTTCTTAAGCTGCAAAAGAATGCTCCATGTACATGCCCTGCGGCTTGGGTTACATTGTTGGCACTTTTTTCCGGCGTAGCCCAAAACGCGCTGTCGTCAAGGGCATGGCCTTTAACAGTCCGATCTGGAGTTAAAATGTCCTCACGTAAAGAGCTTGCTAATGCTATTCGTGCGCTGAGCATGGATGCAGTACAGAAAGCCAAATCCGGCCACCCGGGTGCCCCTATGGGTATGGCTGACATCGCCGAAGTCCTGTGGCGTGATTTCCTTAACCACAACCCTCAGAACCCGGCATGGGCTGACCGCGACCGTTTCGTGCTGTCTAACGGCCACGGCTCTATGCTGATCTACAGCCTGCTGCACCTCACTGGCTACGATCTGCCTATCGAAGAGCTGAAAAACTTCCGTCAGCTGCACTCCAAAACTCCAGGTCACCCGGAAGTGGACTACACCGCTGGCGTTGAAACCACCACCGGTCCGCTGGGTCAGGGCATCGCTAACGCTGTAGGTATGGCGA
Organism: Enterobacter hormaechei ATCC 49162; assembly: GCF_001875655.1. NCBI lineage: Bacteria > Pseudomonadati > Pseudomonadota > Gammaproteobacteria > Enterobacterales > Enterobacteriaceae > Enterobacter > Enterobacter hormaechei. The sequence goes on from NZ_MKEQ01000002.1 coordinate 555,874, forward strand.
TTGCAGAGAAGACTCTGGCGGCGCAGTTCAACCGTCCAGGCCACGACATCGTTGACCACTTCACCTACGCCTTCCTGGGCGACGGCTGCATGATGGAAGGCATTTCTCACGAAGTGTGCTCCCTGGCAGGTACCCTGAAGCTGGGCAAACTGGTTGCGTTCTATGACGACAACGGCATCTCCATCGATGGTCACGTTGAAGGCTGGTTCACTGACGACACCGCCGCACGTTTCGAAGCCTACGGCTGGCACGTTGTGCGCGGCGTTGATGGCCACGATGCTGACTCGATTAAACGTGCAGTAGAAGAAGCGCGCGCCGTGACCGACAAACCGTCCCTGCTGATGTGCAAAACCATCATCGGCTTCGGTTCTCCGAACAAAGCGGGTACTCACGACTCCCACGGCGCACCGCTGGGCGACGCGGAAATCGCACTGACCCGTGAAGCACTTGGCTGGAAACACCCTGCCTTCGAAATCCCGTCTGAAATCTACGCGCAGTGGGATGCGAAAGAAGTGGGCCAGGCGAAAGAAGCGGCCTGGAATGAGAAATTCGCGGCATACGCGAAAGCCTTCCCTCAGGAAGCCGCTGAATTCACCCGTCGTATGAAAGGTGACATGCCGTCCGACTTCGACGCGAAAGCGAACGAGTTCATCGCGAAGTTGCAGGCGAATCCATCTAAGATCGCCAGCCGTAAAGCATCGCAGAATGCGATCGAAGCGTTTGGTCCTCTGCTTCCAGAATTCCTCGGCGGTTCCGCTGACCTGGCGCCATCTAACCTGACCCTGTGGTCTGGCTCTAAGCCAATCAATGAAGATGCTGCCGGTAACTACATCCATTACGGTGTACGTGAATTCGGTATGACCGCGATTGCCAACGGTATCGCTCTGCACGGTGGTTTCCTGCCGTACACCTCTACCTTCCTGATGTTTGTTGAATATGCACGTAACGCCGTGCGTATGGCTGCGCTGATGAAACAGCGTCAGGTGATGGTCTACACCCACGACTCCATCGGTCTGGGCGAAGATGGTCCAACTCACCAGCCGGTAGAGCAGGTGGCTTCCCTGCGCGTGACCCCGAACATGAGCACATGGCGTCCATGTGACCAGGTTGAATCTGCGGTGGCGTGGAAATACGGCGTTGAGCGTCAGGACGGTCCAACCGCGCTGATCCTCTCCCGTCAGAACCTGGCACAGCAGGAGCGTACCCCAGAACAGCTGGCAAACATCGCGCGCGGTGGTTACGTGCTGAAAGATTGCGCAGGCCAGCCGGAGCTGATCTTCATCGCAACCGGTTCTGAAGTTGAACTGGCTGTAGCAGCATGGGAAAAACTGACTGCCGAAGGCGTGAAAGCGCGCGTGGTCTCCATGCCGTCTACCGATGCGTTCGACAAGCAGGATGCGGCTTACCGCGAATCTGTACTGCCTAAAGCGGTTTCCGCGCGTGTGGCAGTGGAAGCGGGTATCGCTGACTACTGGTTCAAATACGTGGGTCTGAACGGCGCTATCGTCGGCATGACCACGTTTGGTGAGTCTGCTCCGGCGGAACAGCTGTTTGAAGAGTTTGGCTTCACCGTTGAGAACGTTCTCGCTAAGGCGAAAGAACTGCTGTAATTGTTTGTCCGGTGCGGGCTGATGCCCTCACCCCGGCCCTCTCCCACAGGGAGAGGGAGTATAAAGTAGGCCGGGTAAGCGCTAGCGCCACCCGGCTTTTTTGTATGCACGATTCCTCAGACATGTAACTGCTCTGTAAATTATTCCACCCAAAATGTGACGCAAGTCATATAGCTCGCTTATTCATCTGGACAGAGATTCCTTTTATTCCCCGATTCGCTTATTCTTGCTGAAGCGTTTCAGTCGATTAAATGTTCGACAATTGACCAATCAATCGCAGTTTGTGACAGCAAGGATTCCCCTTCGGGCGTCGCTGGATTACTCTTTCAGCCACCTCAAACTCAGGGATAGCTTTGCAGGAGATCTATGACCGTACGCGTAGCGATTAATGGCTTCGGTCGCATCGGGCGCAACGTGGTTCGTGCTTTATATGAATCCGGGCGTCGGGCGGAAATCACCGTGGTGGCAATCAATGAACTGGCGGATGCTGCGGGTATGGCGCATTTGTTGAAATATGACACCAGCCACGGTCGCTTTGCCTGGGACGTTCGCCAGGAAAGGGAACAGCTGTTTGTCGGTGACGATGCTATCCGCGTGCTGCATGAGAACAGTATTGAAGGGCTGCCCTGGCGCGAACTGGGTGTGGATGTGGTGCTGGACTGTACCGGCGTGTACGGTAACCGTGAACATGGCGAAGCGCATCTGAATGCCGGCGCGAAAAAAGTGCTGTTCTCCCATCCCGGCAGTCACGACCTCGACGCTACCGTCGTATTTGGCGTCAACCAGCACGAGCTGAAAGCTGAACACCGCATTGTCTCCAACGCCTCCTGCACCACCAACTGCATTATTCCGGTCATTAAACTGTTAGACGATGCGTATGGCATTGAATCCGGCACGGTGACCACGATTCACTCCGCCATGCACGATCAGCAGGTTATCGACGCCTACCATCCGGATTTACGACGCACTCGCGCGGCGAGCCAGTCCATCATTCCGGTGGATACGAAACTGGCTGCCGGGATCACCCGTATTTTCCCGCAGTTTAACGACCGTTTCGAAGCGATTGCCGTGCGCGTGCCAACGATAAACGTCACCGCGATCGATCTTAGCGTGACGGTGAAAAAACCGGTAAAAGCCTGTGAAGTCAACCTGTTGCTGCAAAAAGCGGCACAGGGAGCATTTCATGGTATAGTTGACTATACGGAATTACCGTTGGTCTCAGTAGATTTTAACCACGACCCGCACAGCGCCATCGTGGATGGCACGCAGACGCGAGTCAGTGGTGCACACCTCATCAAGACGCTGGTCTGGTGTGATAACGAATGGGGCTTTGCTAACCGAATGCTCGACACCACGTTAGCCATGGCCGCAAAAGGTTTCAGGTAGAGCGCACCTTGCGCTTGCAAAACTTTAAGAATCAACGAGAGGATTCACCATGTCTGTAATTAAGATGACCGATCTGGATCTGGCAGGTAAACGCGTTTTCATCCGTGCCGATCTGAACGTACCGGTTAAAGATGGCAAAGTGACCAGCGACGCACGTATTCGTGCATCTCTGCCAACCATTGAACTGGCTCTGAAGCAGGGCGCTAAAGTGATGGTCACCTCCCACCTGGGCCGTCCAACTGAAGGCGAGTACAACGAAGAGTTCTCTCTGCTGCCGGTTGTTAATTACCTGAAAGACAAACTGTCCAGCCCGGTTCGCCTGGTGAAAGATTACCTGGATGGCGTGGAAGTTGCCGAAGGTGAGCTGGTTGTTCTGGAAAACGTTCGCTTCAACAAAGGCGAAAAGAAAGACGACGAAACTCTGTCCAAAAAATACGCTGCCCTGTGCGACGTATTCGTCATGGATGCATTTGGTACGGCTCACCGTGCGCAGGCCTCTACCCACGGTATCGGTAAATTCGCAGACGTCGCCTGTGCAGGTCCACTGCTGGCTGACGAACTGGAAGCACTGGGTAAAGCACTGAAAGAACCTGCTCGTCCAATGGTCGCTATCGTGGGTGGTTCTAAAGTTTCCACCAAACTGACCGTACTGGATTCTCTGTCCAAAATCGCTGACCAGCTGATCGTTGGCGGTGGTATTGCGAACACCTTCGTTGCTGCTCAAGGCCACAACGTCGGTAAATCCCTGTACGAAGCAGACCTGGTTGACGAAGCCAAACGCCTGCTGGGCACCTGTGATATCCCGGTACCAACTGACGTTCGCGTAGCAACCGAGTTCTCCGAAACCGCTACCGCAACCCTGAAATCTGTTAACGACATCAAAGATGAAGAGCAGATCCTGGACCTGGGCGACGTTTCTGCACAGAAACTGGCTGAAATCCTGAAAAACGCAAAAACTATCCTGTGGAACGGTCCTGTCGGCGTGTTCGAATTCCCGAACTTCCGCAAAGGGACTGAAATCGTTGCTAACGCTATTGCAGACAGCGAAGCGTTCTCTATCGCAGGCGGTGGTGACACCCTGGCAGCAATCGACCTGTTCGGTATCGCTGACAAGATCTCCTACATCTCCACTGGTGGCGGCGCATTCCTTGAATTCGTGGAAGGTAAAGTCCTGCCAGCAGTAGCAATGCTCGAAGAGCGCGCTAAGAAGTAAGCCATTCAGGGGCAGGGAAACCTGCCCAATTTTCAGCGCGCTTATCAGAGCACGCACCTTTTCTAACGGCCGAAGATACAGGACTAAGCAACATGTCTAAAATTTTTGATTTCGTAAAACCTGGCGTTATCACTGGTGATGACGTACAGAAAGTGTTCCAGGTAGCTAAAGAAAACAACTTCGCTCTGCCAGCAGTTAACTGCGTAGGTACCGACTCCATCAACGCCGTACTGGAAACCGCTGCAAAAGTTAAAGCACCGGTTATCGTTCAGTTCTCTAACGGCGGCGCTGCGTTCATCGCAGGTAAAGGCGTGAAAACTGACATTCCTCAGGGCGCTGCTATCCTGGGTGCTATCTCTGGTGCGCACCACGTTCATCAGATGGCTGAACACTACGGTGTTCCGGTTATCCTGCACACTGACCACTGCGCGAAGAAACTGCTGCCGTGGATCGACGGTCTGCTGGACGCAGGTGAAAAACACTTTGCAGCAACCGGTAAGCCACTGTTCTCTTCTCACATGATCGACCTGTCCGAAGAGTCTCTGGAAGAAAACATCGAGATCTGCTCTAAGTACCTGGCGCGTATGTCCAAAATGGGCATGACCCTGGAAATCGAACTGGGTTGCACCGGTGGTGAAGAAGACGGTGTGGACAACAGCCACATGGACGCTTCTGCTCTGTACACTCAGCCAGAAGACGTTGATTACGCTTACACCGAGCTGAGCAAAATCAGCCCACGTTTCACCATCGCAGCGTCCTTCGGTAACGTGCACGGCGTGTACAAGCCAGGTAACGTGGTTCTGACCCCGACCATCCTGCGTGATTCTCAGGAATACGTGTCTAAGAAACACAACCTGCCGCACAACAGCCTGAACTTCGTCTTCCACGGCGGTTCCGGTTCTTCTGCTCAGGAAATCAAAGATTCCGTAAGCTACGGCGTAGTGAAAATGAACATCGATACCGACACCCAATGGGCAACCTGGGACGGTATCCTGCAATACTACAAAACCAACGAAGCTTACCTGCAAGGTCAGCTGGGCAACCCGAAAGGCGAAGACCAGCCGAACAAGAAATACTACGATCCACGCGTATGGCTGCGCGCTGCACAGACGTCCATGGTGACTCGTCTGGAGCAGGCATTCAAAGAACTGAACGCGATCGACGTTCTGTAATTTGCGCTGCTGACAGCACATCAGAAGGCCCGCAGATGCGGGCCTTTTTTTATGCTTTTTCAATATCCTGCAATACCTGATTTTGTGATCTGTTTGGCATTACCCGCTCTTTTTGTTTACCCTTTACTGACCTGCCTGTCCCCTTAAGGGATAGATTTTGTGTTTTGGTTTAGCAAAAGGAAGAACAAATGGAACAACTTGATGTTGTAGACAGCATCAATCACGCGGGTAACTGGCTGGTGCGCAACCAGGCGCTACTGCTGAGCTACGCCGTGAATATTGTTGCCGCTATTGCCATCATCATTGTCGGGATGATCGTGGCGCGTATCGTATCCAACGCGGTCAACCGGGTGATGGTCGCACGACACATTGACGCCACGGTCGCCGATTTCCTCTCCGCACTGGTGCGTTACGGCATCATCGCTTTTACGCTGATTGCGGCGCTGGGGCGCGTAGGTGTGCAGACGGCATCCGTTATCGCTGTGCTCGGTGCTGCCGGTCTGGCCATTGGTCTTGCATTGCAGGGGTCGCTTTCGAACCTGGCGGCGGGCGTTCTGTTGGTCACCTTCCGTCCGTTCCGTTCCGGTGAATATGTGGATTTAGGCGGGATCGCCGGTACCGTGTTGCAGGTACAGATTTTCTCCACGACCCTGCGTACCGTCGATGGTCGTATTGTGGTGGTGCCGAACGGGAAAATCATTGCGGGCAATATCATTAACTTCTCCCGCGAGCCGGTGCGTCGTAACGAGCTGATCGTCAGCGTGGCGTACGATTCCGATATCGACCAGGTGAAGTCGCTGATCGCCAACATCATCGCTTCTGACGACCGCATTCTGAAGGACCGCGAGCAGACCATTCGTCTGAACGAACTGGGCGCGTCATCCATTAATTTTGTGGTGCGCATCTGGAGCAAAAGCAGCGATCTGCAAAACGTGTACTGGGATGTGCTGGAGCGCATTAAGCGCGACTTCGACGCCAACGGCATAAGCTTCCCATACCCGCAGATGGACGTAAACGTCAAAAAAGTCAAAGAAGCCGAGTAACGTCACCCGTAGGCCCGGTAAGCGCTAGCGCCACCGGGCTTTTTTGTATTAGCCATATTAATCGCCAATTAATATTATCAATTTCCTCTAATGTCATTCCCGCAGTATAGTCTGCCTCCAGGAAACTCTGCGAGAATTACGTTATGTTATCTTATTATTTTCAAGGGCTTGCGTTAGGTGCGGCCATGATCCTCCCTCTCGGTCCACAAAATGCGTTCGTGATGAACCAGGGTATTCGCCGCCAGTACCATCTGATGATTGCCCTGCTGTGCGCGGTGAGCGATCTGCTGCTGATTTGCGCCGGGATTTTTGGCGGTAGCGCCCTGTTGATGCAGTCCCCGTGGCTACTGGCGCTGGTGACCTGGGGCGGCGTGGCGTTTCTGTTATGGTACGGATTCGGCGCTCTGAAAACCGCCATGAGCAGCAATCTTGAGCTGGCCAGCGCCGAAGTGATGAAGCAGGGACGCTGGAAGATTATCGTCACCATGCTCGCCGTGACGTGGCTTAACCCGCATGTTTATCTTGATACCTTCGTGGTGCTCGGCAGCCTGGGGGGACAGCTGGACGTTGAGCCGAAACGCTGGTTTGCGCTCGGTACGGTCAGCGCCTCCTTCCTGTGGTTCTTCGGACTTGCGATCCTGGCAGCGTGGCTGGCGCCGCGACTGCGTACCGCCAAAGCGCAGCGCATCATCAATACCCTGGTGGGGCTGGTGATGTGGTTTATTGCCTTCCAGCTGGCTAAAGAGGGGATCCATCACGTACAGGGATTGCTCAACTAAGCGTTGTCTTATGGACATCTGAACAAGACCCGCTAAGCTTGCTGGCATGAGCCCTGTTAACAGGGCACTCTTCGCAACATGGAGGAATGACAGTGAAGTTTAAGGTGATGGCCCTGGCGGCATTAGTAAGTTTAGGTGCGGTGTCGGTGCAGGCGAATGAACTGCCAAACGGCCCGCACATTGTCACTTCAGGTACGGCAAGCGTGGATGCGGTACCGGATGTTGCAACCCTGGCAATTGAAGTGAACGTGGCGGCGAAAGATGCTGCTTCCGCCAAGAAACAGGCAGACGATCGTGTTGCGCAATACCTCTCTTTCCTGGAACAGAACGGTGTCGCGAAAAAAGACATCAGCTCTGCGAACCTGCGTACCCAACCGGATTACGACTACCAGAACGGCAAAAGCATCCTGAAAGGCTATCGCGCCGTGCGTACTGTTGAAGTGACTTTACGCCAGCTTGATAAGCTCAACTCATTGCTGGATGGTGCGCTGAAGGCAGGGCTGAACGAAATCCGTTCCGTCTCGCTGGGCGTTGCGCAACCGGAGAAATATAAAGACGAAGCGCGTAAAGCGGCGATTGATGATGCCATTCATCAGGCGCAGCAGCTGGCATCCGGCTTCAAGAGCAAGCTCGGTCCGGTTTACAGCGTGCGTTACCACGTTTCAAACTACCAGCCAAGCCCGATGGTGCGGATGATGAAAGCGGACGCCGCGCCGGTTTCTGCTCAGGAAACCTATGAGCAGCCAACCATTCAGTTCGACGATCAGGTGGATGTGGTGTTCCAGCTGGAGCCGACTGAAAAGCCAGCTCAGTAACCCGTAGGCCGGGTAAGGCGTAGCCGCCACCCGGCTTTTCTTTTTAATCCTGCCTCAAAACCTTATGCCCAAATGCCAGCAGCGCGTCAGTGACGTTGCGCATCATACGGCTTTCCGGCGCAAAACGGTGCCAGTACAGCATCCGGCGCTGATACAGCCCCGGGGTTAAATCAATCAGCTCACCGCTTTTCAACTCTTTCTCAATCTGCAAATGCGGGATCATGCAGCAGGTGGTTCCCTGACGTGCAAGCTGCACAAAGGCTTCGGACGAGTTAACGATATGACACGGCACGCTGCCCGGCGGCAGATCGAAGTTTTGTTGCAGGAAGGCCTGATGCATATCGTCCAGATGATCGAATGCGACGGCAGGCGCTTTAAGCAGCGCGGCGCGGGTCACACCGTTCGGGAAGTAGCGCTCGGCAAAAGCTTTTGAACCGACAAACAGGTAATCCAGCGCGCCCAGTTGATCCACCAGACAGCTTGGCAGCGCCTGAGGCTGAATACTGACGGCACCAACCACTTCGCCGCGGCGCAGGCGTTCCTGGGTGCGGGTTTCATCTTCAACCTGGAGATTCAGGCGGATAGGGGAGTCGGCCAGCACCGGCGCAAGGGCTGGCAGCAGCCAGGTCGCCAGACTGTCGGCGTTCACCGCCAGCGACAGCAGCAGCGGCGTGGAGCCGGTCTGTTCATCACCCAGCCATTCATCTTCCAGCAGTTCAACCTGGCGCAGCAGGGCGAGGAGCTTTTGTCCTTGCTCCGTTGGACGCGGCGGCACGGTACGCACCAGCAGCGGCTGCCCGAACATGTTTTCAAGCTGTTTGATACGCTGTGATACGGCGGACTGGGTGATGCACAGCTTTTGCGCCGCGCGCTCAAAACCGCGTTCACGAATAACTGCATCAAGTGCCTGTAGTGTTCTGTAGTCCGGACGTTTCATTGCTCTGGCTGACTCCTTAATTTTGCTTAATCTGCACTATGACACAATTTTCCCTTCGTGGCAGACGAAATCCATTCGACGTGTTCTATAATGCGCCCTGAGTTTTCACACCACAGGCAAAACGATCATGACGCAGGATGAACTGAAAAAAGCAGTAGGATGGGCCGCTCTCCAGTACGTACAGCCAGGTACCATTGTCGGTGTTGGTACGGGGTCGACGGCGGCGCACTTTATCGATGCGCTGGGCACGATGAAGGGGCAGATCGAGGGCGCGGTTTCCAGCTCCGATGCTTCCACGGAAAAGCTGAAAAGCCTTGGCATTACCGTTTTCGACCTTAACGAAGTGGACCGTCTGGGCATTTACGTTGATGGTGCGGATGAAATCAACGGCCACATGCAGATGATCAAAGGCGGCGGCGCGGCGCTGACCCGTGAAAAAATTATCGCTTCCGTCGCGGACAAGTTCATCTGCATCGCGGACGCCTCCAAGCAGGTTGAGATTCTGGGTAATTTCCCGCTGCCGGTCGAAGTGATCCCGATGGCGCGCAGCGCGGTGGCTCGACAGCTGGTTAAGCTGGGTGGCCGTCCGGAATACCGTCAGGGTGTGGTGACCGATAATGGCAACGTGATCCTCGACGTTCACGGCCTTGAGATCCTCGATGCAGTCGCGCTGGAAAATGCGATCAATGGTATTCCAGGCGTCGTTACCGTAGGGTTATTTGCCAACCGTGGCGCGGACGTGGCGCTGATCGGTACGGCTGACGGTGTGAAAACCATCGTAAAATGATCTGACGGGGGGAGCGCTCCCCCCGCTAAAAAAATTTTGAAAAGCTAAATTCGGTGACTTGTGTCACGTTTTTCCGCCTCTTTTGCCGATCCTGCCACGTTCGTAAATTTCCGCAGCATTTTCCTCTGCCATTTTGCCTTGTATGACTTTTCTTCAGAGTACCGACGCAAACGTTCATATTGCTGCAATAGTTTTTTTTGATATGTTGGCTGCACGAGATTTATATCCAGCACAACATCAGTTCAGATAAAAACAGGGTCGGGGAAATGGCAAAGGTATCACTGGAGAAAGACAAAATTAAATTCCTGCTGGTCGAGGGCGTGCATCAAAAAGCAATCGATAGCCTTCGCGCAGCAGGTTACACCAACATCGAATTTCACAAAGGCGCGCTGGACACTGAAGAGCTGAAAGCGTCCATCCGTGATGCCCATTTCATTGGCCTGCGATCCCGTACCCAACTGACTGAAGACGTTATTGCTGCGGCAGAAAAGCTGGTGGCGATCGGCTGTTTCTGCATCGGCACCAACCAGGTCGACCTGAATGCCGCCGCAAAACGCGGTATCCCGGTCTTTAACGCCCCGTTCTCTAACACCCGTTCCGTGGCGGAGCTGGTGATTGGCGAGCTGCTGCTGCTGCTGCGCGGCATTCCGGAAGCTAACGCCAAAGCGCACCGTGGCGTGTGGAATAAGCTGGCCGCTGGCTCCTACGAAGCGCGTGGTAAAAAACTGGGTATCATCGGCTACGGCCACATCGGTACGCAGCTTGGTATTCTGGCGGAATCCCTCGGTATGCACGTGTTTTTCTACGATATCGAAAGCAAGCTGCCGCTGGGTAACGCGACGCAGGTGCAGCATCTTTCTGACCTGCTGAACATGAGCGACGTGGTCAGCCTGCACGTGCCGGAAAACGCGTCCACCAAAAACATGATGGGGGCGGAAGAGCTGGCGCTGATGAAGCCAGGCTCACTGCTGATCAACGCCGCGCGTGGTACGGTGGTCGATATCCCTGCGCTGTGCGACGCGCTGAAGCGTAAGCATCTGGCGGGGGCGGCCATCGACGTATTCCCGACGGAGCCTGCTACCAACAGCGATCCGTTCACCTCTCCGCTGTGCGAGTTCGACAACGTGATCCTGACGCCGCACATCGGCGGTTCTACGCAGGAAGCGCAGGAGAATATCGGCCTGGAAGTGGCGGGTAAGCTGAGCAAATACTCCGACAACGGTTCTACGCTCTCTGCGGTGAACTTCCCGGAAGTCTCTCTGCCGCTGCACGGTGGTCGCCGTCTGCTGCATATCCACGAGAACCGTCCGGGTGTACTGACTGCCATCAACCAGATCTTTGCCGAGCAGAGCGTTAACATCGCCGCGCAGTATCTGCAAACCAACTCGCAGATGGGTTATGTGGTCATTGATATTGAAGCGGATGAAGACATTGCCGAGAAAGCATTGCAGAGCATGAAGGCCATTCCGGGGACGATTCGCGCGCGCCTGTTGTACTGATGGTGCGGTTTGTGGTGTCGGGTGGCGCGTACGCTTACCCGACCTACAATTTTCGTGCGGTCTGTGTGTCGGGTGGCGCTTACGCTTACCCGACCTACAATGGTCGAGAATTTATGTAGGCCGGGTAAGGCGTAGCCGCCACCCGGCTTTGTTCTACCAGAGCCAGATTTTGCCGGGCGTCACCACCGCTGGCAACGGCACATCCCACTTCTCTACCGGCAAGGCTTCTACAGCCTGGCAATCATGCGCATAGCCCACCGGCTGCAACCCGTACTGCTGCCAGTTTTGCAGCGTTCTGTCATAGAAACCCCCGCCCATGCCTAATCGCTGACCCTGCTCATCAAACGCCACCAGCGGCGTAATCAGCACATCCAGCTCAGAAAGCGGCAGCACGTCACGCACGTCGAGTTTCGGCTCGGTGATTTTCAGACGATTCACCACCAGTTCGCTGTGCGGATGGTAGTGCAGAAACAGCAGATTGCCTGGGCTAAATGGATGCAGCACCGGCAGATAAACCTTTTTCCCCGCGCGCCAGAGCTGGTCGATAAGGGGTTGGGTATCCAGTTCGCCATCAAACGACAGAAACAGTGCGACGGTGTTGGCCATCACTACAGGCGGATAGGCCATCATGCGGGCGGCGGCCTGCTGCGCAAAGTGGGCTTGTTGTTCGGCACTTAAGGCGCGACGACGCTGGCGAATAAGCTGACGGATGTCCTGGCGTGAGGCAGAAACTTCAGGGAATTGAGTCATGGTAGTGGGTAGAAGAAGAAAGAGGGAATCTCCGAGATGCCGCCGCAGGCTGTAACCCTTGAACCCTTGGTTCAAGGTGAATGTGTCGTCATAGTTTTAAGGCTTCTCGGACGAACCGAGCATGCTCACCAACCATGGAGCGCCACATTCTTGTGGTATGAAATATCGGCTCAGGGGACTGGCCCGCTTGCGAACATCTCAGAGAAATTTTGTCTTCACAGTTACTCTACCATAGTCAACTGCGAAGTGTTATTCAAACTTTGGTCCCGGTCTTTCGGGATTGCGACCTTGATCAAGCAATGCCTGTTCTATGGTCTGCTGGAGCATTTTAATGCGCTGCTCCATGCTAGCCGCGTAGTCGCGGGTCTTCGCTTTTTCCTGAGTCAGTTCATAGCTGATGTTCAACGCGGCGATGAAAACCAGCTGCTCAGTATTTGTGACTCTAGTGCGTTCTTTTAGATCTTGCAACCGCTGATTCAAATCGTCCGCAGCCTGATTCAAGGCATCCCTTTGTTCAGGCGGACAATTCACTCGCAGTGAACGGCCAAAAATCTGGAGATCGACGGGTTGTGCAGACATGCCACCTTCCTGCTGATTGACTGCGCTGCCTTCGCATACTGCCCCGGGGGCTGCGAAGGGGCGACACTATAGCTACCCTGATGTGAAGATACAAGCCCTTTTCTGGTATCACCAGGGTCCAAAGTGGTAGCATATCATGAATATCCTCCCTTTGATGACGAATGCGTATGTCTATACAGAACGAAATGCCTGGTTACAAGGATTTAAACCAGTTACTGAACCAGCAGGGAGTCGGTTTAACCCCTGCCGAAATGCACGGTCTGATCAGCGGCATACTGTGCGGCGGAAACAGCGACAGCTCATGGCAGCCGCTGATCCACGACCTCACCAACGAAGGGCTGGCGTTTGGCCACGAACTGGCGGAAGCGCTGCGTAAAATGCACGCCGCAACCAGCGACTCGCTGGAAGACGATGGCTTTCTTTTTCAGCTTTATCTGCCTGAAGGCGACGATGTCAGCGTCTTCGATCGCGCCGATGCGCTCGCGGGTTGGGTAAACCACTATCTGCTTGGCCTGGGCGTAACCCAGCCTAAACTGGATAAAGTGACCGGCGAAGCGGGTGAAGCGATCGACGATCTGCGTAACATCGCTCAGCTCGGCTACGACGAAGACGAAGATCAGGAAGAGCTGGAGATGTCTCTCGAAGAGATCATCGAGTACGTGCGCGTGGCGGCGCTGCTGTGCCACGACAACTTTACGCGCTCGCAGCCGACCGCGCCGGAAGTTCGCAAGCCAACATTACATTAAGAAAAATAACGCACAGGAGGGTGTCATGGTTATCTCCAGTCAAGAATATTCTCGCCGCCGTCAGGCTCTGTTGGCAAAAATGCAGCCGGGAAGCGCTGCCCTGATTTTTGCCGCGCCGGAAGTAACGCGCAGCGCCGACAGCGAATATCCCTATCGCCAGAACAGCGATTTCTGGTACTTCACCGGGTTTAACGAGCCGGAAGCAGTACTGGTGCTGATTAAAAGCAATGACACCCACAACCACAGCGTGATTTTCAACCGCGTGCGCGATCTGACGGCTGAAATCTGGTTTGGTCGCCGCTTAGGGCAAGAGGCCGCACCGGAAAAGCTGGGCGTGGACCGCGCGCTGGCCTTTAGCGAAATTAACCAGCAGCTTTATCAACTGCTGAACGGTCTGGACGTGCTCTACCACGCGCAGGGCGAATACGCGTATGCGGATGAGATTGTTTTCACCGCGCTGGATAAGCTGCGTAAAGGTTCGCGCCAGAATCTTTCTGCGCCCGCAACGCTCACGGACTGGCGTCCGGTGGTGCATGAGATGCGCCTGTTCAAGTCTGAAGAAGAACTCAACGTGCTGCGCCGCGCGGGCGAAATCAGCGCCCTGGCGCATACCCGCGCAATGGAAAAGTGCCGTCCCGGCATGTTCGAGTACCAGCTTGAAGGGGAAATCCATCACGAATTTAACCGTCACGGCGCGCGCTTCCCGTCCTACAACACGATTGTTGGTGGCGGGGAAAACGGCTGCATCCTGCACTACACCGAAAACGAATGTGAACTGCGCGATGGCGATCTGGTGCTGATTGACGCTGGCTGTGAGTATCAGGGTTACGCGGGTGACATCACCCGTACCTTCCCGGTGAACGGCAAATTCACGCCTGCTCAGCGAGAAATCTATGACATCGTGCTTGCGTCTCTGGAGACCGCGCTGACGCTGTTCCGCCCGGGCACCTCCATTCAGGAGGTTACGGGCGAGGTGGTGCGCATCATGATTACCGGGCTGGTGAAGCTCGGCATTCTGAAAGGCGATGTGGACACGCTGATTGCTGAAAACGCCCATCGTCCGTACTTTATGCACGGCCTGAGCCACTGGCTGGGGCTGGATGTGCATGACGTGGGCGCATACGGCCCGGAACGCTCGCGCGTGCTGGAGCCGGGCATGGTGCTCACCGTCGAGCCGGGGCTGTACATCGCGCCGGATGCCGACGTGCCGGAGCAGTACCGCGGGATCGGCATTCGTATCGAAGATGACATCGTCATCACCGAAACCGGTAACGAAAATCTGACCGCGACCGTGGTGAAAAAAGCCGACGACATCGAGGCGCTGATGGCGGCGGCACGCGTATGAGCGTGATCATCGTTGGCGGAGGCATGACCGGCGCTACTCTGGCGCTGGCTATTTCGCAGTTAACCCAGGGCCAGCTTCCGGTGCATCTGGTTGAGGCGATCGCGCCACTGACGACCGATCATCCCGGTTTCGACGCCCGCGCCATCGCGCTGGCGCAGGGAACCTGTCAGCAGCTTGCGCGCATTGGGATCTGGCAGGCGATAGCGGATTGCGCGACGGCGATCGACACCGTTCACGTCAGCGATCGCGGGCACGCCGGGTTTGTGACACTGGATGCCCACGACTACCGGATTAGGGCGCTGGGGCAGGTTGTTGAGCTGCATGACGTGGGGCTGCGGCTGTTCCGTCTGTTGCAGGATGCGCCTGGCGTCACGCTGCACTGTCCGGCGCGCGTCGCCAGCTTTAGCCGCCGTGATGAGGCCGTCAGCGTGACGCTGGATAACGGCACCACGCTGGAGGGGCAACTGCTGGTGGCGGCGGATGGTTCTCGCTCCACGATCGCCACGCAGTGCGGCGTCGAATGGCGTTCTGAATCCTATGGGCAGGTGGCGGTCATCGCTAACGTTTCCACGGCTGGCGCGCATAACGGCAGGGCATTTGAACGCTTCACGGAGCACGGCCCGCTGGCCATGCTGCCGATGTCGAACGGGCGCTGCTCGCTGGTGTGGTGCCATGCGCAGGATCGGGCTGATGAGGTTCTCTCCTGGTCCGACGAACGTTTTTGCTCCGGGCTGCAAAAGGCCTTCGGCTGGCGACTTGGGCGTATCACCCACGCCGGAAAACGCGTGGCCTATCCGCTCGCGCTGACCACCGCATCGCAGACAGTCTCCCACCGCGTCGCTCTGGTTGGCAATGCCGCGCAGACGCTGCATCCCATCGCCGGACAAGGTTTCAACCTTGGCCTGCGCGACGTGATGAGCCTGGCTGAGCTACTGGCGCAGACGTGGCGCGAGCAGCAGGATTGTGGTGCATACTCAGTGCTGAGTCATTACCAGAAACGACGCCAGGCGGACAAAGCGGCGACCATTGGCGTCACCGACGGTTTAGTCCACCTGTTTGCCAATCGCTGGGCACCGCTAGTTGCGGGTCGCAACCTCGGGCTGATGGCGATGGAACTGTTCATTCCGGCACGTGACGTGCTGGCGCAGCGGACCCTGGGTTGGGTCGCGCGTTAAGGAGTTATCACCGTGCAAAATGTTGATGTCGCCATTGTAGGCGGCGGAATGGTAGGACTGGCGCTGGCCTGTGGTTTACAGGGCAGTGGCCTGCGCGTGGCCGTGCTTGAGCAAAACGCGCCGCAGCCTGTGGCGCAGGATGCACCCCCAGCGCTGCGCGTCTCGGCGATCAACGCGGCCAGCGAAAAGTTACTGACGCACCTCGGCGTCTGGTCTGAGATCGTGGCGCAGCGTGCCAGTTGCTATCACGGGATGGAAGTGTGGGACAAAGACAGCTTTGGTCACATCGCGTTTGACGATGAAAGCATGGGCTACAGCCACCTCGGACACATCGTTGAAAACGCGGTGATCCACCACGCCCTGTGGCGCAAAGCGCAGCAGGGCAGCGACATCACGCTGATTGCCCCCGCGAAGCTTCAGCAGGTGGCGTGGGGCGAAAACGACGCGTTTATCACCCTTGAAAGCGGCGACATGCTGACCGCGCGTCTGGTGGTGGGCGCCGACGGCGCCAATTCCTGGCTGCGTAACAAAGCGGATATTCCGCTGACCTTCTGGGATTACCGCCATCACGCGTTGGTGGCCACAATCCGCACCGAAGAGCCGCACGGCGGCGTGGCGCGCCAGATTTTCCATAATGACGGCATTCTGGCCTTCCTGCCGCTTGCCGATCCGCATCTTTGCTCCATCGTCTGGTCCTTAGAGCCGGAGAAAGCGCAGCAGATGCAGGAGGCGACGCCGAATGCCTTCAGTCAGGCACTATGCGTGGCGTTTGATAACCGTCTGGGACTGTGCTCGCTTGAAAGCGAACGCCAGACGTTTCCGTTAACCGGTCGCTACGCGCGTCAGTTTGCGGCGCACCGTCTGGCGCTGGTGGGCGATGCGGCGCATACCATTCATCCGCTGGCCGGGCAGGGGGTGAACCTCGGCTTTATGGACGCGGCGGAGCTGGTTGAAGAGCTGCGTCGTCTGCATCGGGAAGGCAAAGACATTGGACAGCATCTGTATCTGCGTCGTTACGAGCGCAGCCGCAAACACAGCGCGGCGATGATGCTGGCGAGTATGCAGGGCTTCCGTGAGCTGTTTGCCGGAGCAAATCCGGCGAAAAAACTGCTGCGCGATATCGGCCTCAAGCTGGCCGATACCCTTCCCGGCGTAAAACCGCAGCTTCTCCGTCAGGCAATGGGCCTTAACGATCTTCCCGACTGGTTACGTTAATCTCGATCCCCGTCACACTTTATTTTCCCGGCCTCCGCGCCGGGGAAATTTCCTCGTTTGAAATAATCTAATTTCACGTCATTTTTCGCATTAGAAAATCTAATCTTACTGTTTTTATGTTACGGAAATTCGGCCCGTTTTTCCGCACGAAATATCACCATCTGCTAAATTATGTTAGATCATTGTTAATTTTATGCGGGTCTAATCGCATTTTCCCAGTGAATAATTCTGTAGGCTTTTCAGCGTTTTTTAGTCATAAGCTAATGTGATGACCCGTTTGACCTTATGGTTAACCGCCGGTTTCGGTGGTAAGTTCAGGTAAAAGAGAACGTTTGCGTCGGCCCCCGAACGCGAGGCCGACACCGGGTTTCACGGTGAATTTTTCAACGAGGAAAAGATGGCTCAACAGACTCCTTTGTAC
Source organism: Enterobacter hormaechei ATCC 49162 (assembly GCF_001875655.1). Taxonomy (NCBI): domain Bacteria; kingdom Pseudomonadati; phylum Pseudomonadota; class Gammaproteobacteria; order Enterobacterales; family Enterobacteriaceae; genus Enterobacter; species Enterobacter hormaechei. The sequence goes on from NZ_MKEQ01000002.1 coordinate 573,346, forward strand.
GAACAGCACGTGTTATGCGGCGCCCGCATGGTGGACTTCCACGGCTGGATGATGCCACTGCACTACGGCTCGCAGATTGATGAGCACCACGCGGTGCGCACCGATGCCGGTATGTTCGACGTGTCTCACATGACGATTGTCGACCTGCGTGGAAGCCGCACCCGGGAGTTTTTGCGTTATCTGCTGGCAAATGACGTCGCCAAACTCAAGACGCCGGGCAAAGCGCTCTACACCGGCATGCTCAATGCCTCGGGTGGCGTAATTGACGACCTCATCGTCTACTACTTCACCGAAGATTTCTTCCGCCTCGTTGTAAACTCCGCCACCCGCGAAAAAGACCTCTCCTGGATTTCCCAACACGCTGAACCTTACGCCATCGACATTACCGTCCGTGACGATCTGTCGCTGATTGCGGTGCAGGGGCCAAACGCCCAGGCGAAAGCCGCCTCTCTGTTCAGCGACGAGCAGCGCAACGCCACCGAAGGCATGAAGCCGTTCTTCGGCGTGCAGGCGGGCGATCTGTTTATTGCCACCACCGGCTACACCGGTGAAGCGGGCTATGAAATTGCCATGCCGAATGAGAAAGCGGCCGATTTCTGGCGTGCGCTGGTGGAAGCGGGCGTGAAGCCTGCGGGCCTGGGCGCGCGCGATACGCTGCGCCTGGAAGCGGGCATGAACCTGTACGGTCAGGAGATGGACGAAGGTGTCTCTCCGCTGGCCGCCAATATGGGCTGGACCATCGCGTGGGAACCGGCTGACCGTGACTTCATTGGTCGTGAAGCGCTGGAAATGCAGCGTGAGAAGGGCACTGAACAGCTGGTTGGTCTGGTGATGAAAGAAAAAGGCGTTCTGCGCGGCGAGCTGCCGGTGCGCTTCACCGATGCCGATGGCAATCATCGCGAAGGCGTGATCACCAGCGGAACCTTCTCCCCGACGCTCGGCTACAGTATTGCCCTGGCACGCGTGCCAGCGGGCATTGGCGAAACGGCGGTGGTGCAGATCCGCAACCGCGAAATGCCGGTCAACGTGACCAAACCGATTTTTGTTCGCGCCGGTAAGCCGGTCGCCTAACTATTTTTATCAGGAGAACTTCAATGAGCAATGTGCCAGCAGAACTGAAATACAGCAAAGAACACGAGTGGCTGCGCAAAGAGGCGGACGGCACTTACACCGTTGGGATCACCGAGCACGCGCAGGAGCTGCTGGGCGACATGGTGTTTGTTGATCTGCCGGAAGTGGGCGCAACCGTAAGCGCAGGCGACGACTGTGCGGTGGCGGAATCCGTGAAAGCGGCTTCTGACATCTACGCCCCGGTGAGCGGTGAAATTGTTGCCGTGAACGACGCGCTGAGCGACTCCCCGGAGCTGGTGAACAGCGAGCCGTATGAAGGTGGCTGGATCTTCAAGATCAAAGCCAGCGACGAAGCGCAGGTTGCCGCGCTGCTGGATGCGACCGCGTACGAAGCACTACTGGAAGACGAATAACGTTGTGCCGGATGGCGCTGCGCTTATCCGGCCTACAGGTCAACGTAGGCCCGGTAAGCGTTAGCGCCACCGGGCAACAGCGTTACAGATAACTACGATTCACTGCACGTTTCAGGAACCATCGCTCATGACACAGACTTTAAGCCAGCTTGAAAACCGTGGCGCCTTCATTGAACGTCACATTGGGCCGGATGCTCAGCAACAGCAGGAGATGCTAAAGACAGTTGGCGCGGATTCATTAAACGCACTGATCGGCCAGATCGTGCCAAAAGACATCCAGCTTGCCACGCCGCCGCAGGTAGGCGATTCCACCACGGAGTTCGCCGCGCTGGCGGAGCTGAAGGCTATCGCGGGCCTGAACAAGCGCTATAAGTCTTACATTGGCATGGGCTACACCAACGTGCAGTTACCGCCGGTGATCCTGCGCAACATGCTGGAAAACCCGGGCTGGTACACCGCTTACACCCCGTATCAGCCAGAAGTCTCCCAGGGCCGTCTGGAAGCGCTGCTGAACTTCCAGCAGGTGACGCTGGATCTGACCGGTATGGACATTGCTTCCGCCTCACTGCTGGATGAAGCCACCGCCGCCGCCGAAGCGATGGCAATGGCGAAGCGCGTGAGCAAGCTGAAAAACGCCAACCGCTTCTTCGTTGCGGCAGACGTGCATCCGCAGACGCTGGACGTGGTGCGCACCCGCGCGGAAACCTTCGGTTTTGAAGTGATTGTCGACGACGCTGATAAGGTGCTGGATCACCAGGACGTTTTCGGCGTGCTGTTACAGCAGGTGGGTACCACCGGGGAAGTGCACGACTACAGCGCGCTGATTGCCGAGCTGAAATCCCGCAAAGTGATCGTCAGCGTCGCCGCCGATTTTATGGCGCTGGTGCTGCTGACGGCACCGGGTAAGCAGGGCGCGGACATTGTCTTCGGCTCAGCCCAGCGTTTCGGCGTGCCGATGGGCTACGGCGGCCCGCACGCGGCGTTCTTTGGCGCGAAAGATGAATTTAAACGTTCCATGCCAGGCCGTATTATCGGTGTATCGAAAGATGCCGCCGGTAACACCGCGCTGCGCATGGCGATGCAGACCCGCGAGCAGCATATCCGCCGCGAGAAAGCGAACTCCAATATCTGTACCTCGCAGGTGCTGCTGGCTAACATTGCCAGCCTGTACGCGGTGTTCCACGGTCCGGCTGGCCTGAAGCGCATTGCCAGCCGCATTCACCGCCTGGCCGATATTCTGGCCTGCGGCCTCCAGCAGAAGGGCCTCAAGCTGCGTCATGCTCACTACTTCGATACCCTGTGCGTGGAAGTGGCAGACAAAGCGGCCGTGCTGGCGCGCGCCGAGGCAGCGCAAATTAACCTGCGCAGCGACATCCACAATGCGGTCGGCATTACGCTGGACGAAAGCACCACTCGTGACGATATCCTGACCCTGTTCAGCGTATTGCTGGGTGACGCCCACGGTCTGGACGTGGATACGCTCGACAAAGAGGTTGCGCTCGACAGCCGCTCCATTCAGGAAAGCATGCTGCGCGACGACGCGATCCTGACGCATCCGGTGTTTAACCGCTATCACAGCGAAACCGAGATGATGCGCTATATGCACTCTCTGGAGCGCAAAGATCTGGCGCTGAACCAGGCGATGATCCCGCTGGGCTCCTGCACCATGAAGCTGAACGCCGCAGCTGAGATGATCCCAATTACCTGGCCTGAATTCTCCGAGCTGCACCCGTTCTGCCCGGCTGAGCAGGCGGAAGGCTATCACATGATGATCAACCAGCTTTCCGAATGGCTGGTGAAGCTGACCGGGTACGACGCGCTCTGCATGCAGCCGAACTCCGGTGCGCAGGGTGAATACGCCGGTCTGCTGGCGATCCGTCACTATCACGAAAGCCGCAACGAAGGCCACCGCGATATCTGTCTGATCCCAAGCTCTGCCCACGGTACTAACCCGGCCTCTGCCCAGATGGCGGGGATGGAAGTGGTGGTCGTGGCCTGTGACAAAAACGGCAACATCGACCTGGCCGACCTGCGCGCTAAAGCCGAGCAGGCGGGCGACAAACTCTCCTGCATCATGGTGACCTACCCGTCCACCCACGGCGTGTACGAAGAAACTATCCGTGAAGTGTGTGAGGTGGTGCATCAGTTCGGCGGTCAGGTTTACCTCGACGGCGCAAACATGAACGCCCAGGTGGGCATCACCTCTCCGGGCTTTATTGGCGCGGACGTGTCGCACCTGAACCTGCACAAAACGTTCTGCATTCCGCACGGCGGTGGCGGCCCGGGTATGGGGCCAATCGGTGTTAAAGCGCACCTGGCGCCGTTTGTGCCGGGCCACAGCGTGGTGCAGATTGAAGGCATGCTGACCCGTCAGGGCGCGGTCTCTGCGGCACCGTTCGGTAGCGCCTCTATCCTGCCAATCAGCTGGATGTACATCCGCATGATGGGCGCGGAAGGGCTGAAGCAGGCCAGCCAGGTGGCGATCCTCAACGCTAACTACATCGCAACGCGTCTGAAGGATGCCTATCCGGTGCTCTACACCGGCCGCGACGGTCGCGTGGCGCACGAATGCATCCTCGATATTCGTCCACTGAAAGAAGAGACAGGCATCAGCGAGCTGGATATTGCCAAGCGCCTGATCGACTACGGTTTCCATGCGCCAACCATGTCCTTCCCGGTTGCGGGTACGCTGATGGTTGAGCCGACCGAGTCTGAAAGCAAGGTGGAGCTGGACCGCTTCATCGACGCGATGCTGGCGATCCGCAGCGAAATCGACCGCGTGAAAGGCGGGGAGTGGGCGCTGGAAGATAACCCGCTGGTTAACGCGCCGCATACCCAGAACGAACTGGTGGCAGAGTGGAACCACGGTTACACCCGCGAGCTGGCTGTCTTCCCGGCAGGTGTGGCAAACAAATACTGGCCAACCGTGAAACGTCTTGATGATGTTTACGGCGACCGTAACCTGTTCTGCTCCTGCGTGCCGATGAGCGAATACCAGTAACGGTGATCCTGTAGTAACGTAGGCCGGGTAAGGCGAAGCCGCTACCCGGCTTTTTTATTGGGAGAAAAGAATGGCAATTGCATTGGTCACCGGCGCCAGCCGGGGTATTGGTAAAGCCACCGCGCTACAGCTGGCAAGCGAAGGCTACACCGTTGCGGTAAATTTTCATCACAACATCAAGGCTGCGACGGATGTGATTAATCACATCGTTGAAGCAGGGGGAAAAGCCTTTGCCGTGCGCGCGGATATCAGCGATGAGGCACAGGTGATGGCGATGTTCGACAGCATCGATCGCGAAGGTGAACCGCTCACCGCGCTGGTAAATAACGCCGGGATTTTGTTTGAACAATCCACTATCGAAAACCTCTCCGCTGAACGTATCAACCGCGTGCTGACTACCAACGTCACCGGTTATTTTCTCTGCTGCCGTGAGGCGGTTAAGCGCATGTCGCATAAACACGGCGGCAAAGGGGGCGCGATTGTGAATGTCTCCTCGGCGGCATCACGGCTGGGCGCGCCGGGGGAATATGTGGATTATGCTGCCTCCAAAGGGGCGGTGGATTCCCTGACCACCGGCCTCGCGCTGGAGGTGGCGGCACAGGGCATTCGCGTTAACTGCGTGCGGCCAGGCCTGATTTATACCGATATTCACGCCTCCGGCGGCGAACCGGGGCGTGTGGATCGGGTGAAGTCGATGTTACCGATGCAGCGTGGCGGTCAGCCGGAGGAGGTCGCCCAGGCCATAACCTGGCTGCTGAGCGACAAAGCCTCCTATGTTACCGGGAGCTTCCTTGAGCTGGCTGGCGGGAAGTAACGCTACGACGCCAGCCACAGCCGCAGGCGCATTCCCCAGCTGCTGGTCCAGCCGGTGGTGATCGACTTCACTTCACCGTGAGAGATCACCACCAGCGTTGGCGTCACCTGAACGTCCCACTGACGCGCCAGTTCTCCGCTGGCGTCGTTGACCGTGGGCATCGTCACCTTCTTCTTCCTCAGCCACTTTTCGAGCATCGCGTTATCGCCCGAGCGCAGCGCAACCGACATCACGTTACCCCCGTCCGCGGCAAGCGCCGCCACCGATGGCGTGGTGTAGCGGCAGACGCCGCACCATGTCGCCCAGACGTAAACCAGCAGCGGACGCCCCTCGCTCATGGCAGCAAGATCGACGGTCTCGCCGTCGAGGGTGTGCAGACGCGTCGCGGAGAAATTCTGCGGCAGCGCGGGCTGGCGGTAATAGTCCACCGCCAGGCTCACGGCTACGCCAATCAGCAGCCACACGGTCAGCTCGCACAGCAGGCGCGGCAGCTTACTTGCCATGGGCGTTTGCCAGCTGTTCTTTGACCAGCCCCTCCAGGTCGTCATACGGGATTGCGCCCGCCACCATCTGGTCACCGATAATGGTCGCCGGGGTGCCCTGAATATTCAGCACCTGCGCCAGGATCAGGTTCATCTTTAAGCTGTCCATGGTTTTATCATCCGTTTTAATGCTGTCCGTTCCGGTTTTCACCTGCGCGGCGGTGATGCTGGCGTCATCGTGATAGCCCTTTTTCATCATCAGCCGCTGATGCAGCGCCCAGAATTTATCCGGCGCCTGCTGCCACGTTGAGAGCGCCACTTTAGCGGCATTCACCGAGCTTTGCCCCTTGAACGGCAGCAGTTTGACGATGAGCTGCACGTCGGGATTTTCCTGCACGATTTTCTCCAGCATCGGGTCGAACTGCTTGCAGTAAGGGCAGTTGTAGTCCGTGAAGGAGACGATGGTGAGCTTCGGCGATGTCGCGCCGGTTCGCGGGCTGGCCGGATCGTTGAACAGCAGTGCGGCCAGCTGGTCATCGGCATCGCCCTCTGTCGACGCAGCAAAACTGAAGGTCGTTAAAGAGAGCAGCAGTAAGGCGATAAACGTACGCATGTTAGTTTCCTTTCGCATCGGACAGGGTGCTCAGCACCGCTTCGCGGCTTAACAACGCAGGCAGCACGTGGCCCTGCGGTAATCCCGGTCCGTAGATCTGATTAAACGGCACGGCGGCGCTGCCGCGCGTGGTTAAAAACTGGCTGATGGTATCGGAGGGGCGACTCCAGTCGCCGCGCAGGGCGACCACGTCAGGGGCGGAGAGCGCATCCTGCACGTCGTCACGCAGCAGCACGTTGTATTTATTGGCTTTACAGGTCACGCACCAGTCGGCGGTTACGTCGACGAACACTCGTTTGTTCTCCGCCAGCGCGCGGGTAATGGCCTGCTCGCTGAGCGGCTGCCAGTGAATACGATCGCGGCGGGAACTCTCGCCACCGGAGCCGGAAACAAACGAGACCGCCCCGGCTACCACGACAGCGAATGCTCCGGCGCGCAGGGCCGTTTGCCAGCGGTAGCGCCAGGCGGTGGCCAGCAGCAGCGCGAGGATTAGCAGTACGCCCAGCGTGATAACGGGCAGGCTGCCAATGTGCACCGTCAGCAGGCTGAGCAGCCACAGCGAGGAGCCAAGCATCATCAGCCCCAGCACCAGGCGCACAACGTTCATCCAGCGTCCCGGTCGCGGCAGCTTTCGGGCCAGCCCCGGCCAGGCCGCCACCAGCAGCCACGGCAGGCTCATGCCGATACCCATCGCCAGGAAGATCCCCCACAGCAGGGGAAGCGGCGCCGCCAGCGCGACCGAGACCGCCGTCCCCAGGAATGGCGCGGTGCAGGGCGTCGCCAGCAGCGTGGCAAACGCGCCTTGCCAGAAATGGCCCGCCAGGCCGTTCCCCCCACGCGTGGCGAGGAAGGTGCTGGCGCCGGAAGGGAGGCGGATTTCAAATAACCCCAGCAGGCTGGCGCTGAAGAGCACCATCACCAGCGTCATCGCGCCAATAAACCACGGGTTCTGGAACTGGATCCCCCAGCCAAGCGCCTGATTGCCTAAACGTAATACCGTCATCATCAGCGCCAGCGCGAGGAACGAGATGACTATCCCGGCGACCGACGCAAGAAACTGTCGACGTACCTGACCGCGCGCCTGTAGCCCGGTTTGCATCAGCGTGCCCAGCTTCATGGCCAGCACGGGCAGTACGCAGGGCATGACGTTAAGGATCAGGCCGCCAGCCAGCGCCATCAGCAGCACCCAGCCTAACGAGAACGCGGGGGCGGCGCTGCCCGGCTGGATATCCACGCGGGACTCCTGCGCCTGACCGCTATCGGCCAGAACCAGCGACAGGGTTTTCCCGCTGAGGTTGGGCGCGGCTTCGCCCCAGCTGTCCGTCACGGGCACGGTGGCGACCAGTGAATCACCGCGTACGGCGAGGGTCGGCTTGCCGAAATCAACGTCGTCCATGCCGTCGATAAACAGCGACGGCGCCTGCCAGCCTGCGTCACGCTGTGCCGTCACGGTCAGCTTGCCGGGGGCATAGGTGGCGTTAAGCGTTGAGGTCAACCCGCCGCTGAGCGGAAGGGTGCCCATGGCCCGGCTGAAATCGTAATCAAAACCGGCGCCAGCGGATGCGGTCAGGTTCAGCGAAAACGGGTAGTCGGTGAGAATACAGACGTTGCTACAGGTGGAGAGCGTCAGCACGCCGCTCAGGATCTTCGGAACGTCGCCCCGCAGGGTGATGGGAAAGCTGACATCGCCGTGATAGCCCTGCGTGGTGATGCCCGCGACGTCGAAGCGCTGCGGCACAGGCCAGCGCCAGTTTGCCTCGACGGGCTGATGCCATTTAATCGCGGGTGCGACGCCGCCTTCGCCCGGCGAGCGCCAGTAGGTTTTCCAGCCTTTTTGCAGGGCGACGTCCAGCAGCAGGCGAGTTTCGCCGCTGCTCTCGGGTTGTGCACGCAGCCTGACGCTGGCGTGTTGATTATCGGCGGCGCGCAGCCAGCCGCTGTCGGCAGCCTGGCTAAGGGGCAGCCATAGCCAAAGCAGGCAGACCAGCAGTCGCCTGAATACAGTAAACATAAATTTTCTCCGTAAATGATGAATTAACCTGAAGTGACAGGCGAAGGCTCATTCACGGAAGACGCATAATCGCAGATGTACCCGTAACCGGGGCGGGGATATAACGCGGGGAGGCCACTGACGCTCGCGGCGCGGCGGACAGGCTGCCAGCAACGCCAGCAGCAGGGTGACGGCAATCAGGGCGCCTTCAAACAAAACAGGCGGGACCGACATCAGCGACTTGGCGCTTAGCTCACACGGGGTTACCGGGGCGTCGGCACTCTCCTGACCCTGCTGGACAGACTGGCTTGCGGCGGTGACGTTCATGACAAGCGCGTGCATCCCGGCCATCCGCTGGGCGGTGCATATCAGCACCACCAGGCAGGCCAGGGCTACAAGCAGGATAGCGTTGCGTTGTCGCTTGATCATGTTTGCCTCAAATATTCAGGACGCCTATATTATCGGGCGAACATATTTTGGCAACGCAAAAGCTGTAAAGAAGTGTCTGGAAGATAAGCGGTTTGCCCTCTCCGCTTGCAGAGAGGGCGAGCCATTACAGCGTTTCGCCGTTGCTGGCAATGACGGTTTTATACCACTCAAAGCTCTTCTTACGGGAGCGGGACATGTCACCGGTGCCGTCGTCGTGCTTGTTGACGTAGATAAAGCCGTAGCGCTTGCTGTACTGGCCGGTGGTGAAGGAGACGCAGTCGATGCAGCCCCACGGGGTGTAGCCCATCAGATCCACGCCGTCCCAGGTCACCGCCTTCATCATCTCTTCGACGTGGGCACGCAGGTAGTCGATGCGGTAGTCATCGTTGATGCTGCCGTCCTCTTCCACGTTGTCGTAGGCGCCGAAACCGTTTTCCACGATAAACAGCGGCTTCTGGTAACGCTCGTACAGTTCACACAGCGAATAGCGCAGTCCTACCGGATCAATCTGCCAGCCCCAGTCGGACGCTTTGACGTATGGGTTCGGCACGCTGCCCTCGAAGCCGGAAATGGCGTCGCCGGTGCCGCCTTCCGCTTTGACCGCGTTGGTCATGTAGTAGCTGAAACCTAAGTAGTCGCAGGTGCCTTCACGCAGGATCTGCTCGTCGCCTGCTTCCATTTTGATGGAGAAGCCACGGCGCTCCCACTCGTTCAGCACGTAGGACGGGTAGTAGCCGCGCAGCTGTACGTCGGTAAAGACGTAGCGCTCGCGCATGGATCCCTGAGCGAACATCACGTCCTCTGGTTTACAGGAGTACGGATAGAGCGCCACCATCGCCAGCATGCAGCCGACTTTCATCTCCGGGTTAATGCGGCGTGCGGCTTTCACCGCCAGCGCGCTGGCCACGAACTGGTGGTGCAGCACCTGGTACATGGTCTCTTCCGGGTTATCGTGCTCGGTATAGACCACGCCAGAGCAGCAGTAGCCGAACAGTGGCGCACGCCAGTTGCGCTGGTTGTTGATTTCGTTGAAGGTCATCCAGTATTTGACCTTATTTTTGTAGCGCTCAAATACGACTTCCGAGAAGCGCACAAAGAAATCGACCACTTTACGGTTGGTCCATCCGCCGTATTCCTGAACGAGGTACAGCGGCATTTCGAAGTGGGAGAGGGTGATCACCGGCTCGATGTTGTACTTCAGCAGTTCATCGAACATGTCGTCGTAAAACTTCAGCCCCTCTTCGTTTGGCTGAGTTTCGTCGCCTTTCGGGAAGATGCGCGTCCAGGCGATGGAGGTACGGAAACATTTGAAGCCCATCTCGGCAAACAGCTTGATGTCTTCTTTGTAATGACTATAGAAGTCGACGGCTTCGTGGTTCGGGTAATATTTGCCTTCAATCACTTCCTGCGTGATTTCACGCGGAACGCCGTGTGCACCGCCGGTGAGCACGTCGCAGATGCTTGGCCCTTTGCCGCCTTTGTTCCAGCCGCCTTCAACCTGGTGCGCCGCCACCGCGCCGCCCCATAAAAAATCTTTCGGTAAGGTGAGTTTTTTCATCTTTGCTATTCTCAATTCAGGATTTATTGATTTCGAGTCTAGCAAAGCGGAATTAAATGTCACGATATAACATTTTGCGGAAATTGTAATTTGTCACATCAAAAAAACAGGATGTTTTATTCTGTTAATTTCTTCGCCAGTTTCCGGCCTAATGATTCCAGAATATAGATGACGGGAATTTGCGTGGTGATATCGTATACGCCGCCAATGCGCGTTTGCGGGACATGCCAGGAGAGGTTAAAGTCTGCGAGCTTCGCGAGACGCGAATGTTCGTGGCTGGTGATGGAGAGCACCTTGCAGTGGTGCAGGCTGAACTGGCTGGCGAAGCGCAGGATCTCTTCGGTTTCACCGGAGACGGAGAGGACAATGGCCAGCGCATTTTTAGCCATATCATTCGTGACCGGGAAATAAGGGTCGTCGATATGGTTGCTGAACTTTCCGATATTTGAAAAGAAACGTGCGCCATATTTTGCCAGCGATCCGGAGGTGCCCGCACCGACAAAAATAATTCGTTCAGAAGATAAAATAATATCGACGGCTTTATCTAATAGCGCATCGAACTCTTCGTTATTTACGCTTTTGAAGAAGCTGATAATTTCACTGGCGCCAAAATTCGCCTGCTGCGGCTCGTTTTGTTCCAGATAGAGTTTAAAGCGCACCCGAAATTCCGAGTAGCCTTCGCAGTTGAGCTTACGGCAGAAGCGCAGGATAGTGGTGGTAGAGACCCCCGCCGCATCCGCCAGTTCGCGGATGGTCATGTACATCACTTTGTCGCGGTTCTTAATGACATAGTTATAGACCATCATTTCCAGATTGTTGAGGCTGGCAATGGCGGAATGGCTGAACATACTCACAATGGCTAAACTCGCTGTCGGACACTATTCATAAATCATACCATGTTGACGAAGGGCGGGAGACGGATTTATCTCCTTGATTACTCAGGTGTTAATGAAATTATTTACACCTGTGCGGTGGATTGTATCAACAGTTATCTGATTTATAAGGATAAACCTTGAATGTGGATTTATTTTAGCTAACAGGTGTTCACTGGAATCATTCTCAGTTAGCATAGACTGGCGATGAATAATCATCTTTTGTTTTCCCGGAGTTAAGTATGGTGAGCAGACCATTAATCGCACAGGGATATTCGCTGGCTGAGGAAGTAGCCAACAGTATAAGCCACGGCATTGGCCTGGTGTTTGGGATTGTCGGTTTAGTATTACTGCTGGTGCAGGCGGTGGATACCAATGCCAGCGCGATGGCGATCACCAGCTACAGCCTGTATGGCGGGAGTATGATCCTGCTTTTCCTGGCCTCAACGCTGTATCACGCTATTCCGCATCAACGGGCGAAGATATGGCTTAAGAAATTTGACCACTGCGCTATCTATCTTCTTATTGCAGGTACTTACACGCCGTTTTTGCTGGTGGGACTCAACTCACCGCTGTCGCGTGGCCTGATGATTGTGATCTGGAGCCTGGCGCTGCTGGGGATCCTGTTTAAGCTGACCATTGCGCACCGGTTTAAAGTGCTGTCGCTGGTTACCTATCTGACAATGGGCTGGCTGTCGCTGATCGTGGTATATCAGTTAGCCGTTAAGCTGTCGGTAGGCGGCGTAACGCTTCTGGCGGTGGGCGGTGTGGTCTACTCGCTGGGCGTGATTTTTTACGTCTGCAAGCGCATCCCGTACAACCATGCCATCTGGCACGGCTTTGTGCTGGGCGGCAGCGTGTGTCACTTCCTGGCAATTTATTTGTATGTGGGTCAGGTGTAGTTTGTTGTCGGGTGGCGGCTTCGGCTTACCCGACCTGCGGGATCTGTAGGCCCGGTAAGCGCAGCGCCACCGGGCGATACAGCATCAATCTTCCAGAGAATACGGCAGCGGCTCAATGCTGAGCGTGTTTGCATCATCCCGCACGCGGAACACGCTGTCGGGCTCCATGTCATTATTCATGACAACCTGCACCAGCAGACGGCCATCATCGAGCTGGACGGCGGCTAACACGGTGCCGGTACGGCGCCAGTTTTCGCCCATCTTCATCTCAAGATCTTCACCCGCTTCCGGCACGCGGCTGGCGTGACCTGCCAGCGTCCACAGGGCGCGTTTGTTCGCGCCGCGGAATTTCGCCCGCGCCACCATCTCCTGACCGGTGTAGCAGCCTTTCTTAAAGCTGATGCCGCCCAGCGCCTGGATGTTTGTCGCCTGCGGAATAAACTGCGCGCTGTTTGCCGCGTCAATGACCGGCAGGCCCGCTTCAATGTTCAGCGCCAGCCACTGCTGGCTGTTGTTGAGCTGTGCTTCACCGCGCAGGGCGTCGGTGACGCGTTCCGCCGTGGCCACGTCGGTTACCAGCAGGAAGCGTTCCGCCGGATGTTCGAACCACAGAATGGAAGTTGCGCCCTCGCTGACCAGCTGTTTTTCGGCATCCGGTAGCTCGGCAAACAGGTTTTTCAGCGCTGCACGCGCCTGGAAACCCGCAACCCCCAGCAGAACGTGTTCATCGTCCGGGGTGATGGTGACTTTAGAAAAGACCGCGTATTTTTTCAGCTCTTTAAGCTGGGCGTCACGCAGGCTGCGGCGCTCAATAAAGGCGAATCCGTCCTGACGGCGGAACAGACGCAGGTTGCTCCACATTTTGCCTTTTGGATCGCAATGCGCGGCCAGCAGATGCTGGTGCTCCGTCAACTGCGCCACGTCCGCCGTGACCTGGCCTTGCAGGTATTTTTCGCTGTCCGCACCGGTCAGTGTCGCCAGTGCCCAGTCATCAAGAGTAATCAGCGTCAGCGGCAGACGCGCAGAGGCGGCGGGCTGGCGAGGAGAAAATGGTGTAAATGCCATAGTGATGTCCTGAATTGCTTAACGCTTTGATAATACCTAATGGTAAAAGAGACTGTATTCAATGCAAGCGCTTTCAGCAGGCCATTCGTGCCATTACGCGGTTATGCGTGGCGCTACGCAAAATAGTGTAATCCGCTGTCTTTATAAGGATTATTCAGGAAGCCTGCTCGAGGTTCGCAATATTCCAGTAAAGAAACGGTCAAAAACACGTTACACTAGCAGGTGTTCCCGGAGAGCAATAATGAATACCGAACGGGATACCGACTGTGCCAAACGTAATGCAGGAAACAGAACATGGATATTAACAACAAGGCCCGTATTCACTGGGCGTGCCGTCGCGGCATGCGTGAGCTTGATATCTCCATCATGCCTTTCTTCGAGTATGAGTACGACAGCTTAAGCGATGACGATAAGCGCCTGTTTGTCCGTCTGCTTGAGTCTGACGATCCGGATTTATTCAACTGGCTGATGAATCACGGCAAGCCCGCCGACACCGAGTTGCAACGGATGGTGCAATTAATTCAAACACGGAATCAGGAACGTGGTCCTGTGGCAATCTGATCTTCGCGTCTCGTGGCGCTCACAGTGGATGTCCTTACTGCTCCACGGTCTGGTCGCGGCATTGGTGTTACTGGTGCCGTGGCCACTTAGCTATACCCCGCTGTGGTTGCTATTACTGTCGTTTGTGGTGTTTGACAGCGTGCGCAGCCAGCGTCGAATCAACGCCCGTCAGGGTGAAATTAAGCTGCTGATGGATTCTCGCCTGCGCTGGCAGGGAAAAGAGTGGGAGATGACAGGGACGCCGTGGATGCTTAACACGGGGATGATGCTACGGCTGCGACGGGTTGAGGACAATCGTCGCGAGCACCTGTGGCTGGCCGCAGACAGTATGGATCCCGCAGAGTGGCGTGATCTGCGCCGGTTGATTGTGCAACAGCCGACGCAGGAGTAAATCAGCTGAACTGCTCGGCCATCTCACCCAGGATCTGCTCGCACCAGGTTTGCAGGCGCTCGTCGCTGAGATCGTACTGGTTGGTTTCATCCAGCGCGAGCCCGACAAACAGCTGACCGTCGGCGATAATCGGTTTCTGGCTGGTGAACTCATAGCCTTCTGTTGGCCAGTAGCCGATAAACGTCGCACCCTTTGGCGCCAGTTTGTCATGCAGCATGCCGAGTGCGTCAAGGAACCACTCCCCGTAGCCCAGCTGATCGCCCATGCCGTACATCGCAATGATTTTGCCGTCAAAATTGACTGAATCGAGCTGATCCCAGATGGCTTCCCAGTCTTCCTGTATCTCACCGAAGTCCCAGGTCGGGATACCGAGGATCAGCACATCGTACTGCTCCATCAGCGCCACCGCGTCATCTTTCAGGTTATGCAACGTCACCAGTTCCGGACCAATGATGTCGCGAATTTTCTCCGCCGCCATTTCGGTGTAGCAGGTGCTGGAACCATAGAACAGACCAATATTCATCGCGTAACTATCTCAATTCTTGCTATGACTTTGCGCGTAGTGTACCAGAAACCGATGGCAATCAGGCATAATGGCCAGATTGCAGAACCAAAGGGGCTGATGTGGAAAAGGATCTCGCACTCATCGAACAGTTTCTCGACGCGCTGTGGCTGGAGAAAAACCTCGCTGAAAACACGCTTAGCGCCTATCGTCGGGATCTCACTCTGCTGGTGGAGTGGCTGGCGCACCGGGGGCTGACGCTCGAAAGCGCGCAAAGCGATGACCTGCAAGGGTTACTGGCTGAGCGGATGGAAGGAGGCTACAAAGCTACCAGCTCCGCGCGTCTGCTGAGCGCCATGCGCCGCCTGTTCCAGCATCTGTACCGCGAGAAGATCCGCGCGGATGATCCCAGCGCACTGCTGGCATCGCCGAAACTGCCTCAGCGGTTGCCAAAAGATCTCAGCGAAGCACAAGTTGAGAGATTATTACAGTCGCCCGCAGTTGACCTTCCGCTGGAGTTACGCGATAAAGCCATGCTTGAACTATTGTATGCCACGGGCTTGCGCGTTTCTGAGCTGGTTGGCCTGACGATGAGCGACATTAGCCTGCGTCAGGGCGTGGTGCGCGTCATCGGTAAAGGGAACAAAGAACGGCTGGTGCCGCTGGGTGAAGAGGCGGTCTACTGGCTGGAGACGTATCTCGAACACGGGCGTCCGTGGCTGCTGAACGGTGTCTCTATAGATGTCTTGTTCCCGAGCCAGCGTGCACAGCAGATGACGCGACAAACGTTCTGGCATCGCATTAAACATTACGCCACACTGGCGGGTATTGACAGTGAGAAGCTGTCGCCGCACGTTTTGCGTCACGCCTTCGCGACGCATCTGTTAAACCACGGCGCTGATTTACGCGTGGTCCAGATGCTGCTTGGACACAGCGATCTTTCAACGACGCAGATTTACACCCATGTCGCGACGGAACGCCTGCGGCAGCTACACCAACAGCACCACCCTCGCGCGTGAGTGCCGACGAATTGTTACAGGATCATATATGAAAAAGTCTTTAGCGCTGCTCACCCTGCTGGCAGCTTCGGTTTCCGGTTTTGCCCATGCGGACGATGCCGCCATTAAACAGTCTCTGACGAAACTCGGCGTCGCCAGCAGCGAGATCCAGCCAGCGCCGGTGGCTGGCATGAAAACCGTTTTAACCAACAGCGGCGTGCTGTACGTGACCGAAGACGGCAAGCACATCATTCAGGGACCCATGTACGACGTGAGCGGAGCGCAGCCGGTCAACGTGACTAACCAGCTGCTGATGAAAAACCTGAACGCGCTCGAAAAAGAGATGATTGTTTACAAAGCGGCGCAGGAAAAACACGTTATTACCGTCTTCACCGACATCACCTGCGGCTACTGCCACAAGCTGCATGAAGAGATGAAAGACTATAACGCGCTGGGCATTACCGTGCGTTATCTGGCCTTCCCTCGCGCCGGTGTGCAGAGCCAGCCTGAGCAGGATATGAAAGCGATCTGGTGTGCGAAAGACCGTAATAAGGCCTTTGATGACGCAATGAACGGCAAAGGCGTGAAGCCTGCGTCCTGCGATATCGACATCGCTAACCACTACGCGCTGGGCGTACAGTTTGGCGTGAGCGGTACGCCAGCCATTGTGCTGAGCAACGGCTACGTGGTGCCGGGCTATCAGGGTCCAAAAGAGATGAAAGCGTTCCTCGACGAGCACCAGAAACAGATGGGTGGTAAATAATTCGCGTGAAAGCTCCGATAAAACTGCGCCGCCGCGATGCGGGTGAAACCGCTGATTTACCAGACACGCTTCCGCTACTGTTAAAGCGGCTGTATGCCAGCCGTGGCGTGCGTACGGCAAGCGATCTTGAGCGCAGCGTCAAAGGCATGCTGCCCTGGCAAGCGCTGAGTGGCATCGAAAAAGCGACTGAAATGCTCTACGACGCGTTCCGTGAAGGGACGCGCATTGTGGTGGTGGGCGATTTCGATGCCGACGGCGCAACCAGTACCGCCCTGAGCGTGCTCAGTCTGCGTGCGCTGGGCTGCGATAACGTGGCTTACCTGGTGCCAAACCGGTTCGAAGACGGCTACGGCCTCAGCCCGGAAGTGGTCGATCAGGCCCATGCCCGTGGCGCACAGATGATCATGACCGTGGATAACGGGATCTCTTCTCATGCGGGGGTCGATCATGCCCATGCGCTGGGGATCCCGGTACTGGTCACCGATCACCACCTGCCAGGAGAAACCCTGCCTGCCGCCGAAGCCATCATTAACCCGAACCTGCGCGACTGCGATTTCCCGTCGAAATCACTGGCCGGAGTAGGGGTGGCGTTTTATCTGATGCTGGCGTTGCGCACGTTGCTGCGTGATAAGGGCTGGTTCGAATCACGCGGGATTGCCGTGCCGAACCTGGCGGAATATCTCGATCTGGTGGCGCTGGGAACCGTGGCGGACGTGGTGCCGCTCGATACCAATAACCGTATTCTCACCTGGCAGGGCTTAAGCCGCATTCGGGCAGGAAAATGCCGTCCGGGGATTAAGGCGCTGCTGGAGATCGCCAACCGCGATCCGCTGAAGCTCGCGGCAAGCGATTTAGGCTTTGCTCTCGGCCCGCGCCTGAACGCGGCGGGGCGGCTGGACGATATGTCGGTTGGCGTCGCGCTGCTGCTGTGCGACAACATCGGTGAAGCGCGCGTGCTGGCCAGTGAGCTGGACGCACTCAACCAGACCCGTAAAGAGATTGAGCAGGGCATGCAGGCCGAAGCGCTGACCCTGTGCGAAAAGCTGGAGCGAAGCGGCGAAACGCTGCCGGGCGGGCTGGCGATGTATCACCCCGAATGGCACCAGGGCGTGGTGGGCATTCTGGCGTCGCGCATTAAAGAGCGTTTCCACCGTCCGGTCATTGCCTTTGCGCCCGCCGGAGACGGCACGCTGAAAGGCTCCGGTCGTTCGATTCAGGGGCTGCATATGCGCGATGCGCTGGAGCGTCTCGACACGCTTCATCCGAACCTGATGATTAAGTTCGGCGGCCACGCGATGGCGGCGGGCCTGTCGCTGGAAGAGGCGAAGTTCGATGAGTTTCAGCGTCTGTTTGGCGAACTGGTCACCGAGTGGATCGATCCGGCTCTGTTGCAGGGAGAAGTGGTTTCTGACGGCGAGCTTTCCCCGGCTGAAATGACCATGGATGTGGCGCAGATGCTGCGCGATGCTGGCCCCTGGGGGCAGATGTTCCCGGAGCCGCTTTTTGACGGACGTTTTCGCCTGTTGCAACAGCGCATTGTGGGCGAGCGCCATCTCAAAGTGATGGTGGAACCGATCGGCGGCGGGCCGCTGCTCGACGGCATCGCCTTTAACGTTGATACCTCCATCTGGCCGGACAACGGCGTGCGCGAGGTTGAATTGGCCTACAAGCTGGATATTAACGAGTTCCGCGGTAACCGCTCCCTTCAGATCATCATCGACAATATCTGGCCAATTTAGCGTCAGTAATCTCTATAAAAAAGGGCGTGGATTCGGTACAATCCCGCTCTTATCACCGCATTTTGACAAGCTCATAAAAGAAAACAGACCATGTTTGAAATTAATCCGGTAAAAAACCGCATTCAGGACCTCACGGAGCGCTCTGACGCTCTTAGGGGGTATCTTTGACTACGATGCCAAGAAAGAGCGTCTCGAAGAAGTAAACGCCGAGCTGGAACAGCCGGACGTCTGGAACGAACCTGAACGCGCTCAGGCGCTGGGTAAAGAGCGTTCCTCCCTCGAAGCCATCGTAGATACGCTGGATCAAATGGCGCAGGGTCTGGAAGATGTTTCTGGGCTGCTGGAGCTGGCTGTCGAAGCCGACGACGAAGAAACCTTTAACGAAGCCGTGGCAGAACTCGACGTGCTGGAAGAGAAGCTGGCGCAGCTGGAATTCCGTCGCATGTTCTCCGGCGAATACGATAGCGCTGACTGCTATCTCGATATTCAGGCAGGTTCTGGCGGTACCGAAGCGCAGGACTGGGCCAGCATGCTGATGCGCATGTATCTGCGCTGGGCGGAAGCGCGCGGTTTCAAAACCGAGATTATCGAAGAATCCGAGGGTGAAGTGGCGGGGATCAAATCCGTCACCATCAAGATTATTGGCGATTACGCCTACGGCTGGCTGCGTACTGAAACCGGCGTTCACCGCCTGGTGCGTAAAAGCCCGTTTGACTCCGGCGGTCGTCGTCACACCTCCTTCAGCTCCGCGTTTGTCTACCCGGAAGTGGATGAAGATATTGATATCGACATCAACCCGGCAGACCTGCGTATCGACGTTTACCGCGCATCCGGCGCGGGTGGTCAGCACGTTAACCGTACGGAATCCGCGGTGCGTATTACCCACATTCCAACCGGGCTGGTAACACAGTGCCAGAACGACCGTTCCCAGCATAAGAACAAAGACCAGGCCATGAAGCAGATGAAAGCGAAGCTTTATGAGCTGGAGATGCAGAAGAAAAATGCTGAGAAGCAGGCGATGGAAGACAACAAGTCCGACATCGGCTGGGGCAGCCAGATCCGTTCTTACGTCCTTGATGACTCCCGCATCAAAGACCTGCGTACCGGGGTTGAAACCCGTAACACGCAGGCGGTGCTGGACGGCAGCCTGGACCAATTTATCGAAGCAAGTTTGAAAGCAGGGTTATGAGGAACCAACATGTCTGAACAACAAGCACAGGGCGCTGACGCGGTAGTCGATCTTAACAACGAACTGAAAACCCGCCGCGAGAAGCTGGCAGCGCTGCGCGAGCAGGGCGTGCCGTTCCCGAACGATTTTCGTCGTGACCACACCTCAGACCAACTGCACGCAGACTTCGACGGTAAAGAGAACGAAGAGCTGGAAGCGCTGAACGTTGAAGTGTCCGTTGCGGGCCGCATGATGACCCGTCGTATCATGGGTAAAGCGTCCTTCGTGACCTTACAGGACGTGGGCGGCCGCATTCAGCTGTACGTCTCTCGTGACGACCTGCCGGAAGGCATCTACAACGAGCAGTTCAAGAAATGGGACCTGGGCGATATCCTGGGCGCAAAAGGTAAGCTGTTTAAAACCAAAACCGGTGAACTGTCTATCCACTGCACCGAGCTGCGTCTGCTGACCAAAGCCCTGCGCCCGCTGCCGGACAAGTTCCACGGTTTGCAGGATCAGGAAGCGCGCTATCGTCAGCGCTACCTGGATCTCATCTCTAACGATGAATCCCGTAAGACCTTCAAAATTCGCTCCCAGATCATGGCCGGTATTCGCCAGTTCATGGTTAACCGCGACTTTATGGAAGTGGAAACCCCGATGATGCAGGTGATCCCAGGCGGTGCCTCTGCCCGTCCGTTCATCACCCATCACAACGCTCTGGATCTCGACATGTACCTGCGTATCGCGCCGGAACTGTACCTGAAGCGTCTGGTGGTCGGTGGTTTCGACCGCGTGTTTGAAATCAACCGTAACTTCCGTAACGAAGGTATCTCCGTACGTCATAACCCAGAGTTCACCATGATGGAACTCTATATGGCGTATGCGGATTACAAAGATCTGATCGAGCTGACCGAATCCCTGTTCCGCACCCTGGCGCAGGACATTCTGGGCACCACCGAAGTGCCTTACGGTGAAGAAGTGTTCGACTTCGGCAAGCCGTTCGAAAAACTGACCATGCGCGAAGCGATCAAGAAATACCGTCCGGAAACCGAAATGGCTGACCTGGATAACTTCGACTCTGCGAAAGCGATCGCGGAAAGCATCGGAATCAAAGTTGAGAAGAGCTGGGGTCTGGGCCGTATCGTGACCGAGATCTTCGAAGAAGTGGCCGAAGCGCATCTGATTCAGCCGACCTTCATCACCGAATACCCGGCGGAAGTGTCTCCGCTGGCGCGTCGTAATGACGAGAACCCGGAAATCACTGACCGCTTCGAATTCTTCATCGGTGGCCGCGAAATCGGTAACGGCTTTAGCGAGCTGAACGATGCAGAAGATCAGGCGCAGCGCTTCCAGGATCAGGTTAACGCGAAAGCGGCAGGCGACGACGAAGCGATGTTCTTCGACGAAGACTACGTGACCGCGCTGGAGCACGGTTTGCCGCCGACGGCTGGCCTGGGTATTGGTATCGACCGTATGGTAATGCTGTTCACCAACAGCCACACCATCCGCGACGTGATCCTGTTCCCGGCGATGCGTCCGGTGAAATAAGCCGTTAAGACGTAAAAAAAGCCCCGTGCGTTTATCGCCGGGGCTTTTTTATTGCGCCGCGAAGGCGCTGAGTTTTTCGCGCGCGGCGTTCGCTTCCTGCACCATCCACGGACTGAAAGCCCACGGCGTAGCGTCCAGCGCGCGAAATAGCGCGTCCAGCTTCACCCACTGATACTCCATCACTTCTTCGCTGTTGATTGCGAGGGTATTTGTTACGCGGGCGGCATAGACCGGGCAAATTTCGTTTTCAACGATCCCTGACGGGTCGGCTTCACGATAGCGGAACTCCGGGGCAATGGGGGTGATGTCCGTGATTTCGGCGCCGACTTCAAAGCGGCAGCGGCGGATAATCGCCTGCTCTGTCGCTTCATCGGCCTGTGGATGTCCGCAAACGGAGTTCGTCCATACGCCGGGCCAGGCTTTTTTACTTAAGGCGCGCCGGGTGATCAGACATTCTCCGTGAGCGTTAAACAGCCATGAAGAGAAAGCCAGGTGTAGCGGGGTGTGTGACGTGTGCGCGGCGTACTTCTCCTGAGTGCCAATCACCTTTCCCTGGTCATTTACCAAAATAACGTGTTCTTGAATACTCATTGATGCTCCAGTGCCAAAATGCTTAATGGTTCAGCACCATCAGCGGAATTATTATACTGCATTCTTATCCGAACGGTTTGGCCCACAGAGCGGAAAAGGGCATGACCCGCATCAGTTTGGGCTGCTATCATAGTGCGCCATTCACGCTGACCGAGGAGCTGTTTTGTTTGCAGGAAGCCTGACGAGAAACCCGATCATTGCCGTTTTCTGCCTGACGCTGACGCTACTTATAGCGGGATGCTCGGGGAGTAAATCTTCGGATATGGGCAGTTATTCTGGTGCAGTCTATACCGTTAAGCGCGGGGACACGCTCTACCGCATATCCCGTGCCACCGGAACCAGCGTGAAGGAGCTGGCGCGCCTGAATAATATCTCTCCACCGTATACCATTGAGGTTGGACAGAAGCTCAAGGTTAACGGCGGTTCCTCCTCAGGGAAAAAGTCCTCCACGCGTAAAACAGCCAAAGTCACGCCATCCTATCAGGTGCCTAAATCATCCTGGCCGCCGGTCGGTCAGCGCTGCTGGATTTGGCCTGCAAGCGGAAAAGTGGTGGCGCCGTATTCGCTCTCGGAAGGCGGAAACAAAGGTATTGATATCGCTGCCGCGCGCGGCACACCGGTTTACGCTTCCGGGGCCGGGAAGGTGGTCTATGTCGGTAACCAGCTACGTGGATACGGTAACCTGATCATGATTAAGCATGGTGAGGATTACATTACGGCGTATGCGCATAACGACACGATGCTGGTCAATAACGGCCAGAACGTGAAGGCGGGGCAGAAGATTGCGACCATGGGCAGTACCGGGACGGATACGGTGAAGCTGCACTTCCAGATCCGCTATAAGGCCACGGCCATCGATCCGCAGCGCTATCTTCCGGCGCAGGGCAGTAAACCAAAGTGCTAAGTGATTATTTAATCGCCACTTAGTGGGTTAAAGGCTTGTATGAAGAGGCGTAAGGTCTATAATGCCTTACGCACCTCAAAGCGGGCGTAGTTCAATGGTAGAACGAGAGCTTCCCAAGCTCTATACGAGGGTTCGATTCCCTTCGCCCGCTCCAGTTTCTTCTCTTGTGGATAAGCCTTAAAAGCCTTTTCTATCAGCAACTTAAATCGTTACCTATTTTAGTCGCCTATGGGTTCTACCATTGAGATCCACCCTTGGTAACTGTCACGCTAAGTTACATGGTGAGATGACAGTATAACTCAGCGTTATGATCACTCTGACAGTCTGTTGGAGTCGCTACGCTCCGTTTGTTGCTGTATTACCAACCAGGCTTTATGGCTTCTATTATCTGAAATTGGGGAAAAGGGGAAAGGCTGAATATCTCCAGCCTTTGGCTTCATCTTACTTTTTTGAAGATAAGCAGGATCAGAGGGACGCAGACTGCGAAACCGTAAATTGCCGCATCAAAAATACCGTTTGTAGCCTGAGCAAGCGAATCAACAGCTTGGTAATACTCTTTTAATGTAATGGGGTTTTATGTAAGTGTCTGATTTTGTAAGAAAATTTCGAATGCTTGCGAGGCTGCAAACAGTCCGAGAAAGTAACCCAGGCTGACAATACAAATCCCTCCCCAACGGAGAATGGTTTTAGTCCTATTCGTCAACGTCATAAGATCCACCTAATACGCCGCCAAAAGTACCGCTGGAATACTGCGATAATGAATCGCCAGTAGCAGCTGCTTCGGCTGCAATGTGCTGAACATAACCCTTTGGCGACCCTTGGTATCGCGATAAATTGTCCTTGTTGGGATACATTTTTTTAAACTCGCCTGTCATTTCAACAACTGTCATTGATGAGAAGTCAGAATTTTTTGACTCAAGATAACGCTGCAATGAGACAGGGATTGTGAAATCTTCTTCGGATTCGATAGGAATCTGCGTCGTAGTCAATGTGTAGTTGTGCTCGAATACCGTTGAACCAGCAAACTTAATCCCTTCAACAGAGTGAGTGGTACAGTTGTTTCCTGTTACGTCGTACTCATCAATTGTGCGGCCTCTGCGTTGGGTTGTTTCTTTCATTTCCAATGTGCGAATCGCTGTTTCACCCTTGTTCCAAAGATCTTCAAAGAATTGCCTCGTTTTCGTTGGATCAGCATCATCTATTCTAAACGCTCTTGCGCCCATTCGGTACAGCTCTGCTCTGTAGTAAACCCTCGCGTCTTCATCTTGCAGAAAGTTTAAAATTCCATCTCCAGTTAAATTCCCGGGGCCTGTTCTGCCGTAGCGACCATAGGTATAGAGATAAATCGAATTGTCTTGATGTACGGAAACGAAAGCATGTCCTGCGTCTGTGATTTCAGTCCAGAGGTAAACCCCGTTCAATAGCAGGTTATCTTCTGGCTTACAGGTGTCAGCGAAGCTATCATTTTCGGGATCGTCTATCGGGCCGGGGAGAATGGGAAATTCAACAACGTGAGATTGGGCTGTGTCGGCTTTCTCTGCCTCTGTAGAAAATTCGTAAGTGTCATCAATGGAAGGAATAAAACGTGAATTGCAGGGACATGAACTACGGCTGTGCAGTGTACCGGCTACTCTTTTACCATGTATGGTATCACTATCAAGACCGCCGTAGATGCGATAATACCCGGGATGTTTGCCACAGGTTACTTTATGGCTTTCACATGCCATATCTTTATTGAAAAAATGATGGTCGGGGCATCCTTCAATAATCCTACCACCGCAAGCTGTCTTATCACCTCTGAATAAAAAATGACCAATGGCCATTCGTCCTTTTCCTTATTTTGCTTATAAGTCCATGCGGAAAGTGTAGGTTTTTGATGCAGATGAGTAAATGAGCAAACGCAACAAAACCAAAATGTAACTATGGGGGCATTTGAGTTAAGTGATCCTAAAGAAAACTCTTTTGAGAAATCGTCCTGCACATCCTGATCATATCCGATGTAAGACATTGTTGAGAATGGATCTGTCTGTTTCAGAAAATGAGAGATTGTAGTCGTGTAAAAGGTTCTCTTGTCTCGTAACTCTCTTTATAAATCCATCTCATCGATCGCACGGCTAACGACTTACTGGTCTAAATCCAGTCCGTATCTGGTGTCGGTGGTGTTGCTGTGATTCAGCATGTTATTCAAGATATTATTCAACAAACGTTGTCATTTACCTTCCTCTGCTAAACAACCAATAACCCAAGGCGTAACACGCTGAGTTGCACATTTCCTGTACCCTGGATACCCTGAGATTAATCCTAATAACTCAAGGGTGAGTATGGCTACCGGGAAAAGAAGAAATCAAAAGGAATCACCTGAAGAAGAGTTAGATCGCTTGCTGGATGAGCTTGAACTCACACAGGAGCAACGGGAGTTTATTGAATCCATGCGAGAGGACAAGGGGGATCCCTGTGAGGAGTAACGCTTGCCATCCATGCTGATTTGCCAAAATAGTCAGAGGGGCTGATCCGCGCATAATTTAAAATTAAACCCTCTTCCTTTTTACCCCTACATTTTCTCCTGTTATATCTGTCGGCAAATTTTTTATTTCCCGGATCGCAGATGAAAACACGACTCCTCCTGTGTGCTGGCGCATTAGCCGCCTCCAGTGCCCATGCCAGCGCACTCTATTTTTATGAAGCTGGCACCGAAGACACCGCGCTTGCCGGAGCAGGGCAGGCGGCTCGAGCGCAGGATGCCTCTACAATCATGACCAACCCTGCTGGCATGACGCGTTTACCGGATCATATGATCACCGGTGGGTTACAGGTAATGGATGGCTCCATCGACAACCAGCTGGATAACGATGCCCATCAAAGCCCCGGCGACGTGATGAAAACCATCCCGAATGCCAGCGCCTTTTATAGTCAGAAAATAAACGATGATCTCTATGCAGGCGTGGGGCTTTACGGTAATTACGGTCTGGGGATCGATTACGGTAGCTGGGCAGGGGACAGGCTGATTAAAAAGAGCACTCTGGTCGCAATGACGCTCAGTCCGTCACTGGCTTATAAGCTCAACGACCGCCTCTCAATAGGGGCGTCCGCCAACGTTAATTACGGTTATTTCTCGCTGACCCGCAACGTTAATGATAACGACTACCGGCGGCACGATGAGGACTGGGCCATGAGCTATCGGCTTGGGTTACTCATGCAACTGACCGACCAGACGCGAGCCGGTATCACATGGAACAGCGAGACGAACTATCGCTACACTATTAACGGCAAAGTGCGCGTGCAGCATGGCACTTACGACCTGCCGGTGTCGGCACAAATCAGCGCGCCGCAGCAAATCATGCTCAGTCTTGTGCATGATATTAACCCGCGGTGGTCGGTGATGGGCGATCTCGGCTGGCAGGACTGGAGCCAGTTCGGTGCGCCGCAAATCGTCGTCGGAGATCAGCAACTGAACAACGTCAGCCGCCTGAAGGACACCTGGCACGGCGCGGTGGGCGTACAGTATCGTCCAACACCTCAGTGGCGACTGAATGCCGGTGTGGCGTTCGACAGCTCGCCGTATGAAAGCCAGAGTGATGTGGCCTTAACCTTACCCACCGGCGACGAGTGGCGATTTGGCACGGGAGCCCAGTATCAGATCACCCCGGCCAGCAATATTGGGTTTGCCGTTTCGTATCTGCATATGCAGTCGTCGCATGTGAAATCACCCGCGGTGTTTGCCGGAAGTTACGATCATCCTTATCTTTGGTTTGCCAGCGTCAACTACAGCTATCAGTTTTGATCGGCTAACCGCTTAAAATATATGGTCTATAATGGCTGATATTCATTGTCAGAAGGTTGTGCCATGCATATTTTACCGCCTGTTCGACCCGAAAAATCCATCGAAAGATTAACCGCTATCCTTGAGCCGATAGCGGAGAAAGTGCAAGTTGTCCCGCGTAAGCGACTCACCTGGTTACGCAAAGGGAAACAGCAGATGTACCTCTTTCTGGAGGGAGAGCTGTCCCTCCTGCGGGCCTCGGATGGGCTGGTGGTCGTGACCGTTTACGAGCCGCATTTGTTTGGTATTGCAGAGATGATCCAGCCTACGCAGGGACATTTTCTTCGTGCGGAAAGGGAGTCGACTATTTTACGACTCGATGCGGACAAGGCGGCGGCGTTATTTCGTGCCGAGGGCGTCTGGGAGGATGTCGCCGCGCTGCTTTCCTATCACACCGCCTATCTGGTATTCCGTGATGCGCAGGTACTTCAGCAGCGTACCTATTCCGTTATTCGTAATC